>NZ_ABXA01000052.1 GCF_000173355.1 Anaerococcus hydrogenalis DSM 7454
ATCCATTTTGAATACCATTTATGACTTCGTTAAACTTCCGTCTCCGCCAACTACAAAATAGAATCGTATTTTCAAGGCAAGCATTTTGGAAAATTTTCCCCATCGCCTTCTTTTTAGTCTTTTATGAACTACTTGATCAAATTCATTTTCTAATTTGCCAATTAAGCCCTCCATATATTCATCATTTTTGCCATCGCCAGAATTTGGATTTTCAATTATCATACATTTTTTCATAAATACTCCTATAGAAATTAAAAAAGGTATTTAAAAATAAATACCAATTTATTTTAAATCTTCTTTCATTTTTTATATACCCTATGAAAATAAAAAAGAACAGTTTTTCTGTTCTTTCAGAGCATAGACAAAGTATGAAATTAGATAATATTTTATTTGAAATAAAATTAAGCTAAGTACCATCTCGACTAAGTGAGTGAAACGAACGCATGGAGAGATCTCTTGAGATTTCTCCGCTCGTTACACTCGGTCGAAATGGGAAAATTTTTAGTTTGTCAACAGTCTGAAAGAACAGTTTTTCTGCTCTTTTTACATGTCCATATTTATATATATAGGAGTATGATCTTGCCTATCTCCTGAATCTATCATGTCAGACTCTTTAATTTTCTCTTTTATCCTATCGGAAACTATAAAATAATCAATTCTCCAGCCAGAATTATTTATTTTACTTGTTTTAACTCTTTGGGCCCACCAAGTGTACTTTCCTTCTACATCTCCGTGAAGGTATCTAAATGTATCAACAAATCCCTTATTAAGTAAGTTTGTAAATCCACTTCTTTCTTCATCAGTAAATCCTGCTGACTTGTGATTATTTTCCGGATGTTTCAAATCAATTTCTTTGTGTGCCACATTAAAATCTCCACAAGCTATAACAGGCTTATTTTGATCTAATTTTTCTAGATAATTTGCATATTTTTTATCCCAAACTTGTCTTAAATCAAGCCTACTTAAACCACTACCAGCATTTGGTGTGTAAACTTGCGTTAAATAAAAATTCTCAAATTCTAAAGTAATTAGCCTTGCTTCTTGATCCATTGTATCAGGTGCATCCAAAGTTGGATAAGAAATTATTGGCTCAAATTCTTTTTTATAAAATGTTAAACACCCTGCGTATGATTTTCTTGCTGGTTCTTGTGAGCTTATCCAAGCATAATTGTATTGAGGGAAATAGCTTTCCAGAATTTCCTTATGTTTTTTACTAGGACCAGTCCTTGGCAATTTTGTTTCTTGAAGACAAATTATATCTGCATCTTCTTTAATAATAGTATCTAAAACATCTCTAGACATTTTCGCCCTATTTGAATCGCTTGTTAGGGCTGCATTTAGAGAATCTATATTCCACGAAATAATTTTCATTGTAACTCCTTTATTTTTATATTATTAAAAACACTTTACCAATTTTAATAATTTTAGCAATTTAAAGAAATTTAAATATTATTTAGGGTATTAGTAATTATGAGAAGTAATTTGGAGGTTAAAATGAAATGGAAAAATAGACGAAAAAGTTCGAACGTAAATAGAGCTTCTAGCACACCACTTGTTTTTGGTGGAGGAATTGGTGGATTAGTTTTAATGTTGGTTTTTTATTTTTTAGGAGCTGACCCATCGGTTATTAACGATAGAAATGTTGATCAGAGACAAAATAGGCAATACGAAGAAAATATTTCTGAAGGACAAAGAGAGCTTGAAGATTTTTTATCGGTTGTTCTTGCTGATACTGAAGATATGTGGCATGAAAAATTTTCTGAGTATAATTTGACTTATAATGAACCACAAATGACCCTGTATACAGGATCAACAAAATCTGCCTGTGGTATAGCTCAATCTGGAATGGGTCCTTTTTATTGTCCACTTGATCAGGCAGTTTATATTGATGTTTCTTTTTATGATGAATTAAAAAATACCTATGGAGCTGGTGGAGATTTTGCTTTCGCCTATGTTTTAGCCCATGAAGTAGGTCATCATGTTCAAAATGAATTAGGAATTTTAAATCAAACCCAAAAACTACAAAAGCAATTATCTGAAAAAGAATACAATAAATATTCTGTTGCCCAAGAATTACAGGCTGATTATTTTGCAGGAGTGTATGCTTACTATTCTAAAGAAAAAGGATATTTAGAAAAAGGTGATATTGAAGAAGCTATGAAGGCAGCCTCATCGATTGGTGATGATAAAATTCAAGAGATGTCAGGATCTAATATAAATCCAGATAAATTTACTCACGGATCAAGTAGGGATCGAAAAAATGCCTTTGATATGGGATATAAGTATCATGACATAGAACATTCTATGGAATTTTTCAAAAATCTCGATTATGAAATAAAAATAAATATATAAAAAATAGGTGCAAAAAATTGATGTGTACCCATAAAACTGGACACAATATTTAATTAATTAGTTGTAGTGGATGCTAACCTATATCTTGTAGGTGGCATCCATTTTGTTTCTCCTGAATTCTTTCGTTATTGTAATAATAGATATATTTTCTATTGCTTCCGAAAATTCTTCAAAAGAGCTATAGCTCTTTTCGTAACCATAATAAACTTCATTCTTTAATCTTCCAAAAAAAGTTTCCATAATTGAGTTATCATAACAATTACCTTTCTTGACATTGATTGAATTATACCATGTTTCTTAAGTTCATTTATATAATATTTATGTTGGTATTGCCAACCTTGATCTGAATGTAATATTAAGTTTTAGTTTGGAAATTTATTAAATGCTTTGTTAACATATTATATATTGTTTAAATTAGGACTTAAGGATAAGTCGTAAGAGATA
>NZ_ABXA01000051.1 GCF_000173355.1 Anaerococcus hydrogenalis DSM 7454
AAAGATAAAATCCTACATAGTACCAGCTGTAAATCTTGGATCAAAATTATCCTTTCCTATGATTTATTGGGGATTTTCTTTCTATGGGAAAATTAATTACTATTGGAATATTTTTATTTCTTTTTGTCTTAATTTTCCAAATAATTACCCTTCCGGTAGAATTTGACGCTTCAAGAAGGGCCCTTAAAGTTTTTAAAAGAATCTGGTATGCTTGTTGGAGTTGAAAATGATTATGCAAAAAGATATGTTAAAATCTGCTGCCCTAACTTATGTAGCAGCAACAATTTCCACAGCCCTTCAATTTTTAAGACTTTGGATTTTGTTTGGAAATAGGAGAGATGATTAAATAAGGATAAATTTTTAGCCTTAGGTTGTCGACAAACTAAAATTTCAACCATTTCGACCGAGTGCAACGAGCGGAGAAATCTCATGAGATCTCTCCATGTGTTCGTTTCACTCACTTAGTCGAGATGGCACTTAGCTTAATTTTATTTCAAAATAAAATATTATCTAATTTCATACTTTGTCAACAGTCTGAGGCTAAATTTTTTAGCCTTATTTTTTTATATTTTTTTAGAAAGTCATTATTCTTGAATCTATACTATTTTAGTGTACAATAAAATAAAAGGTCAGAGAAAGTCAAAGAAATCGAGGTAAATCTATGGCAGGATTAACGTCTGATATAGAAAAATTCTTGAAAGCCCTTTTGGAAAATGCTCAAGAAGGTTTTGTAGAAATTGGAAGAAATGATTTGGCAACAAGGTTTGAGTGTTCTCCAAGTCAAATTAATTATGTGCTTTCTACAAGATTTACTCCATACAATGGATATTTAATTGAAAGCAAAAGAGGCGGTAATGGCTTTATAAGAATTATTACTATAGTCGAAGATGAAGATGATTATATAAAATATATTATTAAAAATTTAGATAAAGAACTAACTGAAGAAAGAGCGAAAAGTTTTTTTACAGAACTTTTTAACAAGGGATATATGGACGAAAAAGAATTGGGAATTGCAGTTTATGCAACTCTTGATAAGTCGCTTATGAATGTAGAAAAAAATAAGAGAAATTTAGTAAGGCATGATATAGTAAAAAATATTTTACTTAGCTTTCTAATAAGGAGTTGATTATATGAAATGCGACAGATGCGATAATGAAGCAAGTGTTACTGTAAAGGCACTTATAAATGGAACAGAACACAACTTTCACCTATGTAATGATTGCGTACAAAAATTATCCAAGGGTGAAGTTACAGGTTTTGAAGATTATAAAGAAGTTGATATAGATAATTTTGATTGGAGGAGTTTGGTTGAAAAATTTGTACCAAGTCTTGACCAAATTATAGATTCTTATTATGATTACAAAATTTCCAAAAATAATTTCTCTTATGATTATTTTTCATCATTAAAAGAGGAACATTGCCCAGAGTGTGGAAATTCTGTGGCAAATATAAGGGCAGGAATTTTTGGTTGCCCACATTGTTATGAGCTTGATAAAAAAATTTCCAGAGAGGTTTTGAAGGCTGTAAATAATTTGAAAAAATATGATGGAAAATTCCCGAGAAAACATAGAGATTTTAGGGAAGTGGCAATAAAGATTAAAAATTTGCAAGAAGAATTACAAAAGTCAGTTGAGATTGAAGATTTTGAGAAGGCTCAAGATCTTAAGGAAAAAATAGATGAATTAAATATGAAGGTGAGAAATTGATAGATTATTATAAGGACATAATACTTGAAAACAACTTATCTTTGAAAAGAAATATTGAAAATTACAACTTCCCCAACACCATGAATGAGAAAGGTTCCCTAGAAATTATAGAAAGTTTTAGGGAAATTTATGGGGATGATTTGATATTAATCGATGAATTAGATGAGATTACTTTAAATAAGTTAATAAATGCGGGAATAATTTCTCCTGATTCTATGAATAAGGAGGCAGTAATAGGCCTTGTTTTTTCTGATGATCACATACTTGTAATAAATGATGGCGACCATGTTTCTATTAATATTACAAATTTTGGGGAAGAGATTAAGCTTGCCTATGATAGGGCTATGGAGATTGAAGGAGATTTGGATAAAAAATTGGATTTTTCTTTTTCTCCCCAATATGGCTACCTTACAAGTTTAGGAAGAAATTCTGGAAATGGGATTGAAATTAGGTTAAAGATGTTTTTGTTTGGACTTTTGGATAATAGCCAGGCTTATTTATCACTAAAATCAAGTCTTGCCCATGAGGGAATTTACCTTACTAGATATATTCCAGAATATTTTAAGTCCTATGACGATGATATTTACATTTTAAAAAATTTCGGAAATTATAGGAAGGATATGGGAGAGTATTTAGAAAATTTTGAAAATATCCTAGATACAATAGTCAGAAATGAAAGAAGGTTTAGGAGAGATTTTCAAAGTTTAAATGGGATAAATGATGAAGACATAAAGGATACTATAAAAATTTTGGAAGATAATCTTTATAGTAAAAATTTAAAAAGCTTAACTAGCATGGTAAATTGTCTTTATGATTTGAAAAAATACAATGTTTTAGGATTTTCTACAAAATTATCCAACCAAGAAATTGATTATTTGATTTTCAATATTACAAAGAATAAGTATAAGGGAAACCGAGATGAAGAAAGATATGAATTTTTTAATTCATATATGGAGGCTAGATAATGGAAAATAATAAATTAAATAGGCTAACGGGCCAGGCCCGAAGGGAATCTTATTCTCTTAGCCATGATTATATAGGAGTTGAACATTTGCTTTTGGCCCTTATGAAAACTGGTTCTCTTGCAACAAAGGCTTTGGAAGAGGCAGGGGCAAATTACGAACTTTTAAGATCAATTGTAATAAATAATATTGGCAAGGGCTCTGCAGTAAGACCTGCAAAAGAATATTCAAATAAGGTTAGGCAAATTTTAGATAGGGCAAGATTTTTTGCCCAAAAAAGAAGAAAAGTTTCTGCAAGCGAAGAGGATGTTCTTCTTGCAATTTTAAATGATGATGATTCTTTTACAAATCTTATGTTTATGCTATCAGGTCTTGATAAAAAAATTATCAGGGATAATTTAATTCGTTTGCAAAATGATGAAAAATCTGGAAAGTCATCCAAAAGTTTGGGGGAAAATCTTAAAAAATTTGCCAAAAATTTAAATGACTTGGCAGAATCTGGAAAAATCGACCCAGTTATAGGAAGAAATGGAGAAATCGAAAGAGTCATCCAAATTCTTTTAAGAAGAACGAAAAATAATCCTATTTTAATTGGAGATCCTGGAGTTGGAAAAACTGCTATAATTGAAGGGCTTGCTCAAAGAATTGTTGAAGAAAAAGTTCCCCTTATTATAAAGGATAAAACTATAGTTTCCCTAGACCTTGCAAGCATGATTGCAGGGACAAAATACCGTGGAGATTTTGAAGAAAGACTTAAAAAATTATTCGAAGAACTTGAACAAAGAGAAGATGTGATTTTATTTATTGATGAATTTCACATGGTTTTGGGAGCTGGTGCAAGCGAAGGATCTATGGATGCAGCAAATATTTTAAAACCAATTCTTGCCAAGGGTGATATTCAAATAATTGGGGCAACAACAATTGACGAATACAGAAAACACGTAGAAAAAGACCAAGCTTTGACAAGAAGAATGCAACCGGTCCATGTAGAAGAACCAAACAAAGATGACACAATAAAAATAATAGAAGGATTAAAGGATAAATACGAAGACCATCACAAGGTAGAAATTACAAATGAAGCCATAAAGGCAGCAGTAGATTTATCACAAAGATATATTCAAGATAGGTTCTTGCCAGACAAGGCTATAGACGTAATTGATGAGGCTTGTTCAAAAGAAAGAATAAAAAATTACAGGGAAAACAAAGATCAAACTTCTAAAAAAGAAACTTTGGATAAACTTATAGAAGAAAAAACCCAAGCTATAAATGAACAGAATTTTGAAAAAGCTGCAAGTCTTAGAGATCAAATAAAGGAAGCTCGAGAAGAGATTGAAAAAGAAAATAAGAAAAATAAAATCGACTTAAAAATCGGTTTTGACCAAATAGCAAAAATAGTTTCAGATTGGTCAAAAGTTCCAATAACAAAATTAACTGAAGATGAAAAACAAAGATATATGGACCTAGATATTGACCTTAAAAAAGAAGTTATTGGTCAAGATAAGGCTATTGATTCTCTTTCCCATGCTATAAAAAGAGCAAGAGTTGGCTTAAAAGATCCAAAAAAACCAATAGGTTCGTTTATTTTTGTAGGACCAACAGGAGTTGGAAAAACTTATCTTGCCAAATCTTTGGCAGAAAATTTATTTGGAGATATGGATAATTTAATAAGGATGGACATGAGTGAATACATGGAAAAATTTGCTGTGTCAAGACTTGTTGGATCTCCTCCAGGATATGTTGGTTACGAAGAAGGCGGTCAACTTACAGAAGCTGTAAGAAAACACCCATATTCTGTAATTTTATTTGACGAAATTGAAAAAGCCCACCCAGATATTTTCAATTTACTTTTACAAATTCTTGATGATGGACGTTTGACAGATGGTCAAGGAAGAACTGTAGACTTTAAAAATACAATTATAATAATGACCAGTAACGTTGGGGTGTCATCTTTAAATCAAAGTCCAAAAATCGGTTTTGGAACGGGAGATGTTGAAAAAGAAATTGAGGATTCAAACAAGGAAATAATAAATAAGGCCATAAAAAACGCCTTTGCTCCAGAATTTTTAAACAGACTTGATGATATAATAATGTTTAATTCCCTTGCTAAGGATGATATCAAAGAAATTACTAAAATAATCTTAGATCAAACAAAGAAAAGACTTGAAGATCTTGGAATAGAAATAAATTACAACAAGAGAGTTGTTGACTTACTAGCAGAAGGTGGTTTTTCAAAAGAATACGGAGCAAGACCACTTGAACGTCACATTACAAATAAGATCGACAACCAATTGGCAGAAGAAATTTTGGAAGGAAAATTATCAAAAGATATGAAAATTAACCTTACAGTAAAAGAAGGAAAAATAAATTTTGCCAACAAAAAAGAAAAAATAAAAGAAGAAATACCTGTTTCTTAAAAAATATAAAAAACTACTGTAAGATTTTACGTAGTCAGAGTGTAGACAAACCCTCAAGCACGGATATCTAACTACAAAAATTGTTGATTTCTAAATTTCAAAATTCTAAAATCGCAAACTCGCTAAAGCGAGGACAGATAAATAGCTTAAAATTGTGCCAGTGGCACGATTTTAATATTTATCCCTCGGAATAAAACGAAGAACTAAAATTTAATTGAAGCTAATTGTTTGAAAAAATTATTTTTGCTTTAACTTTTAGAGTGCGATTTTTAATGAATTTTTAAATTTGAAATCAAATCAATTTTTTTCGTATGATATTCTTAGCATGAGGATTTGTATACTTTGTTAAAAGCGTGGCTGCTGTAAAAATTTTACAGCAGTTTTTTTAATAATTTCAAAAAACATATAGAAAAACTTCTATATGTGTGGTAAAATAAATTTGTGGAGGAAAATATGGATAAAAAAATGGACGATAAGTATGTTAACATTTCAAAAAAATTAAAAGTTCTTAGTGATCCTAAAAGGCTTGAAATAGTAGATATGTTATCATGCGAAGAGCTTTGTGCTTGTGAAATACTAGAAAAATTTGATATAAGTCAACCTACCTTATCAAGTGATATGAAAAAACTTGAAGATGCAAATATAATAAAAAAGTCGCAAGGAAGGTAAAAATGTATTTTATATTGTAAATAATGAAAGTCTAAAAGAACTTGAAAAATTATTAGGGACAAAATATTTGAATCTAGTCCAGATTGTA
>NZ_ABXA01000050.1 GCF_000173355.1 Anaerococcus hydrogenalis DSM 7454
CTAATAGAGTACAAAGAAGATAAGGAGGAATATGTAAGATTAAAACAATTAAACAGATCCTATCAACATTACCAAAAGATAAGAATAAACCACTTAAACTATCTAGACAAAGAAATAGAAAAAAGACATCCAGGACTAAAAAAACTAATCCCTCATGCAAATGGTAACTATCAAAAAGATAAACTAATAGATTTTGTAGAAAGATGGTCAAATAGTGAAAAGATATTAAAAAGAAGTCAAGAACAATTTGTAAATGATTATGAAAAATGGGCAAAGAAAAAGGGATATCATCCAAATGCACAAAAAGCAATAACCATTTACCAAAATGCCTTAGAATCAATCCCAACAATCTCATCTAGTAACTCAAAAATAGATGCGAATGTCCTAGACTCAATTGAATTTCTAAGAGTAATAAACAAAACTCTCAATAATATTCTATCACAAATGAAAGAAATCGCCACAGAATTAGAAGAATACAAAATAGAAAAAGAATTTTCTGGCATAGGAGAAAAATTAGCACTACAAATAACATCAGAAATAGGAGATATAGG
>NZ_ABXA01000049.1 GCF_000173355.1 Anaerococcus hydrogenalis DSM 7454
TACATTTCTCCAATACTTGATATGTATACCAATGAGATTATCTCTTACGACTTATCCTTAAGTCCTAATTTAAAACAAATATATAATATGTTAACAAAAGCATTTAATAAATTTCCAAAACTAAACAACTTAATATTACATTCAGATCAAGGTTGGCAATACCAACATAAATATTATATAAATGAACTTAAGAAACATGGTATAATTCAATCAATGTCAAGAAAAGGTAATTGTTATGATAACTCAATTATAGAAACTTTTTTTGGAAGATTAAAGAATGAAGTTTATTATGGTTACGAAAAGAGCTATAGCTCTTTTGAAGAATTTTCGGAAGCAATAGAAAAATATATCTATTATTACAATAACGAAAGAATTCAGGAGAAAACAAAATGGATGCCACCTACAAGATATAGGTTAGCATCCACTACAACTAATAATTAAATATTGTGTCCAGTTTTACGGGTACTACATCATAAATCCTTGCAATTTTTTATTGGAAAAATAAATGTTCAATTAAAATTTTAAATCCTAAAATTATTAAAATTATTCCTCCAACAAGTTCTGATATTTGCTTACTTCTCATTCCTAATTTGTTTCCGATTTTAAAGGCTACAGAAGAGAGGAGAAAAGTTGTAAATCCTATTATTAAGCTTGATGAGAAAATATTTACATCTAAAAATGCGAATGATACTCCAACTGCCATGGCATCAATGCTGGTTGCTATACCAAGAGAGAGTAAAGATTTTAAGCTTAGGCCGTGGCTTATTTCACAGCTTGCATCCCTTGATTCTTTTATCATTTGAAAACCAATTATAAATAATAAAACAAAGGCAACCCAATGATCAATGGCCTTGATTGAATTTGCAAAACTTGCTGCAAGAAAATATCCCAAAATAGGCATTAGTCCTTGAAATATTCCAAAGCAAAGACCAATACTAAGAGTATCTTTGATTGTTGTTTCTTTTATTTGAAGACCTTGGCAGATACTTGCTGCAAAAGCATCCATACTAAGACCTATGGCTAGTATTAAAATTGAAAAAAGACTCATTATTACTCCTTAAATTTCTTGAAAAAATGTCAACGAAAAATTATACTTGTTATTTCTTTATAAGCAAATAGAAGGCCTTAGCCTTCTATTTCGATTATTTTTTGTATTATTGGTTGATCTTTAATGTCATCATACCTATTTGAATCAATGTTTATATCAGGATTTGTTTTTTCTATTTCATTTATATAACCTGACTCTGTTAATCCAATTTCTTTTGGAAATCTTAATACATATCCTGAATTTGGTAAATCAATTTGCAAAGGATCAGTTCCAATTCCATCACCCTTGCTTTGACTTCCAACTAAAGTTGCAAGTTTTGTTTCTTTACAAAAAGATGCAAGCATTTCAGCAGAAGAATATACGGTTGAATCTATAAGCAAATAAATATGGCCCTTAAATTTTATAGAATCTTCACTAGGATTAACTAAAATTGGATAGTTAGTATAATAGTCAAATTTTGAAAGAATTTCCTTTGTTTCATTTGAAAAATTACTTTCATTTAAAAATTCGCTAACTCCTTCCTTGTATTTTTCTTGACTTATGACCTTCTTGTTCAAATCTCCATTTTTAATAAAGGAATAGTAGTTTGTTGAATAAGGCTTGTCAATTATACTTGGAAGAAGAAAATCTTGCCAATACCTAGAATCTCCACCAGTATTTCCTCTAATATCAATAATCAAAGCCTTTTTATTTTTATTTTTTTAAGGTAGGATTTGATCTTTTTGTGGTCTTTTTTAGAATAGTCATAATTAAGCATGGAATTTATTTTTATATAGGCAAGGTCCTTATTAATTTCTTTGGTGCTTATATTTTCTTCATTTAAATTTTCTATATTAGAAAATCCTTCCTTAGATTTTCCAACTAGGATATCTTTTTGATTTATTTTTGACATTATCTCGTATTGGTTGTATTCCAAATAATTATTTATTTTTTTATTATCTAGCCTATATCTTCTTCTTACATTTTCTTTCTCATAAATATGACTTATATCATGGCGCCAATCATTTTCTGGCATCTTATAATAGTTTATATACATATAGACAGCTTGGTTTTGGTCAATTAATTGGGTGTGGTCATTGTTAAGCTCGTATAGGATTTTATTCATCCTCAAACTAAAATCCACATCATTTTTTGAATTTCCAATGTATTTTCTATAGGAATCTTTCTTTTCTAGCCAGTCAATATTATTTACCTTCTTATTTATATCAAAATAAGGGTAATAAGTTTCCAAAATATTATAGGCAAAATCAAAATCTTCCAAGTATTGGTCTTTTGATAAATCCTCTATTTTTTTATCTTCAAGACTAGGCAGGTCAATTTTATTTGCATTTTTGGGACTTGTAAAATTTAAAAAAGTAAGAATAAGTAAAATTGAAATTACAGCAAAAGTAAAAAATCTTCTTTTTTTCATCTAATATCCTTTCCTTTTCTAATTATAACAAATAAAAAAAATCTTTTATAGCTTTCTTATAGAAACAAGGTAGGGAGGATTATTGATTTGATTATAAAAATCATATTTGATAACTTGAAATAATTTTTGATCTAAACTTTTCAAAAATTCTCCAACATATTTAGCCTCACTTTTCCCCTCATCATGACCTGGATAAAAAGTCATTAAAATAAGACCATTTTTATTTAAAAGTTTTAAAGAAGATTTTAAAGAGCCTATGACTGACTTATAATTTGTAGTTATAGACTTATCTCCCTTTGGCAAAAAACCAAGATTATAAATAAAAAGGTCTATTTTTTCACTTATATAATTTTCTATATTTTTATGGTCATCTAGGATAAATTTAAAATTATTATTATTTCCAATAAGATCTAGGGTATTTTTCCTCGCCAAATCTTGGATATCAAAAGCATACAAAATTTGTGGATTTTTCTTATCCAAGATAAATTTTGAATCGTATCCATTTCCAGCTGTCATATCGCAGGCATTAATCTTATTTCCTATCCTATTTTCTATAATATAATGGGAAAGTTTTACTGGGTTATTTATAATTTCATCAATATATTTCATGGTTTCTCATATCCTTACCGTTAATATCTCTAAAAAATCTTGAATCAGCCTCTTCTTTTCTTATTTTTATCCCCATCCTATGCATCTCATTTAATTTGAAAATCATAAGATTCACATTTACATTATAAATTGATGCAAGCTGGTTGTAAGTATAGCCTTCTTTTATATCCTTTAATAACTGATTTTCATCCAAAAGAAGGTGGGCTGCAAAAATATTTGCACACAATTCCATCTCACTGTTTATGTCAAAAAGTTCATACTCAATTAGGTTTTCATTTTTTGCCATGTCCCTATGATAGATATCATGGCCCAATTCATGGGCAAAAACCATATTTTGAATTCTTTTATCAACAAAGGGATTATAAAAAACAAAGGAATTTCTTTTTATGATTTTATACATGCCTAAAAGTTTGGTATTTTCCTTAAAGGCAATTATATTTACCCCTCTTTGGATTAAAATTTCCCTAGGATCCCTGCTATCATATTTTTTAATTAAATTTTTTACATCCTCATAAATTTGATCATACAAAAAAGACATAGTTTCACCTAATCCTTGTGGGGATTATATTTTTTATTTTTATTTTTTGCTATATAGTAAGCCTCTTGGATAGAATCTAGGATTGCTTTTTTATCTTTTTCATCAATTTCTCCACCAGCCATAAGGCCGATTACCCCATCAACCATTTCCTTGGCGTCTTTTGCTCCCTTATAACCATATTTTTCCCTAGCATCAAGAATAAAATTATCCTCATCAGTTACAAGGTAATCATGGCTAGTATCTAAAACTTCTGCAAGCTTATCATAAACCTTCCTATATCTTGGCTTTGATTCTCCCATTTCATATCTTGAGATTGTTTTTAAAGAAACGCCAACAAGCTTTGCAAGCTGATCTTGAGTCAAATTTTTACTTTCTCGAAGTTGTCTTAACTTAGTTCCAAAACTCATATTTTCTCCTTTTTTAAAAGACACTCAAAGACTTAGAGTCGTTAAAAGTCTTGACAAAAGACATTAAGCGTCTTAAAATCTAATTAAGTCATTCACTGTCATAATTATACAATAAGAGTCATTTAAGTTCAAGGAGGAAAAAATGCTTAGAACAATCCTACATTCAGATATGAATTCTTGTTATGCATCAATCGAGGCAAAATTAAATCCAAAATTAAAAAATAAGGCCATGGCAGTTTGTGGAGATCCAAGAAATAGGCATGGGATAATTCTCGCAAAAAGTCAGGAGGCAAAAATTATGGGGGTAAAAACAGGAGAGGCGATTTGGCAGGCGAAAATTAAATGTCCAAATTTAATTTTAGTTCCTCCTCATTACGAAAAATATTTAGAATTTTCAAGAAAGGCCAGAAAAATTTACTATTCCTATACAAATAGGGTGGAGCCTTTTGGCCTTGATGAATGTTGGCTTGATGTAAGCGAAAGTTTAAAACTTTTTGGAAGTGGGGAAGAAATTGCAAATCAAATAAGAGAAAGGATGAAAAAAGAATTGGGAATTACTGTAAGTGTTGGAGTTTCTTTTAATAAAGTATTTGCAAAACTCGGTTCGGATTTAAAGAAACCTGATGCAACAACTTTAATAAAAAAAGAAAATTTTAAAGAAATAGTCTGGCCTCTTGATATTTCTTCAATAATAGGCATTGGAAAAGCAACAAAAAGAAAATTAAATGGAATAGGAATTTATAGTTTGGGAGATCTTGCCAAAACAGATTCTGATGCAATAAGGGGAATTTTGGGCATAAATGGTCTGTACTTATGGCAATACGCAAATGGTCTTGATGATAGGCCGGTAAAAGATTATTCTTATAGGGAAGTTATAAAAACAATAGGAAATTCATCGACTCTTGTGGAAGATTTGTACACTAATGAGGAAGTTTATAACATTTTTCAAATTTTATCTTTAAATGTTTCCAAAAGATTAAGGGAGGCTAATCTTTCTTCTATGGGGGTAAATATTTTTGTTAGGGATAATAATTTATTTTCCTATGAATTTCAAAGTCCAATAAATAATCCCACCCAATCTTCAATAATTCTTTCAGAAAAAGCAATAGATCTTTTTAAGAAAAAATATAAGTGGAATTTTCCCATAAGGGCACTTGGGATTAGGGCTATAAATTTGGTTGATGATAAAATTCCTGCCCAAACTGATATTTTTTCAGATTATAAAAAAATTATAAAAAAAGAAAATCTGGATAAGGCAATTTATGATATAAGAAAAAAATATAATAAGGATGTTTTAACATTTGCCTCTTTAAAAAATAATAAAAAAATTTCCAACAGATAAGACAGAAATAGTAACTCTTCCAAATGGAAGGATTAGATAAAATAGGATGTAAGTCCTATTTTTTATTTGAAAAAATTTAATAAATTTCTTAAAAACAAAAAATACATCTTTAATTTTCAAAAAAACTATGGTATGATTATTTTACATTCAAGTTGGGAGAATAATGATGAGATTTATTTTTAAAGTTAAAAAATTTGTAAATACAATTTTATCTATGAAAAAAATAGAAAGGCTAAGACCTTTTTGCGTTTTTTTATGCCCAAATATGTCTATGGATGTAGTATTGTTTTGTCAGGGAAGCTAATTAATAATTAGCTTCCCTTTTCTTGTCTTTAATTTAGACTGAAATCTTAAAATTATAATATGGAGGGAAGAATGAGAGCTTTAATATCTGTTACAGATAAAAAAGATGTTGAAAAACTTGCTAAGGGATTGGATCAACTAGGCGTTGAAATTGTATCTACTGGTGGTACATACAAAAAAATTGTAGAAAATGGAGTAGATGCAAAAGAAATTGAGGAAATAACAAATTTTCCAGAAATTTTAGATGGTAGGGTAAAGACCCTATCTCCTTATGTTCATGGTGGAATTCTTTACAAAAGAGATGACGAAAATCATAAAAAAACTGTTGCTGAAAATAATATTAAAGATATTGATATAGTTGTTGTAAATTTATATAAGTTTGAAGAATCTTTAAAGACTAATGACATTGACAATATTATAGAAAATATTGATATAGGGGGACCAACTTTAATAAGGTCTGCTGCAAAAAATCACAAAGATTGCATTATTTTAACTGATCCTAGTGATTATGATGAATTTTTGGATAAATTAGAAAAAAATGATCTTGATTTAGAATATAGAAGATATTTGGCTATGAAGGCATATTCTCTTACAGCTTATTATGATAGTGTAATTTCAAGATTTTTTAAAGATTTGACTAAAAAAGATTGCCAATACAAAACTTACGGTCTTAGAAAAATTGAAGATTTAAGGTATGGAGAAAATCCAAGTCAAAGTGCAAGTCTTTATGAAGATACCTATGCAAAGGGCCTTTTGAAAGATATAGAAATTTTACATGGAAAGGCAATGAGTTTTAACAATTACAATGACTTAAATGTTGCCTTAGAACTTGCCAAAGAACTTGGTGAAAATTCTTGTGTTGCTTTGAAACACCAATCACCTTGTGGTGCTGCTATTGGAGAAAATGCCTTTGATGCTTACAAGAAAGCATACGAAGCTGATTCCCTATCAATTTTTGGTGGAATTGTTGCTTTAAATGGAGTAGTCGATGAAAAAACTGCAAGTATGATGAGTGAAATTTTCCTTGAAATTGTTGCAGCAAACGACTTTACAAAAGAGGCTTTGGAAATTTTATCTAAAAAGAAAAATATCCGTCTAATAAAAGTTGACCTTTCAAAAGATTTTGTAAAAGAAGATGTAAAATATTTGGAAGGAAAAGTTTTGGTTCAAGATAGGGACACAAAAGAAGATGACTTTGAAGTTGTAACTGATATAAAACCAGATAAAAAAGATATAGATGATTTAAAATTTGCCATGACTGTTGTAAAATACACCAAGTCAAATGCAATTGTAATTGTTAAAGATGGAAAAACTTTGGGAGTTGGTTGTGGACAAACTTCAAGAATTTGGGCCCTAGAATCAATCAAAAACAACCACCCAGATGTTGACTTTACTGATTCTATTATGTCTTCAGATGCCTTTTTCCCATTTGATGATTGCGTAGAATTTGCCCACAAAATTGGAGTAAAATCAATCATCCAACCAGGTGGATCAATTAGGGATAAGGATTCAATTGACAAATGTAATGAGTACAAAATGTCCATGGTATTTACAAATAATAGACACTTTAGACATTAAGGATATGATATGAAAAAGTCAGTTAAAAGAATTTATGTAAGAAAAAAAGACAGGTTTGATTATAAGTCTAAGGAAGTAAAAAAAGAAATCGAAAATCTTTTAAAAATAAAAGTAGAAAAATTAAACATTTATAATAGGTATGACCTTCAAATAAGCGATGAAAATTTGGATAAGGCAATTAATAATGTCTTATCCGAAAGAAATCTTGACTATGTTTATGCCAAAGATGAGGCAAAAAAACTTGAAAATTCTTTTGAGTCTGCCCTTGCAGTTGAATATCTTCCGGGTCAATTTGATCAAAGAAGACAAGGGGTTATCGATACCTTAAATTTAATTTTGGATGAAAAAACAGATTGTAAAACTGCAACAGTTTATGAATTTTCAAAATTAAATGAAAATGATCTTAGAAAAATTGAAAATTATCTAGTAAATCCAGTTGATAGCCACAAGATTGATTTAAAAGAAATGCCAGAAAGCTTGGATATAAAAAGGGAAAAAAATCTTGAAAATGAAGTTTATAATGGATTTATAGATTATTCTGATGAGGAAATTTCAGATTTTCTTAAAGATCATGACCTTGCCATGGATGATAATGATTTAAAAATGGTTAGGGATTATTTTAAAAAAGAAAATAGGGATCCAAATGAAACAGAAATAAAAATTTTAGATACCTATTGGTCAGACCATTGTAGACATACAACCTTTAATACAAATCTTGATATAGATATAAAGGCAAAAACATCTCTTGATAAGGCTATAAAAAATTCTTTTGATAAGTATTTGAAAATTAGAGATGAACTTGATATCAAAAAACCGATAAATCTTATGAGCTTTGGTACAATTCTTACAAAATATATGAGAAGTAGAAATGAATTTGATGATTTGGAAGTATCAAGTGAGATAAATGCCTGTTCAGTTTATGTAAAAGTTAGGGTTGAAAAAGACGGCAAGGAAAGTCTTGAAGATTATCTCTTGATGTTTAAAAATGAAACCCACAACCACCCAACAGAAATAGAGCCTTTTGGTGGGGCGTCAACCTGTCTTGGTGGGGCAATTAGAGATCCACTTTCAGGAAGAAGTTATGTCTACCAAGCTATGAGAATAACTGGGGCTGGAAATATTTTAGAAGATGTTGATAAGACAATGGAGGGGAAACTTGCCCAAAGAAAAATTTCAAAACTTGCTGCCAAGGGTTATTCTTCTTATGGAAATCAAATCGGTCTTGCTACAGGATTTGTAAAAGAAATTTTCCACGAAGGCTACAAGGCAAAAAGAATGGAATGTGGGGCAGTTATAGCAGCAGCTCCAAAAGAAAATGTAAAAAGACTTACTCCAAAAGCTGGTGATATAGTTTTATTAATTGGAGGAAGAACTGGAAGAGATGGAATTGGTGGGGCAACAGGCTCATCAAAATCACACAAAATTACTTCAATAAAAACAGAATCAGCCCAAGTTCAAAAAGGAAATGCTCCAGAAGAAAGAAAACTTCAAAGACTATTTAGAAGAGAAGAAGTTTCAAAATTAATAAAAAAATGTAATGATTTTGGGGCAGGAGGAGTTTCAGTTGCCATTGGAGAATTATATGATGGAATTGATATAGATCTTTCAAAAGTTAAGCTAAAATATGCTGGCCTTAAGCCATCAGAAATTGCGATTTCAGAATCTCAAGAAAGAATGGCAGTTTTAATTGATAAAAATGATAGGGAAGAATTTGAAAGATATTGTAGGGAAGAAAATATAGAAACAGCTCTAGTAGGTGTGGTTACTGACACAAATAGGATGAGAATGTTCTATGATGACAAAAAAATTGCAGATATTTCCTATGATTTCATAAATACAAATGGAGCAGATAGAAGTGCAAAAGTCGAATTTGTAAGTGAAGATGTTCCAAAATATTTGACAGAAAAATCTTCTGATCCAAAATATTTTTATGAGAAAATAAAAAATTTAAATGTAATTAGCCAAAGAAATCTAATAGAAATTTTCGATTCTACAATTGGACAAAATACAGTTTTACAACCTCTTGGAGGGAAAAAACAAGTAAACCCATCCCAAGCTATGGTTGCAAGAATTCCTGTACTTGATGGAGTTTCAAAAACAGCATCTATTATGACTTATGGATTTGATCCATTTATTTCAGAAAAAAGTCAATATTTAGGTGGATATTATGCAGTTATTGAATCAATTGCCAAAATTGTTTCTGTTGGTAGTGATTTAGAAAAAATAAGATTATCCTTCCAAGAATTTTACGAAAAAATGGACAATAGTAAAGCTTGGTCCAAACCTTTAAAATCACTTTTGGGAGCCTTTGAAGTAACAAACTTTTTCAAAATGCCTCCAATTGGTGGAAAAGATTCAATGAGTGGTAATTTTGAAAATTTGAAAGTTCCACCAACTTTAATTTCATTTGCTACAACAACAGAAGATATTGAAAATATAAAATCTAATGATTTAAAAGGAAAAGGCAAAATTGGCCTTGTTAGGGCAAAATACAATTTAGATATGACTCTTGACCTTGATTATTACAAAAACTTGTTGGAAAAATTAATAAAAGCAATGAGAGAGGGGAAAATAATTACAAGTATTGCCCTTGATAATAAGGGAATATTGGCAAATATTTATGAACAAGCCCTTGGAAATTCTAACTTCACTCTAGATTTTGACAATTTATATAATCCTTTATTTGGGTCTTTTGTGGTTGAATATGTAGAAGATTTAGATTTTGTTGAAAAAATTGGAGAATTTTCTGATGATTTAATTGTAAACGGAGAAAAATTAGATACAGAAAAATTAGAAAAATCATATTTAAATGAATTAGACCAAATATTTGCTCCAAAAGAAGAAATTCCTTATGAAAAAATCGACCAAAAAGAAATGCAAGTTTCTTTAAAATCTAAAAATCCAGTAGAGAAGGTAAAAGTTTCAATTCTTGCTGTAACAGGAACAAATTGCGAATGGGATACAAGAAAAGTATTTGAAAAATATGGTGCAGAAGTTAAGATTAATTTATTTAAAAATTTAGATAAAAAATCCATAGAAGAATCTATTGAAAATTTGGCAAAATCTATTAAATCTTCACAAATTTTTGCCATACCTGGAGGATTTTCTATGGCAGATGAACCAGATGGGTCTGGTAAATTTTTGGCAAATATTATAAGAAATGAAAAAATAAAAGATGCCATTGAATATATGCTTGATGAAAATGATGGATTAATTATAGGAATTTGTAATGGCTTCCAAACTTTAATAAAAACAGGCCTTCTTCCTTATGGAAAAATAAAAGAAATTGAAGAAGACGACCCATCATTAACTTATAATACAAACGATAGACATATATCAACTTTTGTAGATACAAAAATATTAAATAACAAGAGCCCATGGACAAGAGGATTAGATTTAGATAAAATATATAAAATACCTATATCACATGGAGAAGGTAGGTTTATTGTAAATGAAGAAAAATACAAGGACTTACTAGAAAATGGACAAATATTTTCTGTATATGATACAAATCCAAACGGGTCTGATTATAATATAGAAGGAATTTTATCAAAAGATGGTAAAATTTTAGGAAGAATGGGCCATGTTGAAAGATTAGATTCAGACTTATACAAAAATATCTACCATATAGAAGAACAAAAAATATTTGAAAATGCAATTAATTATTTTAAAAAATAGGAGGATTTATGCAAATTATTGGAGAAGGTTTAACATTTGATGATTTATTATTAGTTCCAGGACCATCAGAAGTCCTACCAAACGAAGTTTCATTAAAAACAAATCTAACAAAAAAAATTAAATTAAATATACCATTAATGTCAGCATCAATGGATACTGTAACTGAATCAAAAATGGCAATTGCTATGGCAAGACAAGGTGGAATAGGAATAATCCACAAAAATATGTCAATCGAAGAACAAGCCAAAGAAGTTGACAGGGTAAAAAGAAGTGAACATGGAGTAATTACAGATCCATTTTATTTAGAGGCTGATAATATTTTAAAAGAAGCTTTAGAAATCATGGCAAACTATAGGATAAGTGGTGTTCCAATAGTTGATGATCAAATGACTTTAAAAGGAATTTTGACAAACAGAGATGTAAGATTCCAAAATGATGAGAATGTAAAAATAGATGATATCATGACAAAAGATGGTCTTATTGTTGGTCATGTTGGAATTTCTATGGAAGATGCCGTTAAAAAAATGGAATCAGGAAAAGTAGAAAAACTCCCAATAGTCGATGATGATTATAAATTAAAGGGTCTAATTACAATTAAAGATATAGAAAAATCAAGACAATATCCAAACTCTGCAAGAGATGAGCATGATAGATTATTAGTTGGAGCTGCAGTAGGAATTACCCAAGATATGATGGATAGAATTGATGCTTTGGTAGAAGCAAAAGTTGATGTTGTAACTGTAGATACAGCTCATGGCCATTCAAAAGGAGTAATGACTGCAATTAAAAAAATTAAAGCAAAATATCCAGATCTTCAAGTAATAGCAGGAAATGTTGCTACAGGAGAGGCTGCAAAAGATTTAATAGAAGCAGGAGTAGATGCAGTAAAGGTTGGTATAGGACCAGGATCTATTTGTACAACAAGAGTTGTAACAGGAGTTGGTGTTCCACAAATTTCTGCAATAATTGATTGTGTAAAAGCTGCAAAAGAATACGAGATTCCTGTAATAGCTGATGGTGGTATAAAATATTCTGGAGATATAACAAAGGCTCTAGCTTGTGGAGCAAGTGTAATAATGGCAGGATCCTTATTTGCAGGAACAGAAGAATCCCCAGGAGAAACAATTGTATTTGAAGGAAAACAATACAAAGAATATAGGGGAATGGGATCACTTTCAGCAATGAAATCGGGATCAAGTGATAGGTATTTCCAAAATGAAACCAAAAAATTTGTACCAGAAGGAGTAGAAGGAAGAGTTGCCCTAAAAGGATATGTTGGCGATGTAATCTATCAATTATTAGGAGGACTTCGTTCTGGTATGGGATATGTTGGAGCTGCAAATTTAAATGAATTAGAAGAAAAATCAAAATTTGTAAAAATTTCTCCAGCAACCCTTGTAGAAAATCACCCACACGATATTCAAATAACTAGAGAATCACCAAACTATACAAAAAAATAATAAGTAAAAGATTGGTTTTTGTCCAATCTCAGAGCGTAGACAAACCCTCAAGCACGAATATCGGACTCCAAAAATTGTTGATTTCTAAATTTTAAAATTCTAAAATCGCAAACTCGAGCTAAGCTCTCGAACAGTGCGATTTTTGACGAATTTTTAAATTTGAAATCAAACCAATTTTTTACGTATGATATTCTTAGCATGAGGATTTGCATACTTTGTCAACAGTCTGAGATTGGATTTTATTCCAATCTTTTATTTTGTTTTATTTTAGGGTAATAATATATAAAGAAGAAATTTAGGGGGAAATTATGTTAGATCTAACAAAACTAATTGTTGAATACTACCAAGGTAAAAATTTATCAATAGAAGAAATAGCTGACCAAATGGATAGAGCCAAGGTTGAGGTAATTGAAAATTTTTTGGATAATAAATTATACGTTAAAAAAAGAAACGGAAAAATCGAATTATTTGATGTAGAAAAAATATCTAGGTCTATAAAAAATGCAGCAAGAAATGGAAATATTGAACTAAATACTTCAGATATATCTATATTAAAAAATGATTTAGAAAAAATAATCAAGAAAAATCATCACAGAATTTTACCTACAGCAACTATAAAAGAATATGTAGAAAATATCTTAGAAGAAGATGGTTACAAAAAAGTATTAGAAAGCTATACATCATATATTAAAAGCAAATAAAATGAGCCTAGAAAGGCTCACAGAACGTAGACAAACCCTCAAGCACGAATATCTGACTCCAAAAATTGTTGATTTCTAAATTTAAAAATTCTAAAATCGCAAACTCGCTAACGCTCATACAGTGCGATTTTTAACGAATTTTTAAATTTGAGATCAAATCAATTTTTTCCGTATGATATTCTTAGCATGAGGATTTGTGTACTTTATCAACAGTCTATGAGCCTAGAAAGGCTCATTTTATTTTTCTATTACTTATATTATTAAAATGACTAGAGTATCTCGTACAGCTTTAACTACTTCGGTCGTGATAGTTTCAAGTTTATTGATTTCCAATTTCCTTTCGATTCGAGTAATAATTTTCAGCAATAGTTCTAATATAGTCCGTCCTTTCAGTAATTACTAGGTTGCTCTTATCGATTTCTCTAAAAATATTTTATATAGTTATTTTTGAGTTAGAATCAATTCGATTTTTGCTTTGAAACGATTATTCATAAAGTAAAAATATAGAATCTGAATAACTAATAATACTAAAGCAATCATAATAGTTTGCTTCCATATGGAGGCTGCAAGTAAATAGGATAACATGTTAACCGCAAAAATCGTATTGACTATCGCAAATAGAAGGGGTGCAAAGAATAAGATTGTAAATTGCTTGCGTTGCACTTCTTGGATTTTATTAATAGATAATCCAATTTTAAAGAGGTTAGTATATGTGGGACTAGATCCTCTAATATTACTTAATAGACGGAAATAAATTAAGCTTCCCGCTGCAAGAATAAAGATTACACTTAGCATAATTCCAATGTACGTTAAAACTTGATACGTATATCTTTCTAAATCAACTCTTTCAATTTTTTGTATCAAGAGGAAATCATTGCCTTCAGAACGACCAGACCCTAAAATTTCTCTATTAACTGTTGCTGCTTGCCTTGCTTGTTCATCTGTAGTAGTATCTGAAAAATGATACAAAAAGGCTGTTTGCTTATGTTCGTATATTTGTGCTAATTGGCTAAAAAGCTCATGATTTACTACATAAATGTCTCTGTAACGGTAAGAATCAAAAATGTTCGGGCGATTATCGACAATAGTAATTGTTATTTTATCAGTTATAGAAATTTTTTCTTGAGAACCTCCATTTGATAGTGATACCACTTCATTGCCAGTCAGTTCTATTTTTTCATTCTCATTAGACGCACTATTGTAGTCTTCTTGAGAAATGATAATCTCTCTCCCGTTATCGCCTTTTTGTAAAATAGGTACACTATTTAACTGAAAAGATATTCCAGCTTCACTGAGGTTAGAATTAATAAACTCTATGTTATCTTCTTCTTTTTCATTCGGCTGAAACGAAAAATAAGAAATATCAAATGGAGTTGTTTCGGAAACTTCATCGGCAGCAGTAGAGTTTAAGGCAATAGTTCCAATAGTAGTAATAAAAGCTACAGTTAATAGCAATGCTGAAATAAACATGGTTTTTGAATTACTGGATAATCGATATCTTAACTCAGAAACCCATAATGCTCTCGTATCTTTCAGATAGTATTCTTCGTTTCTTCTTACTTTGTCTGTAAAATACTTAGAGAATTGAGTGAAAAATAAGAACATGCCAATTGTTACCAATCCACCAATTAAAATGTGTAATATATCTGAGTTTTGAAGAGTATTGAGCAAATCAAAATCCTGTGGTATTAATCTATTGATTAGATGAATATTTGCTAGGGCGTACCCCAAGAGAATTAAGATTATAGCCGTGATAGATAAAAAACGAGAATATCTTATACTGCCATATTCATTCTGGTTTACATCTAGTAAGTTATATATTGGTCTTTTTAATATAACTTGTGATCTGAAGAATGCAATCAAAAAGAATAAAATACTAAAAGCAACAATTGTAACAATGATTGATTCGATAGGGAAATAAAAGGAGATTGAGCTTAGATTAATTATATTTGCCATCAACAAGACCAGTATATGTCCAAACGCTAATCCGAGAAGTATCCCTACTATTATAGCTGAAAATCCAATTATCATATTTTCTATGATAATTAGTCGACGCAGTTGTTTTTTCGACATTCCCATCATAAGTAAAACACCAAACATATTTTCACGTCTAGCTAAAAATGAATTTATTGATAATCCTAAGAAGAATATCGCAAACAACACAACTATTACTTGCGCAGACCCCATAATGGTTGCAACTGCTCCTGGACCTTGATTAAGTTCAGGGTGAAACTGATTTACTGAAAAGATAAAAAAGACAAATACAGTAAATATACAACTTAACCAATAGCCAATGTAGGTTTCTTTATCCCTTATTATATTATTTTTAGCAAAATCTCGGAGATTCATTTTACACACCTCTAATTACACTAAGAACATTGAGAATATTTTCTCTATATTCTATAAGATCCTTCCCTTTACGGATTTCATTATAAATTTTTCCGTCCTTTATAAATATGACTCTTTGACTATATGTTGCTGTTTCAACATCATGTGTTACCAAAAAAGTAGACATTCCATAGTTACGGTTAAGGTTTTCAAAAATTTTCATAACTTCTTCAGAATTAACAGAATCCAAGTTTCCCGTCGGCTCGTCTGCCAGTAATAATTCCGGTTGATGGACAATAGCTCGTGCAATCGCTGTTCTTTGAGCCTGTCCTCCTGAAATTTCTTGCGTACGTTTATTTAATATATGTGAAATACCTAAGGATTCAGCTACCTTCTCTGATTTTTCATGCATAGATTTAACTTCCTCATTCTTAAACATCAAAGGTAGCATAATATTTTCTCTTACCGTTAATGTTTCAACAAGGTTAAAGTCTTGAAAAACAAATCCTAATGTATTACGTCTAAATAATGCTGCTTCTTCATCATTAAGATTAGCTGTGTTTCTTCCTGCAACAAAAACACTTCCAGAGGTAGCAGGTAAAATACCAGAAATAATATTCAATAAAGTTGATTTTCCGCTTCCAGAAGGTCCCATAATTGCGACAAACTCACCCTTTTGAGTAGTTAAGGAAATATTATCAAGACCCTTTGACTTAACTACATCTCCATACACATGACTCACGTTATTTAGTTCTAATAAATTCATTTCTATCACTCCTTTATTCATATATTAAAAGATTATTTTTAATTATAATATCGAGAAAAATAAAAAAAGATGACAGTTTTGTCACCTTTTCCTCTCAATCAAAATATATAGTGAATTTCGTTCCTTTTGACTGTTCAGATTCAACTTTAATCTTATGCCCTAATTGCTCTAGAATTTGTTTAACTAAATAAAGTCCTATACCCGAGGAGTTATTATTAGTACGTCCATTTTTTCCAGTAAAATATAGATCAAATATACGAGGAATATCTTCCTTTATAATTCCTACACCTGTATCACTAATCTCTAAACAACACTTATTATCTATTTGCTTTATGTTAAAAATGATTTGATCTGTTGGATTAGAAAATTTTATAGCGTTATGGACTAATTGATCAATGATAAAATCTAACCATTTTTTATCACTCAGCACAGTTGGGATAGTATTTTCTATATGCACTTTAGGAAATACTTTGTTTTGAATAAACAATCGCTTATTTTGGTTGATTATTCTATTTATACTTTCAATTAAGTTTATTGGCTCAATTTTTAGGTCTCTGTCTACTGCCTCTAATCTTGCTAAGTTCAAAATGTTGTTGAGCTGCTTATCTATTTGATCCAACTCAACTAATAGTTGCATGTTCTCTTCGTTATGATTTCTGTTCTGCAGTGCTAGACGCATTGAACTGATTGGAGATTTCATTTGGTGTACCCATTGAACAATATAAGTTCTCCATTCACTATTTTTATTTTTATAATTTTCGATTTCACTCAAGAATTGATTATAATTTTGATTTTCATGCTTAATAAAAGAATCAGTGAACAAATCAGTACCTTGTAGCTTTTTTTTCATACTTCTTAAATTTGAAGATGGTATACTTAAAGTTTTATATACTGTAGCTTTCTTGTAATAACGTACGGTAAGAAATATAAAAAGAATGAATAAAGATAAAAAGAACATATAAATCATCAGTTGTGAACTAAGAGATTCTCCACTTAACCAAATTATAAGTAATATAAATATAAAATTAATTACATATAATAAAATAAAACTCAAATGGTCTTTTATGAATAACTTCATCTACCATCTTCCTCTGCCACTAATTGATATCCAAAAGTACGAATTGTACGTATGCCAATAGGCAACTGATTATCGTCTATTTTTCTTCTGATTCTTCTTATATTTACATTCAAGGTATTTTCCTCTACAAAATTATTTTCATCCCAAACTTCAAAAAACAATTCATCTCTGGATACAGAGTTGGGGTATTTTTCAATCAATTTTTTGAGTATTTTCAGTTCTGTAATAGATAAATCAATTTGATTATCGCCAGCTAACAGCTGTTGCCTGTCCTTATCCAAGATAATATTGCCAACTTTTAATTGTTCATTTATAGTACTTGCCGATAATTCTCCAAATGCACGTCGAAGCAAACTATTAATTTTTGCGATTAAAAATTCGCTATCAAAAGGTTTGGTAATGTAATCATCTGCTCCATATTCCAGAGCCATAATTTGATCCATATTACTATCTCTTGAAGAAATTATCATAATAGGATTCGATGTTATTTTCCTGATTTTACGACACCAATAAAATCCATTATAGTAGGGTAAATTAATATCTAAAATTATTAAACTAGGCTTTGTGTCCACTACAATGTCTTCGATATTTTCAAAATCATCTAAAATTGAAGAACGGAAATTATATTTTTCTAATACATTCATAATACTTTTAGCTAAAGCAAAATCATCTTCTATTATCAATATGCTATATACCAAATTTTCACCTTCTTACTTTAAAATTCTTATAACAGTTATCTTTTTAGCCTTCTCAAAATTTTGAATTTTTAATAAGTACTAATAAATTTACTTATTAACCATTATAACAGTTTCTATTACTTAATATATATTAATTATTCTACTTGTGCAAAACACCTCTTAAATTTAATATAAAAAAAACTAAATTTATAACTCATTTGAACAAATAGAAATCTCATATCTTAAGGATAAATTCACCAACATGGCTATAGATCTAGATAGATACAAAGTAAAAAATATCAATGATCCAAACCATGGAAATGTAACAGAATAAAAAGAATCAGAGTTGTAAGATTTTATAGAGTATTCAAAAATAATCCTTGATATACTAGTGTATAAACTATTTGTTTCTATAGTTGATAGAACACTAAAAGAATCAAGTGAAAATAATAATGATGATAAAGAACTATTCTATATCTTTCTATAGAAAGAGGAAAGTCAAATAGATTGATAGAGGCAAAATGCAAAAGAACAGATGAAGGTTTTGTAGTATTAAAAAATAGTATGATAGAAATTATAGATTCTGTTGCCATTCCAAAATCAATTAAAGAGTTGAGAAAGGAATACATAAATAAAAATGAGATTATTGATGGTAGAATAAGCAAGAACTATTTATTCAATAGTTCATCCTATGCAGCTGCCTTTGTTTTAGGAACTAACGCAAATGGGAAAACGCATTGGAAAACAGAAAATGGTATAAGTTTAAAAGACTTAGAAGAAAATGAAATGAAGTAGTAATAACAGGTTCTATACGATATTGGATTGCAATATTATCTTTTTATATACCTTTTAATGGTTATAACAAGAAGGTGTGCATAACTCTAAAATAATGGTAACAAAATTCACGTATTAAATTGTATCCAAATATAAAGAGTTTGAGATCCATCATAGAGGAGCATATTAATACTCATCAATTCAATAATTATATTTAGGCCTATTGATATTTTAAAGAAGAAATATCAATAGGCTTTTTTGTGCACTTAAGTGAGTTGAGCGAACTAAAGAGAGCGAAACAAAAAACCACCTGCTATGCAGGTGGATGGATTTTACACTGACCAAATAAGTATAAAGGAATACTATGACCCGTTTACGGGAGAGTCAGTAAATAAAAACAAATAAAAAAACTGCTTAAGCAGTAGTTGGGAAAGTGGTGCATGTGATGGAATACTCGACAGCCCCAATTGGGGCGTGCCGGTATTCGTGCCTTATAGGCGCTGTATAAACTACCAGCTAAGCTGGTAGTTTTGATTAAATTATAAATTCAAAAAGTTTCATAGCTAGAGGCATTATTATTACTGCTGTAATCCCAGCAACAGCAATTGATAAACCACTCATAGCTCCTTGTACTTCTCCCATAAGTCTTGCTTGGCTTGTGCCAACTGCATGAGAAGAAGTTCCTATTGCAACTCCTTGGGCAACCGGATCTTTTATTTTAAATATTTTCATTACAAGTGGTGCAAAAACAGCCCCACTTACTCCTCTTATTACAACTGCTATTGCAGTAAGTCCTATAATTCCTTGGTATTCATCAGAAAGAGAAATAGCTATTGCTGTTGTAACAGATTGAGGCAATAAACTTGAAATCAAATTCCTATCTATTTGAAATATTTTTGATAAAAACATAGCAATAATAAATGAGAAAATTGTTCCAGAACCCACACCAACAAAAATTGGGATTATATTTTTTTTCAAAGTCTCAATATTAGCATAAAGATCTAAAACCATAGCAACTGTGGCAGGAGCAATAAAAAAGGCTATGAAGTCACCTCCTTTTTTGTAATACTCATAGTCAATTCCTGTTATAGATAAAAATCCTATAATTAAAAGTATAGCTATAAGAAGAGGATTTGCTAAGGGTGTTTTTAATTTTTGATTTATCCATTTACCAATTTCGTAGGCTGCAAATGATAAGATTATACCAAAATATTGATTATCTAGCATTTTTCCTCCTTTGTAAAAATTGTACAAGAAGACCAGTAAGGGCCATGGTAATAATAGTTCCCAAAATAACTATAATTATTATTTGAAAAATATTTCCCTTTATTAAATCAAGATGGGCAAGAACTCCAACACCTGCAGGTACGAATAAAAAGGCTAAGTTTTTAAGTATTCCATCAGAAGTTTGCTTTATATCCTCACTTTTGAGTATGTTAAAATGTAGGGCTATAAAAAGATAAATCATTCCATAAACAGGTTCTGGTATGGGATAATTTATTAAACTTCTAGTAATAGCCCCTAAAAATAAGCATATACAAAGGATGACAAATTCCTTTAAATAGTTCATTTTATTCACCTAATAAGGCAATTACTTTGTCAGGATTCAAAATCATATTTGGATCAAATGCTTTTTTGATTCCTCTCATTATTTCTATATTTGTATCTCCTTCAAAACTCTTTAGGTATTTTTTCTTTCCGTTTCCTATTCCATGTTCACCAGAAATTTTTCCACCTAAATCATAAGCTTTTTTGTAGATTACATCCATAAACTTATCAACTTCATCTTTAAATTGATCAATCTTATCTTCTTCATTTGATAAGGTATATATATGTAAGTTTCCATCTCCAGCATGGCCAAATGATTTAACATCGAACATATAAGATTCTCTTTCAGCATTAACAAAATTAATATATTCTGCAATCTTTGTAACAGGAACAACAACATCACATTCATCTAAAAGTTTATTTTGAGTTTCAATTGCTTCAAGGAATGAACTTCTTGCAGCCCAAGCATCTCTGATTGCATTTGGAGTATCAGCTACCAAAACATCAATAGCTCCATTATCAACTAAAACTTCAGCAGCTTGTTCAAGGGTATTATCGATTAGATCTTCATCATCTCCATCAAAAGTAATTAACAAATATGCTCCAACATCAATTCCCTCCATTTGTTTAGGGAAAGTTTCTTTTCCTATGTATTTTTCACTAGCTATAACAATATCTCTTTCCATAAATTCTATAGCTTGAGGATTTAAATTATTTTGGAATAACTTTGGAACTGTAGAAATACAAGCATCCAAGTCTTCAAAAGGAACAATTAAAGAAACAGTATGTTTTGGATTAGGAACAATTTTTAAAGTAAGTTCAGTAATAATTCCAAGTGTTCCTTCACTTCCGACCATCAAATCTTTTAGAGAATAACCAGTAGAAGATTTAGAAACAATAGAACCAAAAGTAGTAATTTCACCAGTAGGGAGAACAACTTCCATTTTTCTAACATAATCACGAGTTGTACCATACTTAACTGCACGCATACCACCTGCATTTAATGAAACATTTCCACCAAGAGTAGCATTTTTTTCGCCTGGATCTGGTGGATATAAATATCCTTTATCAAGACATTCTTGAGCTAAGGTACTTAATAAAACACCAGGTTCAACTCTTACTACCATGTTGTCTTCATCAAATTCCAAAATTTTATTCATAGCTTGCATATTAATCATTACACCATTTTTAATAGCAACACCAGCACCAGTTAAACCACTGCCAGCTCCTCTTGCAATTACTGGAATTTTATTTTCATTACAAATTTTCATAATTTCTGATACATCTTCCTTACAAGTTGCATCAATCAAAACATCCGGAATTCCTTGTCCATAAATAGGCATTTCATCATGAAAGAAATCTTCATTAATTTCTTCACCTACATAAACTTTTCCCTTAACGGCTGATTTAATTTTTTCAATAATTTCATTATTGATTTTGTTATATTCCATATTTCCTCCTAAAATTATGTAAATTAACAAAGTAACTTAGCTTACTATGTTAAATTTCTATCTAAGTATAGCACAAAAATTTATACAGGAAAAGCTTTCCTTAAAAACATTTATAATATAAAAAATAAATAATAGAAATCAATAAGAAGAAAATTAATATAGGATATTATTTAAAAATAAAAATAAGTTCTTAAATCAACAAAAATCAAGAACTAGTAGAAAAAATTTAATAGGCAAATATTTGACACTACTTAAGTATGTGATATTATTAATATGGAAGTAAATATTTTCTTGAAAATATTTTCATAAGAATCTTTTTTAAAAATTAAAATGATCAAGATTTTTAAAATCATATTTTCAAGAAAATAGGACTAAAAGTTACAAGCTTGATAAAAAATTAGCTAAAAAACTTGACAAGTCTGGTCTCGATTGTTAATATAATAACATAAGCGGTTAAACGTGTTTCTAAATATTATTTTTAAAAATTTAAAGATAATAAATATGAAAAATTATTTAGGAGAAAATATGTATAAATTATCAGAAGATTATGAAGAAATGAGACAAATGTTCCATGACTTTGCAGAAGGTGAAGTAAAACCTCTAGCTCAAAAAGTTGACGAAGAACACATGTTCCCAGAAGAAACAGTTGCAAAAATGCAAGAATTAGGTTTCTTTGGTATTCCATTTGATGAAGAATTTGGTGGACAAGGTGCTGACACACTTACATATGTACTTGCAGTAGAAGAAATTTCAAAATATTGCGCATCAACAGGTGTAGTTTTATCAGCTCATACTTCTTTATGTGCTGATTGTATTAATAAATTTGCTAATGATGAACAAAAGAAAAAATATCTAACACCACTTGCAAGTGGAGAAAAATTAGGTGCTTTTGCCCTAACAGAACCAAATGCAGGAACTGATGCTTCAGGACAACAAACAGTTGCAAAACTTGATGGCGATGAATATGTACTTAATGGTACAAAAATATTTATTACAAATGGTGGATACGCTGAAACATATATAGTATTTGCTATGACAGATAAATCTAAAGGAAATCATGGAATTTCTGCATTTATAGTTGAAAAAGGAACAAAAGGATTTGATTTCGGTACTCTTGAAAATAAAATGGGAATCAATGGTTCATCAACTATGGAATTAATCTTCCAAGATTGTAGAATACCTAAAGAAAATTTACTTGGAGAAGAAGGTAAAGGATTCAAGATTGCTATGGCTACTCTTGATGGAGGAAGAATAGGAATCGCAGCTCAAGCTCTAGGTATTGCAGAAGGTGCTTTAGAAAAAGCAGTTCAATATTCTAAAGAAAGAGAACAATTTGGACGTCCTTTAGCAAAATTCCAAAATACACAATTTAAATTAGCTGAAATGGCTATAGAAATAGAAGCAGCAAGACACTTAGTTTATAAAGCAGCAAGCTTAAAAGATGCTGGTGAAAATTATTCAGTAGCTGCAGCTATGGCAAAATTAAAAGCATCAAGAACAGCATCATACGTTGCTAACAGAGCAGTTCAAATTCTTGGTGGATATGGATATATCAAAGAATATGATGTAGAAAGAATGATGAGAGATGCAAAAATTACAGAAATTTATGAAGGTACTTCAGAAGTAATGTTAATGGTTGTATCAGGAGCATTATTAAGATAGTAGAAAAAAATTTAGGGGGAATATATGAATATATTTGTATGTGCAAAGCAAGTTCCAGATACTAATGAAATTAAAATAGATCCTGAAACTAATACACTAATTAGAAAAGGAGTTCCAAGTATCTTAAATACTTATGATGCTTTTGCTCTAGAACAAGCATTAAGAATAAAAGACAAAGATCCAGAAAATGTAAAAATAACTGTTATTTCAATGGGACCACCACAAGCAGAATCTATGCTTAGAGATACTCTTGCAGTTGGAGCTGACAAGGCTTATTTAGTAACTGATAGAAAATTTGGTGGATCTGATACCCTTGCAACAAGTTATATTATCTCTGAAGCTATAAAAGAAGTAGCTAAAAGAGAAGGCGACTATGACATGATTTTCTGTGGTCTTCAAGCTATAGATGGAGATACAGCTCAAGTAGGTCCAGAAATCGCTGAGCACTTAGATGTACCACAAGTAACTTATGCTTACACAGCTGAATTAAATGATGAAGGAATCAAAGTTCTTAAAGAAGTTGAAGGTGGAGCATTAAATATCCAAGCTAAACTTCCAGCTCTTATAACATTTACAAAATACGGCGATGAAGAATTAAGATATCCAAAAATCAAAAATAAAATGAAGGCTAAAAAAGCTACAATTGAACAAATTACTTTAGAAGAACTAAAAGAAAATATTGATGAGAAAGCAATAGGACTTAAAGGTTCACCAACAAGAGTTAAAAAATCTTATACACCTGAACATAAAAAAATCTGGAGAAATCTACAACGATGAAGATGCTAGCGTTTCTGTAGATAAGTTAATGAATGCTCTTTCTGATGAGAAACTTATTTAGGAGGATATGATGAGTGAAAATAAAAATCTTTGGGTAATTGTAGAAACAAAAGAAGATGGATCAGCTGTAAATGTTGGACTAGAACTAATGAATCCAGGAAGAAGAATGGCTGATGCTATTGATGAAAAATTATATGCTATAATTATCGGATCAAATGTTGATAAAGCAAAAGAAGAAGTTAAAGAATATGGCGTAGATGGAATAATCACAGTAGATAATGAAGTTTACAAAGATTATAATACAGAAGTTTACGCTGATGCTATAGATCAATTAGTTAAAAAACATAGTCCAAATATAATCTTAATCGGTGCTACAAACCAAGGAAGAGATTTAGGACCAAGAGTTTCAGCTAGACTTCACACAGGACTTACAGCTGATTGTACAGAACTTGATATTGATGCTGAAACAAAAGAAGTTAGATGGACAAGACCTGCATTTGGCGGAAACTTAATGGCTATGATTTTATGTCCAGATCACAGACCACAAATGGGAACTGTTAGACCAGGAGTATTCTCAAAAGAAGCTATTGGTGCAAAAGATGATATTGATGTAATTGATGAAGATATCAAATTTGAAGGCGAAGCTAGAACAAAAATCTTAGACTTTATCCCTAGAGATGAAGGAGATGATGTAGATTTAGTTGGTGCTGAATTTATAGTTTCTGGTGGACGTGGACTTGGAGATCCTAAAAACTTCTCACTTATAAAAGACTTGGCTGATGCTCTTGATGGAACTGTTGGATCAAGCCGTGCTGCTGTAGATGCCGGATGGATTTCACACTCTCACCAAGTAGGACAATCAGGAAAAACTGTAGGACCAAAAGTTTATATAGCAATAGGAATTTCAGGAGCTATCCAACACTTGGCAGGAATCAATGCTGCAGATAAGGTTATAGCAATAAATAAAGATCCAGATGCTCCAATTTTTGCAAGAGCTGATTATGGTATAGTTGGTGACTTATTTGAAGTAGTTCCAAAACTTACAGAAGCAATAAAAAATAAAAAAGCAAATTAATTGAAAAATTTTATAAAGTTTGGGTATATTTTATATAGATCTCAAATTGGTTTAAGGATGAGGTAAGTCTCATCCTTAAATTTTATAGAGAAAATTTTCTATTATTATAAATTATATTTGTAAAACAGGAGGAGATATGGATTACAATAAGATTTACAAGCAAAAACTAATTAGTGCAAAAGAAGCTGCAAAGTTAGTTAAAAGTGGTGATTATGTGGATTATTCTTGGGGAGTTTTAGCACCACATGACTTTGATGAGGCTTTTGCAAAAGAAATTACTTCCCTTAATGATATCGTTGTCAGAGGTGGGGTTGAGCTTGAAAAATATAAAATTTTTGATGCAGATGAAAAAAATGAACACTTTGTTTATAATTCATGGCATTCATTAGGTGTTATTAGAAAACTTGCTGGTGAAGGAAGGGCATTTTATTCCCCATTAAAATATTCAGAGCTTCCAAAATATTACAGAACATCTATAAGAAAACCCAATGTTTTTGTAACTCAAGCAAGTCCAATGGATGAACATGGTTATTTCAATTTTGGTGTATCAGCATCACATCTTTATGCTGCAATAGAAAATTCAGATATAGTAATAATTGAAGTAAATAAAAAAGTACCAAGAGGACTTGGTGGATATGAAAATTGTGTTCATATAAAGGAAGTTGATTATATTATTGAAGGATCAAATCCTGAAATGATAGCTTTGGGAAAACCACAACCAAGTGATTTAGATAAGGAAGTTGCAAAATTTGTAGTAGAAGAACTTGTTGATGGAGCTTGTTTACAAATTGGAATTGGTGGACTTCCTACAGCGATTGGAAATGAGATAGCTAAGTCTGATTTAAAAGATCTAGGAGTTCATACAGAAATGTATGTAGATTCATTTGTTGAATTATCAAAAGCAGGAATTATTACTGGTAAAAAGAAAAATATCGATAGAGGAAGACAAGTTTATGCCTTTGCAGCAGGAAGTAAGGAATTATATGATTTTATAGATAATAATGAAGAACTTTGTGCAGCTCCAGTAGATTATTGTAATGGTATTGAACAAATCTCAGCCTTAGATAATTTTATGTCTATAAACTCAGCCCTTGAAATTGACTTAAATGGTACAGTTTCTGCAGAAAGTTCGGGAATAAAACATATTTCAGGCTCAGGTGGAGCTTTAGACTTTATGCTTGGTGCCTATAATTCTAAAGGCGGAAAATCTTTTGTAACTTTACACTCATCAAGAGTTGATAAGAAAGGAAAGAGACATTCAAATATTGTTCCTACATTAATTCCAGGAACACAACCTACAGGATGTAGGGCAAATACACATTATATAGCAACAGAGTATGGTATGGTTAATTTAAAAGGACAATCTTTATGGGAAAGAACTGAAAAATTGATATCTATAGCCCATCCAGAATTTAGGGATGAATTAATCAAAGAAGCCGAAAAAATGAGGATTTGGAGAAAATCAAATAAATAGTTAAAAAAAGTCAATATTTCTTGAAAAGCTAGGAAAACAATGTTATAATATAAGTGTAAGTTATTAATTTAACAATCAAAAGAAACTTTTTTAAAAAACAAAGGAGTAAATATGAAAATTGGTGTAATTGGTTCAGGAATAATGGGCGGCGGAATTGTAGAAGTTGCAGCTAAATTCCATGAAGTAGTAGTAAGAGATATTAAAGATGAATTTTTAGATAAAGCTAAGGCTAGAATAGAAAAAGATTATTCTAAGCAAGTATCTAAGGGAAGAATGGAAGAAGATGCTAAGGAAAAAGCAATCAAAAATATTTCTTATACAACTGATTTAAAAGATTTGGCTGATTGTGATGTAGTTATAGAAGCTGCAACAGAAAATCCAAAACTTAAAAAAGAAATTTTTAAAGAATTAGATGAAGTTGTTAAAGAAGGAGCAATTCTTGCTTCAAATACATCTTCACTTTCAATCACAGATATAGCTGCAAGCACAAATAGACCAGAAAATGTTATTGGAATGCACTTTTTCAATCCAGTACCAGTTATGAAACTTGTAGAAGTTATCAGAGGACTTCACACAAGTGATGAAACAAACAAAAAAATATTTGAACTTGCAGAAGAATTTGGCAAACAACCTATAGAAGTTAAAGAAGGACCAGGATTTGTTGTAAATAGACTTTTAATTCCAATGATTAATGAAGGAATTGGAGTACTTTATGATGGACTTGCAAGTGTAGAAGATATTGATAAGGGAATGCAACTTGGAGCAAACCACCCAATGGGACCTCTTGCTTTGGCAGATCTTATTGGACTTGATACATGTCTTGCAATTATGGAAGTATTGTTTAACGAATTTGGTGATAGCAAATACCGTCCAAATCCATTATTAAGACAAATGGTAAGAGCTGGAGATTTGGGTAGAAAAACTGGTAAAGGATTCTACGATTATTCTAAATAAAATTTTAAAAAATAAGTTCTCACAAGTTGAGGGCTTATTTTTTTACTAAAATTTTTATTTTGGGTATAATAAAATTGATATTATATATTGAAAGGAATTTATATGAATAAAGAAAAAAGAACCAGCAAATTATCATATTTAATTGAAACGATTATGTTTTTTACTTATGCATTTTTTGCTGTAAATTGGATAGCAGGATCAACCCTTACTCCAGAGATAATGGCACATTTTGGAATAAGGGAATTTTCGCAAGCCACACTAATTTCTAATGCTGTAACTTTGGCTAAAATTATTGGAAATTTTGCAGCAGCTTATGTATTAAATAAATTATATCCAAAAAAATCTATTGGATTAGGTTCAATTTTTATTGTTTTAGGATCTGTAATTGCAATTTTTGCTCCAAATTTTATGATTTTTGTAATAGGAAGATTTATTATGGGATTTGGTGGAGCCTTGTTTATTGTGTACTTTTCCCCTGTAGTTATTGAATATTTCTCACCAGAGGATAGACCTTTGATTAATTCTTTAAACACAGTTTGCTATAATGTTGGGTCAATTCTTGCCCTATTATTAGTTTCTCCTGTATTAAAGCATTTTAATAATTGGAAACATTCGCTTTTGTTTTTTGCAGGAATTAGCCTTATCTTGTTTTTTTATGGTTAATTTTTGGAAAAGATTTTGAGATTACAGATAAAACAAAAGAAAAATACACCTTAAAGCATGGTTTGAAAGAAAAAATTGCCTGGGTTATGCCCCTATCTTATTTTGGCCACCTTACTTTGTATATGGTAATGCTAAATATTTTTCCTATTTCAAATCTTTCACCAATTGATCCCAAAACTATTTCTACTCTTTTTGCAGTAGGTGGAGTTGTTGGAACAGTTATAGCCGTAATTTTGAGTAAAAAATTAAAAAAGAGGGTTCCTGTTATAAAAATTTGCACCCTTATTTTTTCAGTTACTGCAGTTTTCATGTTAAGAGCAAAAAGTGGTTTTCTTGCATCTGTACTTGCTTTTTCTATGGGAGTTTTGATGTATGTTCCCCTAACAAGTTTTGTAACTATACCACAAGAGCTTCCAGGTATGAATCCTGCAAGACTTACTCAAATAATGTCAATTTATTGGGCTGTTGTATATTTACTTGAAACAATTGCCTTTTATTTTGTAGGAGTTTTAATTGATAAATTTTCCTACCAAACAGGTTTGTACTTTGCAGTAATTTTATCTTTCTCATTTTTTATAGGATCATTTTTCTTACCAGAGACTTCTGAATATAAAAATAACTAGCTTTATCTAAGCTAGTTTTTTTATTTGATGAAAATGGCTTGTGGTATAATTATAATGAGGTAATTATGGAAAGAAAATGTTATGGAAAAATTAATCTTAGCTTAGATTCTCTTTATAAGAGAGAGGATGGTTATCATGAAATTGATACTATCATGACTAGGATTTCTTTATTTGATAAATTAAAAATTAAAAAAAATAATACTAATGAGATAAAAATAAAAACAAATAGTAAAGTTTTATCTGATGAAAATATTGAAAGTAATTTAATTTATAAGGCATGGTCCTTATTAAAAGACAGGGTTAAATCTCCGGGGGTAGATGTTTATCTTGAAAAAAATATCCCCATTGCTGCAGGTCTTGCAGGGGGTTCAACTAATTGCGCTGAAATGATTTTGGCCTTAAATGACTTGTGGGATTTGGATTTGAAAGATGAGGAAATTTTTGAAATAGGAAAAAAATTAGGAGCTGATGTTCCCTTTTTCTTTTTAAAAAAATCTGCCAGAGCCCAAGGAATTGGTGAAATTTTAAGTGAATTTAAGATAAATTTGGATATGAAAATTCTACTAATAAATGATGGGACAGCTATTTCTTCAAATTTTGTTTATAAAAGATTAAAAGATTATGGGACGGTTGAAACTGAAAAAATAATTAGAGGACTTGAGGATTCTGATAAGAGTATAGTAAAAGATTTCAAAAATGTGATGGAAGATGTTGTATATGAAAATTTCCCTCACCTATTAGACATTAAAAATAGACTTGAAAATTTTGGAGCAAGTAAGGCCTTACTTAGTGGAAGTGGGGCAAGTATTTTTGCTGTATTTTTTGATGAGGATCAAATTAATAAGGCTTATAAGTCTATTAAGGATGATTATAAATTTGTTGAGAAGGTGAGTTTAATAGATGACTAATATTGGAGTTTTTGATTCTGGTTTAGGTGGTCTTACTGTTTTAAGGGAACTTTCTAAAAAACATAAGGCTAATTATTTTTACCTGGGGGATAATAAAAATGTTCCCTATGGAAACAGGTCAAACGAAGAAATTATCAAACTTTCTAAAGATATTGTAAGATTTTTAATTAAAAAAGATATAGATTTTTTTGTTATTGCTTGTAATACTATTTCTGTTGTGGCTATAAAAGAGCTTAGGAAAGAATTTGATAAAAAATTTATTTCTATAACAGATGAAGGGATTAAAGAGGCCTTAAACAGAAATGGAGATGTCTTTGTAATGGCTACAAAGGCTACCTGCAAAAATCATGCTTATAAAAAAATAATCGAAGGAAGGTCCTCTAAAAAAGTATATGAAAAATCTTGTCCTAAGCTTGTAGATTATATAGAAGAAGGGATTTTAAGCGGGGAAAAAATTGATAGCCAATTAAAAGATTATTTGACTTTAGCTAATGAGAAAAAAATTGAAAATATAATTTTAGGCTGCACCCACTATCCTATTATTAAAAAAACCATAGAGAAAAACTTGACCTATAAGGCAAATATTATTGACCCGGCAAAGGTTTTGGCAAGAGATATTGTATTTGATGAAGATTATAATCTAAATATAGAAATTTATATGACTGATGTAAATAAAATTTCACAAGATATGACAAATAAAATAATGGGTAAGAATATAAAAATAAAGAGTCTTTATAAATAAATCTTACATAAATTTAACAAAAACTTTATATAACTAAAAGGAGAAAATTATATGATATATGCAGTTATAGATATTGGATCAAATACTATAAGACTTTCAGTCTATAAGGAAAAAGAGGGAAAAATTTATAATCTTTTCAATGAAAAAGAAGGGGCAAGTTTAAGATCTTATATCAAAAATGGCAAACTTAATGACAAAGGTGTTGAAAGACTTTTAGATACATTAAGAAATTTTAAACATTTGATTAATAATTTTGATGATATAGATTTTGTTTATCCATTTGCTACTGCAACTATAAGAGATTCTTCAAATAGGAGTGAAATTTTACAAAGAGTTAAAGATGAAATAGGCTTTGATATAGAAATTTTATCTGGTGAGGAAGAGTCAAAATTTGCCTTTATTGGAGCTAATTCATCACTTGAAATTAAAAAGGGAGTTTTAACAGATATTGGTGGTGGTTCTAGTGAAATTGTGATAATTGATCAGGGTAAGGTTATAAAATCAACTTCTCTTGATATAGGATCATTATCAGCCTTTAATGATAATGTTGAATTTTTATTTCCAAATAAGGATGATAAAAAAATTATAGAAAAAGCCATAGAAAAAGAACTAAGAGAGAGAAGTTTTTATCAAGAAGACCATGACACCTTGTGTGGGGTTGGTGGGTCTGCAAGGGCAAGTTTAAAACTTTACAATGAATATTATAAGTTAGATAAAGAAAATTTTTCTATGGATAGAAAAAAATTAAAAAATATGTTAAAAGACTTGATAGACCATGAAGATAAAAAACTTTTAGATTTGATTCTTTCTGTAAAAGCTGATAGGGTTCATACTCTTATTCCTGGAATGATTATTTTAAATAAAATTGCCAAATATTTTAAGGTAGATAAAATTAATATTAGTCAAACTGGAGTAAGGGAGGGCTATGTTTACAATAAAGTATTAGGAAAGGAATAAAAAATGGATATATCTTTTACACAAAATAGGGAATTGTCTTGGTTGAAATTTAATGAAAGAGTTTTGGACGAGGCTGATGAAAAAGATGTAGAATTATTTGAAAGACTAAAATTTTTTTCTATATTTGATACAAATTTAGAAGAATTTTTTTATGGTTAGAGTTGGATCTCTTGAAGATTTGTCAAGGCTAAAGAAAAAAGCTGTAGATAATAAATCAAATATGACACCTGAAGACCAACTTTTAGCTATAATGAAAGAATGTAAAAGATTATACCAAAAAAAAGATTCCGTTTATACTAGAATTATAAATGATTTTAAAAGCGAGGGAATAAATATAGAAAAAGTTTCAAATCTTGATAGGAAAGATTATGAAACAGTTAAGTTTTTTTTCGATAATAAGATTGAACCAATTTTAAATTTCCAAGTTGTTGATAGGGTAAGGCCATTTCCGAGACTTCCAAATCTTTCTATTAATGTGATTTTTAACCTTATAAGGCAAAGAGAAAACAAAAAAGATAAGAATTATTTTGGAATAATCTATGTTCCAGATAAAATCGATAGATATTTAAAAGTTTCTCAAACTACTATAGTTTTATTAGAAGATATTATAAGAGAATTTGGAGAAAATGTATTTGATAATTACAAGTGCATATCAAAACATATAATGTCAGTTACAAGGAATGCAGATATTTCATATGATGACGATGATTATGATGTAGATCTTGACTATAGGTCCTATATGAAAGATGTTTTGAAAAGAAGAAAAAGACTCCAACCTGTAAGGCTTGAACTTGATGAAGAAATTGAAGATGAAGTTTTTGATTTATTATTAGAAAAATTACCACTAAAAAGAGAAAATGTATTTATAACAAAATCACCAATGAGGGCTGGCTTTATTTATGATATGCTAGCTGATATGCCAGAAACTTTGATAGAAAAATATTCTTACAAAAATTTTTCTCCTCAAAAATCACCCTTAATCAATGATAATATTTCTATGCTAGAGCAAATAGAAAAGAGAGATTTATTATTATCTTATCCATATGAAAGTATGGATCCTGTAATTAGGCTATTAAATGAGGCAAGCGAAGATGAGTCAGTAATTAGTATAAAAATTACCCTTTATAGGATTGCAAAAGATTCAGAAATTGCAAAAGCCTTAATAAAAGCAGCAGAAAATGGGAAAGAAGTTTTTGTTTTGATGGAATTAAGGGCAAGATTTGATGAAAATAATAATATAGTTTGGTCATCAAGACTTGAAAATGCTGGATGTAAAATTGTATATGGATTTGATAATTATAAGTGCCATTCCAAAGTTTGCCTAATAACAAGAATAAAAGATGACAAAATTGCCTATACAAGTCAAATTGCAACAGGAAATTATAACGAAAAAACTGCAAAACTTTATACAGACTTTTCCTTTATGACAAGTAATGTAGAAATTGGTACAGATGTAAAGGAAGTTTTTGATAATATAATGATAGGAAATTTGGATGGATCTTATAAACATCTTTTAGTTTCACCAAAACCTATGCAAAGAAAATTAGATAAATTAATTGATGAGCAAATTAAAAGGCAAAAAGAAAATAAAAATGGTTATATTAGGCTTAAAATGAATTCAATTTCTGACAGAGACCTTATTGATAAATTATCCCAAGCCTCAAATGAAGGGGTAAAAATTGATTTATTAGTAAGGGGGATAACCTGTATATTGCCAGGTATTAAAAATAGGACTGAAAATATTAAGGTACACCAAATTGTTGGAAGATTTTTAGAACACCATAGGGTTTACCAATTTGGAAAAGAAAATGACTGCAAATTATTTATATCATCAGCAGATTTTATGACAAGAAATATTAGAAATAGGATGGAAGTAGCATGTCCAATATATCAAGAATCTATTAAAAAACAAATTTTAGAATTTTTAGATATTATGTTTGCCGACGATGTTAAAACAAGGATAATGAATTCTAAGGGTGAATACGAAAAGGTTGAAAATAAGAAGAACCTCATTGCCCAAGATAAATTTATTCAAATGGCGATTGATAAGGCTAAGGAAAAAAATAAAGAAAATAAAAGTCAAATCATACCAAACAACATCAAAAATAATAAAGAAAATATTTATGAAAAAGAAAATAAGACCTTATTTGAAAAGATAAAAAACTTTTTCAAATAGATTTAAAATCGCTAAGATAATTTTAGCGATTTTTTTATTATTTATTTGAAAAAGTTCATATATACTATACATATTTCCTAAATCTTGTGTTATAATGGAGTAAAGAAATTATAAAGTTTTTAAAATATTTACTATAAATTGAAATATATTTATATTATTTTTTAAACTATCCCACAGACGTAAATTGATTTATATTGAAATATATGTAAGGAAGAAAATTAAAAAAATGGCAAATAAGAGTATAAGAGATTTAAGACGCAAAAAATTAAGAGAGAAAAAAAGAAAAAGAAGAAAAAATTTAATTAAGATTGGATTTTGTGCCCTAATTATAGTTGGGGCTTTAAAAATAGATTTTAGAAAAAAAACAGATGATATAAAAATAAGAAAACCTATAGAAAATAGGTACGCCCAAGCCAATAAAAAAGAGGAAAAAAAGGAAGAGAAAACAGGAGCAATCCAAGTTGCAACAGCGATAGGATTTGAGGATTTAAAAATAAAGGATGATCAAAAGTTAGACAATGATGGATACAGTGATGTAATGAAATCTTATGTAAAATCCCTTAAAAGCCAATATTGCTACCAAGAGCCATCAGATTATTCAAAAACTTCTGTGAGCATAGGAAATGACCAATACATAGAATACTATGGCACAGAAAATTCCTTTTCAAAAATAAAAATCAATGACGATTTTTATTATGTAAACAAGTTTGGTCTAAGAAAGCTTAATAGTGACAATGAAAATATTGATGTTATAAAGGGAATTGTTTTTGTTAATAAAGAAAATCCCTTACCAAAAGATTTCAACCCTGGTCTTGATCCAACAAGCAAAAAAGCCTTTAACACTATGCTAATTGAAATGAACAGGGAAGGATTGAATGTTAAGATTGCATCAGATTTTAGAAAAGGTGAAAGTGAAGAAAAATTACTAGACCAAGATAACCCAGATGCTGATGATCCTTTTACAAGCGAACACCAAACAGGTACTAGCTTTGACTTTTTTACTGACGATACCAAGTACTCAAACAAATTCAAAGATACTGAAGAATACAAATGGTTAAAAGATAATGCCTATAAGTATGGTTTTATAGAAAGATACAAAAAAGAAAAAGAATCTATCACAGGAAAAAACAAAGACCATGGCATTTTAGGTATGTAGGTGTAGAAAATGCAAAACAAATGTATGAAAATGATCTTTCATTAGAGGAATATTTAAAAATCAAATAATAATTTTTGGCACAAGTAATAGCTTTATTTCTTGTGCTTATTTTTATTAAATTTCAAAATTGAAAGTAGACTTATTAAAGATATAATAAGATTTATAATTTTAAAAAGAGAGGTAATTATGGGACAAACAGCATTTATGTTGATGCTTGTGACGATTCTTTCCAAAGTTTTTGGATTTTTGAGAGAGTCTGTTATGGCGTATTATTATGGGGCTGGAGATATTGTAGCAATTTATGCAGTAGCAAATACTCTTCCTGTAGTAATTGCAAATTTTGTTGCATCGGGAATTATTTATGGATTTATTCCTATTTATACTAAGGCAAAAAATGAAGAAGGCCTAGAGGCAGCTGAAGATTTTACTTCAAATATTTTTAATATCTTGATGGTATTTTCAATGGGGGCTGTAATATTTGGTTTTATCTTTGCGGGAGCTTTTTGTAAATTATTTTCACCAGATTTAAAGGGAGAGCTTTTACAAACAGCTATAGTATTTACAAGAATTATAATGTTTGCAATTTTTGCATATCTTTATTCAGCAGTTTTCAGGGGATATTTAAATTTAAAGGGAAACTTTTTTGTACCAGCTGTGACAGGGCTTATAATGAATGTAATTATAATATTTTTTACTGTTATAAGTGGAACTTTAAAAAATCCTTACCTACTTGCTATTGGTTGTTTGTTGGGAAATGTTTTGCAATATATAATGTTTCCAAAGGCAAATAGAGATCACGGTTACAAACATTCAAACAAAATAGATATTCATAATAAATATATAAAAGCACTTATTATGATTTCTATTCCTGTTATAGTTTCATCAGCTGCTGGGGAAATTTCTTTGACAGTTGATAATTCTATGGCATCATACTTTTTTGGAAATGCTTCAATTTCATATTTGAGATATTCAAAAACACTCTTGTCATTAATAACTGGAGTTATAACAGTTTCTGTTACCACATCAATATTTCCAACCATATCACACTTGGGACAAAGTGGAGATTTTGAAAATATGAAAAAACATTTAAATTCTGCCATAGTTTCTACTATGCTTTTGGTAATTCCGGCAACAATAGGAATGATGGCACTTGCAGTTCCAATAATTAAACTTGTTTATCAAAGGGGAGCCTTTGATAATAAATCAGTAATAGTTACAGCATCAATGTTAATTGCCTATGCACCTTTTGTAATATTTCAATCATTTTCAGATGTAATTGATAAGGGCTTTTATGCAGTAGGAGATTCTAAATCTCCAGTAATAATTGTTGTAATTCAACAAATAATAAATGTAATATTCAACTTTATTTTGATAAACTTTTTTGGAATTGAAGGACTTGCACTATCAACAACCATATCAGCAGGAGCAGGAGCCATATTAATGTTGATGAAATTTAGGAAAAATTTTGGAAGAATAAATTTCAAATCTTCCTTAAAATCTTTAATTAAGATAACACTTTTATCAATAATAATGGGTCTTATTGCCCTAAGCTTATATGAAAAATTGAGCGTAAACATGTCATATCTTCCGTCCTTATTTATTTCAATAATACTTGCAGGATTGTTCTACATAGTAACAATTTTACTTGCAAGAATTCCTGAAGTAATGAAAATGGTAAACCACCTTTACCATAAAATTATAAAGAAAAGAAAATAAAAAGAGGCTCTAGCAAAATATTTTGCTAGAGCCTTCTTCTAATTTGCTATTAAATTTTTCATATAAATTGAAATAATTTTTGAGAAATTATCTAAATTTTTTATCCTACAAAAATCTGATCCGTATATTAATTTTGCATTTTCTATATCTTCATCTTCTCCAGTAAAAACTCCCAAAACTTGAATACCATCATTTTTTAAGGCCCTAATTTCCTTTGCCGTATCATCAACAGCTTTTTTGTCTACATATTGGTCCTTTATTTTTGCATTTACCGTATTTATATTGTGTTTTTCATCGTTTGGACGGCCATCCGATAAAATTATCAAAATTTTTCTAACATTTTCGTTTTTATCTTCACTAATTAACTTGTGAATTGTCTTAAAGGCAAGGCCATCTCTGTTTGCACCTGATGCAAAAAAATCATAAATATTTTCATTTTTCCCCTTATCCTTAAAGTCCCTATACATATTAAAAACAGTATAATCTCTTAAAGTTGAAAAGGAAGAAACCCTAATTGGAATATTTACCTTATCCATGGCATTTGCAATTATAAAAGCTTGGTTTGCTACAAGATTTTGCCTTTTAATTTGACTTGCAGATCCATCAATCAACAAATCTAATTGAAATTTTGGTTTTGGATCTTTGTTATTTGAAAAAAATACTTTAGATTCATTTAAAACTGGAGCCTTCCAAACATTAACAGAATCAAGAAGGCCGTAATTTTTCCTATAAAGTTCGTCTTCTTCATAATTTGCCAAAGAATTTGTAATTGTCCTTGTAAGTTCATTTACAGCCCTGTTATTTATAGAAAGGTTCTCTTCTATATATTCCCTTGTCTTTTCCCTTTGTTTTTTCTAACTTTTTGATTAAATCTAGCATTTGGAGAATCGGTGTATTCTCCCTTGGTAAAATATAATTTTTTTGACTTATGAATGCCCTTGGCAAGTTCTTTTTCTAATAATTCTTGTCTTTTTTTGCTTATAGAAAGTTTTCCATAAAAATCCTCAATAAATGAATCTTCTCTTTTATCTTTATTATCATCAGATTTTTCAAAGATAAAAATATCCTTGTTCATATCCTCTTTTTTTTCTTCAAAATAAATATAACCATTAAACTCTGCAGATTGGATTTGAAACTGGTCTTCTATATTTTTTTCAATATCTGATTCGTCTAAATCTTCATGGTCAAAATTTTTGGGCTTTTCTTCCTTAATCATTTGATCGAAAAGTTCATTGTATTGGTCAAATCTTTCAAAAAGAAAATATTTTTTAAAAAGTTTATTTAGCCTATCTATAATCTGACTTGATTTATAAGTATCTATAGAAAAAAGTTCACCATAAAAGTTTCTAACAAGTTCGGCCTCTGTGATAGGTTTATTAAAAATTTTTCCGTAATAGGCTTTTTCTATTTGCTCATAAACATTGTCAGTGTCTTTTTTGTATTGGTATTTGTCGAGAATTTTTTTGGCATAGGCCTTTCTTAAATCTTTTATTACAAGATTTGTTTTTTCTAATTTCCTATAAGATAAATCTTCCAATAATAAAAGTGTAATATTCTTAAATTCTTCAAAAAAAAGGATTATCCTTTTTTAAATAAGAAAAAAATGAGGAAAATAAATCAAGTCTAAAATTTTTAAACTTGTACCCTTCGATTATATTTTTGTAATTTTTATCCATGGGATAGTAGGATTTTGGAAAAATTTTATAATCATCAGCAAAATCCCAAATTACATTCATGGCCCTTAACTTTTCAAAAGTATCAGTCATCAAATACACTCTCTTTGATTTCTTTTGGAAGTTTTGAATCAACGCTATCTCTTACAAGCTCTCTTTCAAATTCGTCAAAAGATTTATTAATTAGTCCCATTTCAATAGCATCATATGGGTTAAGGCCTATTTCCATAGTTTCAATTGCAGAAATTAGTCCCCTAAGGTCGACTGATTTTGTAGAAATTTCTGAGTTTTCACTTTTTTCTTGGAGGGATTCAAAAATATCTATAAAAGTTTCCAAATATTTGTCCTTTAATTTTGGGAATTTATCTTTTAATAAATGTTTCAAATTTCCCCTTGTAATATTTGGCATATTTATAACCATAAATCTTGATGCAAGTGCCTCGTTTACCTCTCTTGTTCCAACATAACCATAATTCATTGTTGCGATAAATCTTGTCTTATCATCAAGTTTTATTTTGTCATAACCTGGAATATCAATTACACGTCTGTGATCAAGAGTTGCGTGGAGGACAGAAATTGCCTCGTTTTTTGCCATATTTATTTCATCCAAAACACCAAAGCCACCTTTTTTTGCACATTCATAAACAGGTCCTTTTCTAAAAACTACTTTTCCGTCTTTAAAAGTATCAGCTCCAACCAAGGAATTGTAATCAGTATTTACGTGAAAAGAAATATCCCATGATGGACGGTTAAAGATATAGGAAAGATTTTGAGCTAAAACATTTTTTCCTGTAGCTTTTGGACCAGAAAGTAAAATATTTTTTCCAGATAAAATTGCAGTTATAGCTTTTTTTAAAACATCTTCCCCATAATATTTAAATTCTGGTTTTACAATCCTATCCTTATCTTCATCATCTATATCTGAATTTCTAAATTCTATTATTTTATCTATTAACTTGTCATTTAAATTTAATTCTTTTAAATAATCTATCATAATTCACCTCTTTTGCTATTATACAACAAAAATTCCAATAGGCTATTGACAAAGTCCATTTTAGGACTATAATATTACAAATAGAAAGGATCAAAATGCAAGAAGATAAATCACTTTATATTTTTAAATTATTTTCCGTAATTAGAAAAGTGCAGGGACTTAATAACCAAAGCTTTAAAGATATGAAAGCTAATGGTATAAAGACTGCAATTTTTTTATTTCTAATTTATGAAAAAAATATCACCCAATCCATAATTGTAGAAAGAATGGCTGTTGCCAAACAAACTATAAATAATGTGATTATGGAATTGTGTGAAAATGGTTATATAAAAAGAATTTCAGATGAGGATGATAAGAGGATAAAAATTTTAGAGCTAACAGATAAGGGAAAATCTTATGCAGATGATTTCTTAAAACCCTTAAATGATTATAATGAAAATTTATATGATAGACTTGGGGAAAAAAAGATTAAGCAAATGATAGAAGATTTTTCTAATTTAGCAGAAATTTTGTGTCAAATAAATAAGGAGGGGGAGAATGAATAGTTTAAAAGAATTTTTTGAAAATTTTAAATATCTTATGCCTGCTGTTGGCCAATATAAGAAAAATGCAAAAATTTCTATGCTAGCTACAAGTATTGAAACTATTTTGGAACTTGTAGTTCCTACAATTATGGCTTTAATAATTGATAGGGCAGTAAGCAGGAAAGATATTAAAATGACCTTTATTTTGGGTGGACTAATGATTGTAGTTTCACTTATATGTATGTATTCAGGAATGGTTGCAACCAAACACGCATCAGCAACCTCATCTGGTTTTGGTGCTAATTTAAGAAAACTAGCCTTTGGAAAAATTCAAACATTTGGCTTTGAAGATTTGGAAGAATTTAGAACATCTTCTCTTATAACAAGGCTTACAAGTGATATCCAACAAATAATTTTTTCTGTATTTTTGGCAGTAAGATTTATTATAAAAACTGTGGTTATGGCCCTTGTAGCTGTAGTTTTATCAGTAAAAGTATCACCAAGGCTTTCACTTTTATTTTTAGTTACCCTACCACTTTTAGTCATTGCCATATTTTTTACTATGTCAAAGGTAATTCCAGGATTTAGACAATTTAGAAAAGAATTTGATAAATTGAATTTAATAGTTCAAGAATCTTTGGCAAATATTAGGGTTATAAAATCTTTTGTAAGAGATGATTTTGAAATTAAAAAAATGGCAGAACAAAATTTTACTATGTACAAATTAATTGATAAGGCAAGTGGAGCTATGTCTTATATAGGACCTATTGCCAATGTAATTATGTTTGGATCAATGGTTTCTATAGTTTGGTTTGGTGGAAATGAAATTATTAGTGGACAAATTAAAGTTGGAGAGCTAATGAGCTTTATTATGTATTCAATGATGCTTTTGGGTGCATTTTTGGGAATTTCTATGGTTTTGATGCAAATGATGGCATCAAGCCCTGGAGTTGTTAGAGTTGCAGAAGTTCTTGAACACAAACCATACATGAACAATGATGAAAAAATTGAAAATTTAGAAGTTAAGGAAGGATCAATTGATTTTAATAATGTTTCTTTTAAATATGGAAAAGATTCTGACAATTATGCCTTAAAAGATATAAATCTTCATATAAAAGAAGGAGAATCTATAGGAATTTTAGGATCAACTGGTTCAAGTAAGTCGACCTTGGTTCAACTTTTGCCTAGACTTTATGATATCGATAAGGGAGAGTTAAAAATCGGTGGACTTGATATAAAAAAATACGACATAGAAAACTTAAGAGATGCTGTAAATATTGTTTTACAAAAAAACACCTTATTTTCTGGAACTATTGAAGAAAATATAAGGTGGGGAGATATTGATGCATCATTTGAGGAAGTAGAAAAAGTAGCTAAAATTGCTTGTGCAGATGAATTTATAAAAGAAAGAGCTGATGGATACCAATCAGTCTTAGGTCAAGGGGGAACGGGAGTTTCTGGTGGTCAAAAACAAAGAATTTGTATAGCTAGATCTCTTTTGAAAAAACCAAAAATTTTAATTTTAGATAATTCTACCTCTGCTGTAGATACAAAAACAGAAAGTAAAATTGTTGAAGGAATAAATAAATATTCTAAAAATTTAACAAAAATTATTATATCTCAAAGAGTTTCATCTTTTAAAAACTGCGATAGAATCTTGGTTATGAAAGATGGATATATTGAAGATATAGGAAGTCATGACCAAGTTTATAGTAGAAATGATTTTTACAAAAAAACTTACGATATGCAAGAGAAAGGAAGTGATCTAGATGAAAAATAAATTAAATTCATCAAAAAATAATCCAACTTCCCACGGAGGTATAAAAAGACTTTTAAAATATTTATTTAATTATAAGTGGCAAATGCGTTTGGTTATAATTTCTGTAATAGTTTCAACTGTATGTCAAATTTTGGGAATGTCACTTTTACAGCCAACAATCGACACGGCAATTTTAAAAGCAGATATAAATGGGCTTAGGTTAAATATAATTAAGATGATAATCTTATTTTCTATTTCAGCCCTAACTTCTGTAATTTTTTCAAGACTTATGGTAAGGGTAAGTGAAAAAAGTATTAGGGATATAAGAAATGAATTATTCGCAAAAATTCAAAGCATGGACATAGGATTTTTTGATCAAAATACTCACGGAGAAATAATGAGTAGGTTTACAAATGATACTGACATGCTTGGTCAGTCCTTAGCTTCATCAATTCCAAATTTATTACAATCTTTCTTACTATTTGTAGGAACATTTGTAATAATGTTTGTAATAAATTTCAAACTTACAATAATAACTATATTAACAATTTTTATAATGCTTGCTATTTTAAAAAGAATTGTAAAAAAATCAACAAAATTATTTTCAAGAAACCAAGTTGAACTTGGAAAAATGAATGGGTTTATTGAAGAAACTTTATCAGGTCAAAAAATAGTAAAAGTCTTTAATTTTGAAGAAAACTCAAAAAATAAATTTAATAAAATGGCCGATACGGTCAGGGAATTAATTTGGCAAGCAAATACTGTAATGGGAAAAATTATGCCATTTTTGAAAAATGGAATAAATATTTCTTACGCCATAGTTTGTATGGCAGGAGCCTTTCTTACTATTGTTGGGCAAATGACTGTAGGAACCCTTGCAACATATTTAACCTATGTAAGGCAATTACAAAATCCTATAGCCACAGTTTCTCAACAAGCAAATGTTATGGCCCAAGCTGTTGCCGGAGCAAATAGAATTTTTGAAATTTTGGATATGGAAGGTGAAAAGGACGATGGATATATTGACCTTGTCCATACAACTATTGATAAAAATGGAAATTTCAAAGAATCAGAAAGTCTAACAGGAATTTATGCTTGGAAAAAAGTTGAAAATGGTAAGGCTTTTTATAAGAGGCTTGAAGGAAAAATTGACTTTGAACACGTTAACTTTTCTTATGATGGAAAAAATCAAATTTTAAAAGATGTAAGTTTTTATGCAAGACCAGGAGAAAAAATTGCCTTTGTAGGATCTACTGGGGCTGGAAAAACTACTATTACAAATGTAATTACAAGATTTTATGATATAGATTCAGGATCAATCAAGGTTGATGATATTGATATTAATAAAATTCAAAAACAAGCTTTAAGGAGGGCCTTTGGAATGGTTTTTCAAGATGTAAGTTTGTTTACAGATTCCATTTATGAAAATATAAGATATGGAAGGCTTGATGCAAATGATGATGAGATAAAAGCAGCTGCAAGGATGAGCAAGGCTGACTCATTTATTAAAAGACTCCCACACGGATACGATACAAAAATTTATGGAAATGGATCAAGCTTGTCTGATGGACAAAATCAATTAGTTTCAATTTCAAGAGCTGCTGTTGATGAACCATCCATGCTAATTTTGGATGAGGCAACAAGTTCAATAGATTCAGCAACAGAGCTTACAGTAACAGATGCCATGGACAATCTTATGACAGGATCAACATCAATTGTAATTGCCCATAGATTATCAACAATAAAAAATTCAGACGTAATAATGGTAATGGATGATGGAAAAATAATCGAAAGAGGAGATCACCAATCCTTAATGACAAAAAAAGGAACATATTATCAATTATACACAGGAAAATTAGAATTAGATTAAATAAAAAAGGTAGAAAGCTTACAACTTTCTACCTCAGAGTATAGACATAGTACGAATGTAGATAATATTTTATTTTAAAATAAAAATCAAGCTACGTACCATCTCGACTAAGTGAGTGAAACGAACGCACGGAGAAATCTCATGAGATTTCTCCGCTCGTTGCACTCGGTCGAAATGTTTAAATTTTTAGCTTGTCAACAGTCTGAGGTAGAAAGCTTATAACTTTCTACCTTTTTTTATTTAGTATATGAATTTAAAATCGCTCTTTCAATTAAGTTTCTATAAATTTTTGAGCCTTCAATTTCTGGATGAACCATATCTTTTGCGAATAAATTAGTTTTTCCTTTTGCAAATTTATACCAATCAACCATATAAGCATTTTTATTTTGATCACAGAACTTTTTGATTCTTCCATTAATACTTTCTTCCCAAGATTGGCTATTTACAGTATTTACAAAAAATACCTTTCTTCCATCTGCTATATTTAAAATATCTATCATATTTTGATCGGTCAAAGATCCATTTGAACCCAATGAAATTAAAATAACATCACCAAGTCCTTTGCTATTTTTTATAGCCTGTAAGACGCCGGGTCCATCTGTCATTTGCCTACCAACTTCTCCATCAAGATATAAGTTTGGAGAAAATTCTCTCAAAAATGGGTCTATATTAATTAAAACAGAATCCCCAACAGCAGTTATTGAAATATTTTTTAAAAATTCTTTTTCTTCATTTGTAAAATCAAAATCATCATAGGCTTTTTTCTTTGAAATTTTCTTATTTGGTAATTTCTCTTTTGTCTTTTCTGTATTTTTATCTTTATTAATATATTTTTTATTATTTTTTTCAATATTTTCTTTATTTTCACTAATCCTTTTTTCAAGATTTTTCATATCTTTTTCCTTTGGATTTGGCAAAAATATCGAAGCTACATTTAATAGTATAAGTAAAATTATAGTCGCTAAGAAATATTTTTTTAAATCAAACTTTCTATTAAAAATAATGAAAGTTATTTCTGATAAGATTATAACTAAGACTATTTCCAACAGATATGCATAAAGTCTTGGCAAAGTAGTTGATGCAAAAAAATAAGAAATAAAGGTATTAACCACATATTGCCACATATAAATGTAATATGACCTAAGTCCTATATAATATATGAAGGTTTTAAAAATTCCCATTTCTTTTTTATTAATATGGATAATATTATTTTTTTCATACAAAAATAAAAGACCAATTAGTAAGGCTTGAACAAGGGTATAAATTGGCATTATTATCCTATAAGTATATAAACTTTCACCTTGAACAAAAAAGTAGACAATAATAGTCAAAAATCCCAATCCATATAAAACATACTTTTCTTTAATATTTTTTTCCTTGATAAAAGAAATAATCTTATAAATATTATCTACCAATAAATAGGCTAGGGCTCCTATAAAAAGAGCATTAATTCTTGTATCAACTCCATAATAAATCCTTGAAATATTATTCTCATCAAATGATAAACTTATCATTAAAATTAAACTTAAAGTTGAAAACAAGGTAAAAATAAAAATTCTTACATTCTTGTTATTGATCTTATTAATAAGGTAGTTTATCAAATAAAAAATAATGATAAATTGCACTTGCATAGAAATATACCAAAAATGAGTAAAGAGTGAAAAATATCCATTTTTAGTAAAATAAGATCCACCTTTTATAATTTGGTAAATATTTTGATATGACAAGGCAACAGGAATTGACGATTTTATAGAATCGTGAAATACAACCTTTGATAAAAAAAGACTAGCTAGTAAAGATATAACAAGCACAAAATACAGGCTTGGTAAAAGTTTTATAAGTCTTTTTTTTAATAAGTTCAATAAAAACTTCTAAGTCAAAATTTTCAATATTATCTAATTTTTTCATCATTAAAAATCCACTTAAAACAAAAAAGCTGATAACTGCCATAAATCCACCTGGTAAAGTCCTGACAGATGAGTGGAATATACAAATAGCAATAATAAAAACAGCTCTTAGAAAAGTGAATGAATCTATTTGTTTGTTTTTTCTCATAAATCCCCCAACAAAGTAATTATAGATTAGTGAGATAAAAATATCAATATTTGAGAAAAATTGTAACCTTTGTTAACTAATAATAATTAAGGAAAAAAATTAAGAATAAAAGAATAAAAAAACAAAATAAATTTTCTATATTCAAAATAAAATAATAAATATCCACAACCTATTTAACTTTAATTATAAATATATTTTAAAATTAAGAAAAAAATATATCAATATTCTTGTAAAAATAAATGAAATAAGGAATTAAAGCAAAAAGATTTGACAAGAAATTAAAAAGGCGACATAATCATTATTATAAATTTTAATTTGTATTTATTCTTTTAAAAGAAATAAATATTTAAGGAGGAAAAATGAAAAAATCAAAAAAATTAATGGCCTTGGCATTTGCATCGATATTTGCCTTTGCAGGATGTCAAGCAAAAGATGGAGAAAGTAAAAGCACAGAAAATTCTGATACGGTAAAAATAGGAGCTATTATTCCATAAACTGGACCAGTTTCAAATTATGGAAATTCTTCTGAAAAAGGAGCCCTACTTGCTGTAGAAGAAATTAATAAAAACGGTGGCATAAACGGCAAAAAAATCGAATGGGTTTCATACGATGATAAGGGAGAAATAACCGACTCAACAACAGCTTACAATAAATTAAAGGGTGAAAATGTAGCGGTTATTGTAGGACCAATAACTTCAAAACCAGCCCTTGCTGTTTCTGAAATTGCAAAAAAAGATAAGATACCAATGATTACTCCTACAGGAACCCAAGTTAATATAACTGAGGGCAAAGATAATATTTTTAGGACATGCTTTACAGACCCTTACCAAGGAAAGTTATTGGCAAAATTTGCATCTGAAAATCAAAAGGCAAAAAAAGTTGCAATCCTTAGAAATACTTCATCAGATTATTCTAATGGAATAGCAGATGAATTTAAAAAAGAGGCAGAAAAATTAAAACTTGATCTTGTTGCTGATGAATCCTATGGAGATAATGACAATGACTTTAAGGCGCAACTTACAAAAATAGCAAAAGCAAATCCGGATGTATTATTAATTCCTGATTATTATGAAAAAATTGCCCTTATAGTTCCTCAAGCAAGGGACGCCGGAATAAAAGCGAAATTTATAGGATCTGATGGATGGGACGGAGTTATTAATGTAATGGATAAATCCCAATTAAATTTAGTAGACGGATCATGTTTTTCAAATCACTTTGCCCTAGATAGCGATGATCAAAGAGTAAAAGATTTTGTAAAGAAATTTAAGGATAAAAACAAAGAAGACCCATCAGCATTTTCAGCACTTTCATATGACACAGTATATTTATTAAAACAAGCTATGGAAGAGGCTAAGAGTGAAGATAAGGATAAGGTTGTTGAAAAAATTAAAAATATAGAATTTGATGGAATAACAGGAAAATTTAAATTTAATGAAGACAATAACCCAATCAAATCTGCATCTATGATGGAAATAAAAGATGGGGCTTATAAATTTAATTCAACAGTGAAAGCTGATTAATCAAAAAGGGGATTGCAACTATGCAAGGCCCCTTAAATTTTAAGGAGAAGTTATGAATTTTTTGATTCAATTTTTTAATGGCCTACAATTAGGATCTATATATGCCTTGATAGCCTTGGGCTATACCATGGTTTACGGGGTAGCAAAATTAATAAATTTTGCCCACGGAGATATAATAATGGTTGGAGCCTATACAATATTTTTTGTAGTACAAACAAGTCTTTTCAAAAGTGGACTTCCTTTATATTTGTCAATTATTCCAGCAATTATTGCTTGTACACTTTTGGGAGTTGTCATAGAAAGGGTAGCCTATAAACCACTTAGAAATTCTTCATCAATTTCTATCCTTATAACTGCAATAGGAGTTTCCTTGTTTTTGGAAAATTTATTTGTAAAATTTTTTACAGCTAATGCAAAACCTGTACCAAGTATATTTAAACAAGCTAGCTTAAATATTTTTGGAATAAGATTATCTTTTCAAACAATTTTTACCATAGTTTTGACAATTATTCTTACAATAATTTTGCAAATTTTTATTTCAAAAACAAAATACGGAAAAATGATGCTGGCAGTAAGCGAAGATTATAAGGCATCAAGCCTTGTTGGAATTAATGTAGATAATACTATGACAATGACTTTTGCTATAGGATCTGCCCTTGCTGGAGTAGCATCCTTATTATATGTATCATCATATCCTCAAATAACTCCTTTTATGGGATCTATGCTCGGCATAAAAGCTTTTACAGCAGCTGTTGTTGGAGGGATTGGATCAATTCCAGGAGCTGTAATCGGTGGATTTATTTTGGGAATGATAGAAGTTATGACAAGGGCATATCTTTCAAGCTCTTATGCAGATGCTATTGTATTTATGGTTTTAATTGTAGTTTTAATAGTTAAGCCAACAGGAATTTTTGGAAGTTTGGAAAAGGAGAAAGTTTAAAATGGATAAGAATAAAAAAACATCATATATAGCAAGTTTTGGACTTGTTTTAATTTCCTTTGCCATTATTCAAATTTTAATTTCTGTGGGAATAATTGATTCTTATTGGCAATCTATTATATTTTTATTATGTATCAATATAATTCTTTCCGTTTCATTAAATATTACTGTAGGAAATTTGGGACAAATTACCTTGGGTCATGCGGGCTTTATGTCCATTGGGGCCTATAGTGCGGCAATATTTTTAAAAACAGGACTTGTTCAAGGGATATTAGGATTTTTTATAGCTTTAATAATTGGTGGTTTATTTGCATTTTTATTTTCACTTGCAATAGGAGTTCCAGTTTTAAGATTAAATGGAGATTATTTAGCAATTGTTACACTTGCCTTTGGAGAAATTATTAGAGTTGTTGTTGAAAATCTATCTATAACTGGTGGAGCTCAAGGTATGTCAGGAATTCCAACAATTGATTCTTTTGGATTAATATTTTTTGTTACAGTTTTATCTGTTGTATTTATGTATTCAATTATGACATCAAGATTTGGAAGGGCAGTTCTTGCTATAAAAGATAACGAACTAGCAGCTGAGTCTTGTGGAATTAATACAACTAAATCAAAAATATTTGCCTTTACCTTGTCAGCACTTTTTGCGGGCGTTGCTGGTGCAATTTATGCCCAAACAACAGGAGTAATAGCAGCCAATGTATTTAATTATAATAAAAGTTTTGATATTTTGGTAATGGTTGTTTTAGGAGGAATGGGATTTTTTACAGGATCGATAATTTCAACTATAGTCTTGACAGTAGTACCAGAAATTTTAAGGGCTTTTGCAGAATACAGGATGATAATTTATTCTGTAATTTTAGTAATAGTCATGATATTTAGACCGCAAGGACTAATGGGACGAGAAGAATTTTCAATTTCTAGGCAAATTGCTAGATTTAAAAGAAAATTAAAAAGATAAGGAGCAATAAATGGATAAAAGTAGGTCAATTCTAAAATGTGATAATATTTCCATCTACTTTGGAGGATTAAAGGCGGTTAATGGATTTAATCTTGATGTAAAAGAAAAAGATTTGATAGGTCTAATTGGTCCAAATGGTGCTGGGAAAACTACTGTTTTTAATATGTTAAGTGGGGTTTATCAGCCAAGCCAAGGGTCAATTTATTTAGATGGAGAAAATATAACTGGTCTTCCAGTCCATAAATTAAGCCAAAAGGGAATTGCTAGAACTTTTCAAAATATAAGACTTTTTGATTATCTATCAGTTGTTGATAATGTAAAACTTGTTATGAACAAGGATATGAGATATAAAATCTTTGATGGCATGCTTAGGCTTAAAAATTATTGGAAGGAAGAAAGAGAGGCTACAAAAAAAGCCTTAGAAATTTTAAATATTTTAGGACTTGCAGCATATGCAAATGATAGTGCTGGAAATTTATCTTATGGGGCCCAAAGAAAACTAGAAATAGCTAGGGCTCTTGCAACAAATCCCAAATTGTTATTATTAGATGAGCCAGCAGCTGGAATGAATGCAATAGAAACAGAATCATTAATGGATACAATTAGGCTGATTAGAGATGAATTTGATATTTCTATAGTTCTTATCGAGCATGATATGAAATTAGTTTTGGGAATTTGCGAAAAACTTTATGTATTAAATCACGGCATAGTAATAGCAAAAGGAGATCCAAAAGAAGTTGTTAAAAAAGATGATGTAGTTAGTGCTTATCTTGGAAGTGGATATGGAGAAGAAGATGCTTAATGTAGAAAATTTAAATGTTTATTATGGAAATATCCACGCAATAAAGGATGTTTCCTTAAAGGTAAATAAGGGAGAAGTAGTTTCTTTAATAGGGGCAAATGGAGCAGGAAAAACAACCACCCTCCAAGCAATATCTTCCTTATTAGAAAAAAGAAGTGGAAAAGTTAGTTTTGAAAATGAAGATATAACAAATAAAAAAGCCTTCAAAGTTACAAGGCTTGGCATTGCCCAAGTTCCTGAAGGAAGAAGAGTTTTCTCAAACCTATCAGTTTTGGATAATATAAACTTAGGATCAGTAGCCACAAATTTAAAGGAAAAAGAAAAAGAAGAAAAAATAAAAAGAATCTATAAATTATTTCCTGTTTTAAAAGATAGAAAAGATCAAAAAGCAGGAACCCTTTCTGGTGGAGAGCAACAAATGCTTGCCATGGCAAGGGCAATAATGACAAATCCCAAATTATTATTATTAGATGAACCATCAATGGGACTTTCTCCCTTGTATGTTGAAAAAATATTTGAAACTATAAAAATATTAAAAGAAGAAGGGTCAACAATTTTGCTTGTAGAACAAAATGCAAATCTTGCCCTAGATATATCAGATAGGGCTTACGTTTTAGAAACAGGAAAAATTGTAAAAGAAGATAGGGCAGAAAATCTTAAAAATGATCCTGTAGTAAAAAGTGCATATTTGGGAATTTAAAAATACTAGAAATTAGTTTTAAGCTAATTTCTAGTATTTTTTTTGAAAATTTACATAAGATAAATTTATTATATAAGAAAGCTCTTTTGGTGCATCAATATTAACTTCATGGCGAGAATTTGGAATTAAGAATAAATTTGAATTTGGAATTAACTTATTTAATGATTTTGATGCTTTTAAATTTGCCCTATCTTTTTTTCCACAAATTATAAAAACATCTGTAGAAATTTTCTTTATTTTCTTTCTATAATCCAGGTTTTTAATTGATGAGGCTATAGAAATCATATTATTTTTTGATATTTTTGTTTTTTTGAAAAATTTTTCTGGCATAATTTTAAAAATAAAATTTTGGAAATTTATAATTATTTTTGGCATCTTATATTGAGGGGCAATTAGAATTAAGCCAGCTATTTTTTCTGGATTTCTAAAATATAATTCCATAGCTAAAATAGCACCAAGGCTTATACCACAAATAATTACTGTTTTTTTTATATCTTTAATTTTATTTTCTAACATATCTGCTATGTCAAAAAAAGTTAAATCTTTACTATAATTTGGAATTAAATCAATATTTTCAATATCTTTAAAATTAATATTTTCTATAGTCTTATCAAAAGATTCTTTATTTTGTCCAAGTCCATGCAAAAATAATATTTTCACCTTGTCATTTTGCATATTTTAATTTCCATTTTCTATTTTGCAAAAATTTAATCGTTGCAATTGTAGCTTTCCAAAATAAAATGCCGATTATAAAAAATAATAAGGCTAAAATAAGACCTGCAATTAAGGCTAAAAATCCTTTTAATTCAAATCCAAAAAATATAAATTTCATTTCATCAATTGGTTTAATGTGAATTATCCCTTTAAAAAGTCCCATTACTCCTGCTAAGACGCTTATACCACTGGAGAAGAAAAAGGAAATAGAAAGTATTGCAAGAGTTGGTATTAAAGAAATCCAAGCTAATGAAGCATATGAGTAAAATCCTATAGCCATAAGTAAATTTTTAAAGGAAAAATCTTTACTTTTCACAATACTATCACCCATATAAGAAAAGGCTAAATCTTTTGGACTTTCCATTTGAGATATTATGTACTCAGAACTTTGTCCATTATTAAGTCTTTCATAAAATGAATTTTTAAGTTCACTCAATATGTCAGTTTTTTCTGAAATTGACATATATTTTAAATTTTTATCTACTTGTGACAAATATTTTTCTAAATTATCGTCGATTTTATTATTTTTCATTTTTATTCCTCTCTAAGATTTGAAATATTTTCCACTAGGACTAACCAATCTTTTTCTAAAGTTTTTAAATAAGAACTTCCAAGCTCTGTAAGCATATAATATTTTCTTGGTGGAGTTCCTTCTTCCATATTTTTCCAATAAGCTTCTAAATAATTATTTTTTAAAAGCCTTCTAAGAAGAGGGTAAACTGTACTTTCTTTCGTTTGTAACATTGGATATTTTTCAAGAGTCTGAATTAAATCATATCCATACCTGTCTTTTTTCTTAATTAAAATTAGAATTGCAAATTCTAAAGTTCCACGTTTTATTTGTGAAATCCATTCTGCATTCATAAAAAGTCCTTTCTAATCAACCTGTGTTAACCTATATAAATTGTACAACATTGTATTGTGTTGTCAATAGGGAGTGAAATTTATAAAATTTTGATTTTTAATTTTTATAAATTGGATATCACGCTTTTCTTGTTTTTATTTTTAAAATTTTGTAAACTAATACTTAAAAGAAAGGATAAAAGATGAGATTAAGATTTAAAGAAAATGCAATTCCAGAAATGAAAGAAAATCCTCAAGTATTTTTTGATGGAAAAGAAAATAAGGGTATGTGGAAAGAGATTTTTGGAAATGATAATGATATATATTTAGAAATTGGATCTGGCAGGGGAGATTTTTTGGTAGAAATTGCCAAAGATAATCCTAATATAAACTTTATAGGCCTTGAAGTAAATACTAATGCCTTTGTTGTTGCTAGTAGAAAGATAAAAGAAAATGAACTAAAAAATGTAAGGGGCCTTATTGCAGATGCAGAAAAATTAGAGGAAATTTTTGAAAATGACGAAATTTCAAGAATTTATTTGAATTTTTCAACTCCTTGGCCAAAAAGACGCCATCATAAAAGAAGATTAAGTCATGAAAGGTTTTTAAATAGGTATAAAAATATAGTAAAAGATAAGTCTATCCTTGAGCTAAAAACTGATAACCAAGAATTATTCGAGGCTTCCTTAACTTATTTTGAAGATTTTTCTATGGATATAATAGAAAAAGAAAAAAATATATCAGAAGAAAAAAGTTCATATATTAGTGAGTACGAAAGAAAATTTAGGAATAAAAATATGCCAATTTACTATATAAAAGCGAGATTTAACAAATGAATATTTCAATAGTAAGTGTAGGAAAAATCAAAGAAAAATATTTCAAAGATGCAATAGCAGAATATGAAAAAAGATTAAAACCTTATGTGAAATTAAAAATATTTGAAGTAAATGATGAAAAGGCACCAGAAAATTTATCGAAAAAAGAACTAGATATAGTGAAAGATAGGGAAGCTGATAGGATTTTAAAAAAGATTAAAGAAAATTCCTATATTATAAGTCTTGAAATTGAAGGAAAAAGCCTATCCTCGGAAAAATTTTCAAAATTAATAAAAGATCAAATGACCTATGGTATGGGAAAAGACTTGGTTTTTGTAATTGGAGGCTCAAATGGTCTATCAAAAAAAATAAGTGATAGGGCAGATTTCAAACTATCATTTTCAAAAATGACCTTTCCCCACAAATTGATGAGATTAATTCTTATTGAACAAATTTATAGGGCCTACAAAATAATTAATAATGAACCTTATCACAAATAAAATGGACCCAAAAGGGTCCATTTTTATATAAAAGTATAAATTATCTAGCAAATATTATTTTTCTTCAATTATTTCAATAGAAAAACCTTGAGGATCTTTTATAAAATAAAATTTATCAGATCCATCAGAAAGCCCGCCAATTTCTTGGCTAACTATTCCCATTTTTTTTGTGAAGATTATAGGCTTTTTCAAATTCTTTTGTTTTAAAGGCCATATGTCCATAATAAGATCCATGTTCATATTTTCTACCATCATGGTTAAAAGTTAATTCTAATTCATAAGCTCCATCTTCTGTAGCCATATAAATTAAAGAAAACTCATCTTCATCATAATCTTTTCTTCGGGTTATGTGCATATTTAATGCATCTTCATAAAATTTTATACTTTCTTTATCATTATCTGTATATATACATGTGTGAATAGATCTAAATTTCATAATACCTCCTAATCTCTCTATTAATTTATACCCAAAAATTTAAAAATAAATTTTACCAATATTTTACAAGATAAATTTCAGACAGGGTATATAAATAATAGATAAGAAATTTCGCAATCTTGTGACCAGGGCTTTGCAAATCTATTTAATTTTTTGCAAGGCCCTTTTTTTTGAAAAATTTTTATTTAATTTGCTAAAATAAATTTATCAGGTATAATTCTTTTTGCAATCATTTGGAAAAAGAATTTAAATTATTGTTAAAATTATTAAAAAAATTTGACAAGAAGTAGAATTTATCTTATACTATAAAAGTAGTGTTTGCCCAGATAGCTCAGTCGGTAGAGCAGGGGACTGAAAATCCCCGTGTCGGTGGTTCGATTCCGCCTCTGGGCACCAGAAAAATGCGGAAGTGGCTCAGTGGTAGAGTATCGCCTTGCCAAGGCGAGGGTCGCGGGTTCGAATCCCGTCTTCCGCTCCAATATGGCGCCATAGCCAAGTGGTAAGGCAGAGGTCTGCAACACCTTTATCCCCAGTTCAAATCTGGGTGGCGCCTCCAAATTTGTCCTCATTGAGGACTTTTTTTGTACCTAAATTTAAGGAGAATTATGTTAATTATAAGCCACAAGTCTAAAAAAGAATTTACAGATTTTTTAGACTATAAAAATATAAAATATTTAAAAACAATTGATAACCCCAATCTTGATAAAAGAATTTCAGATCACCCAGATCTTTCTCTTTTTAAATTAGATGATAAAAATATAGTAGTTGATGAAAGCGTCCATGATTATTACAAAAAATATCTTAAAAATATAAATCTAATAAAGGGAGAGAAAGTAGGATCTAAATATCCATTAGATGCTATTTATAATATAGTAAGATTTAAAAATTTTTATATCCATAATAATTTTACAGAAAAAAATATAAGCTTATATTTTGATCAAAAAAACATTAAGCATTTATTTATTAAACAAGGATATACTAGGTGTTCTATGCTAGTTTTTAATGAAAATCTTCTAACAAGTGATATGGGAATTTTTAAAAAACTAAAAAATATTCTTCCTATTACTTTATTAAAAGAAGAAAATATTCCCCTTGATGGATTTGACCAAGGATTTTTGGGGGGATGTTTTGGAAAGATTGACGAGAAAACCTTATTATTTAATGGAAATATAGAAAGATTAAATTCATATGATATAATTAAAAATATAGTAGTTAAAGAAAATTTAAATTTATTATATCCAGATACTAATTTGATAGATACTGGATCTTTAATATGGATATGATAAGGAGATTATAATGAATATAGTAAAACCACAAACCATTGCAGGTGTTATGGAACTTTTACCAGATGACCAATTAGTTTTTGATCACATAAAACAAATAATAGAAGAAACTTTTTTATCTTATCAATTTTTACCAATTGATACCCCAGCTATAGAAAAAAATGATATTTTATTTGCCAAAGGGGGCGGGGAAACAGAAAAGCAAATTTTTGGAATTTATTCTTCAAAAAAGGATATGTCATTAAGATTTGATTTGACTGTGCCACTTGCAAGATATGTATCAGAACATTTTTCTGATTTGAATTTTCCTTTCAAAAGATATCAAATAGGAAAAGTTTATAGGGGAGAGAGAAATCAAAAGGGAAGATATAAGGAATTTTACCAATGCGATATTGATATTATTGGAAATGATTCTTTATCAATCCACAATGATGCCCTTTTGCCAAAGGTAATTTACGATATTTTCCAAAAACTTGATTTTAAGGGAATAAAATTTCACATTAATAATAGAAAATTATTGAATGGATTTTTTGAATCAATAGAAATTTCTGATAAGGAAGAAGTTTTAAGGACAATTGATAAAAAAGCAAAAATTGGTGATGAAAAAACTAAAGAACTTTTGACAGAGCTTTGTGGAGAAGATAAGGCTTTAAAATTAATGGAGCTTATTAACAATAAAAGAGATAATAAAGAACTTTTAAAATATTTAGAAAGTTTAGATTTAAATGATAATTATAAATTGGGACTTAGAGAGTTAAAAGAAGTTTATGATTATATGGTTAAATTTGGAATTGATGATGAGTCTATTATGATTGATTTATCAATAACTCGTGGGCTTGATTATTATACATCTACAGTTTATGAAACATTTTTGGATGGATATGAATCTATCGGTAGTGTTTGTTCTGGTGGAAGGTATGAAAATTTGGCTGGAAATTTTTCAAAACAAAATTTGCCAGGAGTTGGCCTATCAATTGGACTTACTAGATTGTTTTATCAATTACAAGAGCTTGGACTTTTAGAAAAATACAGAGAAGATTTCACAGATTGTTTAATTATTCCAATGGATGAAAAATTAAATTTTTATGCCATAGATATAGGAAATGATTTGAAAAATAAGGGCTATAAGGTTGACATTTATCTTGAAGATGGGAAATTTAAGAAAAAAATTAATTATGCTGATAAAATTGGTGTAAAAAAAGTTATAATTATTGGTCAAGAAGAATATGAAAACAAAATGGTTTCTGTAAAAAATATGGAAGATGGTAATCAAGTTAGCGTAAAAATAGAAGATATAGGTGATTACCTTTAAGGAGATTTATGACATTTAAAATAATTACAGATGGCTCAAGCGATATGAATGTCGATTTTATAAAGTCATCAAATATCACCATAGTTCCCATGCAATCAAACATGGAAGATGAAGTTTATGAAATTATAGGTACAGATTTAGAAAATTTAAATAAATATTATGAATTTATGCTAGATGATAAAAATGTATCAACAAGCCAAGTTAACCTAGCTTCTTTTGAAAAATATTTTGAAGAAGCTTTAGAAGATGGTCAAGATATTTTTTATATAGGTTTAAGTGATTCTTTATCAGGAACTTTTAAAAATGCTCAAAGAGCAAAGGAAATTTTAGAAAAAAAATACCCTGATAGAAAAATATATATATATGATCCAAAACAAGCATCAACTGGTGCAGGACTTTTGTGCCAAATTATTGTAAAAATGCAAGAAGAAGGAAAAGATATAGACCAAATAGATTCTTTTATTAAGGAAAATTCAAAATATATGGTTTCTCAATTTGGTGTTGAAAGCCTTAAATATTTATATAAGGGCGGAAGAATTTCCAAAACTAGTGCAGATATAGGAAATTTTTTAAAAGTAAAACCAGTTATACACATTACAGATGAGGGTTCACTTGAAGTTTTAAAACTTGAAAGAGGAACAAAGAGAGCTATAAAAGTTTTATTTAAAAATTTTCAAAAAAAATTGGAATCCAGACCTATCTGACCAAGTTCTAATTGGCTATGCATATTATGATGAAAATGCAAAAAAATTAAAGGAAATGGTTGAAGAAAAATTTCCAAATGCAAAAGTAAGCCTTGCTCCAATTGGATCTTTGATTGGTTCTCATGTTGGTCCAGGAATGTATTCTTTGTCATATTTTGGAGTTAAAAGATAGGAGAAATATGCTTAAAAATAAAAAAAATGCAGTGATTTTTTCTTTAATAGCAATGTTTTTATGGGGGAGTGCAATCCCCCTAATTAAATCCACTTATTTAGTCTTAGATATTAAATCTTATGATACTTTTGCTAAGGTTTATGTTGCAGGAGTAAGATTTTTTATGGCTGGAATTTTGGCTTTTATTTATGCAAAAATTTTTGGAAAAAATAAAATTTCTATTAAAAATGTAAATATAAAATTGGTAATAACTTTAGCGATTTTACAAACTTGTCTACAGTATTTTTTCTATTATATAGGTTTATCAAATATAAGTGGGGTAAAATCTTCAATTATACAAGCATCAAATTCATTTATGATTGTAATAATTTCCTTATTTTTAGTTCCAGAAGATAAAATTTCTTCAAATACAATTATTGCTTTAATTATTGGAACATCAGGAATTATTTTGGTAAATTCAAATCAAAAATTAGGACATGGTTTTAAATTAACTGGGGAAGGATTTATTTTCACTTCAACCTTTATAAATGCCCTTGCTTCAGTCTTATTAAGAAAATATTCAAAAGGATCTGATCCTTATTTATTAAATGGGATGGCACTTTTACTTGGGTCCTTGCCACTTATAATTTTTGGTAGGTTTTTGTGGGTAAATCCTGTGATTTTAAATTTAAAAGCTATCATTATGTTATTTTATGGTGCTTTTATTACAGCTACATCATTTACAATTTGGACTATAGTTTTACAAAACCACAGTGCCAACCAATTTGGAGTATTTAAATTATTTATTCCTATTTTTGGATCGCTCTTATCAGTCATAATTTTAGGAGAAATTTTTACCCTAAGATTATTTATGGGCCTTGTTTTAGTTTTACTAGGTTCTTTTGTATTGATGAAGGGAAAAAACAAAAAAAGACTATGATTAATTAATCATAGTCTTTTAAAATTGGTCTTTTTAAATTGTTTGTTAATTTGTAAATTTCATTTATATAAATAAATCTATCATTATCCTTATATCTTGCAATTTTCATTAAATCTAGGGCCCAATTTACTAAATATTTTGATAAATAAAAGGCGTAAATATCATTGGCAAGGATAGACCTTCTTCCATTTATGACAATATCATTTCTAATTTCTTTAAAATAGCTTATTAAATTTTTCCTTGTATATTTTGAAAAAATCACTTCAATAAGAGCTATTAAAGATAATATATATTTATCTTCTATAAGATTTATGGTAAAATCAATCCTATTATTTTCATTTAAAATTATATCTTCTTTTTTACTGTGATTTTTATAAAATTCAAAATAAGATTTTTCTGAAAAATCTTGAAAAAAATTAGGGTATAGGCCGTACTCAAAATTAGATTGATCTAAATTTTTCCTAAAAAATTCAAGAGATGTGGAATTATCAAAAATTGTAATAAAAATAGGTGATAAAATAACTATAAGTCTCAGACTTTCAAAATTTTTATCATTTTCAATGCTAATTATAACCTTATCATCTTTACTTGTATTTTCTAATTTATAAAAATCTCTGTTTTTTAATTTAAAATCTAGGTCAAATACATCCTTATATTGGTAAGAATAAATTTTTTGTTTTTAATAATTTTTAAAATCATTGTCTTATATTTTCAAACTTAGCATTAACAACTCTTGCCAAGTCCTTTGGATTTAACTTTAAACTTACTCCACATTTTCCACCAGATACAATCATTTTATCAAGTTCTTTTGCACTATCATCAATAAATACTGGATAATCTTTTTTCATTGCAAGAGGACTTGTTTCACCTCTTTGATATCCAACTTTTGATTTTAAGTTTTTAGTTGGAAGAATAGAAATACTTTTGACACCTGCAACTTTTGCAGCCTTTTTCATATCTATTGAATCATAGCTTCTAAGTAAATAAATAATAATATCATTATCCTTTGAAATAGTAGCTATGGTTTTATACATTATATTTAAGTCTACATGGGATTTTTTTCCAGCATCAACTGCTGATTTAAATTCTCCACCCAAGTCATATTCAATTTCTTCATAATCGACATTATTGTTTTCCAAAATTCTCATAGCATTAGTCTTAATCTTTCCCATATTAACTCCCTTCTTTTTTTATATTACCAGAAAAAAATAAAAATTCATTAAGATAAAGATATTTTGGGTATACTTAATTTAGAAGAAATTAGGAGAAAGTTGATGATTGAAAAAATTATAATAACTTATATATATCATTCTTGCTATAGCGTTGAAATAGGGGATTATTTTATTATATTTGATTATTATAAGGGAGTTTTAAATATTCCTGAAAATAAAAAAGTTATATTTGTCTCAAGTCATGGACATTCTGATCATTATACATCAGAAATTTTAAAAATTCCTAATATGAAAAATTACACCTATATCTTATCAACAGATATAGCTCATTTAGAAAATGATGATAATATTATTTATATAAAAAATAATAAGCTTGGAATCGACCAGTTAAAATCTTTATACAATTCTAAAAATGTATATTTGATAGATCCCGACCAAGAAAAAGAAATAAAAATCAAAAATGATAAGATAAGAATCAAGAGTTTTGGATCAACTGATGAAGGGATTTCAATACTTTTAGATATTTGTGGAATAACAATTTTTCATGCAGGGGATTTAAATTATTGGGCTTGGGATGATTATGATGACAAAACACTTAAAAAAGAGTATTATGCATTTATTGAACAAGTAGATAAAATTAAAAAATATAGTATAGATATAGCCTTTTTCCCTGTAGATTATAGGCTTAAGGATAATTATTACAAGGGTCCAAAAATTTTTGCTGATAATGTAAGACCTCAATTAATGTTTCCACTCCACAGTGGAGACCATGAAAAAATCAGCCAAAAATTTAATAAGGAAATTGTATTAAAAGAAACTATATTTAGGCCAATAATAGCTTCTGGCCAAAAAATAATTGTAGATATAAAGGATTAGGTAAATGGAAAAAATAGCTGTATTAGTAGATACTGGATCTGATATAGATTTAGAAAAATCCAAAGAATTTGGCATATATTTGATGCCCTTTTATGTAAATTTGGACGGAGATTTTTATAAAGAACAAGAAGAACTAAAAGCAGAAGACTTTTATAAATGGATAGAAAAAAATGAAAAATTACCAAAAACTTCTATCCCATCCCCAGGCGAATTGAAAGAAAAGTTTGATCAAATAAAAAATGATGGTTTTGAAAAATTAATAATAATAACCATATCAAAAAACTTTACAGGCTTTTATAATTTGTGCTCACAAATAGAATATGATGGATTGGAAATTGCAGTAATAGATTCCCAATCAGTAGCATTAACATCAGGACTTCTTGCAATATATACTAAAGATTTAATAAAAAAAGGTTACGAATTTAAAGAAATAGTTGAAATGGTAGAGGATAAGAAAAAAGAATCAAAAATATTTTTTACCATAGATACCTTTAAATATATAATAGCAGGTGGTAGGGTTCCAAAAGCCTTTGGAAAAGTTGGAGAATTATTAAATATTAAACCAATAGTAGTATGCGATCCTCTTGATGGAAAATATCATATAGTAAAGACTTGTAGGGGAGAGAAAAAAGTTTTAAAAGAAATGGAAAAACTTGCAAATGAATATCTAGGAAAACTAGATAAGTATTACATGATTATATCAAATGGTGGCTACAAAAAAGGATCAGAAATATTAGAAGAAAAACTAAAAGAATTTAAAGATAAGTCAAGCTTATTTTTAACATCCCAAATAGCCCCAAGCCTTGGAGCAAATACAGGTCCGGGTTTATTTGGCTTTGGATTTTTACCAATTGATTAAATATATTGTTCCATATTAATTTTTTAATTATATATTTATAAGCAAATAAAAAAGGATTTAAGCAATATTTTTGCTTGAATCCTTTTTTGTTTATAAAACAACCATTATAAAATATTTTATTTTTTATCTTGGGTCATTTAATTTTAAATTTTCTTCAAAACCAGATGGGTCATTTGCTTTTGCCTTATCTAGTCTATCTTTGAAAAATTTTCTTGTGGCATCATCACAACATTCTTTACTTAAATATCTCATATTTAAAGCTTTTTCTAATTCTTCAATTGCTTTTTGTGCTCTTTTTGGATTATTTTTGTAATTTTTTAACCATTCTTCTTGCCATGCGCATTCCCAATAATTTGATGCCAAGGTATCTCCATAGCCTTCTTGATAAACAGCGTTTACATCATCGTCTAATTTTTCAGGAGCCTTGTATCCTTCTGGCCAATTTAATTTATTAACTGTTTCTTTGAATTCTTTTTGAATATCATCATATTTTACAAAATCTTTTGCACCATTTTCTGAATTTGACGTTGCACTAGACTTTTTACAAGATGAAAATCCAACCATTAATACCATTACAAACAAAAAACTAAGAACTTTTTTTAAACTTAATTTCATAAAAATCTCCTTTTAAAATAATTTAGCTAAGTTTTCTTAACTGTAAGATTATTATAACTTGGTTTATAAGCTAGTTTATTTGTTTTTTATGATAATTTCTTAAAGATTCCCATGCAAATTCCTATTTTTTTCCTGCTTTTTATTTTTTAGGAAGAATCACACAAAACTTGACACAATTGTCCTTGCTTTTAGCACTAATTTCCCCCTTATGTAAGAGTACTATCTCTTTTGCAATAGCAAGACCAAGACCTGAGCCAGCTTTTGAATTTCTTGAAAAATCTAGGCGATAGAATTGTTCAAAAATTTTTGATAATTTATCTTCCTCAATATTTTCAGATTTATTTTCGAAAATTATCTCTACATTTTCTTCTTTTACATTCAAATCTATATGAATTTCACTATTTTCAAAAGAATATAGACAAGCATTACGGAGCAAATTATCGAAAACACGAGAAATTTTATTTACATCACAGCTTATCATTACATTTTTTTCTGCCTTAACTTTACAAGTTAGATTTTTTTTCTTCAAACATTGGTTTAAATTCAAAAACAAGCTGCTCTAACATCATAGTGAGATTTGTCCTAGAATAATTTATTTTTATTTTTGATAAATTATATTTTGTTATCTCAAAAAATTCATTAATCAAATCCGATAGCTGTTTGGATTTTCTAAGAGCAATACCTAAAAATTTTTTTCTTTGCTCATCATCTAAATAAATATTCCCATTTAACAACTCCAAATATCCAATAATTGATGCTAGTGGTGTTTTCAAATCATGAGCTAAATTCATTATCAAATCATTTTTTTGCCTTCTATTTTCATTAGCTAGTCGTTCATTTTCTATTGACTGCATTTTTAATTTATTAATTTTAGTGGAAATTTCTGACAATTCATCAGATAGGTGAATGTAAGTATTATCTTTGTCAAAAAGTTTGTTTGTTGCTTCTTGTAATTCATCAACGTAACTGACCAATTTCTTAAATAATTTATATGTTTCTAACATTATCAATAGTGCCCATATAATTATTGTTGGAAATAACAAATATAAGGATCTGTAGAACATATAGGCATTTTCAAAATTATTATAAATGTAATTATTAATTATAGGAATAAGGATACAAGCAAGAATCGCAACAAAAATTGTTATGATAAAACATTTTTTTAGATAATTTTTAAAAACTGAATTTAGAAGGCGATTATTCGATTTCATACCCAACGCCCCAAACAGTTTTTATAAATTTTGGATTTCTGCCAGAATCATTCATTTTATCCCTAATCCTTCCAATATGAGCCATTACAGTATTGTTATTATCAAGATATTTTTCCTTCCAAATATTTTCAAAAAGCTCTTCAGATGAAACAACCTTGCCTTGATTTTTACACAAATACCAAATTATCTCAAATTCTATGGGTGTAAGTTGGATTTGCTTATCATACAAAAAACATTTATGACTTTTTTTATCTATCAATAAACCTCTTATATCATACGTTTCATTATCTTGTATCTTTTCAGTCTTATTGTATTTTTGTGAGCGTCTAAGCTGAGTTTTTACTCTTGCAATAACTTCCAAAGGGTTAAAAGGCTTAGTTATATAATCATCTGCTCCCATTGTAAGTCCAAGTATTTTATCATTTGAATCTATTCTTGAAGTCAACATAATGATTGGGAAATAATGCTTCTCTCGGATTTTTTTACAAACAGAAAATCCGTCCATATCTTCAAGCATTATATCCAAAATCATCAAATCGAAATTTTCAGATTCTACCAAGTCCAGTGCATCCTTTGCATTAAAAGCTTTAGAAACAGAAAATCCATCATTGGTTAAGTATAATTCTAATAAATCTGCTATCTCTTTTTCATCATCAACAATAATTATTTTGTCATTCATTTTTTTCACCTTAAAATTTTGATTTAATTTCTTAAAAATATTATATCATTAATTGGCAAAAAAAAAAGGGCTGTTGCAGAATGAATAAATTATCTCTTCATTATAGAAAATGAGATGATATTTATTCATATCCTTGCAACGACCCTTTTTAATAAAAATCTTTAATAAAAATTCTATTTAATTTCTAAAGAATTTTCCCAAAGTCCGTGAATATTACAATAGCTTAGTGCAAATAAAGTACCTTTTTTATCAGATTTAAATTCACCAATAGCCTTTGGTGTAGAGTAAATTTCGCTTTCACCATGAGCTGAGAAATTATAATTAGCAACTTCTACTGGTAATTTTCCACCTTCTGGAACAAAGAAAACTTTAATCCATGCAATATGGTGTTCTAAAGTATTTGGATGGGCAATTTCTTTTCCAACAAAAGCAGAAACTTCATATTTGCCTTCACCAAGTTCTTTATATTCTAATTCTGGTACGTGTTTTTCATTTTTCCAATCGCCTGATTGAACTGTTTGTGTTAATAACATAAAATCCTCCTAATTTATTACTTACATATTAATGATACCCATAGAAAATAAAAAATAACAAAAGCAATTTAAGTTTTTTTATATTTCTTAATTTGATATAATAACAGTGCTATGGAAAAAATAATTATTACCACAAGCTTTGGTTTAGAAAGCTTAATAAAAAGACAATTAATAGAAGAAGGATATGAAGATTTTGAAGTTTTAAATGGAAAAATTATTTTAAAGGGAAATCTTGATGATATAGGATACTTAAATTTAAATCTAAGAGAGGCTGATAGGGTATTTTTAGAAATTGCATCATTTGAAGCAAAAACATTTGAACAATTATTTGAAAATATAAACAAAATTGACTGGTTCGACTATTTAAATATTGATGATAATTTTATTGTAAATGCAAGAGCTTACAAATCTAAATTATTTTCCATTCCATCAATCCAATCAATTAGTGAAAAAGCAATTATTAATTCATTAAAAAGAAAATATAAAATTTCTACATTCAAAAAAAGTGGATCAAGAGTACAAATTGAAGTAATGCTTGAAAAAAATATAGTTTCACTTTGTCTTGATACATCAGGAGATGGCCTTCATAAAAGAGGATATAGAGAAGGTAGTGTAAAAGCTCCTTTAAGAGAAAATTTAGCAGCAGCCTTAGTTGATTTATCCTTTTATAAGGATGATAGGTTTTTATTTGATGGATTTTGTGGATCAGGAACAATACTAATAGAGGCTGCAAGAAAAGAAAGAAATATAGCCCCAGGCCTTGATAGGGATTTTGACTTTACTTCATTTAAATTTTACGATAAAAAAAGGTTTGAAAAAATAAAAAAAGAAGCCTATCAAAAAATTAACTATGATAAAAAAATAAACTTATTAGGGTCGGACATATCAAAAAATGCAATTAAGCTTGCAAAAAATAATGCCTTAAATGCCGGTGTCTATGAAGATATTACTTTTTTAAACAAGGATTTTAGAGAAATAAATTTAAAAGATAATTTTGGCATTTTTATATCGAATCCACCTTACGGTGAAAGATTATCAAGATTTGATAAGGAAAAAATTTCAAAGATGATTGATGATAAATTTAAAAATTTAAATACCTGGTCAATGTTTATAATTTCTTCAGATGAAAAAATTGATAAAAATATAAGAAGAAAAGTTTCTAAAAAAAGAAAATTATATAATGGAGGAGAAAAGGTAGACTTGTACCAATATTTTGGAAAAAACCAAAAAAGATAGATAAATGTATCATTTAGTGGTACTATAATTACAGCAATTAGGAGGTGCGTATTATTAGCAATAAAGATACAAATAGCAAGGCTACTAAGAGAATTTTAACCATTGGTGGTATTGTTTTAGGCATATATATAATAGGAACAGTATTATTTACTTTTATCACCCTACCAAATACTCATGTAAATGGAAAAAATGTTTCATTTGCACCAAAAGAATCGGTAATTGGTGATAGTGTTGGAGACTTTGATATAAAAATTAAGGGCTTAGATGATAAAAACTTATCATTTAATTCTAAAGATGTGGACTACAAGGCAAATATTCCAAAAGGTGCAAGTCTTGATCAAAATCCTTTAAAATGGCCAATAAGTTTTATAACAAAGGAAGATTTTGAATTTGATTATAAGGTTAATTACGACGAAGATAAGTTAGATGAAATATTAAAAAATTCTCAATTTATGAAAAAAGTTGTTGAACCTAAGGATGCAAAATTAGAATTTGATGGAAAAGAATTTAAAATAAAAGAAGAAGTTGAAGGAAACAAGGTTAAATATAATAAATTAAAAAAAGAAGCAATTAGTGCTATAAAAACTAGAAATGCTGATATAGACATGGACGAATCATTCTATGAACGTCCTAAGGTTTTTGCAAAAGATAAAAATCTTCAAAAAGCATTAAAAGATGCAAATGAAGCTTTAAAATTATCTTATAAGTTTAATATAAATGGCTTTGATAAAAAAATTGAAGGCGAAACATTAGCAGATATGATTGAATTTCAAAATGGACAGTTGACATTAGATTATGAAAAATTGTCAGGTTACGTTGCAAAAATAGCAAAAGAAACCAATACTTATGGTAAAGAAAGAAAATTTAATGCTACAGATATCGGAGAGATTGTAGTTAATCCTGGAGTATATGGATTCAAATTAAATGAAAAAGAAACTGCTAAGGCTATATTAGAAGCATTCAGCAAACGAAAATCAAAGGAAATTGAACCGATTTATGATAAAGTAGGCCTTAATAGATATGAAAATGGAACAGATTTAAAGGATACTTATGTTGAAGTAGACTTATCTAGACAACATATGTGGTACTATAAAGATGGAGAGCTTTTAATATCATCAGATATTGTTACAGGAAGGTTATCAGAAAATGCTTTAACTAATAAAGGAGTAGGATCAATATTGTCAAAAGATAGAAATTCAAAATTAAAGGGAAAAGACTTTGACGGTAGTGATTATGAAACTCCAGTACATTATTGGATGCCAATAGGATGGGATGGAGAAGGATTCCACGATGCGTATTGGAGATCTTCATTTGGTGGAAATATTTATATTAATAATGGATCACACGGTTGCTTAAATATGCCTCCTAGTCAAGCAGCAAAATTATTTGAATTAGTTGAAATCAATACACCAGTCGTTGTATATGAATCTTCAACAAACAATTCACCAAATATGTTATATTAATTTTAAAAAAGTGCTATCTATTTTTAGATAGTCACTTTTTATGTCTATAAAAATTGAAAGGAAGAAAAATTGATTAAGATTGAGAATTTAAATTTTTCTTATAAAAATGATTCAGATGAAAATGAAAATATAGAATATACAAATGCCTTAAATGATTTGTCTATGTCAATAAATAAGGGTGAATTTGTTGCTATTTTAGGCCATAATGGTTCTGGAAAATCAACTCTTGCAAAACTATTAAACGGGCAAATTTTTCCAACTAGTGGAGATATTTGGATAAGTGGAATGAATACAAAGGATGAAGAAAAAATATGGGATATAAGGGAAAAATGTTCCATGGTATTTCAAAATCCGGATAATCAGATGGTTGCAACAACTGTAGAAGATGAAGTAGCATTTGGACCTGAAAATTTACAAGTAAAAAATCCTGAACTAAGACAAAGAGTTGATGAGGCAATAAAGTTAGTAGGAATGGAAAATTTTGTAAAAAGATCACCATCTGAGCTTTCTGGTGGACAAAAGCAAAGAGTTTCCATAGCTGGAGTAATTGCTATGTTATCAGACTGTATAATTTTTGATGAGCCAACAGCAATGCTCGATCCTCAAGGAAGAAGTGATGTTATGGATATAATTCAAACTTTAAATAAAAAATATAAAAAGACAGTTGTTCATATAACTCATTATATGGAAGAAGCAGCCCTTGCTGATAGGATAATTGTTTTAAATAAGGGGCAAGTAGCAATGCAGGGAAGCGCTAGAGAAGTTTTTTCGAAGGTAAAAGAGATGAAGGATTTAGGACTTACTGTTCCTCAAGTAACAGAAATTGCCTATGAGTTAGAAAAAGATGGATATAATTTTGAAAAATTACCATTAAATATAGAAGAATTTTTGGAGCTTATATGAAAATAGAATTAAAAAATGTTGATTATATTTATAATGAGGAAAATGAAGAAAAAAATTATGCTCTAAAAAATGTAAATTTAGAAATAAATAAACATGAAATTATAGGACTTATAGGACAAACGGGATCTGGAAAATCAACTCTTGTTCAACTTTTGAATGGACTTTTGATTCCGACAAATGGAGATGTTTTGGTTGACGGAGTTAATACAAAAGAAAAAAGTACAAGAAGAGATATTAGATTTAAGGTAGGCCTAGTTTTTCAATATCCTGAAAATCAGTTGTTTGAAGAGACGGTTAGAAAAGATATTGCCTTTGGTCCAAAAAATATGGGTCTTGATGATGATGAAATAGAAAAGAGAGTAAAAAACTCTATGGCTGCTGTTGGTCTTGATTATGAAACAATAGCCGAGAAGTCACCTTTTGAATTATCAGGGGGCCAACAAAGAAGAGTTGCAGTTTGTGGAATTATTTCTATGAATCCAAAAGTTTTGGTTTTGGATGAATTAACGGCTGGACTTGACCCTAAAGGAAGGGATAAAATTTTTGGAGAAATTTTAAAATTATATGATGAAGATCCAGAATTAACAATTGTTTTAGTTTCCCATTCTATGGAGGATGTAGCCAAATATGTAGATAGGGTAATTGTGATGAATAAGGGCCAAGTTTTTTCTGATAAGTCAACCTATGATACCTTTACAAAAACAGATCTTTTATCAATAGGTCTTGATATTCCACAAGTTACTAAATTTATGAAGGCCTTAAAAGAAAAGGGTGAAAATGTCAGAGATGATATATATACAGTAGAAGATGCCGTTAGTGAATTAAAAAAATATTTGGAGGCTAAAAATGAGTAATATAGCAATAGGTCAGTATCTAGCTTATGATACTTTTATTCATAGATTAGATCCAAGGGTTAAATTAATAGCATCTTTACTTTTTATAATTACCATATTTTTTGTACAAACTTTTGTAGGGTACATTCCATTTTTTATATTATTGATTGTAATGATAAGTGTAGGAAAAATTCCTGTAAAATCACTTATAAAAAGTATAAAACCTTTGGTTTGGATTTTATTAATCACAGGACTTATAAATTTATTTACAACAAGTGGTAGGACACTTTTTACAATTTTTTCTTTAACTGCAACTTATGAAGGGCTTTATAAAACCATATTTATGTTTGTAAGAATTATTATGATAGTTGTTTCAACTTCAGTTTTAACTTTTACAACATCTCCAATGGAGCTTACTGATGGATTAGAAAAATTATTTTCCCCATTTAAAAGATTTGGTTTTCCAGCGGGAGAGCTTGCCATGATGGTTTCAATTTCTTTGAGATTTATTCCAACTTTATTTGAAGAAGCTCAAAGAATAAAAATGGCACAAATGGCAAGAGGTGCAGATTTTGAGTCTGGAAATATTATAAATAGGGCAAAAAATATGATTCCTCTTTTGGTTCCACTTTTTATAAATTCTTTTAAAAGAAGTGATGACTTGGCAACTGCTATGGAAGCAAGACTTTATAGGATTGGAAGAGAAAGAACTAGACTGAATGAAATAATAATGACCAAAATAGATTACCTTGTTTTGATTTTATTTTCTTTATTTTGTCTTATAGTTATTGTTAAATTTTTTATATGAGTATTCAAAATATTTTATTAAAGATCCAGTATGATGGGTCTTTATTTGAAGGATTTCAAATTCAAAAAGATAAAAGAACCGTTCAAAAAGAATTGGAAGAAGCTATTAGAAAAGTTACAGGTGAAAAAAATAGGATTATTGCTAGCGGAAGAACTGATAGTGGGGTTCACGCTAATGAAATGTATGTAAATTTTCTTACGGCTAAGGATATTAGGGCCGACAAATTTCATTTTCATTTAAAAAAATATTTACCTGCAGATATTTTAGCCTTATCATCAAAAAAAGTTGATAAAAATTTTCACGCAAGATTTTCTGTAAAAACAAAAACTTATAAGTATGTCATATCGCTTGAGAAGATTCTTCATCCCATCTATAGAAATTATATGGAGCAAATTACTTATAAATTAGATTTTGATAAGCTTAAACAAGGGATGGAGATTTTAAAGGGAGAGCATGATTTTAGAGCCTTTATGCTAAGTGAAAAAAATGATATAATAAATACTATAAGAAAAATTGATGATTGCTATTATATTTTAGATAATAATATCTTATTTTTATATTTTAAGGCAGAAAGTTTTCTTCATAACCAGGTTAGAATTATGGCTGGTTCTTTGATAGAGCTTAGTCGTGGGAAAATTAGTCTGGATGATTTTAAATTTTACTTTGATAAAAATAATAAAAAAAAGAGCAAATCCTACCTTAAAAGCTGGTGGGCTTTATCTTGATAGCATTGATTATAGAAAATTTGAAAGTTAGTTATTATGGGAGAGTTAAATGAGTAAAAATAAAAAAAATAATAGCTTTAAACTTGATAAAAAGCAAATAGGCATAGGGGTTTTTGCCCTTATCATTTTAGCCTTAATTTTCTTTTTGTCTAAAAATATTGACTTTTCCAATAATTATGGAAAGTCATCTAAGGAAATAAATGAAAACTCTTATAATTCTTCAAAAATTATGAGAGTTGACCTTGATGATTTAAAGTCAATAGATTTTGATTTGAATACTTGTGATGTTAGGATTCAAAAATCTTCAACTAATCCTTATGTAGAGTATACAAATTTGTACAGGGATGATTATTCATATGAAGTTAAGACAAAATTTAAGGATGGAAATTTAAAGTTATCATCTGATATTAAGGGAAAAGAACTTTATATGAAAAATAAGATTCAAATAGTTAGAATATTTTTACCAAAAAATAAAGCTATCGAAAGCATAAAGGGAAGAGTTGGAGCTGGAGATATAAAAATTTCCGATTTAAATTGTAAGGATATGGATCTTAATTTAGAAAGTGGAAATATCAGTTTTAATAAGTCAAAAATTACTGGCTCTGTTACAAATGATGTTGGATCTATTTTATTTAAAAATTCTGAAATTAAAGATACAAACTTAAAGACTAGGGTTGGAAACATTATTTTAAAAGATAGTAAATTAAAGGCAGATCAAAATTTAGAAAATGAAAATGGGGATATAGAAATCTCTACAAAAGATTCGATAAAGTCTTTTAATATAAATGCTAAGTTGAATGTTGGTAATTTTGTTTTGGGAAATGTTTCTTATAGAAATATTTTAGATGGATATTCTACAGGAAAAGATAAAAACAAAAGTTTAAATATGAAAACAAAAATTGGAGATATTTTGATAAACAAGGGTGAGGGTTCAGTCATGAAAGATGAAGATTTTGTAACATCACCTAATGAAAATAGTAATGATTTGTCTACACCCTTAGATACAGATTCTAATATAAATAAAGAAAATGATAATACAAAAAATAATTAAGTTTTTAAGCTTAATTATTTTTTTTAAGTTAAATTAGGAGATATATGGATATTTTAGAAAATTTAAAAAAATATTTTGGATATGATTCATTTAGAAAGGGGCAAGAGGAATTAATTGAAAATATTTTGGATGGAAAAGATGTACTTGGAGTTCTTCCAACAGGTGGAGGAAAATCAATTTGCTACCAACTTCCTGCTTTAATAAAAGATGGGATTTGTTTGGTAATTTCTCCATTAATTTCTCTTATGAAAGATCAAGTTGATTCTTTAATTGAAAATGGAATTGATGCAGCTTTTATTAATTCTAGTCAAGATATAGAAACTTACACAAAAACTTTAAGAGAAATTAAGAATAATAAAATTAAAATTTTATATATTTCACCTGAAAGATTAGAAAATGAATTTTTTATTAACTTTATCAAAGACCTTAATATTTCTTTCATAGCAGTTGATGAGGCTCATTGTATTTCTCAATGGGGACATGATTTTAGACCATCATATAAGATAATTCCTCAAATATATGATTTATTTGATAGAAAAATTCAAATAGCAGCCTTTACAGCTACTGCTACATCATCTGTTAGAGAAGATATCATTAAAAATTTAAAATTAGATAATCCTTTTGTAAAAGTTACGGGTTTTGATAGGGAAAATCTTTTTTTTGAAGTTAAAAAACCTAAAGATAAATTAGGATTTATTTCTACTTATCTTAAAAATAAAAAAGATATGTCTGGAATAATTTATGCATCCACCCGTAAAAGAGTTGAAAGTTGCTATAAATATTTAAAAAAATTATCTTATAAGGTAACTTATTACCATGCAGGCTTATCGGATAAGGAAAAAAAGAAAAATCAAGAAGATTTTATTTATGATAGGAAAAATATAATTGTGGCTACAAATGCCTTTGGGATGGGAATAGATAAGTCTGATGTAAGATATGTAATTCATATGAATATGCCAAAGGATATGGAATCATATTATCAAGAAGCAGGCAGGGCAGGAAGAGATGGGGAAAAATCTGATGCGATTTTATTATATTCAGGACAAGATATAGTTGTAAATAAATATTTGATTTCCCAGTCTCAAAATAGAAATTATCAATTGGTAAAACTTGAAAAATTACAAACTATTATAAATTATGTAAATACTAACCAGTGTTTGAGAGCCTTTATTTTAGAATATTTTGGTCAAGAAGCTAAAGAAACTTGTAATAATTGTTCTAACTGCCTGGATGATTATGAAAAAATTGATGCCAGTATTGATAGTCAAAAAATCTTATCTTGTATATATAGGCTTGATCAAAGGTATGGAACGTCTACCATTGTAGATTGTTTGAAAGGATCAAACAATAAAAATTCTAAAGAAAAAAATCTAAAAAGTATTTCTACATTTGGAATAATGAAAGATAAATCTTCTAAATATATTAAAGATTTGATAGGGGTATTAGTAGCTGATGGCTATATAAAAGTTTCTGGTCTAAATTATCCTATTTTAAAATTAAATGAAAAATCAAAAGATGTCTTGTTTTCTAAAAAGAAAGTTTATATTAGAAATTTAAAAGAAGAAAATACAAAAGAAAAAATTGATAAATTCAATTCAAATATGCCCTATGATAGTGATTTGTTTAATAATTTGAAAAAATTAAGGTTAGATATTTCAAGAAAAAGAAATATACCACCATTTATAGTTTTTTCTGATGCGTCTTTGATAGATATGGCAAGATTAAAGCCTAAAAATAAAAAGGACTTTTTAAAAATAAAAGGCGTTGGGGATAAAAAATTAAAACAATATGGGGAAATTTTTATAGAAGAAATTAAAGAATTTGACCAATAAAAAAGGACTTATTAAAGTCCTTTCAGGCTGTTGATAAACTAAAAATTTTCCCATTTCGACCGAGTGTAACGAGCGGAGAAATCTCATGAGATCTCTCCATGCGTTCGTTTCACTCACTTAGTCGAGATGGTTCTTAGCTTTATTTTATTTCAAATAAATATTATCTAATTTCATACTTTGTCTACGCTCTGAGGACTTATTAAAGTCCTTTTTTATATGAAATTATAATAAATTTACTGATTTTTCTTTAATTCTTCTCTCATTTCATCTGGCCAATATGATACTTGAACTTCTCCTATATGAGCTTTTTGTAAAAAGAACATACAAAGTCTTGATTGACCAATTCCACCACCTACTGTTTGTGGAAGTTTGTTATTTATAAGCATATTATGATATTTAAACTTTAATCTTTCTTCACAATCAGCAATTTTTAATTGTTCTTTTAAAGTTTTTGCATCTACTCTTATTCCCATTGATGATAATTCTAATTGGTCATCTAAAACTGGATTATAAACTAAAATATCTCCATTTAAGTTCCAATCGTCATAGTCAGGAGCTCTCATATCATGAACCTTGCCA
>NZ_ABXA01000048.1 GCF_000173355.1 Anaerococcus hydrogenalis DSM 7454
TCTTTATGCCCTGTTATTACTTCTATCACTGGTATTGGTGATGTCTTAGGCGCTGCTATTTTCTCAGAAATCGGTGATGTTTCACGATTTGAGAGAGCTAATCAGTTAGTTGCTTATGCTGGTTTAGATGTTGCTGTTAAGCAATCTGGAAATTTTAATGCTACCGATACTAAGATTTCTAAACGTGGTTCTCCTTATCTTAGACGTGCTATTTGGCTTGCTGCTAGTGTTGCTGCCTTTAAAGATCCTGCTCTGTCTGTGTATTATCAAAAACTTAGACAAAGGGGTAAAGCTCATGGTACAGCTATTGGTGCAGTTGCTAGAAAACTTACTAACATTATTTTGCTGTTTGAGGGATAACAAAGCTTACATACCTAATATTTAATTGTTATTTAGTTTCTAAGCCTAATTTTAGGCTTGTTTGACGTGCCATAAATTACAAGATTAATTATTTCTATTTCTCTTGACATTTGATAGCTGGTCTTGTTTAATTGTGCATGTGACTATCACAATTATACTTTAAGGAGGTTTTCTTGGTGCTTGAAGCTAAAGCTTAATCCCTCCACCTGCATAGCAGGTGGTTTATTGTTTCGCTCTCTTTCGTTCGCTCAACTCACTTAAGTGGACAATAAAAATGCTCCCAAGACTTAAGCTCAGAAGCATTATTAATTTATCTGTATTTGTAGAAGCCTTCTCCTGTCTCAATTCCCTTAAGTCCCTTGGCTTCTCTTTCTTTAAGTTTCTTAAGAGCCTTGCCCATAGGAGTTGATGGATCCTTGGCATCTTCTCTAGTGCTAGTAACATTAATTACGGTATTAATTCCTATTATATCGATCATCTCGAAAGGACCCTTTGGCGAACCTGATCCTATCTTCCAGTCCATATCTATATCTTTTGGCTCCGCAATATCATCTCCGTAAAGAGCGAGAGCTGCATCTAATAGAGGAACGAGTATTGAGTTTAAGATATAGCCGGGATTCTCTTTCTTTATAATAGCAGGATACATTCCTATATCTCTTGCAAATTGAGCTACAATATCTATAACTTCCTTACTTGTAGTATCATGACCCATAACTTCTGCTAAATTTTGTCTATGGATACTGTTTGCGAAGTGTAAGTGAAGGAATCTTTCTTCTCTTCCAGTGAAGTCTTTAAGCATTGATGGCATAAAGGTTGAAGAGTTTGAAGCAAGTATTGCGTCATCCTTTAAGATATCCTTAATCTTCTCATAAAAGGCCCTTTTCTCGTCAACTTTCTCTGCTATAGCCTCTATAACAAGATCACAATCAGCAAAGGCCTCTTCTAAGTCGACTGTGTATTTTAAATCTTTGTAGGCTTTTTCGTTATTTTTCTTTAACTCTTCGATCTTTTCTAAATTTATATCCTTAACATCATCAAAAAATGACCTAGGATAGTTTGGGAATTCTGCTCCGATGTATCTTGGTGCAAGTTCCAATTCTTTCGTATAAGTCTCATATACCTTGTTAATCCTTGGCTTAGCTCTTTCAATCGAACCTTCGCTTCTTCCCCATATAGTAACGTCAAAACCATGAAAGGCAGCGGCATAGGCAATTTGAGCTCCCAAAACTCCACCGCCTGCAACAGTAACTTTTTTAATTTCCATAATATAATCTCCTTCTATGTTCTATATGATATTTACCCACTTAGGAAAATATAATTCACTAAAGTTTAAATGATTTCAATATAGAATTCATTGGAAAGACTCATTCCTTTTTTAGTAAAATAGAAATTATCATCAAGCTTATAAAAATCCTGGTCCTTGAATTTTTCTATCACATCCTTATATTTAACTAAGAAATCACAAGCAAATTTTTCCTTAAACTCTAATAGATTTATACCAGAGCTTTCTCTAAGCTTAAAGATAATATATTCCTTTTCTCTTTCATCCTTATCTATAAAATCTTCAAAAACGATAGGATACCTTGCTTCTCTAATAGCCTTGTCATATTTTACAAAATTTCTAGTGTTGTTATATCTCTTATTGGATAAAAATCCCGAAGCTCCCAGGCCAAAGGCTATATAGTCATCTATATTCCAATATTTCTTGTTATGAATTGATTCCTTCCCAAATCTTGCGAAATTAGATATCTCATATCTTTTAAGTCCCAATTTATCTAATTCATCAACAAGAAATGAAAATATATCTACCTCTAGGTCATCTTCCATCAAGTCTAGCTTGCCCTTTTTTATCTAAAGCATAAAATCTTGATCCTTCTTCTAGAATAAGAGAACACCATGATATGTGTTCAGGAGAAATCTTTTTTACCATAGCTAGTTCATTTTTAACAGACTTATAAGTTTGCCTTGGAAGATTGAGCATGAGGTCAAAGGATAAGTTGTCAAAGCCAGCATCCCTGATCATATCTATATCTTTTAGGGCAATATCCGCTGTATGATTTCTGCCAATTTCTTTTAAGACTTCATCATCAAAAGATTGGACACCAAGAGAAATCCTATTGATACCAATATCCTTATAGATTGCTAGTTTTTCCTTAGATATAGAGTTTGGATTACATTCTATGGTAAATTCTTTTATTTTCTCTATCTTAAATTTCTTTATTTCATTTACTATTTCTTCAATATATTTTGCATCTACATAAGAAGGAGTACCCCCACCTATGTGAATAGTATCTATTTCTATATTTAGTCTTTCTTGGTAGAGCTTAATTTCCTTTATTAAATTTTTTATATAGGGTTCAACCCTATTTTCTACATTCATATATGCACAAAAATCACAGTAATAGCACTTTTTTTGACAAAAAGGAATATGTATGTAGCATCCAACTTTTTCCATTTTTTCTCCTTTATATAAAAAAAGATGGCAATGCCATCAATTTTTAGTATATAATATTATAATTTTCTAAGCTTTGTAAAAAGATATCTCTTTTTTCCTTATCCTTATCGATAACAATGGCTTGTTCACTTATTCCTTCTTCTAATAAAACAAATAGAGTATCCAACAAGAAATTTTCGCTACCAACCACATAAAAATATGAGTCTGACCTATCATTAGCAAGCTCTTTTATTTTCTCAAGATAGTCGCTTCTACTATCTAGCCAATATTTGACTAAAAGTGATCCGTCAATATTTTCAAAATCACTTTCGTAAAGATGAGTATCCTTGGTATTTACATTTACACTTATGAATTCTGGAATATCTGTGTTATCTTCTTCAAATCTTTTTATAAGTGGCCTAATAGTTGACATTGCAAGACCTTGAGAAAGGGCAACAAGCGGTCTATTTTCTCTTTTTAAGGACATGTGAGATTTTAGCTTAAAAATTGTTACTGTATCTCCAATCTTAAGAATCGATAAAGTCTTCTTAAAAGGTGATTTTCTTATAGGAATTTTTGTAGTAAATCTAATATTCCCCTCACTTGTAAGTGTGTTTATACTTAAGTGATGAATTAGTTTTTTATTTACCTCTCCTGTCTCATCGTAACCTGGTAGAGCCAGATGAAAGCTAGAACCCTCATCCCAATTTAAATCATCGGGTTTTTCTAAGGTATATGTCCATACATATTTGTATTCTTCTTTTATATCCAAAATCTTAACTTGAAATTTATCCATAATATCTCCTTACTGATAATTGTTATCACTAAGAACACTATACTTAATTTTTAATTTTCTTCATCTGGAATATCCAGTTTTCTTTTTCCAATGTTTAATGTATCACTAATATATTTAAAAAATAGTTTATAATCATAAATCCAATTATCAATTATTCCAGACCTATAAATTCCTACAATAAATATAAATACAACTGGCAACAATATGGCTCCCATCACTCCAAAAAGTTTAAGTCCAGCATAAAGAGCTATAACTGATAGAATTGGGTGTATATCTGCAGAACTTCCTATTACCTTTGGAGCTATGACTTGTCTAAGCCCAGTCCAAGCTGTCAATACAATCAATAGTCCTAAGGATTTTATGGTATTATCAAAGATAAGTAGTTCTATTATTGACCATGGCAAGAGGACTATTATAGGACCAATCATAGGAAGTAGGTCTACAAATCCTAATATTAGGGCTATTGGCATGAAGTATTGTTGGCCTATGAAAAACAGGAAAATCGCCATTATTATTGTGCACAGAAAGGCTAGTTTTAGTTGGGATTTTATATAATTCCAGGTTGAATTCTTAAAGACAGCCCTTATCAAAGAAAGGTTATTCTTTGACTTTTCTGGTATCAATAGATGGTATTTATCATAAACATTTTGCATATCGCCAAGTATTATATAAAATGCAACTACAAAAGTAATCACAAAAAATATTATTTCATTGGAGGTATTTATAAAAGCTTGGGTAAAGCCAAAGGTAATATTGATTGCGTTTTTTTGTAAGCTACCCAACCATTCATACAAAGACTTAAGTCCAGACCTTATTGTGTTTGATACATAGTCTGGCATGAGGTTAATCTGTGAATTGGCATCATTGATCCAAGTATTTACAGAAGATACAATCTTATCCCAATTGCTAATGATATTACCTACCAAGCCAGAGACTTGATTTACTATAAACTGAACAAACCATACCAAGAAAAATAATAGAAGCAAGAGCAGGATTGTACCAAGCAGGTAGGATACCGCCTTGTGTTTGATTGGCAGGATATGGTCAATCTTTCTTATAGATGGTGCCAATAATCCCACGATTACTAGAGCTAGTATTATGGGCATGAGGGCATTTAATAGGGCTGGTGCAAGGAATAATAAAAATAATATGGTTAAAATAATAATTGTTGTTCGTAAAAATATCCTTTCATAAAGTTCTTTATTTCTCATGGCATCTCCTTTAATATTTGATAATATTATTATATCAAAAAGAGTGAGGAGGGCAAAATGGATATCGAAAAAATATATAGAATATACTTTGAAGATGTTTATAGATTTTTGCTCTCTTTGAGTAAAAATAAGGACGTAGCCCAGGATATAACAAGCGAAACTTTTCTAAAAGTCATAAATAATAGTAAGAAAATAGAAAATACTAGAAATATTAAGGCCTATATTTTTACTATAGCAAAAAATACTTACATCAACTACTATAATCAAAACTACCAGCTTAGCTGGTAGTTTGCACAGCGCCTATAAGGCGCGAATACCGGCACGCCCCTATTGGGGCTGTCGAGTATTCTGTCACATGCACCACTATCCCAACTACTGCTTAAGCAGTTTTTTTATTTGTTTTTATTTACTGACTCTCCCGTAAACGGGTCATAGTATTCTTTTATACTTATTTGGTCAGTGTAATAATCTTCTTTTAATTGATTTTGTATATATTCTTTTATTTTCTTTTCATTTCTTCCTACTGTATCTACATAATATCCTCTACACCAAAAGTGTCTGTTGCCATATTTATATTTTAGGTTTGCGTGTCTATCGAATATTATCAGTGAACTTTTTCCTTTTAAATATTCCCATTATTTGTGATATTGAGTACTTTGGTGGTATTTCTACCAGCATATGGATATGATCTGGACATAACTCTGCTTCTATTATGTTTATCCCTTTTCTTGAGCATAATTCTCGAAGTATGCTGCCTATT
>NZ_ABXA01000047.1 GCF_000173355.1 Anaerococcus hydrogenalis DSM 7454
ACCCGAAGGCCTTCTAAATCACGCGGCGTCGCTGCATCAGGGTTTCCCCCATTGTGCAAAATTCCCCACTGCTGCCTCCCGTAGGAGTTTGGGCCGTGTCTCAGTCCCAATGTGGCCGTACACTCTCTCAAGCCGGCTACTGATCGTCGCCTTGGTGAGCTTTTATCTCACCAACTAGCTAATCAGACGCAAGTCCATCTTACACCGATAAATCTTTGGTCTTTCCAGCATGGGCTGATTAGACTTTATAGGGTATTATTCTCCGTTTCCAGAGGCTATCCCCTTGTGTAAGGCAGGTTACTCACGTGTTACTCACCCGTTCGCCACTAATCCACTTAAGTTCATTCCGAAGAAATCATCTAAGTTTCATCGTTCGACTTGCATGTGTTATGCACGCCGCCAGCGTTTATCCTGAGCCAGGATCAAACTCTCAATTAAAGTTTGATCTTGACTATTGTCTATTTTTCGTTTTTGGTTTACTCAAAGTAATTCACTTTACTTTTCTTGTAGTTTCTATATATTTTTTTGAGGTTCAATGTCGTTATCTCGTAACGACTATTATATAATACCACGCTCATTTTATCTTGTCAAGTATTTTTTAATTTTTTTATTAAATCTTTACTTTCGAGATGTTTTCTCTGAAGTGATATCATATACATTATATACTGTATTTTTTAGCTTGTCAAGTTTTTTAAAAATTTTATTTTTAATTTTTTATCGCCTGACTGCTTCTTTAACAGTGCCTTTATATAATACTAGGATTTTTTATCTTTGTCAAATATTTTTTTTAATTTTTTAAAAAATTTAGAAGAGCCCTTAATTTCAAGCTTTTCTTCTTTGTTTTTTTGCTTGATGGGCTCTTTTTTGTAATTTTTTATTTTATTTTTTATTTTTCTAATGATTTTTTTAATTCTTCTAGTTTTTCTTTGCATACATCCATTGCTTTTTGGAGTGAGTCTTTTTTACTCATGTCTACTCCTGCCTCTTTTAATACTTGTAGTGGGTATTTGCTTTTTCCTGCTTTTAGGAAGTTAAGATATTTTTCTAAGTCTTCTTTATTACCCTTTAAGATTTTTTCTGATAGGCTTACTGCTGATGAAAAGCCTGTTGCGTATTGGAAGACGTAGTAGAACATATAAAAGTGTGGGATTCTTGCCCATTCTGTTGATATATATTTGTCTACTTCTATATCTTCTCCAAAATAGTCAACGTTTAGGTCGTGGTAGATTTGGTTTAATTTTTCTGCCGTTACTGGTAATGAATTTTCTACTAGCTTATTTGCCTCTAGTTCAAATTCTGCAAACATTGTTTGTCTAAAGACTGTTGATTTGAATGAGTTTACGTAATGGTTTAATAGATAGGCTTTTTCTTTTTCGTCTTTGGCGTGGTCTATCATGTAGTTTAGTAATAGAAGTTCGTTTGTTGTTGATGCTATTTCTGCCAAAAATATTGAATAATCTCCGTAGATATATGGTTGGGTTTTTCTTGTGTAGTAGGAATGCATAGAATGACCCAATTCGTGAGCTGTTGTAAAAAGTGAGTCTAGGGAGTCGTTGTAGTTTAATAGAATGTATGGTTCTGTATCGTAGGATCCGGATGAATATCCTCCTGACCTTTTTCCATCATTTTCCATTACATCAAACCACCTATCGTCAAAGCCCTCTCTCGCTTTTTTAATATAGTCTTCTCCAAGTGGGGCTAGGGCTTTTAGGATTAATTCTTTTGCCTCTTCAAATGTGTAAGTTTTGTTATAGTCTTCTACTAAAGGTAGGTAAATATCTTCAAATCCTAAATCATCTAGTCCCAAAACTTTTTTTCTTAGGCTAGTATAGTCTCTGTGAATTTCTATATTGTCATGGATTACTTCTATTAGATTGTCATAAACTTTCTCGTCAATATTATTTGCAAATAGACTCATCTTTCTTGCCGAATCAAATTTTTTGAGTTTTGCTATGGTGTTGTTTGCTGTCATTTCTCCATCTAGGAGGGAGGCTGCTGTATTTTCAAATTGCTTGTAGACTGTGTAATATTTTTCGTAAACTTCTTTTCTAAATTCACGATTTGGATCTAGTTCTAGGTTTGTGAAGTTTGCGTCTGTTATTTGAATTTCTTCATCGCCTTTTTTACCTTTGGAAATTTCAAGTCGGCGTTTGAAAAAATCATATAGGTGTTTTGTGGATTTTGGGATAGTTTTGAAAATGATGCTATAATTTTTTCTTCGTTTTCTCCCAAGGTGTGGTCTTTATTTCTAAATAAGTCCTCGAAATAATGCTCATAAATTTTTAATTCATCTTTTTCTTCTATATATGTTTGTACTTTTTTATAATCTTCTGACAATATTTCTGGTGTTATAAAGGAAAGTTCTTGGGCAAGGCTTGCAAATAAGTTGTCTGCAATTTTTGTCATTTCTTGGTATTTGGCAACTCTTGTATCTTCGTCAGATTTTAATGAGGCATATACGCCAAGTTTTGAAAATTTTCTTTCTAATTTTTCATCTGTCTTTAAAAAATCGTAAAGACTGTCGGCTGATTCTAAAATCCTTCCTTTATATGTCTTAGTTTTTTCTATTAGATTTTTTACTTCTTCTACGTCTCTGTAGAAATCATCGTCTGTCTTGTAAATTTTTTCTGTGTCCCATTTTAGGGACTTGTCTATATCTTTTCTGTCCATTTTTTCTCCTTTTTTTATAAAACTTGTGCAACTGACCTATTTCCTATATATATAAAGCCCATAGCTATTAGGCCAAAGGCAATTATTGCTATAATTTTGGTACTTGTTGGTAGGGGCATGTTCATTATTGGGAAAAATCCTGCAAGAATAAAGCCTCCCAAAAGTCCGCCAATATGTCCTGTTATTCCAATTCCTGGAACCATAAAGGAATAGATAATATTTATAGCAACTATTCCTATAAAGCTTGAACCAAATTGCCTTAGAAATTCATTGTCCCTATAGTTAAACATAATTCCTAGAGCAAGGCCAAACAAACCATAAAGGGATGTGGATGCTCCTGCTGAAACACTTGTAATTTCTCCAAAGGCATAGGTAAACAAATTTCCCATTACCCCTGTTAGTAAGTAAATAATTAGGAAATTTTTAGATCCGTACAAGGATTCAAAAGTATCTCCAACACTATTTAAAAAATACATATTCATCAAAAGATGAAAAACTCCAATGTGGATAAAAATCGGGCAAAATAATCTCCACCACTCTCCTTGGTATACATGGATTTTGCTCATAGCATTAAATCTTAAAAGATTTTCAATATTTTCGCTGCCGCCCGTTACAGTCATAAAAATAAACACTATGACATTAATCGCCATCAAAATTCTTGTCATTTTTCCCTTAGCCATAACTCCTCTTTCTTTAAAATATTTTTAAGCAAGTTTTTTTCTAATAAAGTCCCTTGCCATAGACCTTATTTCCTTTTCGTAGTCACTTCTTTCAAGGATTGGATTTAATTTAAAATTATAGGTCTCATCTATATAAGAATTATCCTTCAATTTGGGATAATCTTCATCTTGTAAGAAAATTATTTTAATATGATCCTTATATCTTTTGGCAAATCTAGCAAGATTAATAGAATTTTCCCCATTAAACTCATTAACATTTTCAGTAATAATCAAAAGATCCTTATCCTTAACCTGCTTTTCAAAATCTACAAGAGATAAGATAAGTTCCATAGAATTAGAAATTTTCGCCTTAAAAAATATATACATAGCCCAAGAAACTCCACCACCTGCGCCAAGATATGGAAAATCAATTTCGCTAACCCCTAAAAACTCACTCACTTTTTTAGAAAAATGCTTGCAGGCTTTCTCAAGCTCTAAAATTTCCTCCTCGCTTGCTCCTTTTCTTATAGGCCTCTTATCTAAAAAAGAATTTTTTTGAAAAAGAGTAAGGGGAAGGCTAGTTGCGATTTCAATATGAGTATCCAAAATTCTCTTATCAAGTCCACTGGCATCAATAGAATCAACCTTGATCATATTTTTAGCAACAGGGTTTAAAGAATTAAGATTTTTATCAAAAAACCTCACTCCCAAGGCATAAAGCATGCCCATTCCCATATCATTAACAGCCGTATCTCCAATGCCTATAAAAAAATCCTCACAGCCGTTATTCAATCCATCAACAAGCATCTCTCCCATACCAATAGAAGATGATTCCATAACATTAAGCTTATCCTTATACATAAGCCTAAGCCCACAAGCCTGAGCCATCTCCATAATGCAAGAATTTTTTTTTGATAATATATCTGGCAGTGGCAGCCTCTCCTATAGGATTATGTACATTAAGATAAGAAAAATCTCCACCGATTACTTCTTTCATAATCTCAACAGTTCCCATTCCCCCATCAATAAAGGGAAGAATAGAAGCCTTATTATTTTTATCTTTTTCTAACTCTTCTTTAAAATAATTTCCAATTTCAATAGAATTTTCAAAGTCTTTAATCGAATCTAAAGCTAGTAATATATTCATAATTCACCTCAATTAAATTATACCCAAACTATGTGGATGAATTATTAAATATCTTTACCAATTGTAAATTCAATGATATAATTAAATGGAAAGTTTAGAAAATAAACTTTTACTGTTTAACTCATAGAAATCTTTAAAAAGATTTCGCCCATCAAAGAGCCACTTAAAAAATTATAAGTGGCTTTTTAAAATGTCTTTCCAAAAATTTGGAAAGGCATTTTTTTATTTTTTAAAAATTATTGATATTGATTCAAAAATTATAATGAGTATAATTATCATATACTTTATTTTTTTATTTAAAATGAAGTAATTATTTAAATTATGGAGGATATTATGTCATTAATAGGAAAAAGATTACCTGAATTTAATTTGGATGCTTACGATCCAAAAACAAATGAATTTGTAAAGATAAGCGATAAGGACCTTGAGGGTGAATGGAAAGTTTTAATGTTTTATCCAGCAGACTTTACTTTCGTATGTCCTACAGAGCTTGAGGATTTACAAGAAAAATATGGGCAATTAAAAGAAATGGGTGCTGAAGTTTATTCTGTAAGCGTTGATACACATTTTGTGCACAAGGCTTGGCATGATGAAAGTGATGCAATTGGAAAAATCCAATACAAAATGATTGGCGATTCAAACAAAGAACTTACAAAAGCTTTAGATATTTTAACAGAAGATGGAAAAGCTGACAGAGCAACTTTTGTAATAGACCCTGATAACATCATTCAAACATTAGAAATAAATGCGGGTGGAATAGGAAGAAAAGCAGAAAATAATATATACAAAGTTAAGGCTGGTCAATATGTAAGAAAACATCCAGATCAAGTATGTCCTGCTAAATGGAATTCTGAAGATGATGATACATTAACACCAGGTCTTGACCTTGTTGGAAAAATCTAATGTTAGACAGTAAATTAAAAGATCAGCTAAAGGCTTATCTTAAAATGCTAAAGTCCAATGTAACAATTGGACTTTCGCTAAATGAAGATGAAAATTCAAAAAAATTAAAATCTTTTATAGAAGATGTTAAGTCTTTATCTGATAAGATTAAAATAAAAGAAGAAAAATTAGATTTTACACCTGCTTTTAGCTTAAATGGAGAATTTGAACACGGACAAATTGTTTTTGCAGGAATACCTTTGGGACATGAATTTGAATCATTTGTTCTTGCACTTTTACAAGTTGGTGGAATCGAACCAAAAATATCCAAGGAAGAAAAAGAAAGAATAAAATCTATAAAGGAAAAAAGAAATTTTGAAACAATAGTTTCCCTTTCCTGCCACAACTGCCCAGAAGTTGTACAAGCTTTCAATATTATGGCAGTTTTGAACAAAAATATCTCTCACACTATGATTGAAGGTTCCATAAACCAAGATATATGTGAACAAAGAGATCTTATGGCAGTGCCAGCAATTTTTGAAAATGGAGAATTTCTTGACGGGGGCAAAAAAACTATGGCAAGTCTTTTAGATCTTGTGGCAGAAAAAGTCCAAAAAGATTTATCCAATTTCAAAAATTATGATATCTTGATAGTCGGAGCAGGACCAAGTAGTGCTACAGCTGCAATTTATGGAGCAAGAAAAGGACTAAAAGTTGCAATAGTAGCAGATGAATTTGGTGGACAAGTAAACGAAACCCTCGATATAGAAAATATAACAGGAATACCGAAAACAGAGGGGCCTAAATATATGCTATCAGTCAAAAAGCAAGTGGAAAATCTTGGAGTAGACATAATAGAGGGAGTAAAAGCTGTCGATTTTGAAAAAAATGACCATGAATTTAATTTAATCCTAGAAGATGGGGCAAAAATAAATAGTAAAACAATAATTCTTGCAACAGGAACAAGATGGAGACTTCTTGGAATAGATGGAGAAGAAAAATTCAAAAACAAAGGCGTAGCTTTTTGTACCCACTGCGACGGTCCCCTATTTAAAGGAAAAGACGTAGCAGTTGTAGGAGGAGGAAATTCAGGAATAGAAGCGGCAATAGACCTTGCATCAATAGCAAAAACCGTTACAGTTCTCGAATTTTTACCAGAATTAAAGGCAGATAAAATATTACAAAAAAAATTAGAATCCTTAAAAAACGTAAAAGTTATAACTTCTGCCCAAACAACAAAACTCCTTGGCGATAAAAAACTATCAGGTCTTGAATATATAGATAGAAATACAAAAGAAGAAAAAACAATAGATCTTGCCGGAGTTTTCATCCAAATCGGTCAAATTCCAAATACAGAATGGCTGGAAGGAAAAATAAAACTCACAGATAGGGGCGAAATCGAAGTAGAAAAAGACGGTTCAACAAATATAGAGGGAATATTTGCAGCAGGCGATGCAACAAATTCCCTTTATAAACAAATAATAATAGCAGCAGGCTCAGGAGCAACAGCAGCCCTATCAGCCTTTAACTATTTAATAAGAAAATAAAAAGTAATGTGCAGAATAAAAATCTGCACATTTTTTTGCTTAAATTTACATAAACATCCTAAAATTATCATCATTCTTTTTTAAAAATATAATAAAAAACAATAAAGGGTGAAATTATAAAAATTATTGGCAAGACTAATTTTGAAAATGTAAAATAATCTATTTTCTCTAATCTATCTCCCATATTTTTAATAGCTTGGGGAAAGGCTATTACCGAAAAAGCTAGAAAAATTGTTAGTATTAAAAAGGGCATTTGTTTGGGGTTTTTATTTAAGGCCCCCTCCATTATGCCAAAATAATATATTAAATAAAAAACAAGGCCTATAGCTGCATATAAAAAATCCCAAAAAATTTTAGAAATAAAAGATTCATTTTCTTTATCATCTTTGTTTTTAAAATATTTTATATCAACTCCAAAAATTTCTGATAATTTCACAAGATTATCCATAGAAGGTTCACTAAGTCCCTTCTCCCACTTGGAGACAGCTTGTCTTGAAATATTTAATTCTTTTGCCAAATATTCTTGGGTTAAGTTTAATTCTTTTCTTTTATTTTTAATTTTTTCTCCAATCATAAATCCTCCTTTTTTATTATTGTAAGGAAATTTTTTAAAAAAGCTAGCAACTATAGGGCAACTTGGGGAATTTTTCTTAATTTCTTTTATTTTCACTTACAAATAATGATATAATTATAAAAAATAAGGAGGAATTATGGGTGAAATTATTAAAATAGAAATTGACAGCATAGTTGTCGGTATGGACGATGGGTCTGTTGTTAGGGTTAACTTATCTGATGTAAATTTTCTTCCTCAAATTGGAGACAGGGTTAAGGTATTTAAGGATGAAAAGGGAAATTTTGTAAAAAAAATAAAAGAGGACGAACTTGTTGAAAATAAAGAAAATAACTTACATAAAGAAGAAAATCTTTTTCAAAAAGAGAAAACCTCTGATTACAATTTTGAGACAAACACAATTGATTACAGGAACAATGTTACCAACAATTACTATATAAATACTAGTATGCAAAATAAAAAGAAGGTCAATAAGCTTTCTTATCTTCTTTTGGCATTTTTTTTGGGTAGCTTTGGTGGACACAAATTTTATTCCGGAAAAATCGGCAATGGAATACTATATTTATTTTTTTCTTGGACTTTTATTCCTACCTTAATTTCTTTTGTAGAATTTTTAACAGCCCTTACAAAGCCTTCTGATGAAAATGGTAATATATATGTATAAGGACTCAATTTTGAGTTCTTTTTTATTTAGAATAACTAAAATTTACTTAGATACGGGATTGTTAGGAAAAATATATTCATTTTAAAGTTAAATTATAATAATAAACAGCTAAGTTTAGAAATCTTTTCCTTTACTGTTTCTCTATATTTACTTAATCCATGAGATCTCTCCACTCATACTAAAACCCGTTTGCTAAGCAAATTTTCTCGTGCTTATGAAAACTCATTTGCTTTGCAAATTTTTCCGTGCTTTCGCACTAGTTTTAGGGATTATTGTGCCAAATCAAGGCACAATCATCTGGTCGAGATGGAGAATTTTTGGATTGATTTTATCGCTAAAGTCTTTTTACATTTTTTTGTTTCATTATTTTTTATTAAGTCTGAGAAGGATAAGGTGAAATTTTTTATGATATTTGATTTATAAATAAATTCTAATTTAAAAACGAAATAAAACCCATCTCGAGCCTGTCGAGAGATCTCTTTCTTAATTTTAAAAATTAATTTTCTATCTTCTTTGAATTATCTACTTCTAATTTTTCTTATATACTTATTTTCTACGAGATCTCTCCACTCATTTCATTCGCTCGAGATGGGGGTATTTTTTGGATTAATTTTCTTTCTAAGGCCTTATTTTTACCCTAATTTTTTTAAGGCAAAAAATATTGCCACAGCTAGGCCCTCATCTTCATATATTTCTAGGGTGTTTTCTTCAAAGTTAAAGTTTGCTAGAAATTCGTCTTCTTTTATTAGGGATAAGTTTTCTCCGTTTTCTATTAATCTTACTTGCCTATTTATAATTTTAGCCTGGCTTATGGGTTGGTCTTTCATTTTTTCTATTTTTAAGTTTCCTATTACAGCTTGTTTTTTTCCTCTTAGACTAAATAGGTTTTTTATTTTAAATCTTGCCACTAATTTTCCACTAGGACGTAATACATTGTACTTACCTTCTAATTTGTAGGTCATTCTTTCGTTTTCAAAAATTTTTCCATCTTTGTATTGTAATTTTTTCATTTTTTTCTCCAAATAAAAAGCCAGCAGGATAATCCCACTGGCATATTTTTAATAATTTTCTTTTAGATATTCGATTATATCATCAGATTCATACATTTTTTTGTCACCAAATACCATAAATGGGATTTGATCTTTTCCGCCAAGCTCTATTAATTCTTTGGTGTTTTCTTTTCCACTTCTTCCATCTTTTACATTGTAAGATGTGAAGTCTAAAATTTTATTTTCGTGCATGAAGTTTAAAACTTTTAAGCAGTATGGACATTCTGGTTTAAAATATAAATCAAATTTACTCATAATACTTCCTTTCTTTACTCTCTTTTTATTTTCTACCCCTAAATTTATTTTATAAACTTAAAAGAAAAATATTAAAGAGGTAAATAAGAGAAGTATTAGTAAGACTGGTGGCATAAAAACTTTCATGGCTGCCAAAAACATGGCAAGTCTATCGTCTTTTTCCAAGTTGTCTTTTTCTAAAAGTTCTTCTTTTTCATAGATTTCTTCTTTACTTTTGTTTTTGAAGGGATCTATTGGTCTTTTCATAGATTAGCTTCCTTAGCTAATTCGTGTTCTTCTTTGAGTCTCTTTTCTTCGTTTTTTTCAAAGGCTTCTTGTTTTGTTTTTTCTGATACATCCATCAAGTGGCAAGCTACAAAATGACCTTCTTCTACTTCTTTTAATTCTGGTTCAAATTGTTTGCAAATGTCCATGCAATATTTACATCTTGTATGGAAACGGCACCCCTTTGGTGGCCTTACAGCTGATGGAATATCTCCATCAATTGTTTGTAATTCTTGCCCCTTATCAACATCTGTTCTTGGAATTGCTTGTAAAAGCGCCTTTGTGTAAGGGTGTTGAGGATTTTTGAAAATCCTATCTGAATCAGAAAGCTCAACCATAACTCCCAAATACATTACCCCAATCCTATCAGAAATATATTTTACAACTGAAAGGTCATGGGTTATGAAAAGATAGGTTAGGTTTAAGTCTGTTTTTAAATCTTGCAATAAGTTTATAATTTGTGATTGAATTGAAACGTCAAGGGCTGATACTGCCTCATCGCAAACTATAAAAGTTGGGTTTAAGGCAAGGGCCCTGGCTATTCCTATTCTTTGCCTTTGTCCACCGGAAAATTGGTGAGGGTACCTGTGAATGAAATATGGGGCAAGTCCACATTGGTTCATTACATCTTGGATATATTCGTTGTAGCCAGCTTCTTTTCTTGATTTGAAAAGTCCATGGCCCAAGACACCTTCTCCAATTATATTTCCAACTGTCATTTTTGTATCCAAAGAACCATAAGGGTCTTGGAAAATTATTTGAAGATCTTTTCTAAGCTCTCTCATTTCCTCATTTGTAAGTCTTGATAAATCTATTCCATCATCTACAAAACTTTCAAATTTTTCAAAGAGGTCTTTTGATTTTAACTGATCTTTCTTAGACTTTATTTTTTGCTCTTTTTCCAAAACTTCCTTATCAAGTTTTTCTTTTTTACTTAAAAGTTCCTTGTATTTTGGATCATTTAGGATAGCATTTTTTAATTCTTTTTTATCCCTAATCCTTACTTGATCTTTTTCTTTTATTTTTTTGATTTGAAGTAAAACTTTTGATCTTTCTTTTATTTTTTTGTAATAATCATCTAAAATATTTGTAATTTCTTCTAAATTATCACTAGCAAGAAGTCCTCCTGCTATTCTCATCATATTTTCATATTCTTCTTGGAGAAGTCTTCTTTGATTCATAGCAGCTTCGTTTAATTCAGCTTTTTTTTCTTCATCATCAGTTTTTTCTAAATCATCATAAATTTTATGAAGTTTTTCCACCTCAGCATCGTATGAAGGAAATACTTTTGGTATGTCTTTTATATCCTTTCCCATATAAGCTGGGGCAAGTTTGTCAAGGGTTGTTCCATAATATAGGGTTGTTCCTTCAGTTTGTTCATAAATTTGAAGAATAGTCCTACCAAAGGTGGATTTTCCACAACCACTTTCTCCAACCAAACCAAAAGTTTCACCTTCAAATATATCTATTGAAATATTTTCGTTAGCATGGACATATTCATTTGCTCCCCTAGAAAAGATAGATTTTTCTTTATTGGAAAATATTTTTTAAGATTTCTTATTTTAAATAAGACTTTTTTATTATTTTTCTCCATCTTCTCTCTCCTTTCTATTTGGGAAGTGACACCTTATTTTTTGATTTTCATTTACAGCCACAAGCTCCGGCATTTCTTTCCTACATTTGTCACTAGCATACTTACACCTATCTGCAAATTTACACCCATCAGGTAGGTTAAGTGGATGTGGAACTGATCCTGGTATTATATCAAGTCTTTCGTTTCTATCGCTTGTTATTGCAGGGATAGAATTTAAAAGAGCAACTGTATATGGGTGGTTGTAATCTGTTATATCGTGTTTAAAAATATAATCTACTGGAGATTGTTCAACAATTTGTCCACAATACATTACAGCAACCTCATCTGCCATTTGATTTATAACTCCCAAATCATGGGTTATAAATAAAATTGATGTGTTTTGCTTTTCCTTTAATTCGTTCATCAACTTTAGAATTTGAGCTTGAATTGTAACATCAAGAGCTGTAGTTGGCTCATCTGCTATAAGTAATTTTGGTTCACAAGCAAGGGCCATGGCTATCATAACCCTTTGGTTCATACCACCAGAAAGCTCAAATGGATATTGTTTGGCAACAACATGAGGATTAGGAATTTTTACTTGGGCAAGTAGTTCTTCCACTCTTTTTGCAGCCTCTTTCTTATTCATTTTTTTGTGAAGGATCAAAACTTCTGAAATTTGTTTTTCAACAGTAAAAACCGGATTTAAAGAGCTCATTGGTTCTTGGAAAATCATAGAAATATCATTTCCCCTAATCTTTTCCATTTGAGATCTCTTGTAGTCAGAAATCTTTTTGCCATCAAAAATAATTTCTCCATCGTAAATTTTTTGGTTTGGCTCAAAAAGTTGAAGGATACTCATGGCAGTTTGACTTTTTCCAGAACCACTTTCTCCAACAAGGCCCAAAGTTTTTCCTTCTTCAATTGTGCATGATACTCCATTTACAGCCTTTATAAGACCACGTCTTGTTTTAAAGTAGGTATGGAGTTTATTTATTTCAAGTAAATTTTTCATTTTTACACCTATCTCTCATTTGATCTTGGATCTATTGCATCTCTTAGGGCATCTCCAATTAAGTTTACTGAAAATGCTGCCAAAAATACTGCAAGTGCTGGTATTACCCATCTCCACCAGTAAATATTAATTACATCTGATGATTGGGCACTTGTCATCATATTTCCCCAAGATGGCATAGGTTCTTGGACACCAAAACCTAAGAAAGAAAGTCCTGCTTCTGTAAGGAGGTTTCCAGCAAAACCAAGGGTAGCATTTACTATAATTATTGAAAGAATATTTGGAAGTATATGCCTTACAAGAATTGATGAATTTGTAACACCCAAAGCCCTTGCTGCTATTACATAATCTCTTTCTCTTTCAGCCAAAATTTGTCCACGAACAAGCCTTGCTATTCCTGTCCATCCAATAACTCCAAGTAAAACCATGATCATCATAAGTCTTGTATTTTGACTAGTATTTACAGGAAGGAGGGCAGAAAGTGTGATAATTAATGGATAAAATGGGAATGATTGAACAATTTCAGTAATTCTCATAAGAACATTATCAACACGTCCTCCAGCATAACCTGAAACCATACCAATAATTACACCAAGAACAACTTGGATTAGAACTGATACAAAAGAAATTACAATAGTCATCTTTCCACCGTGAATGAGTCTTGTAAAAATATCACGTCCTTGGTCATCTGATCCGAACCTAAATCCTTTTAGTCCCCAAGTATCAATTTTATTATCTTTACTTACGGCATAGTTATTAAAATATCCTGAAAATATTTGTTCATATTTTCCACTAGGACAAGTTGCCTCACCGTAATTATTATTTCCCCAAGAATAAAGTTTGCCGTTTTCATCAAGGGCTGTGAAGTGGTTTGTACCACCAACTATGTCCTTAACTTTTCCCTCAAATTTAGGAACATTTTTTCCAGATAAATTATCCCTAGAAGGTCCCCATACATAAAGTTTGCCAGTCTCATCAAGAGCTGCTGCAGAATTTGATGTTAAGGCAACCTTTGTAATTTTAACCTTATTATTTTTAATCTCATCAGGAGCTCCTACATCAACCTCAGCTCCCCTTACACCAAGAAGTTTTGTAGACCCATCTTTTAAAACAGCAAGAATATTTGAACCACTTGTATCAAAATCTACAACTTTTCCTTGAACTTCTTTTGGGATAAGGTCAAGTCTTGAGTTCATTGTTGAACCCCAAACATAAATATTATTTTTTTCAGTCAAAACGACAGAATATTGAACTCCACCGCCAAGTTTTTTAATACCTTCTTCTTTAATTTTACTTTCTTGCATTGGTGGAAGTTCAGCTTGTTGGAAAGAATCATTTCCCCAACCATAAAGCTCATTATCTTCTGTAGCTACAATAATATGCCTATCCCCTGCAGCAACATCTTTTATTTTTTTGCCATCAAGTTCTTCTTTAATATCATCAGGGATTTTCATAACATCATCTTCGTTATTTTTTCCCCAAAAATAGTAATTTTTCTCCTTAGTAAGACCTACACCAAAAGTATTTCCTACAGAAATCTTCTCAACCCCTTCTTTTTCCATTTGAGATGGGTATTTCATATAGCCTGAACCTGGGGAAACATTAATAAGATTTCCCTCAGCTTGGTAAGGATTAAAAGGAATTATTGCTGACCCAATAAAAACAACAAGGATAATTCCAAGAAGTAGGACAAGTCCAATAAGTCCAAGAGGGTTTCTAAAATAATTTTTAACAGCCATTTTTCCAGGAGAAGTAATGGCATCTTCCTTTAAAGACTCATTTTCATTTAATCTAAGGTCTTCTAAATTTTCTCCACTTTGCTCATCAAGAAGATCTTGAGCCCTATCCTTAATCTTATCCTCTTCACTCTCATCATTTGCATTTGTACCAAAAGTAAACAAGGAAAGAACTAATTTTCCAAAAGATTTAAATGATTTTTTTAATTCATCTTTCATACTAAGCCTCCAATTTTACTCTAGGATCAACAAGGGCATAGGCAATATCCATAATCAAGTTTCCAAGAAGGGTTAAAATTGCATAAAACATTGTTAGTGCAAGGATAACATTATAATCTTGAGCCAAAACTGATTTAATAAGAATATTTCCAATTCCCCTGTAAGCAAAAATAGTTTCAGTTATAGCAGAACCTGAAAACATAGAAAGAATTGCCCAAGTCATAGCAGTTACAACTGGTATAAGGGCATTTCTAAAAGCGTGAGAATAAATTACAGTCTTTTCCTTAAGCCCCTTTGCTCTCGCAGTTCTAATATAATCTTCATTAAGTGAATCTAGCATAGAATTTCTAACATATCTAGAAATAGATGCCATAGATCCAAAAGTTAAAGTTAAAGTAGGTAAAATTAAATATCTTATCCACTCACCAAAAGTATTATTTCTAGGCATACCATTTGCTGGCAACCATCCTAGCCTAAAGGCAAATAAGAATATCAAAAATAAACCTATAAAAAATGTAGGCAAGGAAATACCAACCAAGGTAAAGACCTGGAAGAATTTATCAAAAACTCCTCCCTTGTGAACGGCTGACCTTATTCCTATAAGAACCGAAAGCACAAAAGAAACAAGGGTTGAACCAATATTAAGTAAAATTGTATTTTTAAGTGGTTCAGAAAGATATTCCTTAACAGGTCTTTTAACTTGGGTAGATTCACCATAATCTCCCTTCAAACTTCTTCCCATCCACATAAAATATTGTTCTGGCAACGATTTATCATAACCATAACGTTTTTCAAGATTTTTATACATTTGTTCTTGTTGGGCCTTGGTCATTCTTCCATCCTTTGGCATCATAGCCAAGATAGGATCACCAGGCATGGATTTAGAAAGCACAAAAACCAAGATAGATATGATTATAGCTACTGGAATCAAATTTATGATTCTCTTTATTATGTATTTTAACATCTTCATCCCTTCCTTAATGTTTTTAAATTTACCCATTTACTTATTCTTAACTTTAATTTGATAAAGATAAATAATTATTTTCACAAAAATTTATACAGAGGAAAACATTAACTATAAAAATTTATAAATAAATATAAAAATCTCAGTATAGAGTAAACTTATAATATCATAGTCCTAATAATAATATAAGATGAGTGATTTGTCAATGTGAAATTTATCATAAATTTATAAAGATTGATATATATTTTTAAAGATTCATTATTTATGAGCATAAAATTACATTAATGAATATTAATTAAAAATTATTCCTATAGTGCATTAATACTCTAATGTTTTTCATATATAAAGGTGAATTTTGAAAATAAATAAAAATAAAAAGGGGGAATTTATAAAAAATGAAAAATAAAGAAAACCATGTTATAAAAAAAAAGCAAAAGAATAATTTATTATTAATTCAAGGAATAAAGTAAATTCCACCTAAAGCTAATAAAGAGATTTCTCGACAGGCTCGAAATGGGTTTGTCTTTATATTTGATTTATTTCTTCGGATTTATTTAATATTAAAAATGAATTAAGAAGTTTTTAAATTAACTAGAATTGATATTTTTATATTTTATTTATTCTAATAATTTTATTTAAATCTTCACTTTTATTAAATTTAAGCTTAATTTTTAAAATATAATAAAAAAACAATAAACTTACTACTTTAGCCTAAAAGTAAATACAGACTACACCCATCTCGAGCCTAGTCGAGAGATCTAATGGAATAGGATGATAGTGAAAATTGAATTTATTAATTCAAGGAAGAAAGTAAATTTCACTCTAAAGCTAATAAAGAGATTTCTCGGCAGGCTCGAAATGGGTTAATTCTTTATACTCGATTTATTCCTTCGGATTTATTTAATATCAAAATAAATTAATATATTGCTAAACATCCTATAAATAGTAAGTTTATATTTATTTTTCTAATTATTTTATTTAAATCTTCACTTTTATTCTTATTAAATATATATTTCAAATGTAAATCTTTAAAAAATAACAAACTTCTTACTTTAGTCTAAAAGTAAATAAAAACTACACCCATCTAGAGCTAAGTCGAGAGATCTATTTATTTTCTTTATATTGGAACTAAACTTACTACTTTAGTATAAAAGCAAATAAAACAACTCCCATCTTAAGCAGATAATTATGCCTTGATTTGGCATAATTATCCCTAAAAATTAGTGGGAAAGCACGGAAAAGTTTTCGAAGAAAACTGGTTTTAGTTGTCGAGAAATCTCTTTTTATGTCCATATTGTAATTAGTTTTGCTTTCACAAATAAGCTTGGTAAAATTTTCCAATAAAAAAGAAGCCACTTTTTGTGACTTCTCTTCTTTTAATTATTTAAGACTCATTTGGTTGATTTGGCAAGATGTTGCCCATTCTGGTGTTAAGCCTTCAAATCCTTTTACTCTTGTTGATGCTGATGAGTGAATTTGGTTTGAATAAAGTGGGATTTCTGGTAGGTAATCATTGTACCATTTTTGGAATTCTTCCCATTTATCTAGGTAAGCTTTATTTTCACCTGGTTTTATTCTTCTTAATTCTTCTGTTATTTTGTCAGCTTGTGGGTCATTTGTTTTTGTAGTATTGTCGTTTCCTTTGCTGTTGTATTGGTAGAAAGGATCAAATGGTGATCCAAATTCAAGTCCCATGTTAAATGCTGTATATTCAGCCTTATCTCCTTCTTTAGGATTCATCATGTAATTTAGAAGTGTGTTAAAATCACCTGCTTGAACATTGTATTCAAGTCCTGCTTGTTTAGCATTGTCTGGTAATTGGTTTGAAAGAAGGGTTGTTATTTCTGAATCTTTTGAACCAAATTGGTTAACTTGTAATTTTTTACCATTTTCATCGTATCTGTAATAATCAAATTTGTCTGCATTGCTCTTATATTGGTCAGCAGCTTTTTTTGCATCCCAAGGAGTTTTTCCATCTTTTTCAAATTTGTATGGAGATTGGTCTAATCTCTTGTTTGCTTCTTCTACGTTTAAGGTATACTTTGTAAGTTTTCCTTCTATGTCAGCTCCTCTTTCCTTATACATCCATTGGCTTGAACCATACATTCCGTTTGTTACTACTGCATATCCACCTGCAAAGTTTTGTACGAAATCATCCCTGTTCATTAAGAAAGCTATAGCTTGTTTAACTTCTTTGTATTGGGTAGCTCCCCTGTCATTTAAGAATTTCAAACATCCATAACCATTTCTGTCATAAGCTACATATTGTAATTTCTTTTCTTTTGCTGCCTTTCTCATTTGAGAAATTCTTGACCCATTCATTTCACCTTCAAATACATCTATATCCCCATTTTGAACAAGGTCTACAGATATTTCTGGGTTTATTGCTTGGATAATTACATTTTTAATTGTAGCTTTGTGTCCTTCAAAATCTCCAGCATATTTGTCGTTAAGTTCCATTTTAACCATATTGTTTTTGAATGAAACAAATTTATAAGGTCCACAAGTAACCTTTGGTGCTTTTCTGTATTCATTTGCATCAAAAAGCATAGCTTGTTCTACAAGCATTTCTGTTGGGTCTATATCTTTTCCGCTTTCTGCAGATTTTTTCTTATCTTCAAGAGTTTTAAGTTTTTCTTCGTGTTCTTTTTTAGCATCTGGATCTTCTTCGCCTGCTTCTTTTACAGCTTCATCATAAGAAGATTTTTCTGTTTCAATTTGCTTATCAAGTGATGCAACAAAGGCCTTTTTGTCATCATCTGATAATTTGTAGCCATCTTTAAGGGCAAACTTAGATCCATCAACTGTTAAGTTTGGAGCTATATAATGAATTGGTCTAGGATTCATTGCTTTTAGAGATTCCTCTTCAAAGTATGGTAAGAAATCATTTGAAACTGTAATTTCAAAAGTTTGGTCATCAATTTTCTTAAGTCCAGCAAATTCATCAGTTTTTCCTTCCCTAAAGTCATTGTAGCCTTTTAGAGAATCTCCACCAATTTCAGTAGATCCTGTTATTAGAGCATAATCTTGTGGTGAGTGTAAAAGAGCTGTAAATAAATAATCATCAGCTGTTACAGGCTTACCGTCAGACCATTTTAAATCTTTTTTAATTTTAAAAGTAAAAGTTTTTGATCCATCTTCATTTTCTTTTGACTTAGGATCTCCATCAAGAACGGTTTTATTCATTACATATTTTCCGCTTCTGTCTTTTACATAAGTAGCATATCCAACAGAACCTTGAATTCCCATAAATTCTCTAGCTCTTACATCATTAGCACTGTTATTAAAACCTTGGATGAATTCTCCCCCAAGTGAATCAACACCCACTACTAGTGTGTTATCATCTGTTTGTTTTTTAAATTCTTCATTAGCTTGTTCGTTACTAGCCTTATTGTCTGCTCCGGCATTTGATCCGTTATTGTCTTTGTCGCCACTACCGCCACAAGCTGTAAGTGTCAAAGCCAATCCAAGAGCAAAAGCTTGTGAGAAAACTTTTTTTACATTCATCCTTCTCTCCTCTTTTCTTTTTATTTTTTGATTTATATGGATTCATTATAATTTATATTTATATTTTTGTCAAACCTTATTTATTCTTGATGATTTCAATAAAATTTCAATTTTTTTGAAAAAAATATTTTTTACTTATTTATATTTATACAAAAATTAGCAGATTTATTGTCTAAATAAATTAAAAAAATCTATAATTTTTTAAGCTATCACTTGAAATGATAACCTTTTTCTTCTTTGTATATTAATAGGATAAAGTTATAAATTATGAAAATTTTGTTTTAAATTATTAAAAAATAAAAAAATCTATTAAAAATCCCCTTAAACGGGTAAAATATAAGTAATAACAAAAATATGGAGGTTTTATGAAAAAGAAAATAGCACTTGCTCTTTGTTTATCTCTTGTTTTGACCTCATGTTCATTGAAAAGCAAAAACAATGATAAATCAAATAGCAACGAACTTAAAAGCCAATCTAATACTCAAAATAATTTGATAATAGGTGAAAGTAAGGACAACAAATCTAATAATTTATCAAAATCAAATGAAAAAATCGAATCACCTTCAAAGACTTTATCTATCAAGGATATTAAAAAAGCTATGGTAGATTTGGGTGGATTTGACCAAGCCTTTACTGATAAGTTAAGCGATAAGGAAATTAAATCTTATCAAAAAGATGCAGATCAACTTAGCAAAAAAACAGGTTTTTGGAACAAACTAACCCTAATGTTTAACCAAATTGCCAAAGAAAATCCAAATACCAGTAGATTTTATCCAGATTCTAGTATAGAAGATGTGGTAAATAATTGGGTTTATTCAACAGATGAAGGACTTGACCATTACGCAAATGCCAGAGTTTATATAGGACAAAACGGCTTTGACGCATCCCAAGTTCCAAACGGTGAGCTTAGAAAAATCTTTAATGAAGTTTATGACGAAAACAAATATGCAACTTATGATGAAAATATTGAAAAAGCTAGCCAAAAATTAAAGAAAAAATATCCAAACGGATATGAAGGAAAAGAAAATTCTGAAAAAGAAGATACAAAAGAAGAAAAGGACAATTCACAAGCTAAAACAAGCTTAGATCAAGGAAATAGACCAGTGGACAAATTCTCTGAAAACAAAAAAGATTATGATGCCTTTAGAAAAGAATTGGTAGACCAATATAAATTTTCTAAAAAATCCGTTGAAAAAATTACAAATAACGACATAGACCTAGCCTACCTAAGAGCTCAAAAGAAATTAGAAGATGAAGGATTTGGCGATATAGGACTTGTAATAAATGAAATAGCAAAAATGTATCCAGGTTCATCATCAATGTACCCAGGAAATGAAAATTAGAAAATTTTCCCCATTATGGGGATTTTTTTTGTGGAATAAACTATCTTAATTTCTCTAATAGGACGGAGTTAATTTCAATATAAAAAAAATTAAAGAAATCTCTCGACAACTAAAAACAGTTTCTTCGAAAACTTTTCCGTGCTTTCACACTAATTTTTAGGGACAATTATGCCAAATCAAGGCATAATTATCTGCTCGAGATGGATTATTTTGGGTATTTACTTTTACGCTAAAGTAGCAAGTTTATTGTTTTTTTATTTCGTTTTAAAAATTAAGCATAAATTTAATAAAAATAAAGATTTAAATAAAATTAATTAGAAGAAAAATATAAAAGTCTTCATTTATAGCTAATTGATAAATTTCTTAATTCATTTTTAATATTAAATAAATTCTAAGAAATGAATCACTATAAAGACAAAACCCATTTCGAGCTTGTCGAGAAATCTCTTTGTTGATTTTGGAGTAATATTCATTTTATTTCTTGTATTAATAATAATTTTAATATTTTTTTCCCACAAAAAAAACCACCTATTTATTAGGTGATTTATTGCATTTTTTTCATTTCTATGGTGAATTTTTGTAGGATTTTTTTCTCTATTCTTGATACTGTCATTTGGGAGATGGATAGTTTTTGGGCTATGTCTACTTGGGTTCTGCCCTCGTAGTATCTTAATTCTAGGATTTGTTTTTCCAAATCATTTAGTCTTTCTGTAGATTTTTCTATTAAATCTTTTAATTCTATGGAATCAAAATTTTTGTCATCTTCTCCAATCATGTCGGATAAGTCCACAGAGTTTTCCCCCTTTTGAACTTGGTATTTCATATCCAAACTTTGAGGAGTATAGACCTTGCTTGCTTCCATTGTTTCTAGAATTGTTTCTTCATCTTCTCCAAGATAGGCTGCAATATCTTTTATTGTCGGGGTTCTTTGGAGTTCTTGGGGAAGAATTTTTTTGGCTACATTTATTTTTTTGTAGAGATTTTGAATTCTTCTTGGAACCCTTATTACCCAGCCCTTATCTCTGAAGTATCTTTTGAGCTCTCCCATTATTGTTGGGGTAGCAAAGGATGAAAATTCGTATCCTTTTGATGGATCATACCTATCGATGGCATAGATAAGGCCAAGAGATGCCACTTGATAAAGGTCATCTTTTTCTATTCCCTTTCCAACGTATTTGTTAGAAAGGATATCGACTATATACATATGATCTTCTATTAGCTCATTTCTTAGGTCCTTGTCCCTTGTTTTATAAAATTGTTCAAATTTTTCTTTGATCTCTTTTTTTCTTTCAAGAGAAGCTTTTGTTTTTGCCATAATTATTTCTCTTTTGTAAGTATAATCTTATCTTCAACAACTTCTACCCTATCTGCTAATTGCTCAAGGATAATTTGTTTGATTTTTAGATTTTCCTCTTCAATTTCCCTATCTTTTCCTATTACTTCTACTTTCATTAGATTTTCTTTGATATAGAAATTTATTTTTATATCCTGATCGCTCATTTTATAATTTATTGCTTCTGAAACGACTACTCTAATATCTTCAACTTCTTCTATATCAAAACCCATATCGCTTGCAAGGCTTGCTGCCAAAAGTCTCATTGATTTTAAATAAAGTGTCTTTGGTGGAATTGTTAAACTTATGGTATCCATTATTCCTCCATTTCAAATAAATCACTTATATCTGTTATTTTGAATAATTTTTTGATATTTTCTTTAGCATTTATTATTTTTATAGTCTTACCTTTTTCTTTTTGGTCCTTGTATATATTTATAAACATACCAAGTCCTGTTGAATCTATATAATCAAGTTTTTCAAGATCTACTAATAAATTTTCATTTTTATCTTTTAGTGACTTATCGCAAAATTTAGCAAAATCTTCTTTTGAATAAACATCTAAATCGCCAATCAGTTTTACCAATAAGTGATCATTTTTTTCTTCTATATTTGCCTTAAACATCTTATTCCTCACTAGTTTCTTCATAATACTTGGTTACAGAAACGATATAATCTTCAGTATTTTCAAGATTTTTTAATTTAACACCTAGGGTATTTCTACCTGTAGTTGATATGTCTCTTGTTGATATTCTAATCATATCTCCCTTTAGAGAAACCATCATTATATCATCATCCAAATTAGCAGGAAGGGTAGCTACCACATCTTTTGTTTTTTCTGTAATCTTGTGGCACCTTACTCCCTTTCCTCCCCTATTTTGGTTATTGAAATTATTGAAGGATGTTTTTTTACCAAAACCATTTGCAGTTACAACTACCAAATAAACTTCATCCTCAACAATATTCATTGAAACAACCTTGTCATCTTCTCCAAGTCTAATTGCCCTTACTCCTCGGGCATTTCTTCCCATAGACCTGATGTCTGATGAGGCAAATTTAATTGCCATTCCCTTTTTGGTTGTTACAATTATATCACAAGGCTTATCTATTTGCCTAATTGAAACAAGTCTGTCCCCATCTTCAAGTGAGATTGCTATAATTCCATTTCTTTGGATATTTGTAAATAATTCTGCATCAGTTTTTTTGATTTTTCCATTTTCTGTTTGAAATACTAGTTGGCTTTTTTCATTAAGGTTTGATAATTCCATAATATCTGTGATTTTTTCATCACTTGAAAGAGAAATCAAATTGATTATAGCTTGTCCCCTTGATTGCCTGCTTGCTTCTGGAATTTCATAGCATTTTAATGAATAAACTCTTCCAAGGTTTGTGAAACAAAGTAGGGATTCGTGGGTATTTGTTGTAAGAATTTTTTGGATAAAGTCATTTTCTTTTGTATTTCCAGCAGAAATTCCCTTACCGCCCCTATTTTGTACCTTGTAGGTGTTTATTGGAAGTCTTTTTATATAGCCATCATGAGTTAGGGAGATTAATACATCTTCTTTTTCGATTAATTCTTCAATATCAAATTCTCCCTCATCTGGTACAATTTTTGTCCTTCTATCATCAGCATATTTTTCTTTTATTTCTAAAATTTCTTCTTCGATAACGCTAATTAATTTTTCTTCATCATTTAAAATTGATGTGAAATATTCAATTTTTTCAGCTAATTCCTTATCTTCAGCTTGTAGTTTTTCAATTTCAAGACCTGATAGTCTCTTTAGTTGCATATCTAAAATAGCTTGAGATTGTGGATCTGTTAAGCCAAATTTTTCATTAAATATTTTTTTGATTTGGTCGTTATCATAAGATGATCTGATTATTTTGATAATTTCATCAATATTATCAATAGCAATAATCAAACCTTCAACTATGTGTTTTCTTTTTTGTGCCTTATCAAGGTCAAATTTTGTCCTTCTTCTTACTACATCTTTTTGATGTTTTACATAGTATTTTATTAATTCTTTTAAGTCAAGAATTTTTGGAACCCCATCAACAAGGGCAAGGTTTATAATTCCGAAGGTTGTTTCAAGTTGAGTTTGCTTGTAGAGATTATTTAGGACTATATTGGCATTTGAATCCCTTTTTACCTCTATTACAATTCTCATTCCCTTTCTATCGGACTCATCCCTAATATCAGAAATTCCTTCAAGTTTTTTATCTTTAACATATTCAGCAATTTTTTTGATTAAATTTGCCTTATTTACTTGGTAAGGTATTTCTGTAACAATTATTCTTTCCCTATTTTTTTTGAAAGGTTCAATTCTTGCTACTGCACGAAGTTTTAATTTTCCACGTCCAGTTTTGTAGGCTTTTTTGATTCCAGCTTTTCCTAGAATTTGTGCTCCAGTTGGAAAATCTGGTCCCTTTATAATATCTGCTAGTTCTTTTACAGAAATTTCAGGATTATTCATGTAAGCAATACAAGCATCAATTGAATCTCCCAAATTATGGGGAGCCATATTTGTTGCCATTCCTACTGCTATACCATTTGATCCATTTACCAAAAGATTTGGAAATCTTGATGGAAGAACTGTTGGTTCTTTTTCTTCCTCGTCAAAGTTTGGCATAAAGTCAACTGTATCTTTGTTGATATCTCTAAGCATTTCTTTGGCAATCTTACTCATCTTAACTTCTGTATAACGCATAGCAGCTGCGTCATCACCGTCGATTGATCCAAAGTTTCCTTGGCCGTTTGCCAAAGGATATCTAGTTGAAAAATCTTGGGCAAGTCTTACAAGGGCATCGTAGATTGCAGAGTCTCCATGAGGGTGGAATTTACCCATAACCTCACCGACAACTCTGGCTGATTTTCTGGTAGGCTTATTTGGATCAAGTCCAAGGCCTTCCATTCCGTATAAAATTCTTCTATGAACTGGTTTTAATCCATCACGTACATCTGGTAGGGCTCTTGAAACAATTACTGACATGGAGTATTCCAAGTAGGCACTTCTCATTTGCTCTTCAAGTTCTACCTCTATGATGTTTTGATAATTTTCTTCTGTCATTTATCCTCCTAGACATCTAAATTTTCAACATATTGGGCATTTTCTTCAATAAATTCTCTTCTAGGTTCTACCTTCTCACCCATTAGCATTGAAAATGTTGCGTCGGTTGACATTTGTGAATCTTCTTTTTCATATACTTGAAGTAAGACCCTATTTTCTGGATCCATGGTTGTTTCCCACAATTGTTCTGCGTTCATTTCTCCAAGACCCTTGTATCTAGAAATTTTGTAATTATCTGTTTTCCATTCTTTTACAATTTCTTCTAATTCCTTATCTGTATAACAATATCTTTCTTTTTTTCCACTAGAAACCTTATAAAGTGGTGGTTGGGCTATATAAATATGGCCTTCATCCACAAGTGGTTTCATATACCTATAGAAAAATGTTAAAAGTAAGGTTCTAATGTGAGCTCCGTCTACATCGGCATCTGTCATGATAATAATTTTTCCATAACGAAGTTTACTTAGGTCAAATTCTTGGCCAATTCCTGTACCAAAGGCTGTAATCATTGATTTTATTTCTTCATAATTTAAAATCCTATCAAGATTTGCCTTTTCTACATTCATTATTTTTCCTCTTAGGGGAAGAATTGCTTGAATCCTATTATCACGTCCACCTTTTGCAGATCCACCAGCTGAATTACCCTCGACTATAAAAATTTCATTTTCTCCTATATCTTGGGATTGGCAGTCAGCTAGTTTTCCAGGAAGGGTTGTTGAATCGAGAATTGATCTTTTTCTTGTTAAATCTCTTGCCTTTCTTGCAGCCTCCCTTGCCCTTCTTGATGCAAGGGCCTTTTGGATAATGGTCTTTGCAATTTTTGGATTTTCTTCTAAGAAGCTTCCCATATGTTCTGAGAAAAAGGCATCTACTGCTCCCCTTACTTCACTGTTACCAAGTTTTCCCTTGGTTTGCCCCTCAAATTGAGGATTTGAAATTTTTACTGAAATAATTGCAGTAATTCCCTCTCTGGCATCATCACCTTGGAGGTTATCTTCATTTTCCTTTAAAAGATTATATTTTCTTGCATAATCATTTACACTTCTTGTCAAAGCTGACCTAAATCCTGATAGGTGGGTTCCACCTTCTACTGTGTAAATATTATTTGCAAAGGTTAGGATATTTTCGCTATATCCGTCTGTATATTGGAAAGAAATTTCAACTTCTGTAGATTCTTGCCTTCCTTCAAAGTACGGAATTTCTTTAAAGATTGGAGTTTTGTTTCTATTTAAATATTTTACAAATTCTTTTATTCCACCATCGTATTTAAATTCAACTTCAGATTCATCTCTTTTATCTTCAAAAATAAGTCTTACACCCTTATTTAAAAAGGCCATTTCCCTAAACCTATTTTCTAGGGTATTTTTGTTATAAACTGTTACATCAAAAATTTCAGGATCTGCCTTAAAACTAATTTTTGTTCCTGTTTCTTTTGTATCTCCAATTATTTCAAGATCACTTGTGGATTTTCCCCTTTCAAAAGTCATCCTATAGATATGACCTTCTCTTTTAACTTCTGCTATCAAATATTCACTTAGGGCATTTACAACAGAAACTCCTACTCCGTGAAGACCTCCTGATACCTTGTAGGCCTTATCATCAAATTTTCCTCCAGCGTGTAAAACTGTAAGGACTGTTTCCAAGGTTGATTTTCCAGTTTGGGGATGTTTTTCAATAGGAATTCCTGATCCATCATCTTCTACTGTTACTATATTATTTTCATCTATACTTATTTTTATGTAGTCACAACGACCTGCAAGAGCCTCATCTACTGAGTTATCTACAACCTCATAAACTAAATGGTGAAGTCCCCTTTCGCTTGTTGATCCTATATACATTCCAGGTCTAAGTCTTACTGGTTCAAGTCCCTTTAGGACCCTAATGTTCGAAGCATTATATTGTGTATTATCCATAAGATTCCTTTCTATTATTTAATGTGGCCATCTTTTATTTTTCTAATTTTGGACTTATCTACCCTATCCAAACTTTTTGTATTTGTGGCAGTAATTATGGTTTGAAACCTTCCTAAATTTTCCAACAAAAAATTAGATCTTTTTTCATCAAGTTCTGAAAAAACATCGTCAAATAAAATTATGGCCTTATCTTGGCTAGTATTTTCTATTAAATTTACATTGGCAAGTTTAATATTTAAAATTGCAGACCTTTGCTGGCCTTGTGACCCAAATTTTTTGCTATCTTTTCCATTTATTATTATATCAATTTCATCTCTTTGAATACCTGCTGTAGTCCTATAATATTTTAGGTCGTAGGATTTATTTTTTGAAAATTTTTCCCTATATTCTTCTATATCTTTAGCCACAATATCTGGCCTATATATTATAGACAAGTCTTCCTTATTTTCTGTAAGATTTGAGTGATTTTTCTTGGCATAGTTATTTATAAGGGAAATATATTTTTCCCTATACCTATAAATTTTATAATTTAGCCTAATAATTTGCTGGTCAAAGGCCATAAGTTCTTCCTTAAAATATTTTGACCTTTGATTTTTTAGTACTTTATTTCTTTGGCTAAGGACTTTGTCAAAATCTTTTTTCAAAGCCTTATAACTAAAGTTAACACTAATTATTATATCATCAATTAAGTTTCTTCTAAAATTTGGCCCATCTTTTATTATAGTTAAGTCTTCTGGGGTAAATAAAACAAGCTTGAAAAGGGATTTTAAATCCTTATTTTTGTCGTATTTTATATCATTTACAAAAATTTCCTTCTTATTTTCATTGACCCTTATTTTTACATTTTTAAAGGATTCATTTTTTCTAATAAGACCATCAAGGGCCATTTCCTTTTCATTAAACATGATAAGGTCCTTGTCCCTAAAAGACTTAAAACTTTTTGCATTTGCCAAATAATATATACTTTCAAGTAAATTTGTTTTTCCTTGGGCATTATCTCCCAAAAAAATATTTATATTTTCATTAAATTCTATATTTTGGGAAAGATAATTCCTAAATTTACTTAGCCTTAAACTTTGAATCCACATTATACAAGTCTTATTTCAAATTGATTGTTAAATTCTACCAAATCGCCCTTATAAAGTTTTTTTCCTGCTTGAAAATATTCTTCTCCATTTACCAAAATTCCATATTCTTTTATAAGATGTTTGGCTTCTCCTCCGCTTTGGGCTATGTCTGTCGCCTTTAAGAGGTCCTTGGCAAGAATCATATCTGATTTAAATTCTAATTTTTCCATAAAAACTCCTATTCTGCAAGTCTAACTGGTAGGGCAAGATAGGTAAATTCTTCGTCCTCGTATTTTGACTCATTCGGATAAATTAGGCAAGGGTTTAAGGAAGATTTTAAGTTCATTTTTATAGACTTTGTATCACAAGCCTTGACACCTTCTATCAAATACCTAGCATTGAAGGCTATTTTTACATCCTCACCCTCTTTTTGAATTTGGATTATCTCTTTTAAATCTCCAATTTCAGAATTTGATTCTATTAGACACTTATCGTCTTCTATATTTATTTTTATAAGATTTGCCCTTTGAGTATTATTTAATAATTGAGCTCTTTCCAAGGAATTAATAAGCTCTTGCCTATCAACTACAAGGCTTGTTGTAGAAATATCTGAAATTATATTTGTATAGTCAATGTAATTTTTATCTATTACCTTGCAATACATGGTAGTATCTCCAGATTCAAAAATTATATCCTTGTCATCCTTATAAATTTTTGTAATTTTTTCATCATCAATTATCCTAGTCCACTCTGATATAGATTTTCTAGGAATTATTAGCCTAGATTTATCCATTGATGAAGGATAAGATAATTTTAATTTTTTAAGGGCTACCCTGTAGCCATCAAGGGCAACAAAGTTTAAGTATCCATCCATTAATTCAAACAAGATTCCTGTAAGGGCAAGTTTTGTTTCATCTAAACTTGTTGCAAATTCTGTTTGTGAGATAGACCTTTTTAATTTATCATTTTGAATTTCCAAATAATCAACATTTGGAACCTTCAAGTCTTTCTTTTCATAATAATCAAAGGCTAAGATATTAAATTTAGATCCGTTACATTTTATTTTTATTTTTGAATCAACTACTTCTATTTTTATTAGCTCATCTGGTAATTTTCTTACTATATTAGAAATGATATTGGCATTTATTGCCATTTCTCCTTCTTCTATTACATTACAAGCTACTTTTGTAAGAATAGATATTTCTCCATCAGATGATGTTAGAGTAAGGCTGTCATTTTTGGCTTCAAAGTATATTAATTCATGAATTTGTATATTGGTTTTTCTTGACACAGCTTTGAGGGCTATGGAGATTTTATTTGATAAGTCTTTTTGTTGAATTTCTATTTTCATGTTGGCTCCTAACATATTATATAAACTTAGTAGTATTAGTAATAGGGGACGAGTATATGTGGATAAGTCTTATTAGCATTTATTTTTGAACGAAAAAATCAAATAATATCTTGTGGATAATTTTTTATAAGTCATCCACTTTTCCACACAATCCACAAGATAAAATAAAGATTTTTAAATGTTAATCTTATAAACAGGCTTATCCTCAAACTTATACACATTTTGTGGATAACTAAGATTTTATTTCTTTTATTAATTCCTCGATTTCTTGCCTAAAATCTTGGTCTTCTTCTATCATAGCTTCAATTTTATCATGACCATGCATAATTGTTGTATGGTCCCTATTAAATTCATTTGCAAGGCTTACTAGAGATATAGAAAGTAGGTGCCTGCAAAGATACATGGCAATTTGCCTTGGCATAACTATTTCTTTTTTCCTAGATTTACCCCTAAGGTCTGTCAATTTTACATGATACCTATCAGAAACTTTTTTTTGTATATCTTCTGTACTTATTTGTTTTTTATCCTTGTGGACTCTTGAACTAACCCCAAGTCTTGCATCTTCAAGGCTTACATAAGACCTATTATTTGATTTTGCACAGGCAATAGAAGTTGCAAGAGCTCCTTCTAAATCTCTTATATTTGTTTCAATATTTTCTGCTATATATTCTAAAATCTTATAATCAACAACAGCTCCCAGCTCATCTTGTTTTTTTTGTAAAATTGCAACTCTTGTTTCAAAATCAGGCTTTGAAATATCAACTATAATTCCCCAACCAAACCTAGAAACAAGTCTTTCTTCCAAGTGTTTAATTTCCTTTGGAGGCCTATCAGAAGAAATTACTATTTGTTTTCCCTGATTATATAAATCCTCGAAAGTATGGAAAAATTCTTCCTGGGTACCTGTTTTATTTGCAATAAATTGAATATCATCAATCAAAAGCATATCCACAGACCTATATTTTTTCCTAAACTCTTCATTGGTATTATTCCTAACGGCAGAAATCATTTCATTAGTAAATTTTTCACTAGAAAGATACATGACATAGCAGTCGTCTCTTTTTTTAAGAATTTCATGGGCTATAGCTTGCATCAAGTGAGTTTTACCAAGTCCACTAGACCCATAAATAAAAAGAGGATTATAAACTCTTGATACCTTATAGTTTGCCATATTCTCAGCAACAGATTGGCTAGCTGCAAGGGCTAGTTGGTTGGATTTACCTTGGACAAAATTTTCAAAAATATTATTTTTTTCAAGAAGTGGTTTGGGATACCTGTTTACATTATTAAGTCTTAGTTGACCATTATCATCAACATTTCTACCAAGAGTTAAAATATCTTCGTAATTTGGTCCATCTTTTGCAACTATTTCAACCTTATAGCTTGTACTTTCTCTCTTATTAATATCATTTAAAATAGCTTGCAATTGAGGAACCCAAATTTGGTCGAATATAAACTTGGTATCATTTTTTGGAATTTCTAAATAAATAGTATTATCATACTTATTTAAAGGTTTTAAAATACCAATCCAAGTTTCATACTGTTGAAGATCTGGAACATTCATTTTCATTTTTTCTTTTAATTCATTTGTTATGTATTCTAGATTCATCATTTTGGCTCTCTTTCATAAAATATTATCCACACAAAATAAATCAGTAAATCAGTAAATGTTAAATATATTTTTAAACTTATCCCCAAATTTTGGATAAGTTGTGGATAAGTCTAATGTGGATAGGTTAAATACTGAAAAATACAGGAGATTTTTCTAAATTTACAAGAAGATATCAGTAATCAAAAAAATTATCCACATCAATAAGCAAAAATTTATTAAAAATTCGACTTATCTTCATCTTTTACACAAGAGATTATACACTAATATAGCCATCTTGTAAAGTTATCCACAGATTGTTGATAATTTTGGGATAAGGTAAAAATTTTTAAATTTAGCAATATTAAAACCATGTGGATTTTGTGGATAAGTTGATAATTTATAAAAAATATCTTATATTTAACTTGGTAAATCTGTATTTTAAGGAAATTTTCAAAAAATACTTACAAAAAATTTAAAAAATATACATATAAAAACTTATCCAAGTGGCTTGTGCATAAAATATACATAAAAATACTTATCCACACTTACATAAAAATTTAGAATTAATGAATATTTGTATATTTTAGAAAAACTACTATGCATTCTTATTAAATAATTCTTAAAAATTTAAAATCGGAAATACTTAGATATTTTTTCTTGAGCCTATATCAAAGCTTAAAAAAATTAAAAAAATTTTTAATAAATTTATATATAAAACCTTGACTTTCTACCATTATTTAAATATAATAAAAGACAGCGTAAAATAATAGGAGGTGATAACATGAAGAGAACTTATCAACCAAATAGAAGAAAAAGAAAAAAAGACCATGGCTTTAGAAAAAGAATGTCAACTCCCGCTGGAAGAAGAGTTTTAAAATCCAGAAGACAAAAGGGAAGAAAGAAATTATCTGCATAATAAAAAAGCTGCGGCTTTTTTATATTGTAGATAAGGTTAGGTTTTATTCTTATGGAAAAACAATTTAGTTTAAGAAAGAATGTAGACTTTGAAAGGGTTTATAAAAAATCTAAGCACTACTACAATAGAGATTTTACCGTTTTTATTAAAAACAACGGTGTTAATAGGCCAAGGTTTGGTTTTTCTATTTCTAAAAAAATAGGCAAGGCCAACCAAAGAAACAAACTTAAAAGAAGACTTAGGGCAATAGTTTATGATAATTATAGGAACATCAATAATGTTGATATAATTATTATTCCAAAAAAACACACTACAGATTTTACTTACCAAAAACTTAAATCTTCTTTAGGCCATGTACTTAGTAAAGCCTTTAAGGACAAGAAAATTAGATATGTTAAATAAACTTTTTCTAATAATTATTAGATTTTATCAATTGTTTATTTCTCCACTCTTAGGCTCTGGAAAATGTAAATATTATCCTACCTGTAGCCAATATGCTATTGACTGTTTTAAAAAGTATAATTTTTTTAAGGCCTTTTTTAAGGCTAGTTGGAGAATTTTAAGGTGCAATCCTTTTTCTAAAGGAGGATATGATCCGGCCTAACAATTGATTTTTTTTATATTTACACTTAAGATTAGGAGAAATAATGTTAAATTTTATAGCACAATTATTGGGTAGCTTAATGAAACTTATTTATGATTCATTGGTAAATAATTTTACTGAACCATCAAATATGAGTTTTTATGCTATTTCAATTATTTTAATGACAGTCTTGGTTTCTTTAATTACAATACCAATGACTATGAATCAACAAAAGCAAGCTGCAAAAAGTGGGGAAATTCAACCTAAAATTGAAGAGATTAAGAAAAAATATGCCTATGACCCTCAAATTATGCAACAAAAAATGCAACAATTGTATAAAGAAGAAGGAGTAGGACCAGGACTTTCATCATGTCTTGTTATGATTTTTCAATTATTGATACTTTTATCTTTATATAGGGTAATACAAAGTCCTGACAAATATATTTTCCAAGGATCAATGCACCAAGTTAAGGATAATTTTTTATGGGTTCCAACCCTTTCAAAAGCAGATCCTTTATTTTATGGTCTACCACTTTTAACAAGTATAAGCCAGTTAGCGGTTCAAGTTTTTACTATGAAAACTTCACCACAAAGCCAGGCTCAAAATACTCCAGGCATGGGTTCTATGAACAATATGCTTATGATTATGCCAATTATTTATTATTTTGTATTTAGAAACCTACCAGCAGGTTTGCCACTTTATTGGACAACAAGTTCACTTGCAAGACTTATAATCCTTGGTGGTCAATACTTAATTGGTCTAAGCAAAAGAGATAAAGAGGAAGAAAATGAAAAGATCAATAGTAAAAACAGCAAAAACTAAAGATGAAGCTATAAAAGAAGCTTTAAAAGAGATTAATAAATCAATAGACGAAGTTGAAATTGATGTTTTAGAAGAAGAATCAACAGGATTTTTGGGTCTTATTGGTCAAAAGGATGCTGTTGTTAAGGTATCTTACCAAGAAGATATTAATGAGGGAATTGATTCTTTGATCAAAGAAATCGAAGAAGACACTAAAAAAGATCTTGAAAAAGAATTTGATGTAAAAAAAATATCAGAAGAAATTCAAGAAGAAAATAAAGAAGATATTGAAGAAAGTAAGCTCTTGGAACCTAAATTGGAAGATGAAAAAGAGTCTTTAGATCTTGAGGTTAAAAATGAAGAGGATAAAGAAGATGAAGTTAGCCTTTATTATAAGGCCAAAGATCTTTTAGAAATAATCCTTATTGATATGCACTTTGAAGATGTAAAAGTAATTGGAAATCTTGAAGATAATATTATTAAGCTTGAAGCTAAAATTGATCCAAGAGATACAGGCATTGTAATCGGCAAGGGTGGTAAGACACTTGATGCAATTGAAACTGTCATTAGAAAAATTATAAAGGCTAGGTCAAACAAGGTTAAGCTTAATATTGATATAAACAACTACAAAAAAAGAAGAGATGAAAAGATAATCATGCTTGCAGACCAAGCTTGCAAAAAAGTTTTGAAAACCAGAAAAAGTTGGAATTTAAAATATATGAATTCATATGAAAGAAGACTTGCTCACGAACAAATTTCAAAATATGATAAGCTTGATTCCCACTCAGAGGGAGTTGAACCAAAAAGATTTGTTGTGGTTGATTATAAATAAGAGATGTTTCACGTGAAACATCTTTTTTTATTGGTAAAATTAATGTATAATATTTAAAGAATGTTTATGTCAAAGGTAAACAGTCATTTAAGAAAGGATGAATTATGAGTGAATCTACAATAGCAGCAATTTCTACACCCCAAGGAAGTGGTGGTATATCTATAGTTCGTATGAGTGGCGATAAATCTTTTGACATTATAAAAAAGATTTTCAAGCCAATTAATAAAAGGGCTTTGGATAGGGATAAAGATAATAGGATGATGAGATACGGGCATATTGAAAAAGATGGCCGTATTTATGATGAGGTTATGGTTAACTTTATGAAAGGACCAAATACCTATACTAGGGAAGATATTTGTGAAATAAATTGTCACGGATCAATGATTTCTGTTAGGGATATTTTAAACCTACTATTAGATTTAGGATGTGAACTTGCAGATAGGGGAGAATTTACTAAAAGAGCATTTCTTAACGGAAGAATAGACCTATCTCAAGCTGAGGCAGTTTTAGATATTATAAATTCCACAAACGAGATTTCACAAAAGCAAGGCTTAAAACAATTATCAGGTTTGTTGAGAGAAAAAATAGAAGAAATAAGAAAAATTGAGCTTGAAGCCTTATCAAGAATTGAATATTCAATCAATTTTACCGAAGATGGGGAAGATCTTCCTCTTGATGATATAGTTGAATATATGGATAGGGCAAATGATGAAATTACAAAGCTATTATCAACTGCTAACAAGGGAAAATTGGTAAAAGATGGGATAGAAACTACAATTATAGGTAAACCAAATGTAGGAAAGTCTTCTCTTTTAAATGTCTTATTAAATGAAAATAGGGCTATAGTAACTGATATTCCTGGAACAACTAGGGATTCTATTACAGAGTATATTAACCTTGGAAATTTAACATTAAAGATAAATGATACAGCAGGTATTAGAGAAACTCACGATGAGGTTGAAAAAATCGGGGTACAAAGGTCAAAAGAATTGGCTCAAGGTGCTGATTTGATTATAGCAATTTTTGATAGGTCAAGAGAGATTGATGAGGAAGATAAGATTATTCTAGATCTATTGAAGGGAAAAAATGCTATTATTATTTTAAATAAAATTGACCTAGATTCAAAAATTTCAAAAGAGGATTTTGATGAAAATTTTACAATAATTGAAACATCTATGGTTTCAAGGGATGGAATTGATAAGCTTGAAGGAGCTATTTTTGATATTTTTGATTCTAAGGAATTAAATAAAGAGTCTTTGATGATTACAAACTTAAGACATGAGAGACTCTTAAATTCTTCAAAAGAAAAACTACAGTCATCTTTGAAGGATATTAAATCTTTTGTTCCTATTGATTGTGTAGAGGTAGATTTGAGATCTTCTTATGATGATTTGGGACTAATTATAGGTGAAACTGTTTCGGATGAAATAATGGATAAAGTATTTAGGGAGTTTTGTGTTGGAAAGTAATAAAAAATATATAGATGAATCTTATGATATTGTAGTTATAGGAGCAGGTCATGCAGGATGTGAAGCAGCCTTGAGTAGTGCAAGACTTGGTTTTAAAACTTTGGTTTTAACTACAAGTATGGAATCTGTGGCTGATATGCCATGTAATCCAAATATTGGTGGAACAGGAAAGGGCCACATAGTTAGAGAAATTGATGCCCTTGGTGGAGAAATGGCAATAAACATTGATAAGACCTTTATCCAATCAAGGATGCTAAATACATCTAAAGGACCTGCAGTTCATTCTCTAAGGGTTCAAGCTGACAAAATAAAATACCACCAAGAGATGAAAAAAACTCTTGAAAACCAAGAAAATTTGGACTTATTCGAGCAAGAAGTTGATAAGATTAATGTGGAAGATGGAAAAGTAAAAAGTATTGAAACAGTTCAAGGGGCAATTTTTCCAACCAAGGCCTGTGTAGTTTGTACAGGAACTTATTTAAATGGAAAAATCCTCATGGGAGATTTTCAAAAAACATCAGGACCCCATGGTCTTTCAGCAGCAACCCATCTTTCTGATAGCTTAGAGGAATTAGGTTTTTCCCTAAGACGTTTTAAAACGGGAACTCCTGCTAGGGTTGATAGGAAAAGTTTGGATTTAACAAAGACTGAAATTCAAAAAGGTGATGAAAATATTGTTGCTTTTTCATTTTTAAATGAAGGGAAGGATTTTTCTGACAAAAAGCAAGAAGCTTGTTATTTGACATATACTACTGAAAAAACAAAAGAAATTATCATGGAAAACTTAGAAAGGTCTCCTATGTATGGAGGTCTTGTAAAAGGAATTGGACCTAGATATTGTCCATCTATAGAAGATAAGATGGTAAGATTTCCTGATAGGGACATCCATCAAGTATTTATTGAGCCTGAAAGTCTTTCAACTGATGAAATGTATGTTCAAGGTGTTTCTTCAACCCTTCCCCAAGAAGTTCAAAAAGAATTTTATAAAACAATAGAAGGTCTTGAAGATTGTAAAATTATAAGACCTGCATATGGAATAGAATATGATTGCTTGGATTCTACAAACTTAAAAAGGAGTTTAGAGTCAAAAGAAATTGAAAATTTATTTTTTGCAGGACAAATAAATGGGTCAAGTGGATATGAAGAGGCAGCAGGTCAAGGGCTGGTTGCAGGAATAAATGCAGCCTTAAAATTAAGGGGGGATGACCCTTTGATTTTAGATAGGTCTGATGCCTATATTGGGGTCTTAATTGATGATTTGGTAACAAAAGGAACCAATGAGCCTTACAGGATGATGACATCAAGATGTGAATATAGACTTACTATGAGACAAGATAACGCTGACTTAAGACTTACTGAAAAGGCCCATGAAATTGGTCTGGTTACAGATGAGCGTTACCAAAAAATGATTGAAAAAAGAAAAAATATTGAAGGTGAAATAAAAAGACTTCAAAAGATAATGGTTGGTCCAAGCCAAGAAAATAATAAAATAATGGAAGAAATTGGATCAAGCCCTTTAAAAACTGGTTATAGCCTATTTGACCTAATAAAAAGACCAGAATTAACCTACGAAAAGCTTGAAATCCTAGATCGAGATAGACCAACACTTCCAAAATTCCAACAAATACAAGTCCAAACTGAAATCAAATACCAAGGCTATATTAAAAAACAAATGGCAGATATTGGAAAGTTTAAAAAGCTTGAAAATAAAAAACTTGACCATGATACAGACTATACAAAGATAAAGGGACTTAAAAAAGAATCTGCAGAAAAATTAAACAAAATAAAACCTGATTCAATAGGTCAAGCATCAAGAATATCTGGTGTTTCCCCAGCAGATATAAATGTGCTTTTGATTAGATTAAAGGCAGGAGATTTAAATGGATAAGTTTGAAAAATATGGGCAAATGCTAATAGAAACTAATAAAAAATTTAATTTGACAACGATTGATGAACCAGATCAAATAAAAATTAAACATTTCGAAGACTCCCTTACTATAAAGTCATATATTAATGAAGGCATGAAGGTTTTAGATATAGGATCTGGGGCAGGATTTCCTGGAATCCCATTAAGGATAGAAAAAGACTTTGACCTAACCCTGATTGATTCTGTAAATAAAAAAGTTAATTTTATGAACCAAGTCATAGAAGAGTTGGACCTTAAAAATACAAGAGCTATCCATGTTAGGGCAGAAGACTTTGCAAAAGAACATAGGGAAGAATTTGACATGGTTATATCAAGAGCTGTGGCAAATTTATCCACACTTTCAGAGTATGCCCTACCTTTTTTAAAGGTAGGAGGAATTTTTATAGCTATGAAAGGACCTAAGGCTGAAGAAGAATATGAAGATGCTAAAAATGCCTTGAAAATCTTGGGTGGGGAGCTTATAAATATAGATAGTATGGACCTTCATGGAAATACAAGAAAAAATATCTTGATTAAAAAAGTAAGGTCAACAAAAAAGAAATACCCAAGAGGTAAAAACCTACCAAAGAAAAACCCATTATAAAAATGTTTCACGTGAAACATTTTTTTTATTGAATTATAGAAAAGAGGTTTTATGAAAGCACAAATAATTTCTGTAGGCACAGAAATTTTACTAGGAAATATAACTGATACTAATTCCAAATTTCTAGCTAATAAACTTACTGAGTTAGGAATAGATGTTTTTAAAATGACTACTGTTGGGGATAATCCTGATAGGTTGTACAAGGCCTTTAAAGAAGCTGTAGAGAATGTTGATTATATTTTTACAACAGGAGGGCTTGGACCAACAGAAGATGATATAACAAAGGAAATTGCTATTAAAGTATTGGGTCAAGAAGACCAAGTTATTGTGGATCCAAGATCTAAAGAAAGGCTGGAGTCTTATTTTGCAAAAAAGAAAAAGGCTATGAAAATAAATTTAAAGCAAGCAAAATTTCCCAAAGATGCTATAATTTTGGATAATGATCGTGGAACAGCCCCAGGTTGTATTTTAAAAAATAAAATAATTCTTCTACCAGGTCCACCAAGAGAAATGGAGTATATGTTTGAACATAAACTTAAAAACCACCTAAGCCATGATTCTATTATTAAGTCTAGAAATTTAAAAATCGCCTTGTTGGGTGAATGGGATATGGCTAGTAGGATAGACCTATCTTCTAAAAATCCTACAATCTCTCCTTACTTTAACAATCAGGGTGGATATTTGAGAATTACTGCTAAGGCCAAAAGTGAAAATGAAGTAGATAGGCTTTTAGAGGAAAAAGAAAAGGAAGTTAAGGATGTTTTCAAAGATCTTTTAATTTCTGATGATAGCCTTAGAAAAGAAGAAACATTAATAAATTTATTAAAAGAAAGAAAAGAAAAAGTCTCAACTGCTGAGTCAGTAACAGGAGGATTTATTGCCTCTTCAATTATTGATATAGCCGGTGCAAGTGAAGTAATAGAAGAAGCTTTTGTAACTTATTCAGATAGGATAAAAGAAAAACCTTAAATGTTTCACATGAAACATTAGAAAAGTATGGAGCTGTAAGCAGTGAATGTGCCATAGAAATGCTAGATGGTTTGTATGAGCACACATTGGCAGATCTTTGTATTATTTCAACAGGCTATGCCCACAAGGGAGAAATAATTTTAGGCTTAAAATATAAGGATAAGAAAATTATTAAAGAATTTAATTTTTCAGCTGATAGGAATAAGGCGAGACTATTTGCAAAAAATAGGGCTATGGATCTTGCCATATTAATGATGAGAGGAAAGTATGAAGACAATATCGATATTTAATCAAAAAGGGGGAGTAGGCAAAACAACTAGTGTTGTAAATCTTGCTGTTGCCCTTTCAAAGTTAGGTAAAAAAGTTTTGGTAATTGATTTTGACCCTCAAGCAAATACCACAACAGGACTTGGTCTCGATAGAAACCAGGTCGAAAAATCTATTTATAAGATGTTTTATGTAGAAGATTACAAGGATTACATAGTAAAAACTGATGACGGTCCTTATTTGATAGCAAGTGAAAATTCCTTGTCAGGCTTAGAAGTTGAGCTTGTAAGTTTGGATGAGGAAGAAAGATTAAAAATGCTATATCAAATAATAGAAGAAATAAAAAAAGACTTTGACCTTATCTTGATAGACTGTCCTCCTTCTTTGGGACTTTTATCTTTAAATGCTCTTGTTGCAAGTGATTCAATAATAATTCCTATTCAAACAGAATATTATGCCTTGGAAGGGGTTAGTGAATTATTAAAAACTTATAACACAGTAAAAAATTCCATAAAAGAAGACTTAGAAATAGAAGGAATCTTACTTTGTATGTTTGACCAAAGAACAAATCTGTCTTACGAGGTTGTAGAAGAAGTTAAGTCATATTTTAAGGATAAAGTTTTTGCTACAATGATTCCAAGAAATATAAAACTCGCTGAGGCCCCTTCTTTTGGAAAAAGTGCAATTGTTTATGATGAAAATTCAAAGGGAGCTAGGGCCTATATGGACCTTGCAAAAGAGCTTATTGAAAATAATTTAAAGGACAAATCAAAGGAATCCAAAACAAAAAAAGTTTCACAAGAAAATTCTGAAGAGCTTTTAGAAAAAAATCCAGAAGATAAGACAGAGGATAAAGAAATAGAAAAAGATAAGTCTGAAGATAAAGAGATAGTAAAAGATAATAAAGAAGATAAAAAAGTTAAGGATAAGATAGAAAAAAGTGAAGAAGCTGATCAAGGATTAGTTCATAAAAATAAGTTTTCATTTAACGAGAACAAGTTATTAAATAATGAGAAGAGGGATTAGCTATGACAAAAAAATCTTTGGGTAGGGGACTTGGGTCTCTGATTCCAGAAAATAATAAAAGAAATAAGACCATAGTAAGAATTCCTATGGAAAAAATTTATACTAGAAAAGATCAACCAAGAAAAAATTTTGATGATAAGGCTCTTTTAGGTCTTAGCCAGTCAATAGAAAAATATGGCCTTTTAAATCCAATTGTTCTTAGAAAAAACGGGATTAAATATGAAATTATTGCTGGTGAAAGAAGGTTTAGGGCAAGTAAACTTTTAGGGCATAAAGAAATTGATGCAATTATTAAAAATGTTGATAACAAGAATATAGATATTCTTTCTATAGTTGAAAACGTGCAAAGAGAAGATTTGACAGGTCTTGAAGAGGCGAATGCCTATAATGAATTGTGTCAAAACTATAATATGACCCAAGATGAGGTTGCAAAAACTGTTGGTAAATCAAGGTCTTATATAGCAAATAGCCTAAGGCTTTTAAAACTTGATGAAAATTCAAAAAGAGAACTACAAGAAGGAAATATTTCTTCATCACAGGCAAGGACCCTTCTTTCTATAAAAGATGAAGATGATAGAAAAAAATCTCTAGATGATTTTAAGAATAAGAAAACAAATATAAGAAAAGTAGAAAAAAAATCTAGAAAAAACAAGTCTATTAAAGATGATCAAAATTTAGACCAAATACTCTTTGAAGATTTTGAGGAAAAATTTATAGATCTTTTAAATTCAAAAGTAGAAATTAGAAAGAATAAGGAAGGATATAGGGTAAGTATAGATTGTTTTTCTATAGATGATATAGAAAATTTATATTGGAGTATAAAAAATGGAAAAAAATAAGATAATTGATTTTACAGTTAAAAATCTAATTAATAATACTAGAAAAAAAACTGCTAATCCTGGTGGTGGAGCTATAACAAGTTTGGTTGGAAATCTTGGCTTAAATTTAATATTAATGATGGCAAAAAAAGATTATGGGGATGAAAAATTAAATAAAAAGTCTCAAAAAAATAGAAAAGAAATTTAAAAAATATTCATCAGAATTAGAAGAATTGATGCAAGAAGATATAGACAAGGTTAATCTTTTAATAAGGGCCTATAAAGATGAAAATATCTCAAATTATGATGATTATATAATTGAGGCAAATAAGGCACCAAAAAGAACCATTGAACTAATGATAATTATCCTACAAGATTGTGATTTTATTCTAAAACATGGAAAAATCGAAGCAATAAGTGATGGGGAGATTGGACTAAGGCTTGTTAAAGAAGCTATACATTCTTCTTTTATAAATCTTACTATGAATGAAGAAAACCTAACAGATGAAAAAATAGAAAAGACAAATTACAAATCTATCATAAAATTTTGTGATAAGTTGTATAAGGATAATAAAAAAATCATCGATGAAAGGATAAAGAAATGGGACAAACAATAGCCATAATTATCTTATTTATTCTTGTTATTTTTGAATATTCAATGATAAAATCAAACAACAACAAATTAAGAAGACAAAAAAGAAGGTATGACCACCTATTAAGGGGAAAAAATCCTGATATTAATATGGAAGAATTAATTTTACAACTTAATGACCAAATTGAAGAGTCAAGTAGAGAAATTAGGTCTCTTGACCAAAGGGCTTCTGATACGAAAACTTCATCAATGGGAGCTGTAAGTAAGATGGCTGTTGTACATTTTGATGCTTTTGATAGCCAAAGAGGAAAAAATTCATTTTCCTTAACCCTTCTAGATTCTTACCATAATGGAATTGTTTTAACAAATCTTTATTCCCAAGATGGATCAAATACCTACCTTAAGGAAATAGTAAATGGAGAAAGTTTACAAGAATTATCTGATAGGGAAAAGGAGTGTTTAGAAAAAGCAAAATTATAGAAGAAAATTTCTTCAAATAGGGTATAATAGTAATGCTAAAATCGATTTATGATTAGGAGGTTATTATGGCAAACGATGGAGTTATGGAACTCGCTACTGAAAATATTAGGGGTAAAAACCGTACAATAGTATTTCCAGAAGGCGATGATTCAAGAGTATTAAGAGCAGCTATAAGACACAATGAAGATGGACTTATAGTTCCAATATTACTTGGTAACAAAGATGAAATTCAAAAAGTAGCAGACCAAGAAGGGGTAAAATTAGGAGATATCCAAATTATTAACCCAAGAGAAAGTGAACTACTTGATGAATTAGTAGATAGATACGTTGAGCTTAGAAAAGGCAAAAATACAAGAGAAGATGGTGAATATCTTCTTAAGAAAGACAACAACTATTTCGGAACTATGCTTATTGAAACAGGAAAAGCAGACGGAATGGTTTCAGGTGCAGCTCATCCAACTGGAGATACAGTAAGACCAGCCCTACAACTTATCAAAACAAGAAAAGGTGTAAATAGGGTTTCTGGTGTTATGATTATGCTTGGACCTAACGGGGAAAAATTATTATTTGCAGATACAGCAATTAATATTACCCTTCAATCTAATGAACTTGCAGAAGTTGCAGTAGAAGCTGCAAGAACAGCTGAAGAATTTGGTATAGAACCAATAGTTGCTATGCTATCATTTTCAACAAAAGGATCAGCTAAACACGAACTTGCAAGAAAGGTAGAAGAAGCTACAAAACTTGCAAAAGAAATGGATCCAGACTTAAGAATTGATGGAGAAATGCAATTTGATGCAGCTATTTCACCACAAGTAGCAAGAAAGAAAATTCCAAACTCAGATGTTGCTGGAAGGGCAAAAGTATTTATATTCCCAGACCTACAAGCTGCAAACATTGGATATAAAATTGGTCAAAGACTTGGAAATTACGAAGCTTTAGGACCAATACTTCAAGGGTTAAACAAACCAGTAAATGACCTTTCAAGAGGATGTAACGAAGAGGATGTATATAAACTAACAATTCTAACAGCTAACCAAGTTAGAGATTAAGAAAAAATAAAAGAGACAGTCATTTGATTGCCTCTTTTGTTATACAAAAAAATTAACTATAAAACATATAGACAATGAAACACAATAAAAAGAGGTGGCAATTATATTTAAAGATGAAGTAAAACAAAATGCAAAGGCCGTTGTGCCTATAGCAATTTTAGTTTTAATATTAAACTTATTTAGGCCGGTAGATAATAAATTAGTAGGAAATTTTTTATTAGGATGCCTGGGAGTAATCTTAGGTCTTTCCATTTTCCTAACAGGAGTGGACCTATCCATATCAAAAATAGGATCTTTTATGGGAGATTTTATAGCAAAATCTGAAAATATTTAAAAGGTAGTAATATTTGGAATATTTATTGGATTTATAATTTCAGTTGCAGAACCTGACCTTTTAATTTTAGCAAACCAAGTAAGAAGTGCAGTTGGATTAAAATCATTTTTGATAGTAGCAGTAATATCTGCAGGTGTTGGAGTAATGATATCAATTGGTCTTTACAGGATATTTAAAGAAATTAAACTTTCAATCCTTATGATGGTAGTTTATGGGGTAATTTTTATCCTCATGCTTATAACAAATGATCTAGGTCATGCTATAGCCTTTGATGCATCAGGGGCTACAACAGGGGCAATGACCACTCCCTTTATTATAGCTCTAGGCCTTGGTGTAAGTAAGTTAAAAGGATAAAGTAAGGGGGAAGAAAACTCCTTTGGCCTTGTAGGCATTGCATCAGCAGGACCAATCCTTGCAGGATTGTTGATGAGCCTTTCAATAGATTCATCAAATGTCTTGATAGAAGAAGTGGCTCATACGTCAGCCATATATTCAGGCTTTAAATCAGCGACCTTTGCAATAGTTCCAATAAGCTTGGTATTTTTTGTAATGGATAAATTAGTTTTTAAAATTAAAATAAAAAAAATATACATCTTGGTCTAATCTACACCTACCTAGGCCTTATAATATTTTTGGCAAGCGTTGAAGGTGGATTCATGGAACTTGCAAGAGTAATGGGAGAAAATTATGCAGATTTTAAACTTGTTCCATTAATAGGATTTATCTTAGGACTTTTGGTTGTTTTGGCAGAGCCTGCAGTTTTTGTATTATCAGAGCAGGTAGAAGAAGTTACAGGAGGATCAATTCATAAGTCTTCAATAATGAAGGCCCTTTCACTTGGAGTTGCCTTTGCAGTAATGCTTGCTATGTTTAGGATAAAAATTGAAGGGTTTAAATTATGGATGCTAATAGTACCAGGATTTTTGCTTGCCCTAATCGTATCAAGAAATGTTCCCCAACTTTTTGTAGGAATTGCCTTTGATTCGGGAGGAGTTGCATCAGGCCCAATGACAGCAACCTTTATCCTTGCCTTTTGTCAAGGTGTTGCAGGAAATGTAGCAGATGGATTTGGAGTAATAGCCTTTGTGGCTTTAATGCCAGTAATAACAATAATGATAATGGGATCTTTTTATAAGGAGGCCATAGAAGGATAATGAAATATTTAAGAATAATAACATCAAGATCAAAAGGATCTAAGTTTATGGACAAATTAGAAAAACACGGTGCTAAGTCAATTTCTTGCCTTTTGGCAGAAGGCTCTGCCAATGATCATATTTTGGAAGCTTTGGGAATTAACAAAGAAAAAAAAGAAATAGTATCAGCCCTTGTAAATGATGAATTGGTAAAGGACTTGTTAGATAAGTTAAAAGAAAAATTCGATAAGAAAAATACATCTATAATGTTTACAACACCACTAGACTTAAAAGGAGAAGTTAATATGGAATATGAAGCTTTGTATGTAATAGTTAACAAAGAAAATGCAGATAAGGTTATAGAAATATCCCAAAAAGAAGGGGCAAGGGGAGCTACTGTTGTCCATGGAAGAGGATCAGGTATTCAAAAAAAATCAGTATTTTTAAATATGACAATTGAACCTGAAAAAGATATTGTCATAATGTTAATCAAAAAAGAAATATCTGAAAAAGTTAAAAGCTCCATTTATGAGGCTATGAATCTGGAAGAAAATTCTCAAGGAATACTTTTCTCCTTGCCAGTTTCAGACGTTCGTGGACTTGTTGAGCAAAATTAAGACGGTATAATTATAAAAAATGGAGGATATTATGAAAGAGATAAATACAAGCGAATTTGATACACATGTTTTAGAAAATGATGGAATAGTTTTGGTAGATTTTTCAGCAACTTGGTGTGGACCTTGTAAGATGCAAAAGCCAGTTCTTGAACAAATGGAAGATAAATTAGAAATATATTCTGTAGATGTTGACCAAAGTCCAGAACTTGCAGGAAGATATAATGTAAATGCAGTCCCATCATTGATGTTATTTAAGGGTGGAGTATTAAAAAATACCCTAGTGGGTTTCCAAGCTAAAGAAGTTATTCTTGAAGAAGTAGAAAAGCTTAAATAATGGATTACGACTTAATAGTTGTTGGATTTGGACCTGCAGGAATAGCTGCAGGTCTTAATGCAAGTATAAGAAAGAAAAAAGTTTTAATAATAGGAAAAAAATCAAAGGCCATTGAAAAAAGTCCCTCAATAAAAAATTATTTGGGCTTTAAGGACTTGGAAGGTAAGGATTTATACCAAAGATTTATAGACCATATAAAGGAGTATCCAGTAGAAATAATGGATAAAAAAATCAAGGCAGTTTATGCCTTGGGTGATTATTTTTCAGTAGATCTTGGAGATAAAATGCTTACATCAAAAACTTGTATCCTAGCTTCAGGAGTTGATATGGGAAAATCCATAGAAGGTGAGGATAAATTTTTTGCCAAGGGAATTTCTTACTGCGCAACCTGTGATGCAAGTCTATATAAAGGAAAGAAAGTTGTCCTAGTAGGCTTAAATGATGAGGCAATAGATGAGGCAAACTTTATAAATAAGCTTGCTAAAGAGACTATCTTTATAAATCCAAAAAATAAAGATATAAAGCTTGACCAAGGTATTAAAATTATAAATAAAAAACCTAAAGAATTTATTGGAGATATGAAGGCATCTTCTTTAATTTTAGAAGATGGGGAAAAAATTGAGGCTGATGGATTTTTTGTTATAAAAAATTCTTCAAAACCACAAAGCCTAGCTCCTTCAGTAAAAATTGAAAATGGCCATATAAAAGTTGATTCAAATATGCAAACAAATATAAAGGGCTTATTTGCTTGTGGTGATATAGTTGGAAGACCTTATCAAATCAACAAGGCAGTTGGCCAAGGACAAATTGCTGGCTTAAATGCAGCAAGTTATAAATAATGTTTCACGTGAAACATAAAATGTCATACTTTAGGGTATGGCATTAATTTTTTGAAAAACACAATTAATACATAATTAAAATTAATTATCAAAAATATTCTTTATTTTTACTTGAAATTTGTTCTAATATATGTAGAATAATATTTAAGTAGAATAAATTGTAGGAGGCTTAAATGACAAGACACATAGATTTTTTTGAATTCAATAACTCTATATTTTCAATGATTAGAGAGATATCACATAAGATAGATTTACTTTTACAAGAAACAGCTCAAGAATTGGGTGTAACAACCCTTCAACTTAAGATGATTATGACCCTTTCAGCATCAAAGGATGCAGTTTCTATTGGAAATCTTGGAAAATCCATAGGTGTAAATGGGGGAAATATTTCTAATATTTGTAAAAAATTAGAAAAACAAGGCTTTGTTGATAGAAACAGGTCTGATGAAGATGAAAGAGTTGTTAATGTAAAATTAACAGATAAAGGATTAGATGCAGCAAGCAAGGTTAGCAAATATTTTGATAAAATCAAACCAGAAGTTGATGAGAAAAATATAAATGCTAATTTGAAAACTATAATAGATGAATTAGGTTCATTAGATAATTTATTAGATGAATATATTGTTAGGAGTGGTTTATAGATGCCATCAATAAAAAAGGGCAAGAGACCTCTAGTCTACTATTGGATAATTGCCATAGTCGCCTTTTTGGTTATCCAACAAATATTACAACCAATTAGGGCAGAAGGAAAACCAAAAGAGATAACATATTCTCAATTTGTTTCCATGATTGATAATGGACAAGTTAGGGAAGTTACAAAAGATGATTACAACTATACTTTCACAGCTGTAGTTGATGGAGATAAGCAAAAATTTATTACAGGCTTGTGGCCAGATACTGACCTTACTGAAAGATTATTAGAAGCTAGTAAAAAACACAAAAATTTAACCTTTACTAAGGAAGTTGAAACAAAAATGAGCCCATGGCTTACACTTTTTGTCACAAGTATACTTCCACTTTTATTTTTGCTTTTAATTTTTTATATGGCAAACAGGTCCCTATCAAAAACCATGGGAGGCCGTGGTGGTGGAGACTTTATGAATTTTGGAAAGTCAAATGCCAAAATTTATATGGAAAACAAAACTGGAAAAACTTTTGCTGATGTTGCAGGCCAAGAAGAGGCAAAAGATAGTTTAAATGAGGTTGTAGATTTTCTTCATGGACCTCAAAAATATAAGGAAATTGGTGCTGTTTTACCAAAGGGTGTCTTACTTGTAGGTCCTCCAGGAACAGGTAAAACTTTACTTGCAAAAGCAGTTGCAGGTGAGGCTAATGTTCCATTTTTCTCAATTTCAGGTTCTGAATTTGTTGAAATGTTTGTAGGAATGGGAGCAAGTAAGGTTCGTGATCTTTTCAAACAAGCAAAGGAAAAGGCTCCTTGTATAGTATTTATAGATGAGATAGATGCCATTGGTAAAAAACGTGATGTTTCTGGATATTCTGGAAATGATGAACGTGAGCAAACCCTAAACCAATTGTTAAATGAAATGGACGGATTTGATGCGACTGAAGGAGTAGTTTTATTATCTGCAACCAACAGACCTGAAATCCTGGACCCAGCTTTAACAAGACCAGGAAGATTTGACAGAAGAGTTCAAGTAGAACTACCTGATTTAAAGGGTCGTGAAGACATATTAAAAGTTCATGCCAAAAAAATTAAGCGTGAAAATGACATTGACTATGAAGAAATAGCAAAAAGAACTGCAGGAACCTCTGGAGCTGATCTTGCAAATATTGTAAACGAAGGTGCTCTAAGAGCTGTTAGGGAAGGACGTAATAGGCTAACCCAAATTGACCTTGAAGAATCTATAGAAACAGTTATAGCAGGAGCTCAAAAGAAAAATGCAGTTATTTCAGATGATCAAAAGAAAATTATAGCCTACCACGAAGTAGGACACGCTTTAGTTGCAGCTATTCAAACACAAAAAACTCCAGTAACAAAAATCACTATAGTACCAAGAACTGGTGGAGCTTTGGGTTATACAATGACTGTCGATAAGGATGAGAAATTTATCATGACCAAGCAAGAATTGTTTGATGAAATTGTAACCTTGGCAGGTGGAAGAAGTGCTGAAGAGTTAATCTTTAATGCAAAAACAACCGGAGCAAGTAACGATATAGAAAAGGCTACAGCCATAGCAAGAAATATGGTAACAATTTATGGTATGGATGAAGACTTTGACTTTATGCAACTTGAACAAATCCAAGGAAGATACCTTGGTGGTCAAAGGTCTATGATAGTTTCAAATGGAACTGGAGATAAGATTGACCAAAAGGTAGGAAAAATCATAGCTCAAGCTCACATGAGAGCTATAGAAATTCTAAAAGATAATCTTGATAAACTTCATGAAATTTCAGACTTCCTTTTAAAAGAAGAAACAATTACAGGCGAGCAATTTATGAATATATTAAATAAAAAACCTGTAGAAAATGAAGAAGTTAATTCTGATAAAAAATTAGAAGAAAATCATGATAAAAAAGACCAAGATTCTAGTGAAAACTCAACCGATGATTTGAAAAAAGAATTGGAAGATACATTAAAGGAAAATGAACCTGACCATGTAATAGCCCTAGGATCAGATGAGAAAGATGATAAAGATAAAAAAGAAGATTAGTAAAATTAAAAGCCCCTCGGGGCTTTTTTTTTATAATAAAAAAATGGATTTTCACCTGCACATTTAAGCTTTTTGGTAAAAATCCTCTATGTAAATAGCCTCAATTAAGAGACTATACAAAAACAATTTCTCTAGTGTTAACGATAATTGTCTTGCCTTTTCATTGTACTCAATTGTTGGGAAAAATCAAAACTTTTCCTTGAATCTTTAAATTTAGAATAATATAGTATAAATATTGAAAGAAAAAAATTTAAAGGAGTATATATGAAAAAAAACAAGAGCAAAAGATGGATAGCTGTTGCTATTGCCCTACTTTTGTTTGTGGCATCTACTATTGTATCAAATAGGGGTGAAAAGCAAGCTGAGAAAAAAAGTGAGGAATTGAAAAACCAATATTTTAACCAATTCAATCCTTTTTCTGCAACTGCAAATAAAAAGACTCTTGAAAAGGGAGATAGCAAAAACAAAATAGCTGTTTTATCTTATGAGGGAGCAATTGGAGACGGACAAGTTTATGATGACTTTATGGACCAACTTGACGATGTATATGATGATGATTCTGTTAAGGGACTTATTATGCAAGTAAATTCCCCAGGTGGAGCTGTTTATAATTCTGAGCAAATTGCCAATAAAATCAAAAAAATTCAAAAGGATAAAAAAATCCCGGTATTTACTGTTATGAAAACCATGGCAGCAAGTGGTGGATACTATATTTCTGCCCCAACTGATAGGATTTACGCCTCAAACGAAACCCTTACAGGATCAATTGGTGTAATTATGTCATCAACATCCTTCCAAGGTCTTTTTGAAAAATATGGAATTAAACAACAAAATATTACAACTGGAAAGATGAAAGATGCAGGATCTGTTGGCAAAGATATGACAGATGAGCAAAAAAAATATTTCCAAGACCTCATAAATTCTTCCTTTGATAGGTTTGTAAAAATTGTATCCCAAGGTAGGTCTATGAAGGAAGATGAGGTTAGAAAACTTGCAGATGGTAGGGTTTATGATGGAGCTCAAGCCAAAAACAATGGTCTTGTAGATAAGATTGGTGATTTAGACCTAGCTATAGAAGATATGAAAAAAGATTTCAAATTAAATAATCCAGAAGTCTACCAATATGATGATGATATGGCTTCATTTTCTAGATTTTTTTCTAAAGCAGAAAATCTTTTAAATAAAAATTCTTCATCAGACCTTTCAATCATAAAAGAGTTAATGGAAAAAGATTCCCCACTACCAATGTATTATTATGGAAAATAGGTGATAAAATGGAAAATATGGAAGTAATTGAAAATAATACTTTAAATAATCAAAAAACAATATCCATACCTAAATTTGCCTATGCAGGATTTTTCTTAAGACTTGTGGCCTTTACTATAGATTCAATAGTTGCCTATTCTTTTTCAAATATTATTTTGAAAATTTTTCAAATAAGCCCGGATTTAACCTTTATGAATATAGAATTAAATCCTTTTATAGAAACGGGAATTTGCCTGTTGTACTTTTTCATCCTAACTTATTTGAATAATGGCCAAACTTTAGGAAAAATGGCTGTAGGAATTAGGGTCATATCCCTTAGTGATGAAAAATTATCATTTTTTGATTGCTTAGTTAGGGAAGTTTTTGCAAGATACATTCAAAATTTCATAAAAATCTTGTATTTAATAGTAGGATTTAGCCCAAACAAACAATCCTTGGCAGATATGCTGGTGGATACTGTAGTAATAAAAGATGATGTAGTAGATTATCTTTTTGAAAATTAAATAAGAATTAAGAATATTATGTTTATATAAATCCTCAAGCACGAATATCGAACTCCCAAAATTGTCGATTTCTAAATTTCAAAATTCTAAAATCGCAAACTCGAGCAAAGCTCTCATACAGTGCGATTTTTAACGAATTTTTAAATTTGAAATCAATACAATTTTTTACGTATGATATTCTTAGCATGAGGATTTGCATACTGTCAATACCTGAGATATATTTTGATTTTTCAAGATATATCTTTTTTTGTGGAAGTTTTTAAAATTTTATTATATTTTTAAAAATTATAAGTATTTTATACTTTTTAAAGGTCAGATCTTGTGGTATGATTGTTAGGTAGAAAATTTGGAGTAAACACAATATATAGTGTATTAGATATAAAAATAACAATATTTAGGGGTGAACATGGAAGTTAAAAAAGAGATGGAAAAGTTGTTGACTTTGAAAGAGAAAAGATAAATCGTGCAATCTTTAAATCTTTTAGGTCAGTAGATTCTGTAATTAGTGAAGAAAATTTGGATAAAATTTCTCTAAATATAGAAAATACAATCAAGGAAAGATATCCCAAAGACCACGTGGTTACAGTTGAGGAAATTCAAGACTTGGTTGAGCTTGAATTAATTGAAAATAATTATTACAAGGAAGTAAAATCTTATATTCTTTATAGGGCAAAACACAATATGGATAGGAAGGTCTTAACAGATTTTGAATCCTATATTGATGATGACTATACCCTTTCAATAATTAAGGATATTAATGAAGAATATGATAATCAAAGATACCCAATAGAATCCTTATATTTGAAATTTGAATCATTTACCAAGGCAAATATGACCAAGGAGGCCTTGTTAAACGCCCTTATCAAGGCTGCAAGTGAGCTTACAAGTAAGGAAGCTCCAGATTGGGAATTTATTGCTGCAAGATTTATGATTCATCTTATAAATTTAAAAATTAGCCTTAGCGAAGAAAAATATGAAATTGTTGATTTTAGGTCAAAAATCCAATATCTAACTTCAGTTGGTCTTTATGGAGCATATATTTTAGAATCTTATACTAACAAAGATTTAGAGGAGTTGGGAGCTTATTTAAAAGAAGAAAGAAATAAGCTTTTTACCTATTCAGGTCTTGATTTAGTTGCAAAAAGATATTTAATAAAAACTTTTGAAGGTGAATACATTGAAAGTGTCCAAGAAATGTTTATGGGAATTTCAATGCACCTTGCCATTGGCGAAAAAGATAGGGTATCTTTTGCAAAAAAATTATATGATATCTTATCCCAATTAAAGGCAACCATGGCAACTCCAACCATGACCAATGCCAGAAAGCCTTTCAACCAACTTTCTTCATGTTTTATAGATACAGTTCCAGATACCTTAAAAGGAATCTACCGTTCAATTACAAACTTTGCCCAAGTTTCAAAACACGGAGGTGGAATGGGACTTTATTTTGGAAAAGTTAGGGCCCAAGGTTCTGATATTAGGGGAATAAAAAATGTAGCAGGTGGAGTTATAAGGTGGATAAAACTTGCCAATGACACTGCAGTTGCCGTTGACCAATTAGGGGTTAGACAAGGGGCTGTGGCTTGTTATTTGGATATTTGGCACAAGGATATGCCAGAATTTTTATCCCTAAGAACAAATAACGGTGATGACAGGATGAAGGCCCACGATATTTTCCCAGCAGTTTGTGTTCCAGATCTTTTCTGGAAAGAATGTAGGGATAATATTGGTGGAGATTGGTACATGTTTGATCCTCACGAAGTTTTGGTAAAATATGGCAAATCAATAGAAGATACCTATGGGGAAGAATTTGAAGAATTTTACCATAAGCTTGTAAAAGACAAAGAAATTTCAAAAAGAGTAATTGCAATCAAAGATTTGATTAGACTTTTGATAAAATCATGGACAGAAACAGGAACACCTTTTGTATTTAATAGAGATGCAGTAAACAGGGCAAATCCAAACAAGCACAAGGGAATTATCTATTCCTCAAATCTTTGTACAGAAATTGCCCAAAACATGAGCCCATCAGAGACAGTAAGCGAAGAAATCAAAACTGTTGATGGGGAAACAGTAATTGTAAATACAACCAAACCTGGAGATTTTGTAGAATGTAATCTCGCAAGCCTAACTCTTGGAAATATTGATGTAAATGACAAGGAAGAATTGGAAGAAGTGGTATCAACAATAGTAAGGGCTCTTGATAATGTAATAGACTTAAATTACTACCCAACTCCTTATGCAAAAGTAACTAATAAAAAATACAGGGCAATAGGTCTTGGAACAAGTGGTTATCATCATATGCTAGTTAAAAATGACATAAAATGGTCAGAAGAAGAAGCCCATCTTGAATTTGTAGATAGGGTTTATGAAGATATAAATTATTTTGCCATCAAGGCATCAAATGAAATAGCCAAAGAAAAAGGATCATATTCTTGTTTTGAAGGAAGTGATTGGGATAATGGCAATTATTTCAAACAAAGAGGATATGAAAGTCAAAGATGGGAAAAATTAAAAGACCAAGTTCACAAAAATGGACTTAGAAACGGATATTTATTGGCAATTGCTCCAACAGGATCAACCTCAATAATTTCAGGAACATCTGCAGGAGTTGACCCAATAATGAACAAATATTTCCTAGAAGAAAAAAAAGGAGCAATAGTGCCAAGAGTTGCCCCAGGACTAAATACAAAAACTTTCTGGCTATACGAAAATGCCTACAATATTGACCAAAATATTTCAATGAGAGCATGTGGAGTAAGACAAAGACACATAGACCAAGCCCAATCAGTAAATGTTTATATAACAACAGAATACACAATGAGACAAATTTTAAATATCTACCTAACAGCATGGGAAGCTGGAGTAAAATCCCTATATTATGTAAGAGGAAAATCTCTAGAAGTTGAAGATTGTGATTCATGTGCGTCATAAATTTATTTTTTAAATAATATAAAATTAATTACTTCGGATTTGGGGGAAGAAAGGGGGAGTTTCGATTCTCCCCTTTTACTACGCTAACTTACTTTTTAAAATTAAAAAAATCTTAAATCAAAATTCAATTTAGAATTAAAACTACGAATAAAGTCCACGGTATAATTATTGAAATTGTACCACTGGCACAATTTCAATAATTATATCCCCAAGCCCTTACTTTATTAACCCCCTGCAACCGACCGCTGCGCGGGCTAATTTTGTAAGAAGCTTCGCTTCTTTCAATTTAGTATTAGGATTTTATAGAAAAAATTGGGTAAATAAGAATTAGGACTTATTTTAATAAAGGAGAAAACATGGAAAAAAAATATAAGGAAGAAGTTTCTAAAAGAGGAATTTTTAATGAAGAAGGGGATATTGACCTTTCTAAAAGAAGAATTATAAATGGAAATACAACCAACCTTAATGACTTTAACAATGTAAAATACACATGGACAAATGATTGGTACCGTCAAGCCATGAACAATTTCTGGATTCCAGAAGAAATTAATTTAAACCAAGATATTAAAGATTATAGAAATTTATCTAAGGCTGAAAAAAAGGCCTATGATAGGATTTTGTCATTTTTAACCTATCTTGATTCAATCCAAACAGCAAATTTGCCAAATCTTCAAACCTATATAACAGCAAATGAGATAAATCTTTGCCTTGCAATCCAAACCTACCAAGAGGCAATTCACTCCCAATCCTATTCCTACATACTAGATACAATTTGCTCTCCTGATGAGAGAACAAGAATTTTGTATTTGTGGAAGGAAGATGAACATCTTTTAAAAAGAAATAAATTTATTGGTGACCAATACAATGAATTTATAAAAGATGATAGTGAATTTAATTTGATGAGAGTTTTGATTGCAAATTATATCCTAGAAGGAATTTATTTCTATTCAGGATTTTCATTTTTCTACAATCTTGGAAGAAATGGAAAAATGCCAGGAACTGTCCAAGAAATTAGATATATTAATAGGGATGAAAATACCCACTTGTGGTTATTTAGGTCAATGATAAATGATTTAAAAGAAGAAAGACCAGATTTATTTACTGATGAATTAAAAGAATTTTACCTATCCTTATTAAAAGAAGGAGTAGAACAAGAAATTGCCTGGGGAAAATATGCCATTGGAGATGAAATCCAAGGCTTAAATTCACAAATGATTGAAGATTATATAAAATATTTGGGAAATCTAAGGGCAAAAGGACTAGGACTTGGAAAAATTTATGAAGGTTATGAAGAAGAGCCTCAATCAATGAAATGGGTAAGCGAATATTCAGATCCAAATCAAGTAAAAACAGACTTCTTTGAAGGAAAAGTTTCAGCTTATTCTAAATCTTCAGTTATTGAGGATGATTTATAAAATATAAAATTTTAAAAAGGAACTGACCCTTATAAGTTAGATTAAAAACTAACTTATAAGGGTCAGTTTTTTTATTTTAAATACCTATAGAAAAATAAATTGTAAAAAAAATTACATCTTTCAAAAACATGATGATACTTATTGTTTTTTTTTATACAATTTTGTATAATAAAAAGCGATAGTGATAATCGATATCGAGATACCCGTTTTTTTGTAAAGTACTTTATGAAAAGTAATAATTTTAGAAGGGAGAGGATAGAAAAAAATATTAGTTGATTTTGGAAAAAATAACTAGAGCATTAAATTAATAAAATCGATTTATATGAGAATTATTGTATTTATTTGATAAATCATTGCTAGTACAAAAAATTTAAGAAAAACAAACATAATATCAAGTTGACTTTTCTTATTTTGTAAAAATGCAGTAAATATAGAAAAGCTATGGTTATTTTCACCAATATCAGACATAAAAATCGAATATTTTAGATGAATTTTTAAAATAAGACTTTGTAGTCAAAATAATATTTAAGATTTTTTATCTTAAAAAATCAAAGGCCTAGGTAACTTTATAACCTAAATATACTTTATAAAGAGGAAAGATGAAAAATACATTTTTAAAAAAAGCCTTGACCTTATTTATCGTAAGCTTGGCATCTGTAGTAATGATAAAGTCGTCAATATTTGCTTTTGAAAAAAATCAAAGGCTCAGTGCAGTTAAAGAACAAAAGATTCTACATAGTAAGGTTAGAATTTCAAAAGATTTAAAAGATGGACAATATGAGGCAAGTTCAGAAGGCTATGGTGGCTTATTAACTGTTAGGATAAGCATTGAAAATGGGAAATTAACTGATATTAAAATAATATCCCACAATGAAACAGAAGAATATTTTAAAAAAGCCCTAGCAGTAATAGATGAGATTTTAAGAAAAGGAAGCGTAAATGTAGATTCGGTTTCAGGAGCTACAATATCATCAAATGCAATAAAAGATGCTGTAGCAAAAGCCCTACAAAAAGCTGGATCTAAGGAAAAAATAAAAGTAAAAACTAAAAAGAAAGACAGAAAAAAAGTTGAGGGATTAAAAGATGGTGAATATCTTGGCAGTGCAAATGGTTATGGTGGAATATTAACTGTAAAAGTAACTATAAAAAATGGAAAGATAAGTGCAATAGATGTTATTTCTCAAAATGAAACTCCACAATATTTTAGAAGAGCTTATGCAGTTATAAATCAAATTTTAAGTACTGGAAGTGTAAATGTAGATTCAGTTTCAGGAGCGACTGTGTCATCAAATGCACTAAAAATGGCAGTAGCTGATGCAATCCAAAAAGCTGGTTCAAAACAACAAGCCAAGGTGCAAGCAGTAAACAATTCATCAAATGCAAATAATAGGAGAGGTAATCTTGCAGGAAGCGTTACAATAGGAAATGAGGACCTTAAAGATGGAGTATATACAGGATCAGGCCAAGGATACAATGGACCTATAAATGTAAGAGTTACCATATCAAATGGATTGATAAAAAATATAGAAATCCTATCTTACAGTGATGATAACCCATACTTTAATCGTGCAAGAAGTGTTTTATCAAGAATATTAGGAAAACCAGGAAAAAGCGTAGATACAGTATCTGGTGCAACCTACTCAAGTAGGGGAATAATTGATGCAGTAAACAATGCAATAGCAAAAGCTGGATCAAAAAATCAAAAAGTAAAACAAACAAAACCTAGTCCTTCAAAGAATAAAAAATCAAATAAAAATCAAAAGATAGGAAAGTCTATAGGAATAGGTAATAGTAATAAGAAATTAAAAGATGGTATCTACGAAGGAATATCAGAAGGCTTCAATGGTCCAATAAAAGTTAGAGTAACCATATCAAAAGCTTCAATAACAAGAGTAGAAATCCTATCCCACCAAGAAGATGACACATACTTTGCCAAGGCAAAATCCGTAATAGAAAAAATATTAGGAAAACCAGGAAAGAGTGTAGATACAGTATCTGGTGCAACATTTTCAAGTGGGGGAATAATAAATGCAGTAAACGATGCAGTATCAAAAGCTGGAGGGGAAACAATCCCATCAATCCCTGATAAAAAACCAGATGTAAAACCGGGTGAAAATCCTGGCAAAAAACCAGAAGAAAAACCAGGTAAAAAACCTGAAGAAAATATAGATGATGCACTCAAAAAATATTACAACAACCAACCACTCAAAGATGGAGAATATACAGGATGGGGAATAGGTTATATTAATACTAAAAAGACAAAAACATATATAAGAGTTGAAAATGGAGAAATTTCAGAGATAAAAGTAGGATTAAATTCGGAATATGGCGACGATATGGGACCATTTAGAAAAAAAGCAGAAAAAATACTTTCTTTCCTAAAAGGAAAAGAAGCTAGGTTAAATATTGCAAAAATGGGACTTTACAGAGAATATTTTGAAATAATTAGAAATAGCAAAAATCCTAAGGAGAAAGTAGCTGACTTATTTGGAAAAGAATATCTAAATCATTTAAAAGGATTTAGAGGTGATAATTCAGAATCAGACCTAACTTTACTTTCAAGAACTGTAAAAGCATACATGTCAAATCGTTATGGTTCAAAAGACTTATTTGATAGCATTTCAGGAGCAACTGTAAGTGCAAGTGGAATTTCAGCAGCAACAAGAGAAGCGGCAGAAAAATCCTCAAATGATTACAAAACAAATACTGATGTAAAAGAAATTTCAATAATTTCACCTAAAAATAAGAATATAGAAGTAAACAAGGGCGAAGGGGTTGATTTTTCTGAGCTTAAAGTAAAAATTACAAAAAAAGATGGAAGTTCAAAAGAATTAGGATGGAAAGATTTCCAAGCTAATGGAATTAGCATAAAAGATTCAGATGGAAAAACAATTGAAAACGGAAATGACCTAAAGAAATATGGCGATACTAGAATTATTAAGGCAAAAGTAGTCCATGAAAAATCACTATCTTATGATGACTTTAGAATACTAGTTGGTAAGTATAGTAAAGATTATATAATCGGCTTGGAATATAGTGCTGACGGTAAAAAATGGTACAAGCTAGATAAGGTAGATATGGATTATGCAGATAGCCGTAATATAGCAAGTCATCAAACAATTGATGCTCCAAAATCATTTGAATTTGAAAAAGTTAAAATTCGTCTAGTATCAAAGAAGGGTAATCGCTATGAATATGTAACGGACAAATTGCCTGTAAATAGACAAGTCCAATACAAATTACTAGAGGGAGATAATCCAAACCTACCAAAGATTATATATGCAAAATTCGAATTATCTGGAAAAGAATCAGATAAACATTTGGTAGAAGAAAAAGAAAATGGACAAAAAGAAAAAGAAAAACCACAAGTAAAAGAAGAAATAGAAGTAGACCAAAAAGTAATCGATACAAGCCTTATGGAATCAAACGGACAAAAATGGATAGAAGGTCAGTCAATAAGACCAGCCACAGTAAGAAGCCTTGATCCAGAAGCAAAAATAGTTGGTGAAATAGAAGGACTACCAAAAGGCTTAACATTTGATGGAAAAACCATAACAGGAACAATAGATCCAATTGACAAAGGATGGCCAGAAGACGGAAGTGGTTTTAAAACAATTAAACTAAAATTCAAGGCAGAAAAAGGCGACAAGCTATTAGTAAGAACAATCGAATATTGGCTATACAGAGATAAGGACAGAGATGGAATTTCTGACGATGACGATATAGACCAAGGTGAAAAATTTACACCACTAAGAGCAAACACACAAGCAATAATAGTTGATGGTAAAGCCCCAAGCCTAGAAGAATACAAGGCAAAATTCTCAAATATACCAAAAGACGGCTCGGTAGAAGTAAGCTTTAAAAAAGAACCAGACTATAGCAAAGTAAGTGAAAGACCACAAAGAGTCTACCTACAATTCAAAGCGAAAAATGCAAAACAAGTAGGAGAAGCATACGTGATGGTAGTGGTGAAAAAAGCTGCTGAAAATGAAAAACCACAAGGAAAAGAAGAGATAGAAGTAGACCAAAAAGTAATAGATACAAGCCTTATGGAATCAAATGGGCAACAATGGATAGAAGGAAAAGAAATATTACCAGCGACAGTAACAAGTCTTGATCCAGAAGCAAAAATAGTTGGTGAAATAGAAGGACTACCAAAAGGCTTAAAATTTGATGGAAAAACCATAACAGGTACTCCAGAAAGAAGTGACAAAGGATGGCCAGAAGATGGAAGTGGCATAAAAACACTGACATTAAAATTTAAGGCAGAAAAAGGAGATAAGCTATTAGTAAGAAAAATAACTTATTGGTTATACAGAGATAAGGATAGAGATGGACTTGCAGATGGTGACGAAAAAGATTTGGGTGAGAAATTCACGCCTCAAAGGGCAAATTCACAAGCAATAATAGTTGACGGTAAAGCCCCAAGCCTAGAAGATTACAAGGCAAAATTCTCAAATATACCAAAAGACGGTTCGGTAGAAGTAAGCTTTAAAAAAGAGCCAGACTATAGCAAGGTAAGCGAAAGACCACAAAGAGTAAGCCTACAATTCAAAACAAAAAATGCTAAAGAGATAGGCGAAGCTTATGTAATGGTTGTAGTGAGAAAAGCTGTTAAAAAAGAAATAGAAGTAGACCAAAAAGTAATAGATACAAGCCTTATGGAATCAAACGGACAAAAATGGGTAGAGGGTCAGTCAATAAGACCAGCCACAGTAACAAGTCTTTTAGATGGTGCAAATATAATTCCAGAAATAGAAGGCTTGCCAAAAGGTTTGAAATTCGATGGAAAAACCATAAGTGGAACTCCAGAAAGAAGTGAAGAGGGATGGCCAAATGATGGAAGTGGTTTTAAAACTATAAAACTAAAATTCAAGGCGGAAAAAGGCGATAAGATTTTAGTAAGAACAATTGAATATTGGTTGTACAGAGATAAAGACAGAGACGGCATATCTGATGATGAAGATATAGACCAAGGTGAAAAATTCACACCTATAAGCTCAAATAGACAGCCAATAATAGTAGAAGGCAAAGCCCCAAGCCTAGAAGATTACAAGGCAAAATTCTCAAATATACCAAAAGACGGTTCGGTAGAAGTAAGCTTTAAAAAAGAGCCAGACTATAGCAAGGTAAGCGACAGGCCACAAAGAGTCTACCTACAATTCAAATCAAAATATTCAAAACAAGTAGGAGAAGCCTATGTAATGGTTATAGTAAAAAAGGCTGTTAAAAATGAAAATAGTCAAGATAAATCTTCTAGCAAAAAGGCTATAAAGAAAAAGGAAAATTCTAAAAATAAAATAGAAGAAAAAGCTTCTTTAAAACCTTCTGTAAGTGAGAAAAAATATCCTGATAAAGATGAATCGAATAAAGATTCTGGTAATAAAGAGTTAGAAAAAACTGAAAAAGAAAATAGTGAAAGCGAAAAAGATTCTCTCAAAATTCAAAGCACAAAAAACTCTCAATTGCCCCCTTTAGAAAATAATAAAGAGGAAATTATCATTGATGAAAGTAAAAATCCTATTGAAAAGGAACAATAAGCTTATGAAAATAGAAAGGAGAATAAGATGACTTTAATTACTGGAATACTGTTTACTATAATTTTTTACGGCTTAGCTGCCAAATTTATTAAAAAACGACCTGTAATATTTTATGTAGGTGTGTATGTTTGGACCTGTTTTGTAGTTTATTACTATAATATGGGCTATGATAGAAATTTACCTTCTTGGTTTAATGAATATTTTATGAAGATATTTTCAAGGGGGATATTTGCTACAGCTACATTTATGATAGTAATGTTTTTAGGAACAATTACAAAACATAATGATTTTTCAAAAAAATTGATGGCAATTCGTGGAGAAATATCTATAATGGCAAGCTTATTAGTTTTTAGCCATAATATAATATTTGGTTTACGTTATTTCCCAACTCTTTTTACAAATCCTAGTTCTATGCCTAAAAGGGAATTAATAGCATCAATAATAACAATATTTTTATTGTTGATGTTAATACCTCTTTTTGTAACTTCTTTTAAGAGTGTACGCAAAAAAATGAAGGCTAAAAATTGGAAAAATTTGCAAAAAATGGCCTATCCATTTTTTATAGGCATATATGTTCATGTTATGGTACTATATTCTGCTAATGTGAAGGATAATATGTTAGGGATAATTGTATATACTATCATATATGCATCTTATGTAGTATTAAGATTGAGAAAAAGAAATATAAAAATGCAAAAATCATTGGCAAAATAGAAATAAAAAATCCTCAAAATGAATTTAATTTCATTTGAGGATTTTTTTGTCCTTATTTTATTTGGCACTTAATGAAAATTCTGCAAATTTTTCAAAGTTTCCATCACTTTCTTTGCCGGAATTTTCATTTATTTTTGAACGGCTTAGGGTAAAATTAATTTTTCTTCCGTCTTTTATTTCGTCTAGGCTTAGGTCAGAGAAATCTTTGTTGTAGATAAAAGTTGTTGAATTTTCATCTGCAACCCTTTCATCTAAAGAAATCTTATTTCCTTTTTCGTCAACTCCTTTTAGCTCATAAACATAGGCTTTATCGAGATTTTTTATTGTTGCTGTAAGGGTCATTGGATTTATTTTCATTAATGAAATTGTGGCCTTTGTTCCTTTTATTTTTAAATTTTCAGCGAAAATTTTGTTGTCTTTATTTATTGTATTCATTGGAGATTCTATTGAAATTATTTGGCTTTTATTTTTGTCTGCGAAATATAAATCTACGCTCGCCTTATCTTTTTTTGGAAAAGATTTGTCAAAACTTATCATAAGATTTTCTGATGATGTTTTTTTATCTTCTAACAAACCTTCGCTTCCTGATGAGCCCATAGCTTTATAAGTTTTTCCATCAACTACGACCTTATACAAATTTGAATTGTTTTTTGTATTTTCTTTAAAATTTTCTCCATTTCTTAGGGTATTTATAAAGATTTTATTATCTTCAAAGGCTATATTTCCTATCACAAATGAATCTTCTCCAACTGTTACTGGCTTATTAATTTCTGCTATATATTTGTAGGAATCAGGACTTGCACCAAAGGTCTCCATCATTGTTACTTTTATGTCTGTTGTAAATTTTGAAACTTCGGCTTTTACAATTGGAATATTAAGTCCAGCTACTAGGATTAATGCAGCTGCTATTGGTAAAATTTTTTTTGATTTTTTATTTTTTTTGTAGGATTTTGCAGTTTTTATTAATTTTTCTTTTTCAAAGTCGTCTAATTCGATTTTTTCAATTTCAAAATCCATATCATTTATTTTGTCATAGATATTTTTCATAATTTGCTCCTTAAAGTTTTTTTGGCACGGCTAACTTTGTTGTAGAGTCTGTCTTTTGGGATTTTTGTAATTTTTTCTAAATCATCGTAGGAATATCCTTCTATAAATAATTTTTTGAAAATCTCCCTGTCTTTTTTTGACAACATTTTAAGAATTTTTTCGCTTTCATCATAATTTTCTAAATTTTTATCATAAATAAAACCTGAAATATCATCAAGGTCAAGACAGTCGTGTTTTGCTTCTTTTCTAATTGCGTCAATTGCCTTGTATTTGGCAACTCCTGCACACCAATTTTTAAAAGATGACCTAGTAGGATCATAAGAATTTATATTATCCCAAATTCCAAGGAGAGCATCATTTAAAATTTCGTCTAAAATATTTCTCCTATTTCCTATAGTTTTTACAATAACTCCTTTTAATATAGGCCCATAAAGGTTAATGAATTCAATCAAATATTTTTCATCTTTGTTTTTAATTCCTTTTATTAAATTTTTATCATCCATTATTTCCTCCTTTGCCTATATATTCGTATAAAGTTGAGCAAATCTATCCTTATTTTAAATTATATCTTTAATTTTTTATAAAAAAAACCACCTCGATTTTATCGAGATGGTTTGTATGTCTTAAAATTTTATTCAAACAAAAGATTGATATCAAAATCTTTTTCTATCATTTTATTATCTAACATAAATTTCTTTGTTCTTTCGAAACCTTCTTTATCTTTGTCTGTGATTTTTGTTGAAAAATCATACATTGGAAACATATAATCGTAGGCCTTATCGTCAAGGTCTAGTTCTTTTTTTACTATTTCTTTTGTTTGGTCTTTATTTTCTATCATAAATTTAGAAATTTCAGCTTGGGCATCATTTAGGGCCTTTATAACATCTGGGTGGTCTTTGGTAAATTTTTCTGAGCTTGCTACACAGATTATAGCATCGATTAGGTTTTCACCATTTGTAATTTCATGTAATCCCGCTTCTTTTGCCTTATAAGCTGCAGGTCCTCCCAAAAGTGCCACGTCCAAATTTCCTGAATCTAGGGCAGCTGCGGCATCTGGAATTGACATATTTGAAAATTCTACGTCCTTTTCGCTCATTTTATCTTTTTCTAAATATGCCAAAAGTTCTTGGTGTAGGTTGGTTCCTGCAGGTCCTCCGATTTTTTTACCCTTTAAATCTGATGGATTTTTTATTGAATCGTCTTTTGAAAAAAGTGAAAAGGCCTTTGGGGCTCTTGAATACATATTTAAAACTTTTATGTCTTGGCCGTTTGCCTTGGCAAGGATTGCAGAAGATCCTCCCAAAGCATAAAGCACATCAACATCTCCGCTTGCAAGAGCAGCTGTTTGGTCAGCTCCGCTTGTGATTTCCTTGTAATTGATTTTTACACCTGGTAGGTGTTTTTAAAAATTTCCTTATTTTTTTCAATTATTGATGGAACATTTAAGGGTGCTGTTACGTATGTTATGTTTAATTCGTCGATTGATAATTTTTCATTACTTTCTGATACTTGTTTTGATACATTTTCATTTGAATTATTTTCTTTATTATCCTTGTTTGAGCAAGCAGTAATTGCAAAAACTAGGGCAAAAAGTGATAAAATTTTTAATAATTTATTTTTCATTTTCTTCTCCTATTATTTTTTTAAATTTATTTCTCAAAATTTCCTTGGAAAATTTCTTATCTTCAAGGTCAAAATCAGAAACAATTTTTCCTTTTTTCATAATTATAAGTCTTTGGCCCACATTGAGGGCTTCTTCAAGGTCATGACTTACAAATAAAAAGCCGGATTTTTTGATTTTCATATAATTAATTAACTCTACTTCCAATTTTTCCTTTGTAATTTCATCCAAAGATGCAAAGGGTTCATCTAAAAGCATAAAATCATTTGGAAAAATCAGGGCTCGGGCAAGGGAAACTCTTGCCTTCATTCCTCCAGAAAGTTGGTAAGGATAGGCTTTTTCAAATCCTTCAAGGCCCATTATTTTTATCCATTTTTGGCAAAGTTTTGGGTCATCGTTTGAAAATTTTATATTTTCTTCTACATTTTTCCAAGCTAAAAGTCTTGGATTTTGGAAAACAAAGGAAGTTTTAACCTTATTTTTTAAAATTTCCCCTTGGTCAATTTCCAAAAGTCTCCCAATTATCCTAAGTAGGGTAGATTTTCCACAGCCTGAAGGGCCAATCAAGACATTTCTTTTCTTAATATCAAGATTTAGGCTTAAATTATCTAGGGCCTTGATTTTTTTGCCATCAATTTCATAGAATTTTGAAAGATTAGATAGATTTATACCAGTCATTTTTCAAATCTCCTTTCAAAAATAAGCTTGCAAATTTAACAAAAATCTTATCAGATACCATGCCGACAAAGCCAATTACCAAAATTCCCACAATCACCTTGTCAGTTCTTGACATTAGCCTTGAAAAATTAATCAAATATCCTAAGCCCTTGGATGCAGCAAGCATTTCTGCAGCAATAATGGACCTGTAGGCATAGCCAAGACCAATCCTTGCTCCCACAAAAATATCCTTTAAGCTTGAAGGAAGGACAATTTTTGTAAAAATTTCCCTATCATTATAAGAAAAGGCCCTGCCCATTTCTATCATATCCTTATCAGCTTCCATAAAACCCTTTTGAATATTTAAAAAAATCGGGAAAAAAGATGCCATAAAAACTATGGAAATCTTGCTAACTTCACCAATTCCAACCCATAAAATCAAAAGAGGAACCAGACCTAGGGGAGGAATATTTTTTAAAAAATCCAAAATATTTGAAAAATATGGGAAAATATCAGCTTTTAAATAAAAAATCAAAGCCAAAATAAAGGAAAAGGCAAAGGCTAAAAAATATCCGACCAAAACCCTATAAAGGGAAGCCAAAATATTTTCAAAAATCGACCCATCATAAACCATAGCAAGAAAAGTTTGAAAAACCTTGTAAGGCCCAGGTAGGTAAATTGGCGAAAAAATCCTCATTTTATAAATGATTTGCCAAATTATAAGAATTGCGAAAAAAACTAGAAAATTTTTCCTCAATTTGTAAGTAAAGCTAAATTTTTTCATAAAAACCCCCTAACATTCTATCAGAAAATGAGAAGGTTTATCAATTATTTGTAAAATAAAATTCTTATTTCCAAATTCTTTAAGCTAGTGTTTATATCAAGGAAGAAATTTTTTATAATAGCAAAGTAAATAAAGAGATCTCTCGACTGCGCTCGAGATGGGTTAATGATATATTTTTTTAATGGCTAAAGGAAAAATAATTTTTAAATTATAAAAACATAAACTTTAGTAATTAAAGTTAATTCAGCAATTACCATCTCGACCTTGTGGAGAGATCTCCTTGATTAAATTTATAAAGTATTAAGGTCAATTCTTGAAATCTCCGACTATACTTGGTGTGGGGTGGATTTTATAATTAATTAACCCTAAGGAAAATATTTAATTTTAAAACTATAAAAAACTATATAACTTTAGCTATTAAATAAATAAACCCATTACCCATCTCGACCTTGTGGAGAGATCTCTTTTATTAAATTTATATAGAATTAAGGTCATTTCTAGAAGTATTTTTGCCTCAAATATCAGCATTAGATCTTCATTTATAAACACTAAAAAAGACAGGGATTAACCTGTCTTTTGCTTTTACTATTCAAACTTCAAAGAATTTATAATATTATCATTTAAAAGTCTAGTCTTATTTGTATTTTTCAAAGGCCCTGTAAGGATTATATTTACATAATAATTTTCAGTTTCAAAGGCTATCTTCTCGCCTTCTTTTGTAAATTGCTCTGTATAAATTCTAACTTTTGATTTCATAAATAATTTATCATGGACCATCTCTTCTTTGACCTCTCCCATTGGACTTATAAAGGCTGGTGGAATTTTACTTCCTTGGCTTAGGGCAAAGGACTTAGCTAAATCAAGGTCCTTGTCTTTTTTTATTTTTGAAATTAAAACTTGGTTTACAGTTTTGCCAGAAACTTGGCTTTCATAAAGTGTAAGGGATTCGCTATCTTGCACATTTTTCATATTAGCAGGTAGGTTAAGAGAAAATTCTCCCATATCAACTTTTTCTGTGGCATAAAGGTCTATATTTTTCTCAAAATTTTTAAAAGATTTTGCCACCATATCCACATCCTCACTTTCAGGATAGGTTGTTGATAATAAATCTGCCATTATGTAAGGAGATGATGATGATTTTTCCTTATCTTCAACAATTTGAAATTTTAAAATATTTGTAGGTGTTGCCATAAAAATATTTGTGTAGGAAAATTTACTATCCTCAATTATAGAATAGGAGATTTTCTTATAGTCACTTTCAAGAAGAATAGGTTTTTGAACTACATTTGCATTTTTTATTGAAGAATTGTAAGTTTCTTTGTCAGCTATAGTATAAAGCTCATCTTTAATTTCAGCTTCAGATTTTTCCCCATCTTCAAATAATTTTTTAACATTGATTTCAATATCATATTGGTCATTTTTTGGAAAATCTATTACATATTCCCCGTCTTTTGAAAAAACCATACACCTTTTTGGTATCCTTATATTAAAGGCAGAAAGGGAAATATTTTTATCATAATCAAGATTTTCTAATTCATCTTTTGTATAAGGATCTTTGGGATCACTTGAAATATCATTAGGATAATCGCCAAGCATCCTATCAATAATAATAGAATCATCCCTTACAAAACCTTCCATATTATCGTGCTTGTAAACTAATCTTTTTTCCTTTTTATTTTCATTAGAAGAACTTGAAATTTTATTATCTTTTATACTGGTATTATTGCTATTTATTTTTCCTTCATTCTTAGTACAAGATGAAAAAATTAAAATAAATAAAAAAATCAAAAACTTTTTCATATTAACTCCAAAAATTATTTTACCTATTGATTATATCATAAATCTTTAAAAATTAAACAAATTAAAAAAAGTCTTTAAAAAAAATTAACTTCTTGGTATTATAAATTATAGGAAATGGTTTTACTATTTTATTTAAAGGAGAAAAAATGAATAGAGATTTAGGTATCAACTTATGCAGGGTAACGGAAGCTGCAGCCCTTGCAAGTGGAAAATATTTGGGAAAAGGAAAGAAAAACGATTCTGACAATATTGCAGTTGACCAAATGAGGGCCATGTTCAATTATTTGGGCATAAATGGAAGGGTTGTAATTGGAGAAGGTGAAATTGACGAGGCTCCTATGTTATACATTGGAGAAGAAATTGGTCATATGGACCAAGACGATTTGGTAGATATAGCTGTTGACCCCATAGACGGAACAGCATCCCTTGCAAATGGAACAATAAATTCGATTTCAGTAATTGCAGTTGCACCAGAAGGATGTTTATTAAATGCACCAGATGTTTACATGAACAAAATCGCCACAGGTAGTAGGGCAAAAGGTGTAATAGATATAAATAAATCAACCAAAGAAAATATAGAAAATGTAGCCAAGGCCCTAAATAAAAAAGTATCAGATATAACAGTTTCAGTTTTGCACAGGCCAAGACATGAAAAATTAATAGAAGAAATAAGAGATGCTGGGGCAAGAATTTCTATGGTTGAAGATGGAGATGTCTTAACAGCCATAGCCACAGAATTATCCGATGGAAAAATTGATTTAATAATGGGAATAGGTGGGGCCCCAGAAGGAGTAATAGCAGCCGCAGCCTTAAAATGTTTGGGAGGAGACTTCCAAGGAGTATTTGCCCCATCAGATTCAAAACAAGTAAAAAGATGCCTAAAAATGGGAGTGGATTTTGACAAAGTTTACACCATAGATGATTTGGTAAAAGGCGATGACGTATTATTTGCAGCAACAGGAATCACAGATAGTAGTTTTTTAAAGGGAGTATCCTATATGAAAAATAATATGGCCAAAACCCAATCCCTTTTATTAAGACTTCCTTCAGGAACAATAAGATTTATAGATTCTGTCCACAAACTTGACCAAAAATTAGACCAAAAATAAGGACAAAAAAGCTATAAAAATAAAAATAATAAGGATAGCTTTTAAAATAAATTGAGATTTTTTGGGGATTAACTTAGCCTTACTTAAAAAAATAAGCTAATAATCCCCAAAAAAACACATGAAATATTTGATAAGAAAAAATTTCTAATCAAAAGATGGCTAAGACTTACCATTAAATATGTAAGTAAAAATAGGCAAAAAAATTTTTTACTATTTTTTAAATTATTTGAATTGTTGAAAGCTTGCATAAAAATTCCTTTCTGATAATGATAATAATTATCACTTACATTATACAAAATTAGAGAATTTTTTGTCAATGCTTACATAAAAATAATAAGATTTCAAAATATAATAAAAGAGAAAATTTAAATATTGTTATTAAAAATGATTGTGATAAAGATAAGTAAGTTTTTTAAATTTTCTATAAATATTGAACAAATTGGGTAAAATATATTTATATGGTCAATATGTTATAATTAAACTGTATATAGTAGGAGGTGAAGGATGGCAAGTGATGTAATTAACCAAGTTAAGGATGCAGAAATTGCTGCTGACAAACTTGTAGACGATGCCAAAAAAAAGTGCCAAAGAAATAATTGAATCAGCTAAAGCTGAAGCTTCAAAGGCCTACAAAGAAAAAATAGAAAAGGCAAAAAAAGATGGTCAAAATTTAATTGACAAGGCAAAAAAAGAAGCAGAAGATGAAAAAATGCCCCTTATCCAAAAGGCAAAAGATGAAAGCCAAGATATTTTAAAGCAAGATGAGGGAAAAATTGATTCACTTTTAACTTCTTTAACAGAAAGGATTGTAAAGAATGGCGATAGTTAAAATGGATAAGTTTAATCTTTTCTCTTTTGAAAATAATAGAACAAGCCTTCTAGATATTTTACAAAAGTTTAACTATGTTCATTTTAACGATTTAAAGGTCGATGATGGGGAAGATTACCTAAGAAAGGTAAAAAACCAAGACAGGCTTACAAGAATTGATGAAAAAAGATCAAAACTAGAATATGCCATTAATTCTATAGAAAAATTTCTAGATGATGATGAGAAAAATTCTATAGAAAAAAAGGATATGAGCCTTGATCTTTTATACCAAGAAGGTAATAATTTTAGGTTTGACGAAATATATCCTCTCCTAAAAGAACAATTGGATTTGAGAGAAAAAAGTCAAGAAAGAATCAAATCTTTAAAGGCTTCAAATGAAGAGTTGGAAGTGTTTAAAGACCTTGATGTGGATATTAAATCTATAGAAGACTCTCACAGATTTTTCGTAGAAGTAGGATCAATAGCTGACCAATTTTATAAGGATTTTGATACAGATTTTGTAAAAAAAGACTTCAAAACAGCTATGGTTATAGATCTTAATAAAAAGGAAAGCCTAAATTATGTAATTGCCATATCAAATCTTGAAGAAAAGGATGAATTTAGAGAATTTCTAAGAGACCATGGTTTTTCAAAAGCTAATATCAAGACCCGTAAAAAAGTTAGTGAAAAAATAGCTTTAAATTTAGAAGAGATTGAAAAATATGAAAAAAATCTAAAAGAAAGCGAGGCAAAAATCAAAGAAAACAAAAAATTCTTACCAGATTTTTACCTTTACCAAGCTTATTTAGATAATTTAAGAAGAAAAGAAGCAAGTAGCGAATATTTCCTAAAAACAAAAAGATTAGACCTTGTTGAAGGCTACATTCCTCACAAATTAAAGGATAAATTTTCTAGTGATTTGAAGGAAGTTTTGGGAGATGATTTTGTACTTGATTTAAAAGAAGCAGACAAAGACGACCCAGATGTTCCAATAATTCTTGATAATAACAAGCTTATTGAACCTTATGAATCAGTAGTAGAAACTTATTCTCTACCAAAATATAACGAAATTGACCCAACATTACTGGTTTCAATTTTTTATACAATATTTACAGGTTTTATGCTTGGAGATTTAGGTTATGGACTAATACTTTTTATTGGAACAATTTTACTTAGAAAATATAAAGATTTACCAGAGTCAACTGACAAAATGGCAAGACTTTTTACAAGAGTAGGACTTTCAGGCTGTGTATTTGGATTAATATTTGGTTCATTTTTTGGAGGAATAATTCCTTTACCAGGATTAATTGATACACAAAAAGATTTCAACACCCTAATGGTAATTTCATTAATTATCGGTGGAATTTCACTTTTTACAGCTCTTGGAGTAAAGGCTTACATGCTAATTCGAGATGGAGATCCACTCGGAGCCTTGTTTGATGCTGTCTTATGGTACATGGCAGTAGGAGGAGCAATAGCCCTTTATTTACTTGATGGATCAGGTAAAAATATAGCCAAGATAATAATGATAATAGGTATGGTAGGCATAGTCCTTACTGGAGGACGTGAAAATAAATCAATTGGAGGAAAGGCTGCTGGAGGATTATATTCTCTATATGGTTTGAGTTCTTGGATTGGAGATTTCGTATCATTTCTAAGACTTATGGCCCTTGTTCTTTCAGGAGGATTTGTAGCTTATTCAGTAAACTTGATTGTAGGAATGTTATGGCCTGCAGGAATTTTAGGAAAGATAGGAGCTGTTATAATTTTTGTAATTTTCCAATTATTTAACCTATTCCTATCAACCCTATCAGCATATGTTCACTCTTTAAGACTTGTTTATGTAGAAATGTTTAACAAGTTTTATGAAGGTGGCGGCAAGAAATTTAGACAGATGATAGAAAACAGTAAATTTATAAATATAATCACAGGAGGATACAATGGTTGATTTTTTAGTTCAAAACGGTGGAAACATAATGGGAGCAGTAGCTGTTGCTATAGCAGTATTCTTATCAGGTATGGGATCTGCAAAAGGAACAGGAATGACAGGAGAAGCAGCTGCAGGTTTAACTGTAGAAGAACCAGCAAAATTTGGTAAGGCACTTGTACTACAACTTTTACCAGGTACACAAGGACTTTACGGATTTGTAATTGGATTTATGATTTTAGGAAAATTGGGTGGAGATCTTAACTTCCAACAAGGACTTTATTATATATTTGCAGCACTTCCAATTGGAGTAGTAGGATATTTCTCAGCAGTAGCCCAAGCAAAAGTTGCAGTATCAGGTATGAATATTCTAGCTAAAAACGAAGATAATTTCGTACAAGGTATAGTTTACTCAGTAATGGTTGAGTTATATGCAATCTTAGGATTTGTAATTTCCCTACTTCTAGTAAACAATATATAAGGCTTTATTATGAACAATCTTGATTTATTATTAGATGGAATAAAAGATGATGGCCAAAAAGAAGCCGATCATATTTTATCTAATGGTCAAAAAAGAAAAGAAGAAATAATAAAAGAATCAGAAGAAAAAGCCCAAAAAGAAGTTTCAAAAATTATAGAAAATGCCCAAAAAGAAGCAAAGAGAATAAAAGAAAACTCAAAAGTAACTGCAAACAGACAGGCAAGAGATATAAAAATTGGAGCAAAAAACCAAGTTGTAGAAGATGTTTTGGAAAAATTAGTAAAAAAATTAGAAAAATTAGGTCCAAACTCATACAAATCCTTTGTTTTGAATAGACTAAAAGATTCAAAAATTGAAAAAGGAGAAATTATTCTACAAAAAGATATGAAATACCACTTCAAAGAAGAAGACTTTAAGGGCCTTAAAATATCAGATGAATTTGTAGAAGGTGGCTTTGTAGTAAGGGATGGAAAAATTTCTTATGATAACACCTACAAGTCCTTGGTAAATTTTGAAAAAGATTCTTTAGAAAAATTATAGTAGATGAAATATTTAAGTGAGGTGATTTAGGTGGATAGAGAAAAATTTATTCGAGCATCCATTACAACAAGAGTATATGAAAAAAATCTCCTTACTTCAGAAAATTTAAAAAGGATAATAGATACAGACAATCTAGAAGAGGCCTTATCATCATTAAACGATACAAAGTATGGTGAGCTTATACAAAAACTAGAAAGAGCAGAAGATTATGAAAAAATCCTATCCCAAATGCTATTAGATTCATACAAGGCTATGATAAAAGTAAGCCCTGATGAAAATTTAGTGCATTATTTGGAAGAAAAATATAATTTTCATAATTTAAAAACTCTAGTAAAAGAGCTAATTCAAGATGCTGACTATAGTTCTATTTATATAGACATAGGAAAAATTGACCTTGTAAAAATCAAAAGAAATCTAAAAGAAGATTTAACTGATAATGACAAGTACCTATCCTATGCCAAAAAAGCTCTAGACCTATATAAAGAAAATAAGGATCCTCAGGATATAGACTTATCCTTAGACAAAGATTTTTATGAAAAACTTCTAGAAGATAGTGAAAATCTAGACTATGAAAGTTTGATAAATTTCACCAAAGAAAGAATTGACCTAACAAACTTAAAAACACTTTTGAGAATAAAAGGTCAAGGTCAAAGTGTGGACTTATTAGAAAAAGCCCTAATAGATGGAGGAAATATCGACAAAAATCTCTTTAGAGATTCACTTAATGCCGACAAAAACTCCTATTCAAACCTATTTTTCAAAGAAAAAATTTACCCACAGGTAAAAAAATCTATGGAAGAAAATGATTTGAATAAAGCTATGCAAAAACTTGAAAAAGTAATAGACAATCACTTGATGGACTTTGCCAAAGAAAGTAAAAAAGTAAGCTATGGTCCAGAAGTTATTATGGGATATCTTATAAGTCGTGAAATGGAAATTAAAAATCTTAGAATTATCCTAACAGCCAAACTAAATTCACTTTCTCGTGAATTTATGGAAGAAAGGTTGCGTGATCTATATGTATAGGGTAGCCGTAATAGGAGATAAAGATTCAGTCCTAATGTTTAAAGCGTTGGGAGTTGATGTATATACAGCAGTTAATGGAGATATGGCTAAAAAACTTGTAAATAAACTTGCCAAAGAAGATGTTGGCATAATATTTATTACAGAAGATTTTGCAGCTAAAATCCAAGATACTATAGACAAATACAGAGAAGAAATGACTCCAGCAATTATACTTATACCATCCAACAAAGAAGATCTTGGACTTGGAATGGCAGATATAAACAAGAGTGTAGAAAAAGCTGTTGGAGCTAACATTTTGAACTAAAAGGAGACCAAATTTGAATAAAGGTAAAATCACAAAAGTATCAGGTCCACTTGTAGAAGCAAAGGGATTATCTGATGCTAATATCTATGATGTGGTCGAAGTTTCAAAAGATAAGCTCATCGGAGAAATCATCGAGATGAGAGGGGATGTTGCAAATATTCAAGTTTACGAAGAAACAACTGGAATAGGGCCTGGAGATGAAGTAGTTTCAACAGGGGCTCCACTTTCAGTTGAACTTGGACCAGGACTACTTGAAAGAATGTATGATGGGATCCAAAGACCACTAGAAAAACTTGAATTATTAGCAGGAGAATTCCTAAAAAGAGGAGTTACAGCCCCACCACTAAATAGAGAAAAAAAATGGGAATTTAAAGCAGAAAAAGAAGTAGGAGACCAAGTAATTCCTGGAGATATCCTAGGAAATGTTGATGAAACTTCAGTAATTAACCATAAAATTATGGTGCCAAATGGAATAAAGGGAAAAGTTAAAGAAATAAAGGATGGAGAATTTACAGTTGATCAAACAGTTGCTGTAATTGAAACAGAAAATGGCGATAAAGAAATAAATATGATTCAAAAATGGCCAGTAAGAACTCCAAGACCATTTAATAGAAAACTTGACCCAGATACTCCACTTATAACAGGACAAAGAGTTATTGATACTTTCTTCCCAGTTGCAAAAGGAGGAGCTGCATCAATACCAGGACCATTTGGTTCAGGAAAAACAGTTATCCAACACCAAATTGCAAAATATGCTGATGCTGATGTTGTAATTTATGTAGGTTGTGGAGAACGTGGAAACGAAATGACAGACGTACTTGATGAATTTCCAGAGCTAATAGATCCAAAAACTGGCGAATCAATCATGAAAAGAACTGTACTTATAGCGAACACATCAAACATGCCAGTAGCAGCCAGAGAAGCCAGTGTTTATACAGGAATTACCTTGGCAGAATATTACAGAGATATGGGATATTCAGTTGCCCTAATGGCAGATTCTACATCAAGATGGGCAGAGGCCCTTCGTGAGATGAGTGGACGTTTGGAAGAAATGCCAGGAGATGAAGGATTCCCTGCATATCTTGCAAGTCGTATAGCAGATTTTTACGAAAGAAGTGGAAAAGTTATAGTAAATGGACAAGTGGAAAAGGAAGGATCACTTTCAGTTATAGGAGCAGTTTCTCCTCCAGGTGGAGACTTATCAGAACCTGTTACCCAATCAACCCTACGTATAGTAAAAGTATTCTGGGGACTTGATTATGATTTATCTTACCAAAGACACTTCCCAGCTATAAACTGGTTAAATTCTTACTCACTCTACCAAGATAAGATGGATTCATATATAGATAAGACTGTAGATGAAAAATTCTCAAAAAATAGGATGAGAGCAATGAGTCTTCTTCAACAAGAATCATCCCTACAAGAAATTGTAAGACTAATCGGTCGTGATGGCTTAAGTGATGATGATAAATTAAAACTTGATGTAACAAAATCACTAAGAGAAGATTTCTTGCAACAAAATGCCTTCCATGAAACAGATGCCTTCTGTCCAATGGAAAAACAAGATTTGATGCTTGATACAATTCTTTATTTCTACGATAAAAGTCTAGAAGCCTTATCTGATGGGGCAAATCTTGATGAGCTTGAAGAGCTTGAAGTAAAAGAAAAAATTACAAGATTAAAATTAATAAAAGATGAAAACTTGGAAGAATTTGATCAAGTAAAAGAACAAATTGATAGAGAATGCAAAGAAGCTGTAGCAAAGGGGGAGGATGAATAATGCTAAAAGAATATAAAAGCGTATCAGAAGTAGTTGGACCCCTAATGCTTGTTGAAGATGTTAGTGGAGTTAACTTCGAAGAGCTTGTAGATATAGAACTTCAAACAGGAGAAAGAAGAAGGGGAAGAGTTATAGAAGTTGATGAAAACAACGCTGTAGTTCAACTTTTCGAAGGATCTTCTGGAATTAACTTAAAATCAACATCTGTAAGATTTTTAGGAAGACCACTTGAGCTTGGTGTAAGCGAAGATATGATAGGAAGAACCTTTGACGGACTTGGAAGACCAATCGATGATGGCCCATCAATAATTCCTGATGAAAAAAGAGATGTAAACGGAATTGCAATAAATCCTGTAAGCCGTGACTACCCATCAGAATTTATCCAAACAGGTGTATCAACAATCGACGGATTAAATACCCTTGTTCGTGGACAAAAACTTCCAATATTTTCAGGATCAGGACTTCCACACAACAAATTTGCAGCCCAAATTGCAAGACAAGCAAAAGTCTTAAATGATAGCGAAGACTTTGCTGTAGTTTTTGCAGCTATAGGAATCACCTTCGAAGAAGCTCAATTTTTTAGACAAGATTTTGAAAAAACAGGAGCTTTGGATAGGTCAGTAATGTTTATAAACCTTGCAGATGACCCTGCAATCGAGCGTTTATCAACACCAAAAATGGCCCTTACAGCAGCAGAGTATTTGGCATTTGAAAAAGGCATGCAAGTTTTGGTAATAATGACAGATATGACAAACTACGCAGAGGCCCTTCGTGAGGTTTCAGCAGCAAGAAAAGAAGTTCCAGGTCGTCGTGGATATCCAGGATATCTTTATACAGACCTTGCTACTTTATATGAAAGGGCTGGAAAATTAAAAGGAAAACCAGGTACTATTACCCAAATTCCAATTTTAACCATGCCAGAAAATGATATAACCCACCCAATTCCAGACTTGACAGGATATATTACAGAAGGACAAATTATTCTTTCAAATGAATTGTATAACCAAGGTGTTCAACCACCAGTTTCAATTCTTCCATCCCTATCAAGACTTAAGGATAAGGGAATTGGTGAGGGAAAAACTAGAGAAGACCATGCTGATACCATGAACCAAATTTATGCAGCATACGCATCAGGAGTTGATGCAAGAGAGCTTCAAAAAATCCTTGGAGATTCTGCCCTATCAAAAGCAGATCTTGCCTTTGCAGAATTTGCAAAAAGATTTGAAGAAGAATATATAAATCAAGGATTCTACACAAATAGAACCATAGAAGATACCCTAAATCTTGGTTGGGAATTATTAAAAATCATACCAAAATCTGAACTTAAGAGAATCGATGACGAATTAATCGATAAATATTTGGATAAAGACGAAAACAAAAAGGAGTCTTAGGCTATGGCAAGGCTTAATGTAACTCCAACCAGGATGAATTTAAATACCCTAAAGAAAAGACTTGCTACATCAAAAAGAGGATACAAACTTTTAAAAGATAAGCAAGATGAGCTAATGAGACAATTTCTTGAAAAAATCAGAGAAAATAAAAGACTTCGTGAAGAAGTTGAGGCTGATTTAAAAGAATCATCAAAAGGATTTTTGATGGCGTCATCTTTTATGAGCCCAGAATTTTTACAAGAAGCAGTTAGTTTTCCAACACAAAAAATCGGGGTAGATATAAAGGTAAAAAATGTCATGAGTGTAAGAATTCCTCAAATGGAATTTAAAATTGACAAGGGTGGAAATGAAAATGCCTCTATGTATCCTTATGGCCTTGCCCAAACATCAGCTGATTTGGACCTTGCTATAAAAGGATTAAACAAGGTTATGGATAAACTTCTAGCCTTGGCAGAGCTTGAAAAATCAACCCAACTTATGGCAGATGAAATTGAAGGAACAAGAAGAAGGGTAAATGCCCTAGAATATAGGACAATTCCAGATTTGGAAGAGACAATAAAATATATTAGAGCTAAGCTAGAAGAAAATGAAAGAGCAACTATTTCAAGACTAATGAAGGTAAAAGATATTATATCTGAAGCCTAGGTCTTGAAAAGAAAAAAATTCATAGTTTAGTAATAAGGATAAAAAGGACGTTTTTAAAGCGTCCTTTTAATACATAAATTTTAAAGGAGAAATGAATGGATACTGAAGGACCCTACTGGAAATTAAGAATTTTTTTAATAGTTTTGGCACTTATTTTTTTAAATGCCCTTATAAATATGATTTTTTCATCTTTAACTTCCATAAACCACCAAAAATTAAGGGATATGGTTGAAAATGGAGATGAGAAAGCAAAGGATGTTTTAAAAATATCCCAAGACCAACAAAGACTTATGCAAAGTCAAAATTTTCAAGATGCAGTCTTGTCTATAATTACCATTACCTATCTTTTGTTAAATATAAAGGATTCTTTGGCAATATTTTTGAATAGGGAATCTGATTTTATGCAACTTGTGATTATGGTTTTTATGGTGGTTTTATTTGTAGTTTTTAAAAGAATTTTTGCAAATATGATCCCCCAAAGAATAGGCATTAGAAATCCTTATACAATTTCTAAAAAAACTGCTGGATTTGCAAAATTTATCTTGTTTTTGACCAAGCCTTTTGTAAATATTATTAATAAGGTAACCAACCTCATTATGAATATTTTTGGTATAGAATCTAAGGCTATTGAAAAAGAAGTTACAGCAGAGCAAATTAAATCAATTGTCCAAGTTGGAGAAGACCAGGGAGTTTTAAGGCCCTTGGAGTCAAAAATGATAAATTCAATTATGGATTTTGATGATGTATGGGCTGAGGAGATAATGACAGCAAGGCCTGAAGTATTTATGATTGACATAAAGGATAGGGATAGAAAATATTTGGATGAATTTATAAAATTAAAACATTCAAGAATCCCGGTCTATGATGAAGAAGTTGATAATATTTTAGGAATAATTTATACCAAAGATTATCTCTTGGAGGCGTTAGATGTTGGTATCGCTAGTGTTGATATTAGAAAATTAATAAAACCTGCATTTTTTGTGCCAGAGAAGATTGAAACTGACAAATTATTTTCCCAAATGCAAAAAGACCACACCCACATGGCAATTTTGATTGATGAGTACGGTGGATTTTCGGGTCTTGTAACCATGGAAGACTTAGTTGAAGAAATTGTTGGTGATATGGATGATACTTTTGATAAGGACCTTCCAGATATTAGAACGTCGACAAAGGGATCTTATATAGTAAAGGGTTCAACTTCCATAAAGGACTTAAATGATATTTTGGGTCTTGATATAGATGAAGAAAACGACCAATATGATACAGTTGGTGGTTTTATAATCGATAAGTTAGGCTTTATCCCAGATGATGATTGCGACCAAACTGTAATTTATAAGGATTACGAATTTAAAATCCTCTATATAGAAGAAACTAGGATTAAAATTGTAAGAGTTAAAAAAATAAATAAGTCCGATCAAAATTTGGATGAAAATATTAAAAATAAAGAAAAAAACACTACTAATTAATACATAGTGTGTCAGAGCGTAGACAAACCCTCAAGCACGAATATCTGACTTCAAAAATTGCTGATTTCTAAATTTTAAAATTCTAAAATCGCAAACTCGCTAACGCTCAAACAGTGCGATTTTTGACGAATTTTAAAATTTGAAATCAAATCAATTTTTTACGTATGATATTCTTAGCAAGAGGATTTGCATACTTTGTCAACAGTCTGACACTACTAATTAATACATAGTAGTGTTTTTTCTTTATTGTAAAATATTAACTCCCATAGTTTTTTGGTATTTTTCTAAATAGTTCATTGACCCTTCTAGGTAGTAAATATTTTCTAAGCCTTCTTTTTGTAAATTATTTACTACAGTTTTTGCCCTCCTGCCGCTTTGGCAATAGATTAGGTATTTGTTTTTGTTTTTGAAATAATCAGGATTAATTTTTCCTACCGGTATATTTATGGCATTTTTTATGTGAGATTTTTCAAATTCTTCCTTTTCTCTTACGTCAACTATGATAAATTCATCTTTTTTCTCTTGAAATTTTGGAATTTCAATATTTTTGATTTTTCCTTCAAAAATATCTATAGCCTGACTTGCGAGGGTGTTTAGGGCATCTTCTGGGGTTGAATAAATTGGTTGGTAGGATATTTCTGTATCATACAAATCGTAAATATCTGCTCCCATGCCAATTAATCCTGCCACTATATCAACTCTTTTTACTACATCACCTTCTCCTACTGCTTGAAAACCATAAATTTTTCCTGTGTAGGGATCAAAGGAAATTTTCATATTCATAGGCTTTGAATATGGAAGAATATTTACTGAATCATTGTGGGTTATTAGGGTTGATTTGTAGGGGATTTTTGCACTATCTAATTGTTTTTTGCTAAGACCTGTTGAGGCCACGTTCATATCAAATGATCTTAGGGCAAAGGAACCTATAAATGATGGGGATTTTTGTCCTAGTCCCTTTATGTGTCTTGCCACAAATTTCGCCTGTCTGTGAGCCGGCCATGCTAGGTTTAGTTTTGCTTTGGTTTTTGTAAGTGGGTTATAAACTTCGATTACATCTCCAATGGCATAAATATCAGCATCATTTGTTTTTAAATTTCTGTCGGTTTCTATTGCTCCAGATTTGGTAAGTTTAAGGCCTGCTTCTTTTGCGATTTTTGAATTTGGCCTTACTCCAATTGCATTTATCAATACATCATAAGATTTTTCTTTTCCACTTTTAAATATTAATTTTTGGTCGTCTACTTTTACTATTTCATCATTTTTTATTAAATTTATGTGTTTTGAAATGTTTTCTTCAACAAATCCTGCAAGCTCTTCGTCAATATTTCCCAAAACTCTCGTCCTTACTACAAGAGAGATATCAAGGTCAAGTTCCTTCAAATTTTCTGCACTTTCAATTCCAATAAAACCTGCCCCATTAACTATAATTTTTTTTGCATTATGATCTTTGATATATTTTCTAATATTTTCAACGTCAACTACATTTTCAACCTTAAAGACATTTTCTCTTTCCTTATCCAAACCCTTAATAGAATCAGGTATAAAAGGAGACGCCCCTGTGGCTATAATTAATTTGTCGTAGGATTCTTTGTAGGATTTATTTTCTCTTAAATCCTTAACTTTTACAAACTTTTCTTCCCTGTTTATTTTTACAACTTCTGAAAAATTTCTAGCGTCTATATTATTTTTTTTCTTAAATTCATCAGGCTTTCTTGCAATTAAATCCTCTTTATCCTCTACCATGTAGGAAAGGTAATAAGGGATTTCACAATTTTTAAAAGATGTGTCCCTGCCTTTTTCTAATAAAATTATTTGATCTTTATCTGAAATTTTTCTTATATTAGTTGCGCAAGTTGCTCCTGCAGCAACTCCTCCGATTATTATTATTTTCATATTTCACCTCCCTATACTAATACCCATTCTTGATTAGTATTTGTAATTTATATATAATGAAAGTAGTAGACTTAAGATAAAGACTTATAATTTAGGAGAAAATATGAAAAATATAATGATAACAGGTGGGGCAGGATATATTGGCTCCCACATTGCTGTTGAACTTTTAGAAAAAGATTTTGATGTTATAATTTATGATAATTTATCAAATTCATCCCTTGAATCAATGAAAAGGGTTGAAAAAATTACAAATAAAAATTAAAATTTTACAAGGCAGATGTGCTAGATGGGGATAAGTTAAGGGAAGTTTTAAAAGATGAAAAGATTGACCTAGTAATTCATTGTGCAGCCCTAAAAGCTGTTGGAGAAAGTGTAAAAAAACCTTTGGAATACTACCATAATAACCTTACAGGAACTTTGACTCTTCTTTCAGCAATGAATGATACAGGGGTAAAAAATATTGTATTTTCATCATCTGCAACCGTTTATGGAGACCCAAAATCTTGTCCAATAACAGAAGATTTCCCAAAAGGAGCTTGCACAAACCCATATGGTTGGAGTAAGTCCATGATGGAGCAAATTATGACAGACTTATATATTTCAGATCATGAATGGAAAATAATTCTTCTTAGATATTTTAATCCAATTGGTGCCCACAAATCTGGCCTTATTGGGGAAGATCCAAAAGGTATTCCAAACAATTTGATTCCTTATATAACAGGAGTTGCTGTTGGAAAATATGATTATGTCCATGTATTTGGAGATGATTACGACACAGAAGATGGAACTGGAGTTAGGGATTATATTCACGTTGTAGACCTTGCCAAGGGCCATGTAAAGGCTATTGAGGCAATAGACAAACTTGATGGGGTTGAAATTTTTAATCTAGCAACAGGATCTGGATATTCTGTTCTTGAAATGATTAAGGCCTTTGAAAAGGCAAGTGGTAAAAAAATTGCCTACCAAATAGAAAATAGACGTGAGGGAGATATAGCAAAATGTTTTGCCTCTGCAAAAAAGGCAGAAGAAGTTCTTGGTTGGGTTTGTGAGAATGGACTTGATGAAATGTGTGAGGATTCTTGGAGATGGCAAAAAAATAATCCAAATGGATACGAGGGGGAATAATGACTACAAGTTTAGTAATTCTTGCAGCAGGAATCGGCTCAAGATATGGGGCAGGTGTTAAACAACTTGCCAAAATGGATGAGTATGGTCACACAATTATGGATTATTCAATCTATGATGCAAAAAAAGCTGGCTTTGACAAGGTTGTTTTTATAATAAGAGAAGAAATTGAAAAAGATTTTAAGGAAATTCTTGGAAAAAGAATTGAAAAAGTAATAGATGTGGAATATGCCTTCCAAAAAAATGAACTCCCTAAGGGATACCAAGTCCCAAAAGAAAGAAAAAAACCATGGGGGACAGTTCCAGCCATCCTTTCAGCCAAAGAATTTATAAATGAACCATTTTTGATAATAAATGCTGATGACTATTATGGAAGAGAAGTTTTTGATTTGATGTATAAATATTTAAATAATCCAGAAAATTTAAATAAAGATCAAATTCAAATTGCCATGGCAGGCTACAAATTAAAAAACACCTTATCAGACAACGGATCAGTAAACAGGGGAGTTTGCTTGGAAAATGAAAATCATGAACTTATAAGTATAAAAGAAACCCATGCTATCGAAAATAAGGGTGGAAAAATAGAATCAGAAGAAAATCGTCCAACAGAATTTTTAAACCTTGAATCTCTAGTTTCAATGAATGTATGGGCATCTTTCCCAAATTTTATTCAAATAAGTGAAAAATATTTTGAAAAATATTTGGAAAAAAATAAGGATAATTTGATGAAGGCCGAATATATATTAGCTGATATGGTAGAAGAATTGTTGGAAGATAAAAAAGCAAGAGTAAAAGTAATTCCAACTGATGATCAATGGATTGGAATCACCTACAAAGAAGATTTAAAACCAGCCCAAGAAGAATTTAAAAAAATGTTTGAAAAAGGAATATATTCACCAAATTTATGGGAAGAAAAATAAATTTAAAAATTTAGTCCTATAAAGAGAAATATTAGTAAAAAAAATTGACTAGATAATAAAAAATTGTTATAATTCATGTATAAATATACGACAGAAAAGCCCGGAAATTTTTCTGGGCTTTTATTTATAAAGGAGGTTTTATGTTAAATTTTGCACACAGGGGATTTAAGTCTAAATACCCCGAAAATACCATGCTTGCCTTTAAAAAAGCTTATGAGGCAAAAGCTGACGGAATAGAGCTAGATGTTCACTTATCAAAAGATGGAAAGCTTGTAATTATTCACGATGAAAATTTATTAAGAACTTGTGGAGTGGACGGACTAGTAAAAGATTTTTCCCTAAAAGAGCTTAAAAAGCTAAATGCAGCTGTAGGTTATGAGGGCTTAAATGAAGAGATTCCAACTTTAAGGGAGTATTTTGACTTTGTAAAAGATACAAATTTAATTACAAATATTGAAATTAAAAATGGAGTAATTCAATATGAGGGAATTGAGGAGAAATTATACCAAATGATAAAAGAATATGATTTATTTGATAAGGTAATTATTTCTTCATTTAACCACGAATCTGTTCTTAGGATGAAGGAAATCGATAAGAATTTGAAATATGCCTTTTTGGAGGAGTCTGTTTTAGTAAATCCTATCAAATATTTAAAGGAAAATGGAATTTCTTGTTTCCACCCTCTAATAAATACTATTGATGAAAATTTGTTAGAAGAATTTTCCAAAGAAGGGATAGAGGTAAACGCTTGGCTTTCTTCAAAACTTTCTTATAATTTGAAAGATTGTCTAGACATGGATTTAGATGGAATCATAAGCGATTTTCCTGATGAAGTTGGTGAATTATTAAAAAATAAATAGGAGATATTATGGAAAATTTGGAATTATTTTTAGATAAGGTTAATAAAATACTGTGGGGAAATTGGCTGGTATTTGTGCTTTTGACTTTGGGAATTATATATTCAATTGCTACAAACTTTGTACAAGTTAGGCATTTTAAATATATAATGCACAATACCTTGGTCAAAAGTTTTAAGGAAAGAAATGTTGAAAAAAGAGAAGGATCCTTATCAACCTTCCAAGCCATGATGGTTACTCTGGCTGGAAATATTGGTGGAGGAAATGTAGTAGGAGTTGCTACAGCAATAGTTGCCGGTGGATATGGGGCGATTTTTTGGATGTGGCTTGCAGCATTTTTTGGTATGGCCCTAAAATATGGAGAAATTATCCTATCACAATTGTACAGGGGTGAAGATGAAGATGGAAATATTTTATCAGGACCTATGTATTACATAAGAGATGGGCTAAAAGCACCAGCTCTAGGTGTAGTTATAGCAGTATTGATGACCATAAAAATGATGGGGGCAAACCTTGTTCAATCAAATACTATAGCGACAATTCTTTCAGATAATTTTAACTTTAATAGTCTTTTGACAGGAATTATTTTAACAATTTTACTATTTATGATAGCAGTAGGTGGCTTAAAAAGATTGGCAAGAGTTGCAACAAGTCTAGTACCTATTATGTCTATACTTTATCTTGTATTATGCCTTTTAGTAATTATTGTAAATATAAAAAATGTTCCCCTAGTATTTAAGGCGATTTTTGAAGGAGCATTTTCATTTAAGGCAGCAGCTGGTGGAGCTGGTGGCTTAGTTATAGCAAGGTCTATGCAATATGGTATAGCAAGAGGAATGTATTCAAATGAAGCCGGTGAAGGAACAGCACCCTTTGCTCACGGAACTGCAATTGTAGATCATCCAGTAGAAGAAGGAATCACTGGAGTTACAGAAGTATTTTTAGATACAATAATAATTTGTTCACTAACAGCTATAACAATAGGAGTTTCACAAATACCCCTCGATGGAGAAAGTATTCAAGCATCAAGCATGGCAATTCACGCTATAGGAACAGTTTATAGACCACTTTCATACATTGCTATGTTTGCCCTTTTAATATTTTGCTTTACAACCTTGATGGGACAATGGTTTAACGCTGCCAAATCTTTTACTTATGCTTATGGAGAAAAATTTACAGAAAAAGTTAAATATGTTTATCCTTTCCTTTGCATAGTAGGATGTCTTGGAAAAATAAGCCTAGTTTGGACAATACAAGATATAGCAATGGGACTTGTAATAATTCCAAATGTACTAGCCCTTTTAGTCTTGGTTAAAAAAGTTAGAGAACAAACAAAAGATTTTTTTGAAAATAAGTAGGCATATATGGAAAACTTAAGATTTATAGAAATACTTGTTGCAAGATTATTTTTATCTTGTTTTATAGGTGTTATGATAGGTCTTGAGAGAGAATTTAAGGGGAAATTTGCAGGAATAAGGACCCATACCATAGTGGCACTGGGTTCTGCTCTTGCAATGATAGTTTCTAAATATGGTTTTTTCGATTCAAGTCGTTACGATGCCCAAAGAATAGCAGCCCAAGTTGTATCTGGTATAGGATTTTTGGGCGGTGGATTAATATTTATAAAAAAAGATTACATATCAGGCCTTACAACAGCAGCAGGAATATGGACAACTGCCATAATAGGCATGAGCATAGGAGCCGGTATGTATGCAGTAGGAATAACAGCAAGTCTTGTTATACTTTTACTCCAGCTATTTTTTAATGAAGATTATGGCTTATTTAAATTTATGAAAAAACCCTATACCCTAGATATAGTTCTCGATGGACCTGAAAGTATAGAAAAAATAAATAAATATTTAAAATCTCAAAATATAAAATTTGTAGAAAAATCTATTAATTATAAAGAAGACAAATTAACCCTAGAACTTCAATATCACAACAAAAATGAAGAAGAGCTGATAGGAATAATTGATTTTTTAAGGGAAAATAAAAGAGTTTTTAAATTTAGCCTGGACTAGAAAGCTCTAGAAAGCTTTAATGCTAAGTAGAAAAAATAAAATCGACCTTAGCTTAAAAAACTTCTTAAAATATTTATAACAATTAAAGACAAAAAGTAGAATTAATACAATAATCACCCATATGGAGCCGATAAATATGTCTTGATTTGGCATATTTATCCCTAAAACTAGTGCAGATTTATAACCGTTGATTTCGGTTATAAATCCTGAAAACTAGTGCGAGAGCACGGAAGAATTTACCTAGTAAATGAGTTTTCATGAGCACGGAAAAATTTGCGAAGCAAATGGGTTTTTTTTGTTTTGGTTTTTTAAAATTTTTTTAATTTTAAATTTTTTTCAAAATCCCTTATAATGTTAATAATAATATGAAAAGAAAGAAATGGGTATGTTATGGTTATTAATAGGTATATAATTTTTATTTTTATTTGCCCTTTTGGGTTGGGTTTGGGAGAGCATTTATTGCACATCTCAAAGTCAAAAATGGCAAAATAGGGGATTTTTGTATGGGCCCTTATGCCCGATTTATGGTTTTGGTTCAATATTTGCCCTCTTTGCTTATGATTTAGTAAATAAAGGGAGTTTGGAAAAGCTTTCAATTCCACAAATTTTTATTGTGGGCTTTATTGTATCAATGGTTTTGGAATATCCAACTTCATATATTTTGGAGAAATTATTTCACGCTAGGTGGTGGGATTATTCGGATGTCCCTTTGAATTTAAATGGAAGAACTTCAGTTCCAACATCTATTGGTTTTGGTCTTGGGGCTATTTTGGTAATGGATTATTTGATACCAAAGGCTGAAAGTTTTTATTATCTTTTGCCAGAGATTTTAATAATTATTTTGCCCTTTATTCTTATAGGAATCCATTCATCAGATATAACCCTCACAGTTGTCAACTTGACTAATTTCCAAAAGGAATTGGATGAAATTGAGGAAAATTTCCAAGAAAAAATGACCCAAAGGGTGGATAATTTTTATAAAAGAAAGAAATCTTTCAATCCAAAGGCGATAAGAAGGGTAGTTTCCTTTAGGATGAGCAAGAAGAGAAATCAAATTGCTGAAAAAATTATAAGGGGAATTGAAAGAATTGAAGATCAAAGAAAATAATATTAAAAAAAAATCCTGCTTAGGCAGGATTTTAATTTTAGGTATTTTAATTATTAATGCTTAAAATAAGGATAAGCTTTCTTAACTAGGATGCTTGTGCCTTAATATGGCACAAGCATCCCTAAAGTTTATAAATTTCATAAATTAAGCTAGTTGATACTGTTTATTTATCTATATTATTTTCTGTTTCTAGCTTACCTTCTTTTTCTTCTTGATTTGTCTTTGTTTGATCTTTTTTATTTTCTGTATTATTTGTATCTTCTACTTTAGTATTTTCTACTTTATTTGTTTGCTTATTTTCTATTTTGTTTGTTTCCTTATTTTCTGTCTTTTTAGTATTTTCTATTTTTTCATCTTCTGATTTTTCTTTTATTTCATCTTCTTTGATATTTTCTTCATTTTCTTCTTTTTTATCTTCTACTACTGGCAATTGTTTTTTGTAGGATAGTTTTCCATCTTTCATTTCAAAATCTCTTAGGTAGAAATTTAGGGTCTCATCTTTTATAAATACTTGGACGAGTGAATCGCCAATATTTAGTATATCGTAAGATTCTACTTGGTAGTGGTTTTTCAAGAATTCTTTTACATCTTCAATTTTTACCTCAGGTTTGTATTCAAGTTGTGTTTGTGGATTTTCTATCTTGTATTTTATTGTTTTCACTACATCTTTGGCTGTGTATTTTCCAAATTTATTATCCTTTTCCATTTGAATTATTTGTTTTATAGTTTTGGCATGGTAGTGGTTTTGGTGGAACCAATAGAATATATTTTCCCTTACTCCATTTGACCCATAGACTGCATCTTCTTGAGATAAATTTCCATAATTTGTAAATTTAGAAAGGTCTCCTTCAAGATAAGGGATTACTCCTTTTATTAGCTCAGCTCTTACGTCTTGGTAGTTGAAAATTTCATCATCTGATACGTCTATATCATCGCTTTCTGATTTTTCCACTATATATTCAGCGTTTGGATAAATATCTTTTGGATTTTCTTTTACAACGCCTACTTCTTCATTTCCCCTGTAAAGGTGCCAGTGGTCTTTGTGGTCTACAATTTTTGTAATTCCACTTGGCCATTTTTCATTATCTTTTTTATCTTGGTCAGGTTTAATTTCAGGTCTAACTTGAGGCTTTTTATTATCATCAGGTTTGATTTCAGGAGTAACTTGAGGTTTTTTACTCTCATCAGGTTTAATTTCAGGTTTAACTTGAGGTTTTTTACTCTCATCAGGTTTGATTTCAGGTCTAACTTGAGGTTTTTTATTATCATTAGGCTTACTTTGAGGCTTATTATTTTCAGATGCTTGTGTATGAGATTTATTTCCATATTCACCAAAATATGCATTAGGGAATAAGTTTATTGGATTTGTATAAGTTATAGCTTCCCTGTTGTTTGAATCGTAAATATGATAGTGGTCTTGGTGGACAAGAATTTTTACAATATCAAACCTATTTATTTTTCCTTGTCCCAAAATTGGTATTAATTTTAAGTTTTTAATAGCCTTTATTCTTTGATCTTCGGAATTTTCTTTTCTATAAAGTGGTTTTGTTGTTTGACTATTTCCTATTTTTTTATTGTTTTCAAAAACTTGATGGTTTTTCTTATTTGTTTTTACAATATTATTAGAAATATTCTTATTAGAAATATTCTTATTGTTGGCTATATTTTGTGAATTTGATCCATGACTTCCTCTATATGTTCCAATCCTTATATTTGGATAGGCAGAACTTGGATTTGTGTATGAAATAAATTCATTTCCATTAGCCGTATATATGTGCCAGTGATCTCCATGTCTTAGAATTTTTACAACCCTATCTCCTGAAAGTTTTTGGGAAGAATTTTTATTTAGAGCTGATGAGGAATTTGTAGTATTTGAACCATGGCTTCCTGTGTATATTCCAACTTTTATATTTGGGAAAAGCCCTGATGGATTATCATATGTTAAATATTCACCCCCGTCTTTTGTATAAACATGCCAGTGGTCTCCATGTTTTTTTATAGCGACTACATTTTTATCTTTTAATTTGTTCTTATCAACTACATCAACAAGGTCAACTCCTCCATCTTTTCCAAAAGAATTAGGGTCTTTGTAGGAGATATGCTCCTTGCCATCTTTTGTAAAAATATGCCAGTGATCTCCGTGTTTAAAAAACTTTACTATGTCTTCCTTTTTAATTTCTGAATCTAATAAAACTTCTGTAGTCTTATCCTCTTTAATTTTTTGTTCAGTTTTTACACTTACTTTTTTTCTTTTTTATCTATAATATTTTCCTTATTTTGACTAAAACATGATGTTAAAACAAAAGAAGTAGCCAAAACTAGGGCGAGTAATTTTTTATTTTTCATATAAGCTCCTATTTTTTTATTAAAAGTACTAAAATCAAACTCAAAACTGCAATCAAAACTATAACTGAACCAGGTCTTAGGTTAAAAATATAAGATAAGAACAAGCCCAAAAATACAAATATTAATGAAAATATTATTGAAAGCATGAGTGATTTTTTATAAGATTTACAAATTTCTATAGCCATAATTGAAGGTATGACTAAAAGTGACGAAACGATCAAAGATCCAATGGTTTTTGCAGAAATTGCAACAGCTATTGCTGTCAAAAAACTAATGGTAAAATTTAAAAACTTGACCCTAAGTCCCAAAATTTGAGCAGAGGTTGGGTCAAAAAGTAAAAGGTAAAAATCATTGTAATAAGTAAAATAAATTATTAAAAAGCAAAGACTCAAAGCAATTAATAAATAAAATTCTTGGTCGGATATGGTGACAATGGAACCAAAAAGATATGAACAAATTGCGTTTGCACTTGCCGATAAGTCTGCCATAATTCCTGCAATTCCAATAGAGGCTGCAAGAATAATTACTGTAGAAACTTCCTGGTAATTTTTTAATTTATTTCTAATAACTTCAATAGAAAAGGCTGCAAAAACACAAAAAAGCATGGCAGAAAGAATTGGACTAATTCCAAAACAAAGCCCAATACTAAGTCCTGCCAAAGAAGAATGGGAAAGAGTATCTCCGATCATAGAAAGCCTTTTAATCAAAACCAATTGACCGATACAAGGAAGAATTACAGCAATCAAAGCCCCAGCAATAAAGGCTCTTTGCATAAAATCATATTCAAAAATATTAAACATAAAAATCTCCCAAACCCTCTCTTAGTCTTGTCCTATCAATTTTTCTAACCCTCTTATTAGATAAATGAAAAATCTCATCAGAAAAAATAGAAGCAAGCTTGTAATCATGACTTATCATCAAAATAGTCTTTCCTCTTTCACTTAATTTTTTCAAATGCTCATAAAAATCCTTAGAAAATTTCATATCAATTGCGGCAGTAGGCTCATCCAAAATCAAAATTTTAGGATCTTTTATAATTGCCAAAATTAAAGAAAGTCTTTGAATCTGCCCTCCTGATAAGTCTGAAAGAGCATGGTTTTTTTGATTTATCAAATCAAAATCTTCCAATAACTTATCAATATCATAAGATTTTTTCAAAAATTTTAAGTGATTTTCTATAACTTCTTTTACATTTGTAGGAAAAAGTTTAAAAGAAGCTACAGAAGCTTGAGAAATATAAGCCAAATCTTGGTAGTGATTAGATTTTTCTATAGGATCAGAAAAAATCTTTATACTTCCCGAATCTTTTTTTAATTGATTTAAAATCAAGCGAATAAGAGTTGTCTTTCCAGCTCCATTCTCACCAATAATTAAGGCAAATTTCCCTTCTTCAATCTTCATAGATAAATCTTCTAAAATATTTTCATTTTCATAAGAAAAAAACAGATTTTCAATCTCTAAAGCATATTTATTCATCAAAAGACTCTTTCAAAGACTTTAAGTTTTCTTCCATAAGTTTCAAATAACCCATCTCAGCTTCTTCTTTGGTCAAATTCTCCATAGTATATAAGGTAGAAGTTTTTGTATTTGTAGTTTTAGCCAAAGTTTCAGCTACCTTTGGAGTAGCCTTTCCTTCAAAAAATATAGTAGAAATATCATGTTTTTTTACAAAATCAGCAATTGTTTTTAATTGCTTAGCAGAAGGCTCATCTTCAGGAGAAATTCCTGTAACGGCAACTTGTTTCAAATTATAATCATCAGCTAGATAATTAAAAGCTGCATGGGAGACTACAAAATATCTCTTGTTTTGGTCAACATCCTTAAGCTCATTTGCAAACTTTTCATCCATTTTCTTAAACATATCAAGGTTTTTATCAAGATTTTTCTTATAAAAATCCTTATTGTCAGGATCAATTTCTGAAACTTTCTCATAAATTTCCTCTAGCTCAACCATGGCATTTTTAATAGAAAGCCAAGTGTGGGGATTGACCTTATCCTTAGAAACTTTCCCATCCTTAGCAGATGAAAGGAGGGTTAAATTTTTTGAAAGATCAACAAATTTCTCCTTATCATCAGTAGAATTTTTCAAGTCATCAATAAAAGTTTCCATACCTGCTCCATTATAAATAACCAAATCAGCCTTGATTATATTTTTAATATCTTCAGTTTTTAGCTCAAAAGAATGAGGCTCTTGGCTTTTGTCTATAATTGATTTCACTTCAAATTTATCACCGACAATTCTTTTAGTAAGCTCTTCTACAGGAAAAAAGCTTGTATAAATTAATTTTTTTTCAGAAGAATTTTCATTTTTTGAAATATTTTTAGAATTGTTAGAACAAGATGCTAAAAATAGTCCCAAAATTAGAAAAATTCCTAGAAATATTTTTCTTTTTTCTTTCATAAAATCTCCTTTTGCGAATGATTTGCAATATTATCTTCATAATTCTACTATAAAAAAATTTTACTTGCAAGTGATTTGCAACAATTTTTAAAAATGATTTTAAATTATGGACTTCATTTTTTCAATTGTTTTAGAATAATATATTTTACTAATGAATTATCTGATAGGAAAGGGTGGATAATTTTTATAAAAGAAATCTTTCAAGTCTAAGCCTATAAGAAAGCTAGTGTCCTTTAGGATTAGAAAAAGAGAAATTAAATTATAGAAAAAATAATAAAGGGAATTAAAGATCAAAGAAAATAATATTTAAAAAGGGGATGTTGCAAAAGTCCCAATATAGAAAAAAGACGAGGAAACTAATGAACTGCCCCCCCAAAAGTTGAACTGAAAAACCAGCTGAAGGAGGAAAAATGAGTAATTTAAATTCTATAATCGACGGACAAAGACAGTTTTTCTTTTCTGGAGAAAGTAAAATAGAAGATTTTAGGAGAGAAAATCTCGAGAAATTAAAAGCCTTGCTCAACCTTCATGAGGATGATATTCTTTTAGCTCTCAAAAAAGATTTGGGCAAATCAAACCTTGAAGCCTATATCTCAGAGATATCTTTTCTCAAACAAGAAATAGACTTTGCCTTGGACAATTTAAAAGAATGGATGAAGCCTATTAGGGAGAAGACTCCAATCCAGGCCATGACAGCTAAATCCTACATTCTCTATGAACCTTTGGGTGTAACTTTGATAATAGCTCCTTGGAATTATCCTTTCCAATTAGCTATAGATCCGCTAATAGCAGCTATGGCTTCAGGAAACACTGTAATTCTTAAGACTTCATCAAAGACTAAGGAAACTTCAAAGCTTATAAGGTCTATCCTAAATGATTATTTTAGAAAAGACTACATCTATGTTGTAGACAATGATTAAGTAATCCATGAAGAACTACTTAATGGCAAATATGATCATATCTTCTACACCGGAGGCAAGACTGTTGGAAAGAAGATAATGAAAAAGGCGAGTGAGAACTTGACTAAGCTTACTCTTGAACTTGGAGGTAAAAGCCCTTGTATAGTTGATAGGAGCGCAAATCTTGATAGTGCTGCTAAATCCATTAAAGCCTAAATGCTGGTCAAACTTGCGTTGCCCCTGACTATATCCTAGTGGATTATGCTATCAAGGAAAAATTCATTAATAAATTAATCGAAACTATAGAAGAATTTTTTGGAAAAGATCCAATAAACTCTCCATCCTACCCTAAGATTATTAATGAAGAGCATTTAGATAAGTTGCTATTCCTTTTATCTGCCCAAGATATAATCGCAGGAGGAAATTTCGATAGGATTAATCTAAAACTAGCACCAACTATAGTCGATGGGGTAGACTTTGATAATAAGCTAATGTATGATGAGATTTTTGGACCGATTCTTCTAATAATAACTTACGACAATATTAACCCAATTCTCTATAAGATTAAGACTTTGCCTAAGCCTTTGGCCTTTTACCTCTTCTCAGAAGATAATAGGCTTATAGAAAAGGTCATGTATAACATGGAATAATGGCTGCGTCAATGATTGCATCATGCAAATTGCAAGTCCATATTTGGAATTTGGTGGTATTTGGCCAAGTGGGATGGGAGGCTATCATGGCTTTGTAAACTTCTCTAACAAAAAAAGTATAATGCATGCTTCATCCTTATTTAGACCTAAAATAAAATATCCCCCTTATGAAAAAGGAAGGTTAAATTTAATAAAGAAATTCTAAAAAAACAAAGCTTTCTAAAAATTTTATTTAGCAAATTATGTAAAGTTGATAAAATTTCAGGATAGCTTTTTGCATGGAGAAATAAAGAGTTAAAGAAATTGATTTGCATTATCGTATAATGCTTTATTAATATATATACATTAAAGATTAAATGTTTTTTTGAATCAGAGTCATTTTCTGCTATAAATATTTGTAAAAAATACAAGGGGAATTTATTTTAAAATATAATAAAAAATGAAAGTAAATCGTTAATTATTTTCAAACTACAAAATAAATGGCTATATAGGCTTGATTAACCAGGTATTTGAGATCTTGAAAAAGTGTTAAAATATTTAATGATTATATTGACAAGGTGATATAAAAGTTTTATAATTACTTTCGTGATACTGAAAATTGTTATCATAATTTTATATTTTGTACATTAATATGAATTAATATTTAACATGTTAAAAAAATAATTAGTAGAGGATATGGGAAATAAATGAATAATAAAAAAATTATTAAGGCGACATTAATTGCCGCCTTGTCTATCTCATTCTTATTTAATGAGCCTTCCTTCGCAAGTGGCGAAGAAGAAAAACCGCTAGAGGCAAATAGCCAAAGCCTTGCTAGTGAAAATGAAGAAGCTACAGAAAAAAAAGAAGAGGCAAAGAGTGAACAATCTTTTGATAAAGAAAATGAACAAAAGAAAGAAGATGAAAACAAAGATAAAGACAAAGCTCCTGCTTTAGAAACTTCCCTCAAAGAAGATAAGTCTGATGAAAAAGAAAGTAAATCAACAGAAGATACACATAAAGCTCCTGCTTTAGAAACTTCCCTCGAAGAAGATAAGTCTGATGAAAAAGAAAGTAAATCAATAGAAGATACACATAAAGCTGACCTTAATAAGGATTCATCTATTGAAGAAAAGAAAGATGATAAGGCTGTAGATAATAAAGATGAGGGTAGAGTCATATACATAGCCGAATTTAAAGATAAAGAGGCTGGTGAAAGGGCGATTAAGGAAATATCAAAACTTTCTTCTACAAAAGTTTTGTATGCCTATAATACTATTTTCAATGGTTGTGCAATTGAAACAAAACAAGATAATCTTGATTTGATTAAATATATCGAAGGAATATCATCTGTAGAAAGATCTCAAAAAGTTGAGCCAATGATGAATCACGCAAGAGAAGAAATCGGTGTCAATGAAGCTATCGACTACCTAAAGGCCATCAACAAAGACATGGTAATGAAGTTTGACGGTAGGGGCATGGTAATTGCAAATATCGATACTGGGACTGATTATAGGCACAAGGCTATGAGAATTGACGATGATGCTAAGCCTTATATGAGATATAAAAAAGAGGACATGAAGGGAACTGACAAGGACTTTTGGTTGAGTGATAAAATTCCTCATGCCTTTAACTATTATAACGGTGGCAAAATCACTGTCGAAAAATATGACGATGGTTCTGACTATCATGATCCACATGGTATGCATATAGCGGGAATCCTTGCTGGTAATGATACTGATAAGGATATAGCTAAGTACAATGGAATAGACGGAATAGCACCAAATGCTCAAATCTTCTCTTACAAGATGTACTCAGATTCAGGTGATGGCTTTGCTGGTGATGAAACAATGTTTCACGCTATTGAAGATGCAATCAAACATAAAGTTGATGTAGTATCTGTATCTTCTGGATTTACAGGAACAGGTCTTATAGGTGAGAAATATTGGCAAGCAGTTAGGGCTTTAAGAAAAGCGGGGATTCCTATGGTAGTTGCTACTGGTAACTATGCAACATCTGCTTCAAGCTCATCATGGGACTTGGCTGCTAATAACCAACTAAAGATGACCGATACAGGAAATGTAACTAGAACTGCTGCCCATGAAGATGCCATAGCTGTTGCATCAGCTAAAAATCAAATAGTAGAGTTTGATAAGGTAAATATTGGTGGCGAAAGCTTTAAGTATAGAAATATCGGTACCTTCTTCGATAAAAATAAGATTATTAGAAATGAAGACGGAAGCAAAGCAGCAGACAAAATGAAATTTGTTTATATAGGCAAGGGTCAAGATGAAGATCTAGTTGGGCTTGATCTTAAAGGCAAAATTGCCGTTATGGATAGAATATATACAAAGGATTTAAAATATGCCTTCAAAAGAGCTGCCGATAAAGGTGCTCGCGCAATCATGGTTGTAAATACTGTTAACTACTATAACAGGGATAACTGGACAGAGCTTCCAGCCATGGGCTACGAAGAAGATGAAGGAACAACTTGCCAAGTATTTTCAGTATCTGGTGATGATGGACTTAAAATTTGGAATATGATTGCTCCAGCCAATAAAACTGAGGTTAAGAGAAACAAGAAAGAAGACTTCAAAGATAAGCTTGACCAATACTATCCAATTGATATGGAAAGCTTCAACAAAAACCGTCCAAAGCTTGGTGATGAGAAAGAGCTAGACTTTAACTTTGCTCCTGATACAGACAAGGAACTTTATAAAGAAGAAGTAATCGTGCCAGCAGCTTCTACATCATGGGGTCCAAGGGTTGACCTCCTACTAAAACCAGATGTATCAGCACCAGGAAAGAACATCAAATCAACCCTAAATGTAATTGATGGCAAATCAACTTATGGTTATATGTCAGGAACAAGTATGGCAACACCAGTGGTCGCAGCATCAACAGTATTGATTAGACCAAAACTAAAAGAGATGCTCGAAAAATCTGTCCTCAAAAACCTAGAAGGTGAGGATAAAATCGACTTAACTACTCTTACAAAGATTGCCCTACAAAACACAGCAAGACCAATGATGGATCCAACAGCTTGGAAGGAAAAATCACTATATTATGCTTCGCCAAGACAACAAGGTGCAGGTCTAATTAACGTTGCTAATGCACTAAGAAGTGATGTTATAGCAAGCTTTAAAAATGTTGACTCCGCAGGTCTAGTAAACTCATATGGATCTATATCACTTAGAGAAATTAAGGGAGACAAGAAATATTTCACAATCAAGTTGATTAATACATCAGATAGGCCTCTTACATTTAAGGCTTCATCATCTGCAATCACCACAGATTCCCTTACCAATAGGCTAAAACTTGATGAAACTTACAAGGATAAGAAATCATTAGATGGCAAACAAATTGTTCCAGAAATTCATCCAGCAAAGATTAAGGGTGCAAATATTACTTTCGAACACGATGTATTTACAATTGCTCCAAACTCTTCATATGAATTGAAGGCTGTAATAAATGTAGGAGAAGCAAAAGATAAAAACCAATTTGTAGAATCTTTCATTAGACTTGAATCTAAAGAAGAACTTGAGGCAATGTGTGGTGGGGAAAACAAGACAGTATTCCAACCATCTCTATCAATGCCACTTATGGGCTTTGCTGGAAACTGGAACAAGGAGCCAATCCTTGACAAGTGGGCTTGGGAAGAAGGCTCTAAATCAAAAACCATGGAAGGTTATGACGATGATGGTAAACCAAAAATACCTGGAACCTTGAACAAGGGTATAGGTGGAGAACATGACATCGATAAATTCAATCCAGCTGCCGTTATCCAAAACAGAAAAGATGGAAATACAAAATCACTTGATCAAGATCCTGATTTATTTGCACTAAATAACAACCAAGGATTATTTGATCCATCACAAAGCGAATCAAAAGTCGCAAGAATTTATCCACTTGATAATAAGGGAGAAACACAAGAAGTTCAAATAGAAAGAGGGCTAACACCTTCCCCACTCGTTCTAAGAAGTGCAGAAGAAGGCTTAATCTCAATTGTAAATACAGACAAAGAGGGCGAAGGACAAAAAGACCTCAAGGTTGTATCAAGAGAGCACTTCATCAAAGGAATCCTAAACTCAAAGAGAAACGATGCTAAGGGTATTAAGTCATCCAAGTTAAAAGTTATGGGAGATTTGAAATGGGATGGCCTTATTTACAATCCTAGAGGAAGAGAAGAAGGCGCTAATGATGATAATAATAACCAAGACTTGGAAACAAAACTTAGGGGTCAATTTGAACCAATAGCTGAGGGTCAATACTTCTACAAGTTCAAATACAGATTAACTAAGGATTATCCATGGCAAGTTTCTTATATACCAGTAAAAGTTGACAATACAGCTCCAACAATTGTCGATGTTGATTTCTCTGATCCAAACAAAATCAAATTAATAGCAAAAGATACTTACCACAAGGCAAAAGATAAGTACAAAAACGAAACCTTGTTTGTAAGAGATCAAAAAGACCATCCAGAGAAATTTGAAGAAGTAGCCAACGAAGTATGGTATGCAGGTGCAGCTATAGTTGACGAGTATGGTGATGTTGAAAGAAACCTTGATGTAAAATATGCAGGAGAAGGCGAAGGTAGACATAGAAAGCTTGATGCTAAAGGAAATACTATCTACGAAATTAAAGGAGCTGGAGATTTAAGAGGAAAAATTATCGAAGTAATCGCCCTAGATGGTGCAAGCAACTTCACCAAAATCCATAGGATAAAATTTGATAGTAAAGCTGATGCAAAGGGAATGATTTCTTATTACCTAGTAGATCCTGACAAAGATTCTTCTTCTTACAAAAAACTTGGAGAAATTTCTGAAGAAAAACTCAAAAATGCAATAAGCTCAGAGGAAAATACCAATAATAATAAAGCTAAGGATGAAGACTCAAAACCAGCTGAAGAAAGTTCAGTTGAGGGAGAAGCTAGCCTTGAAATAGATAAAAATATTTCAACAATTAGAGAATTTGAAAATAAAGACCTAAAGAAACTAATTAAAAAGAAATATAAGGAAATAGAAGACTTTACAACTGGTGGAATGAAAACAGTAGAGCTTGATTATCTATATGATGAAAAAGGAAATGTAAAATCCTACGAAGATGGAAGTGATCTAGAATATGAAACTGAGAAACTTGATGATGTTAAATCAAGGCTTGGTGGAGTGTTAAGTCCATCAAAGGATGGCCATTTTGAAATTCTTGGAGAAGTAAATAATGTATCAAAAGATGCTAAGGCCTACTATGGTAATGACTTTAAACTAATAGAAATCAAGGCAAGTAAATACGACCCACAAACAAAAACTCTAACCTTTGACTTATTTGCAAACACAAATGATGTAGTCGATGGTCTATCCTTTACTGGAGATATGAATATTATCGTAAAAGATAAGGGTCAAACAAAAGCTAAAACTATAATAAGAATGTCAGAAAAGAAGGATGAAGCCGAGGAAGCTTCACCATATGCTTCAAGCTATGGAAATATTATCGAACTAGGTGAAGGTGAACTAACTAAACAAAAACCAAAAGATCCAAGCAAGATGGATACAAACAAGATGTTCTTCGATAATGAAAAGGGTCAATATGTATTAAATGATAATATGATTGTAAGAAAGGGATATGCCCTAAGAGTTACGACATTTAACCCAGGAAAAACTGATATGCTTGATGGTAATGGAGTTTATAGCAAGGAAGTTATAGAAAAAATCCAAAATACTGCCCCTAACATCAAGGCCCTATCACAAAAAACAATCTACTGTGATAGTAGAAATGTTGAAGATGGTAGAAGCACTCAATCAGTTCTCATGTCAGCCTTGGACGGATTTAATATAGTTAGATATCAAGTCTTTAAATTCAAAACTAATGAAAAGGGAGAAGCTATAGATAAAGATGGAAATCTTGTAGATGATCCTTCTAAACTAGTTCTTCTTGGCAAAGATGGCAAGGAATACCTTGGAGATGATAAATCCAACGTAGAAGCCATCAAAGAAGACGGAGCAATGCTATTTATAGATGCAAAACCAGTAGATTTGACTATGGATAGAAACTATTTCAATCCAACAAAGGACAATAAAATCTATGTAAGAAAACCAGAATTCTATTTAAGAGGAAAAATAGGAGATAAGGGTGGTTTCAACTGGGAAATGAGAGTTAACGAGTCAGTTGTAGACAACTACCTAATCTATGGTGATTTACACATAGATAATACAAGAGACTTTAACATTAAGCTTGATGTAAAAGATGGGGACATCATGGACTGGGGAATGAAGGACTACAAGGCAAATGGATTCCCAGACAAGGTCAAAGATATGGATGGCAATGTCTACCTACAAACTGGTTATAGTAATCTTAATGCCAAGGCTGTTGGAGTTCACTATCAATTCCTCTATGATACTGTAAAACCAGAAATCGAACAAAAAGAGGATGGTAACACAGCTATTGAATATGATAAAGATAAATTTATCAAATTCAATGTTACAGACAAGAGAGATGGCGATAAAGCTGGAGAAATCCAATACAAACAAATCTTTGTAAATGGTAGAGCATACAAGTCCTTAGCTGATATAAAAGATATAAAGGACAATACGCTAACAATCAAGTTTGTAGTAAAAGACTTTGCAAACAATACTAGTGTAAAGGAATTTAGCTTTGATAAAGAAAGTGGCAAATTAACTCCTAAAGCTCCAGAAAAAGTCAAGATTACAATAGATAATAAGGAAAATGAACTTGTGAAGGGAGAGGATTTCCAATTACCAGAATACAAGGGAGAAGTTCCAGAAGGTAAAGGCTTCAAGGGTTGGAAAGTCATAGGCAAAGACGGAAAAGAAGAAATTAAAGCACAAGGTGCCTTCCTATTTGCTATGGAAGATCTAAGTGTTCAACCAGACTTCTACGAGCTTCCTAAAGAAGTTAAAGAAGAAAATAAACAAACCTTTGATGAAACAAAGAAAAAAGATGAGGATTATTCAAAGATTTGGAATATAACTTGCCCAAGTGATACAGAAAATCCTTCAGAAGATCCTTCTGAAATTCCTTCAGAAAATCCTTCAGAAGATCCTTCAGAGAATCCTTCTGAAACTCCTTCAGAGAACCCTTCTGTAATTCCTTCAGAAAACCCTTCTGAAATTCCTTCAGACGATCCTTCTGTAACTCCTTCAGAGAATCCTTCTGTAATTCCTTCAGAAAATCCACAAATTCCAGAAATAAATTTAGCTCATAAGAGTGAAAATCAAAAAGATAATCAAGGATTAGTAGTGGAGGCAAGCTCAGAGACTAAAAAGCTTGAAGGAGATCCTTCAAAAGGCAATACCTTAGTTCAAAATACTAAGGAAGATAAGGATAAAGAAGAAGCAAAGGAAAATAAGACCCAAAGAAGTGAGGGAAAATCACAAGAAAAGAATGAGAAAGCTCCAATAAGCAAAAATGTTAAAACAGGAGTAGAGAGCTTATCATCAGTAGTTATGGGATTATTTGCAGCAAGCCTTGCCTTGTTCAAGACTAAAAAAAGAAAATAAAAAGACCTAATATAAGCTAAGCAAATATTAGATCTGATACCAGAGTTAGCATAAAGCTTGCTCTGGTATTTTTTTGTCCACTTAAGTGAGTTGAGCGAACGAAAGAGAGCGAACAAAAAACCACCTGCTATGCAGGTGGAGGTATTAAGCTTTAGCTTTAAGCACCAAGAAAAACCTCCTTAAATGTATAATTGTGATAGTCACATGCACAATTAAACAAGGAGGTAATCATGGATAAAAATACTTTATCACATACAAGTTGGAGATACAAATACCATATAGTATTTGCACCAAAATACAGAAGACAAGAAATATATAGACAATTAAGAAAAGACATAGGCAGCATACTTCGAGAATTATGCTCAAGAAAAGGGATAAACATAATAGAAGCAGAGTTATGTCCAGATCATATCCATATGCTGGTAGAAATACCACCAAAGTACTCAATATCACAAATAATGGGATATTTAAAAGGAAAAAGTTCACTGATAATATTCGATAGACACGCAAACCTAAAATATAAATATGGCAACAGACACTTTTGGTGTA
>NZ_ABXA01000046.1 GCF_000173355.1 Anaerococcus hydrogenalis DSM 7454
ACGATGAGATGATGGTTGATATTTTTAAAAAAGCAGGTGAAGTTTCCAGCCAAATCGGATTAGCTGTTGCTGCCATCCTATTTGGAATTGAAGCTTTTTTTCTTCAAATTCCTTTAATTATGGAATACTAAGTATTTATTTTAGTATTGAAGCAACGAAAGAGCTTGTTAAGTATACAAAATTAAAAGAAAGAAAGCAATTGTTAATGGGGATACTTATGGCGATTATAGGAATTGCCTTATTTGTAGCTAACCTTATAACATTGAAGTAGTGATGGATTATGGATGATAAACTAGTTCTCAAAAAATCATTTTAAAAGAAGTTAGAAAAGAAAAAGACTATTCACAACAACAGTTAGCTGATGAGGTGGGTGTTTCAAGAAATACAATTAGCTCAATTGAAACTGGTCAATTCAACCCCACTGCTAAATTAGCTTTGATACTTTGCATTGCTTTGGAAAAGAAATTTGAGGATCTTTCTATTTTAGACAAATATAGTTAAACTAAAATCTCCCTACAGTAAACAATATAGTTTATTGAAGGGAGATTTATATTTAAGTATTAAGACCAGCTATCAAATGTCAAGAGAAAATAGAAAATAATTAATCTTGTAATTTATGGCACGTCAAACAAGCCTAAAAATTAGGCTTAGAAAACTAAATAACAATTAAATATTAGGTATGTAAGCTTTGTTATCCCTCAAAACAGCAAAAATAATGTTAGTAAGTTTTCTAGCAACTGCACCAATAGCTGTACCATGAGCTTTACCCCTTTGTCTAAGTTTTTGATAATACACAGACAGAGCAGGATCTTTAAAGGCAGCAACACTAGCAGCAAGCCAAATAGCACGTCTAAGATAAGGAGAACCACGTTTAGAAATCTTAGTATCGGTAGCATTAAAATTTCCAGATTGCTTAACAGCAACATCTAAACCAGCATAAGCAACTAACTGATTAGCTCTCTCAAATCGTGAAACATCACCGATTTCTGAGAAAATAGCAGCGCCTAAGACATCACCAATACCAGTGATAGAAGTAATAACAGGGCATAAAGAATTAATCATAGAAGAAATTTCATCTTCAATATCAGCTATCTGATCTTCAAGAAAAGAAATTTGAGCAATAATCTGTTTAATTTGAAAAGAAAAAGACTTTAAAGCAAACTTAACACCAAAAGAATTAGAAGCCTTCTCTTGAATTTCTTTATCCTTATCAATACCAAAGCGACCCTTACTACACTTAGACAACATCTTAGCAAGCTCATCAGCAGGAATAGAAATCATATCCTCAGGCAAAGGATACTTACTCAAAAGCTCCTTAGAAGCCACACCATAAATATTAGAAAAAAGCGAAGAATACTCAGGGAAAACCTGATCTAAAATACAAACAAGCTTTCTCTTCCAATCAGAAGCTTCATCAACAAGAGCAAACCTGAACCTAGAAAGATTTCTTAAAGCAAAAGTATCCTCATCAGAAAAATGAGAAACAGAAAACTCACCGAACCTAAGAATTTGAGCAATAACAAAAGAATCAACAGAATCATTCTTAGTCTGTCTAATATACATCTTTCTAAAAGCATCAGATTGAATAGGGTTAATAACAACACAAGAAAAACCTAAATCAATTAAGAAAGAATAAAGCGAAAGCCAATAATGGCCAGTAGCTTCCATACCAATAATACAGTTGTTAGAATCAATCGAAAAAGAGGAAATAAATTTCTGAAACTTCTCTAAACCCCTAATAGAATTAGAAAAAGAAAAGGACTCAGAAACAAGTTTCCCATCAGAATCAATTATTGAGGCTTCGTGGTTTTTCTTTGCAATATCAACACCAATGTAAAACATAAAATCACCTAGCTTTAATATAAATTTAGATAGAGAAAGGACCCTCAAGAACTTTACGACAATCAAACCTCGTTAGACATACAGCAACGAAATGCGCTATCCAGCTCATACTGATAAAGACGTAAAGAAGAGGCGTAACCCTAATTTAGGAAGACTAGCTTCAAGGAGGTTAACTACGACCTCTATCTATACAATTATTATCCCATAAGAAAGTGGGATTGAGAACAAAATGTAGTATTTATTACTACAACTATAATATACGAGGAGGTTTCTATACACAAATTTATACAGTCTCTTTACTATATATTTTAGAAAATCATTTAAAACGCTAAAGCCTGTTTCTCTTTTTCCGGCTCCTCTTCCTTTTAAGATTAAATCTTTGGAGTTTGAGGATTTTATTTGGAATATATTTTCATTGTCCTTTATACTTCCAAAAACAGAATTTTTCTCCAATAATTCGGGCCTTACTTGATAGATACCATCCTTATTTGCATAGGCTATTAGCTTATACCTTAGCCCTCTTTCACTTGCTTTTTTTACATGGTCTTTTTTATTTTTGTAATTCCTTCAAGGTCTATGTCCTCTTCTTTTATTTCCTTTCTAAATAAAATCGATGCAGCTATCCTAAGTTTTCTCATAGAATCAAAACCCTCTATGTCATCTTTTGGATCAGCTTCTGCAAAGCCTAATTCTTGGGCTTTTTCTAGGGCATCTTTAAAACTATAGCCTTCTTCCATTTTGATAAAATAAAGTTACAAGACCCATTAAAATCCCACTTATTTCCTCAACTTCA
>NZ_ABXA01000045.1 GCF_000173355.1 Anaerococcus hydrogenalis DSM 7454
GCCATAATATGCTTTGTTTTTGCCATTGGCAGTCGTAATTGCTGTCTGTGCTGCTTGTGCCGCACCTGCAGCTGTAGCCGCCGCCTGCGTGGCCGTCTGGGATGCAGTTTCAGCAGTTTCTTGAGCCTGTCCAGCTGTTTGTGCTGCACCATTTGCCGTTTCTTGGGCAGTAGTTGCTGTTTGCTCTGCTCCTTTCGCAATCTTGGTTGAGTTTGTGAAAGAAATATCTACACTGCCCATTATGGTCATGGTGTGTCACCTCTCTTATGCTCTTTAATCCTAAACAATTGGTTAGTCCTCTGACTATTTCCGAATCTTCATTTCCCCAGGCGAAACCTTGTATTAGCCATTTCTTTCCATCCGAGTCGTAGTAATAACTGATTGTTTCTGGTTCGTTATACTTACCTATTTGATTAATTGTGCCTTTGTCAAATGTATAAACAATCCGGTAAACTAGTGACTTTGATCGTATATCAAAACAATACAAACAACGTTGGTCGCTACCGTCTCCATTGCCACTTGTAAAATAGACATAAGGAAAGTCTAGGCACGCACTTTGATAAGTTTGATCTGTTCCAAAATGTTCACGTCAGACCCTCGGGCAGTGTATAACGGCTTAAATTGTTTGTTCTCCACATCGGTTTTTTTACAAACATAAAATGTTGGATTGGTAGTTCCATATACAAAAAGGACGTACCCATTTCGTACGTCTAAATTCGTTCTATAACCGCCATTTGTACTTAGTAGATTTACAATGCTGCTATCTCCCCAATCCAAAACCTTATTAGCTTGGTAAGGAATTTAACAACATGCCATTGATTATTAGCAG
>NZ_ABXA01000044.1 GCF_000173355.1 Anaerococcus hydrogenalis DSM 7454
GATTGAACAAGAAGATGGTAGCTTTAAATACGGCTTGAAGCGAAAAAAGAAAGATAAAAAATCAATCAGAATCATCTTCACAAATAAAACAGGTAAGCTTGTTTCAAAGGCAAATAATTCAACACAAAAACCAAAATCTGCTGTAAATGTAAAAACAGGAGTTGCAGGAGTTGGAGCTGTTGTCGGAGTTCTTCTTCTTGCTATAATTGGATATTTTGTTACTAAAAGAAAAAATAAAGTCTAATAAGATTTAACCCCTAATCTCTTAGAGATTGGGGGATTTTTTCTTTAAAATTTCTTATATAAAAAAATCTAAATATTTATTTAAAATTAAGTAGAATATTTTAAATAAATATTTCAGATTGTTGACAAACTAAATTTTCACCCATTTTGAGCGAACGTAGTGAGTCGAGAAATCTCATGAGATCTCTCCATGCGTTCGTTTCACTCACTTAGTCGAGATGGTACTTAGCTTAATTTTATTTCAAAATAAAATATTATCTAAATTTATACTTTGTCTACGCTCTGGAAAATTTTAAATAAATATTTTTTTTATTAACTTTTAAGCTTGGCAAAATCTTTCTTTAAAAAGATTTGACAAAATTTTTAAATATTATAAAATAAAATCAAGAAGTGTATGGAGATACACCGAACACCATACAAAATTTACAGAAAGGAGTTTTTATGTTTGATTTAAATAATTCATCTCAAATTCCCTTGAATGAACAAATTGTTGAGCAAACAAAATTAATGATTGCCCAAGGGATTTTACTTGATGGAGACCCAATGCCTTCGGTTAGAGACTTATCAAAAACTTTGCTTATCAACCAATCAACTGTACAAAAAGCCTACAATAAATTGAAAGAAGATGGGATTTTGCTTACAAAAAAGGGCCTTGGAACTTTTGTAAGTTTGGATGTTAAAAAAATTGATTTAAAGAAGGCAAGGCTTGAGAAAAATTTATATGATATTTTTTTGAAGTGCAGGTTTTATGGGATTGACTTTGAAAAGATAAAAGAAATTTATGAAAAAAGTAAGGAGGACTTTTATGATAGTGGAAGTAATGAGCCTTTATAAATCTTTTGGGAAAAATAAAGTCTTGGAAGATGTAAATTTTTCCTTGGATGAGGGAAAAGTTTATGCCTTGGTTGGGAGAAATGGTTCTGGTAAGACTACCCTTTTAAAAATTATGGCTGATATTTTCCAAAAAGATTTGGGAAAAATTAATATTTATGGCAAATCTTTTAAAGAAGATAAGCACATAATAGAAAATATTGCCTACCTACCTGACAGGTTTGATTATTTTGATTATTCTTCTGTTGAAAAAATGCTCGGCTACTACCAAGATATTTATCCAAAATTTGATAAGAGATTTGTCATAAAAGAGCTTGAAAAAAACAATATTGATATTAAGAAAAATTTAAGGTCTTTTTCTAAAGGATATAAAAATTTGATAGGACTTTTGGCAGTAATTGGAACAAATGCAAAGCTTGTCTTGTTAGATGAAATTCTTGACGGCATGGATGTTTTAAATAAAGAGCTTATTCTTTCTTATATTTTAGATATGAAAGATTTTGGAAGAACAGTTCTTGCTTCAAGCCATGAGCTTGAGGAATTGGCAAAGATTGCTGATGAAACCTTGTATATTTCTAAAAATGGAAGGCTTACAAATCTTTATCAAAATAAGGAAAAATTTGTAAAATTGCAAGTAGTTGTTAAGGATAAATTAGATCCAAAAATCCTAGAGAGGGCTGTTTTGAGATTTAATCTTGGCAGGGTCTATACAATTTTAATTGAAAATAAGGAAAATTTATTGGAAAATATAAAGAAAAATGAGACTGTCGTTCAATTTGATATTTTAGATCCAAAAATTGAAGATTATTTCTATTGGGAGAAGGGAAGGAGTAAATAATGAAAGACTTTAAAAAAGAAATTAGCATTTTAAGTAGAAGAAATGGATTTTGGATAATTCTTGTTCTTGCAGTAGGTCTTCTGTTTTCTGGACTTTTTCAAACAAAATCCTTGGATGAAAGTTATAGGTCTTTAATCCAAACAACAAATACTCTAAATAAAATGGCAAAAACTGGAAAAAAATACGGTAAAGATGTAAAAATAGACAAAAAATTTTTCCAAGATAATGATATTATATTTGATAAAATGGCAAAAAAATATAAGTATGATGAATATGGTAATTTTAATTATGAAAAGGCAAGACCTAAGGAAATTGATAAATATGAAGAATTTCAATTAAAGTATGGGGAGTATATTTCAACCCTAAACCAATACAAATATTTATCTCATGAAGCCAAGGGAAAATCTAATAATTTTTACTTTGTTTATATTTCTCTTATGGGCATACTTGTAGCTATAGTTTTGGGAGTTTTATTTTCATCAATGGAGCATGCTACATCTTATTATGAATTTGCAAGAGTATACCCATGGACAAAGAAAAAAGATTTTCTTATGAAAATAGGCTTTGGTGTGATGATTATTTTAGGATTTGTGATTCTTTCTTCAGCTTTAAATTATATGATTTTAAAAACTTCAAATTTTGAAATTTTAAAATTTGGAACAAGGCAAATTCCTGAAACTATCAAAGGTTTTGGAATGCTTTCAGCAATCTATCTTGCTATTTTGTCAGCAGGATTTATGGCTGGAAATATTTTGGGACACTTTGGTTTAACTATAATGACCTTTGGATTTTTGGATATCTTGGATGGAATAATTGGAAATATTAGTGAAATTTTATTAGGATATTCTTACAACAATAGAACTTTTGCAAGTCTTATTGAGAAAAATATTCCAAACAATGGAAGTCCTGTAAATACAATTTTGAGAGTTATTTTAAGACCGCCTACAAATTTTGATACTACAAAATATGGGGTTATAGGATTAATATTATTTTCTTTAATAGTTTTTTCTGTATCTTTTTCATTAATAGAAAAAACAAAAACAGAAAATTCTGGAAAAATGATTTTATTAAAGCCAATTGAAAATCTTGCAAAAATTTTGGTAATTCTACTTTTTGCAAGTATTGGAACAATGATTTTCCAATCATCAATTTCTGAAGGATTTTCTATTATGAATTTTGTAGTTTTGGCTATTTTGATTTTTGTATTTACAAAAATATTTAATATCTTGTTTAATTTAAAATTAAAAGTTTAATAGGTCTACTATTTAAAGCATGGTAGTATAAGGCTGGAGTAATCTTCAGCCTTTTTTAGTGATTAAATATTTAAATTTGGTAAAATATAAGAAAGATAATTTTTAAGGAGTGAATTTATGGCAAAAGATAGGTTAACTTGGAATGAATATTTTATAAAACTTGCCCACATGGTTGCTCTTAGGGGAACTTGCGATAGGGCTTATGTTGGTTGTGTTTTGGTAAATAATGAAAATAGGATAATTTCTACAGGCTATAATGGATCTATAAAGGGAAACCCTCATTGTGATGAAGTTGGTCATACTATGAGAGATGGTCATTGTATTGCAACAATCCATGCTGAAATGAATGCGCTTTTATATTGTGCCAAGGAAGGAATTTCTGTAAAAAATTCAATTTGCTATGTTACACATTTTCCATGCCTTAATTGTACAAAATCTTTGATCCAAGCTGGGGTTAGGGAGATTTATTATACAAATGATTATAGAGTAGATCCATATGCAATTGAGCTTTTGGAGAAAAATAAAATTAAATTTGAAAAAATAGAAAATAGAGATTGAAAATGGGATATAGGAAAAGAAAACTTGAGATAATAAGAGAATTTTTAAGTCTTGATTTAATCTTAGATATTAGAAAACTTTTAAAAAATAAAAATAAAAATTCTAATCAAATAAGGGAAGTAGAAAGTCGTTTTGGGAAAAAATTGAGGACCTTATTTGAAGATTTGGGGCCAGTTTTTGTAAAATTTGGTCAATTATTATCAACGAGAAGGGATATTTTTTCTGAAAATATAATAAGTGAGCTTGAAAAATTACAAGATGATGTAAAAGAAGAAGATTTTGAAAATATCAGGCAAGTTTTTTATGAAGAATTTTCCAAGGATATCTATGATGTTTTTGATGGATTTGACCAAAAGCCCCTAGCCTCAGGTTCTATTGCCCAAACTCATTTGGCAAGTATAAAGGTGGGATCTCTTGAAAGAAAAGTTGTTGTAAAAATCCAAAGAAAAGATTTGGACCAAAGAGTAAAAGAAGATTTAAAGATAATGAAAGATCTTTATAAAAAGCTTGAAAGTAAGCTTGATGGAATAGAATCTTTTAATTTTGGAGAAATAATAGAAGAATTTTCCCTATCCTTAAACAAAGAGATAGACTTTGAAGTAGAAAAAAATAATATTAAAAAATACAGAAAATTAAATGTAAAGGAAAATGACCTTTTATCCCCGGACGTTTATGATTCTTATTCTAGCAAGAAAGTTTTGACCCTAGAATATATTGATGGAAAATCTATTAGGTCGGTTTTTGAAAAAAAGTCTAATAAAAGAAAAGATATGGCCCAAAAAATTATTGAGGCCTATGTCAATCAGATGTTTACATATGGATATTTTCATGCAGATCCCCATCCTGGAAATATTTTTGTAGATAAAAACTTAAATATTTACCTACTAGATTTTGGAATTGTGGGAAATTTATCTGAAAATTATCGCTACCAAATAATGAAGGTATTTTTGGGAGCAAGTTTTGGAGAGGTAAAATTAATCACTGATGCCATAATTGGCATGGGCCTTTTGGAATTTGATTCCAAGAAAATTGGAGATTTTGAAAAAAGAATCCAAAAACTTTTGGATAAGTATATGGTAATGAGCCTAAATCAAATGAAGCTTGCCGATTTGATTAGGGATTTTTATACCCTTTTGGTAGATTATTCCATAAAAATCCCATCAGAGCTTACAAATTTTGCAAAAACAGTTTTAATATTAGAAGGTCTGATAGAAAAATTAGTTTACAAAGAATCCTTCCTAGAACTTGCCCTTCCTATTGCAAAATCTATGGTTTTTAAAATATTTAGCCCAGATATTGTAGTAAATAGGCTAAGGCCAAAATTCTACGACACCTACTCCTTGATAAAAGAATTTCCCCAAACTACTTTAAATATCCTAAGGCAACTTGCCAGAGGAGATTTTAGGATAATAGACCAAAAAAGTGAAGAAGAAAGAAAATCTTACGAAAAAATAGAAAATCAAAAAAGCCAAGCCATAATTTTTCTTGGTCTTTCTATAATTGTAGGTTTTTCTCTTCTGAGCCTATCAAATATAAAGATAGACCAAAATCTTTTAAAGGTAGTTTTAATATTATGTATAAGCTTGGGACTTTTTATGGGATTTATTATCATAAAAAACCTATATAGAAAGGAATAATATGAGAAAAACAAAAGAATTTGAAATAGGAAGATTTCTTACAAATAGTGAGGGATACTTAAAAAATAAATATCTCTTAAGTTTGATGTTTGAAGTTTCTTTTGACCAGGCAGAAGAAGTAGAAGATGAAAAAATAATGAAAGATAAAAGGTGGCTTGTTTATTCTTGGGATATAAAAATAGAAAAACCAATAAAAGCAAAAGATAAAATAAAAATTACAACATTTGCCATATATATGAATAAATTCTACGCTTATAGAAATTTCTTTATAGAAAAAGATGGAGAAATAATAGCTAAGGCTTATTGTGTATTTTTATTATTTGACCTTAAAAAAAATGCGCCCGGTAAAAAATTCCAAAAGAAATTGCAAGTGCCTACCAAAAAGAAAATCCAATTTATGAAGAAAAATCTCACCAATACGATAAAAATTTTGGACCTTTGAAAAAAATTCAAATAAGAAATACAGACCTTGATTCAAATTATCATGTTAACAATGCCTCTTATATGGATTTGTTGGGAGAAATAAGCGAAGTAAAAGACCAAGATGTAGAATTTATAAATATAGTATATAAAAATGAAATCAGAGATAAAAAATATATATTTGGTCAAAAGTGTGAAAAAAACAATGAAATTTCCTACGAGCTTGTAGATGAAAATGGAAAAATATATAGTTTTGGAAAAATTAGGAGAAGAGATGTACAAGGATAAATTTGGAAATATACCAAACAAAGACAAGATAAATTATTACCTGATAGAATCTAACCAAAATTTAGGTCCCTGGGTTTCTAGGTTAAAATTAATAGGAAAAAGTGCAAAAATGATAGGAAAAGAATTAAAGCTCGATCCTGACATAGCCTATGCTTGTGGTTCACTTTTTGAAATAGGCAAAAAAGAAAATAAAAAAGACCTAGCCCAAGTAATGACTGGCTTTAATATTTTAAGAAATGAATCATATTTTTTTCCAGCAAGAATAGCAATCACCAGTAAATTTATAATAAAAGATATAAAAACTTTTGATGAAAATTTTAATATAGAAAAAAAAGACCAAAAAAAACTAGAAAATCTTTTAAAAAGCTACCAATATAATGACTACGACAAATTAATTCAATTATTAGATAAGTCGATTTTAGAAAATTATGTTGGGATAGACAATTATTACAAAGATAAAAAAGAAGAAAAAATAAAGAAATAAAAATATTAAAGGATTACCAAAAATATTTTGAAGAAAAATTAAAAAATCCAATTAAATATTACGTAGATAGAAACATCCGATAATTAACCGGGTGTTTTTTTATGAATATGATTTCATAAACAGAATAACTTATTACAAATACAAAAAAACCCATAGTAATGTCTTAATATAAACCTTGATTATTTTTAAACAAATATAGGTTGACAATAAAATAATAATAGTGTAAACTATTTCATAGATAATTCTAGAATATCAGAGTGCTGACCGCTCATCAACTTTTATTTTCGATAAGCGAGATTTTTTAATCGTTCGCTAGTCTACAATTATTTTGATAACCGGGGTTCTCAATTTGGATACTGTCCGCTAGTTAATTTTTCGAAGTTAATAACCGGGGTTCTCTGTACACTTTAACTAAACTTAATTATATGGAGGCAATATTATGAAAAAGTACCAATTGGATGTACCTACACCACATTCTTATACCTATGTCACAAAAAACGTTCCAAATGTAACAGTAGAACAAAGAGAAAGAGCTTTAAAAGCTACTCATTATAATGAATTTGCATTCCCTGCAGGCATGCTTACAATTGACATGCTTTCAGATTCAGGAACAACAGCAATGACAGACGTTCAATGGTCTGCTATGTTTTTGGGAGATGAATCTTACGGTAGAAATAAGGGATATTATGTTCTTTTAGATACATTTAGAGATGTTTTTGAAAGAGGAAATGATCAAAAAAGAATAATTGATCTTGTTAGAACTGATTGTGAAGACGTTGAAAAAATGATGGATGAAGTTTATCTTTGTGAATATGAAGGCGGATTATTTAATGGTGGATCTGCTCAAATGGAAAGACCAAATACTTTCATTATTCAACAAGGACGTGCTGCTGAATCAGTATTATTTGAACTTGTTAGAAATATTTTAAATGAACGTGAACCAGGAAAAACTTATACAATTCCATCAAACGGACACTTTGATACAACTGAAGGAAACATTAAACAAATGGGTTCAATTCCTAGAAACCTTTATAACAAAGAATTGCTTTGGGAAGTTCCAGAGGGTGGTAAATACGAAAAAAATCCATTCAAAGGAAATATGGACACAGAAAAACTTGAAGAATTGATTACAAAACTTGGAGCTGAAAATGTTCCATTAATCTATACAACAATTACAAACAATACAGTTTGTGGTCAACCAGTATCAATGGCAAATATGAGAGAATGTTCAAGAATAGCTCACAAATACGATATACCATACATGTTTGACGCAGCTAGATGGGCAGAAAATGCTTACTTCATTAAAGTAAATGAAGAAGGTTATGAAGATAAGTCAATAAATGAAATTGCTAAAGAAATGTTCTCATATTGCGATGGTTTCACAGCTTCACTTAAAAAAGATGGACACGCAAATATGGGTGGAGTTTTAGCTTTCAGAGATAAGGGATTATTCTGGAAAAAATTCTCAGACTTTAACGAAGATGGATCATTAAAAACTGACGTAGGTATCCTACTTAAAGTTAAACAAATCTCATGCTACGGTAATGATTCTTACGGTGGAATGAGTGGTAGAGATATCATGGCACTTGCAGCAGGACTTTATGAAGCTTCAAAATTTGAATACTTAGATGCTCGTACAAAACAATGTGAATATCTAGCACAAGGATTCTATAAAGCAGGAGTAAAGGGTGTTGTACTTCCAGCTGGTGGACATGGTGTTTATATAAATATGGATGAATTCTTTGATAACAAGAGAGCTCCAGAAACATTTGCAGGTCAAGGATTCTCAGTTGAACTTATAAGAAGATACGGAATAAGAACAGCTGAACTTGGAAACTATTCAATGGAATACGACCTAAAAACACCTGAACAACAAAAAGAAGTAGCTAACGTAGTAAGATTTGCAGTAAACAGAAGCCAATTAAGCAAAGAGCATATGGATTATGTAATTGCAGCTGTAAAAGCTTTATACGAAGACAGGGCTTCAATTCCAAATATTAAGATTGTTAAAGGTCATAATCTACCAATGCGTCACTTCCACGCATTCTTAGAGCCATATGAACCATCAGAAGACGAAAAATAAATTTTAAAATTAATAAATCAACAGGATTTTAATGTCCTGTTGATTTACTAATAAAGAGGTATATTATGGACAATCAAATATCAAACAGAGATGGATTTAAGTCTAAGTGGGGATTTATACTAGCATGTATAGGATCTGCAGTGGGAATGGGAAATATTTGGAGATTTCCAATTCTAGTTTCTCAATATGGTGGAATGACTTTTTTGATACCATATTTTATTTTTGTAGTATTAATTGCTAAAACTGGTGTAATAGCAGAAATGGCCTTGGGACGTTCTACAGAATCTGGAACAGTTAGGGCCTTTGGAAAGTGTACTGAGCTTAAATATGGCAAAAAAAGTATAGGTGAAAGTCTAGGAATAATACCTGTTGGAGGATCATTAGCTTTGGCTATTGGTTATACTTGTGTTATGGCTTGGATATTTAAATATACTTTTATGGCTTTCACAGGTAGCTTAACTGCTATGGAGCAAGATATGGACATAATTGGAAAAACCTTTTCCGATACTGCCATGGGGGCTCATTTTTGGATAGTCATTGCTATAGTAGTAAGTTTTACTATAATGATACTTGGAGTATCCAATGGTATTGAAAAATCTAACAAAATTATGATGCCAGCCTTATTTGTTTTATTTATAGGACTTGCAATATATATTTACACAATACCAGGATCATCAAAAGGTTATGAATATATTTTTACAGTCGATAAAGAACTTATAAAAAATCCTAAGGTTTGGATTTATGCTTTTGGACAAGCTTTCTTCTCCTTATCAGTAGCAGGATCTGGAACAGTAATTTATGGATCATACTTATCCAAAAAAGAAAATTTGATAAATTCAGCAAAAAATGTAGCTGTATTTGATACAATAGCAGCTTTAATGGCAGCTTTTGTAATAATTCCGGCTATGGCGACATCTAATGCAGCACTTGATACTGGTGGCCCAGGACTTATGTTTATTCATTTAGTGCATGTAATGAATGGTATGCCAGGTGGTAGAATAGTTTCTATTATATTTTATGTTTGTATATTATTTGCAGGAATTAGTTCAATTATAAATTTATATGAATCATCAGTAGCCTACTTACAAGAAAAATTTAATTTTTCAAGAAAAAAATCAACTCTAATAATCCACGTCTTTGGATGTGTAGTTGCTATGCTAATCCAACCTATAGTTTCAGAATGGATGGATGTAATTTCTATTTACATTTGCCCACTTGGAGCAGCTTTGGCAGCAATCATGTTTATTTGGGTTGCAGGTAAAGAATTTGCATTAAAAGCTGTTAATGAAGGATCAGATAAGCCTGTAGGTAATTGGTTCTATCCTCTTACAAAATATGTTTATGTGGGAGCAGCTTTACTAGCCTTAATAGCTGGAGCAATATTAGGTGGAATTGGCTGATAATTTAAAATAATTATTAAAAATTATAACACTAAGTGCTAATATGTGTAAGAGAAAAATTATTTAATATATGTACCAAGCTAAACTTTGATTTAAGTGAGGCTTGGTACATTTTTTTAATAAATTTTAAAAAAAACTTCTGATTATTTTATCAGAAGCCAGAGCGCAGACAAACCCTCAAGCACAAATATCTAACTCCAAAAATTGATGATTTCTAAATTTAAAATTCTAAAATCGCAAACTCGCTAACGAGAGAACAGATAAATAGCTTAAAATTGTGCCAGTGGCACGATTTTAATATTTATCCCTCGGAGTAAACCGAAGAATTTAAATTTAATTGAATTTAATTTATTTAATAAATAGTCATAGCTTTAAAATTTAGAGTGCGATTTTTTACGAATTTTCAAATTTGAAATCAAATCAATTTTTTCCGTATGATATTCTTAGCATGAGGATTTGTATACTTTGTCAACAGTCTGAATTCTGATTATTTTATCAGAAGCTTAAATTTTATAAATTATCAAAGATATATTTTTATGATATGTGTACTTATTTAAGTAGGTAGTTTTCTAGATAGTAAGCTATACCATCTTCATCATTAGATTTTGTTACAAAGTCAGCCTTTTCTTTTATTTTTTCACTGGCATTTCCCATAGCAACAGAAAAAGCTCCTATATCAAACATAGAATAATCATTTTCTTCATCACCAAAAGCTATTATATTTTCTTTATCTATATTATAATATTTGGCAATTTCTAGTAGGGAAGAGCCTTTTGAAAATCCTCTTGGCATAAATTCCACATAGTTTTCAGTTGTCCTTACTACTGTATATTTATTTTCAAATTCTTTTTGAACAATAGGGTATACTTGGTCAATTTTATCCTTACTTGCTCCTATTATCATATTATTTGCCAAAAAATCTATGCCATTTCTCATATTTTTATCGATAAGGTAACCTATTTTTAACCTTTTTGTTGTATCAATCAAAGATTTATTGTTCTTATCGTCAGAATATACTTTTCCGTCTTTAAAAGTAAATATTTCAACGTCCAAATTTTTAACAAAGCTTATTATTTCATTTGATTGATCAATTTTAAAGGTATGGTTAAATAAGACTTGGCCTGTGGCAAAGTTTGTAACCCTACATCCATTATAGTTTGATAAAAGTCCATTATACTTATCAAATTGAAGCTCTTCTGCCAAATCTTTTACCCCTTCAACATCCCTTCCTGAGGCTATAACAAGTATGTGTCCTTCTTTTTGGCATTTTAAAAGGGTATTTTTGGTTTTTTCTGTAATTACATGTTTTGAATTAACCAGGGTACCATCAACGTCTAGAGCGATTATTTTTTTCATATTTCTCCTCTTTTATAAAAAAGCTTCTGATTAAACATTTGTTAATTAGAAGCTTTTTTTATTTTTTATAGGTGAAGAATTGAAGCGTAAGATTCTTTTAATGCTGGGTAAAGTTTCCTAAATTCTTCATAATATTTCTTATATATTTCTACATTTTCTTTATTTGGGGTATAGACATAATCTTTCATTTTTAAAATATGGTCAGATGCTTCTACCAAGTCTTTATATTGACCGTAACCTACCATACCAAGCATGGCAGCTCCCAAAGCTGCACTATTTTCTGAGTTCATATCTGGAAGGGCAACTGGTAGGTCATAAACATCAGCTAAAAGTTGTCTCCAAAATTCACTTTTTGAACCACCACCACACATATGGATTATATCAATTGGTGTTCCAGTATTTTCTATACCATTTTTTATATCATTTAAGGCATAGCTTATTCCTTCAAAGACAGCTCTAGTCATATCTTTTTTGGTATTTAATGTAGACAATCCAACAAAAGATCCCCTACATTCAAGGTTAAAGTGAGGTGATTGTTCTCCATTTAGGTAAGGTAGGAAAATTAAATTTTCACTTCCAGGTTTTGTAGATTCTAAATCTTTATTGATTTCTAAATAATCTTTATCATCTGGATAATAAGTATTTCTCCACCATTTTAAAGATCCACCTGCTGAGTTTACACTTCCCATATAATGCCAAGTATTAGGCATGGTCATACAAAAACAGTAAACACTCCTGTTTTTATCTAAAATTGGTTTTTCTGAAAATGAAAATACAGTTCCGGAAGTTCCTATAGTTGTTAGAGTTCTTCCAGGTTTTACAACACCAACTCCAATAGCTGCAGCTGCGTTATCACTAGCTCCTCCAACAACAATTGTTTCATGGCTTAGGCCCAACTCATCAGCCAAATTTTTTTCGACATAACCAGTAATTTCATGTGATTCATAAACTTTTGGAAGTCTTGATTTATCAATTTCCATCAAATCTAAAATTTCATCAGCCCATTTTCTATTTACAACATCTAGTAATTGGGTTGCAGATGCATCAGAAACTTCTGTAGCATAATTTCCTGTTAGTCTGTACCTTACATAATCTTTTGGAAGTAAGAGCATTTCTGCTTTTTCAAAAATCTCAGGCTCATTATCTTTAACCCATTGGATTTTTGCAGCAGTAAGACCAGGCCTTGCTGGGGTTAGGCTATATTTTTCAAATAATTCATCACTTACAATTTCTCTTACATGTTCACAGGCCTTGCTTGTTCTACCGTCATTCCATAGGATAGCCCTTCTTAGAGGGTCGCCATTTTTATCAAGTAAAATTAATCCCATCATTTGACCAGACAAGCCAATAGCTTTGACATCGTTTTTATCAATATCGACCCTGTTCATAATATAAGAAATATTTCTTTTAACAGCCTTAAACCAGTCTTCAGGTTCTTGTTCTGACCAACCATTATGAGGTTGGTAATGAGGGTATTCTTGTTCAGCAACGGCAATTTCTTTACCATTGGAATCAAATAAAACTGTTTTTAAAGATCCGGTTCCAAGATCTAATCCGAAGTAGTAATTCATAATATCCTCTTTCTCTTAAAATTTATTTATTTTTATAATCATCGATTATTTCAAAATCTTTCCAAGGTACATTTAACTTAGCATCTTTATTTAATAATTCATCTACATGCATTAGCAAAGGGAAGTCCTTTTGATCTAAAATATTTTTCTTGCTAAGTTTTCTAACGGCATCAGCAGTTCTTGTTGCTATAACAATAGCCTCTAGGGTTTCTCCCTTAAGTTCCTTTTTAACTTCTTCTATACTAAGGCCCTTTCCTAATAAAAGACCGACAGTCCTACTTCTACCTGCTTGAACTGTTACATATAAATCTCCAACTGCATACATGATATTTTTTAAATCACAATTCATAAATTCTAACAATTCAAACATCTCCTTAGTAGATTGTTGGAATAGGGTAGAAATTCCATTTATAAATTTGATTCCATCATCTCTTTTTTCAGCCATTCCCATACCAATAGCAGTTGCTAGGGCATAGCCGTTTTTAAGGGCAACAGCAGCCTCAAGGCCAACAACATCAGTTGTAAGATTTATAATATAGTAAGGAGTTTCAAAAATTGACTTAATCCATTTTAATTTTTCTACATCAACTCCACAAAAAGCTACAAAAGTCTCTTCCTTATCAGTAAGACCTCTAGCAGTACAAGGACCACCTATAGCATAGATATCTCTGTCATTATCATATTCTCTTTTCCAATAATCAGGATAAACTGTCAAATTTCCGTCATCTTCATTGATCATTCCTTTGGTAACAGAAAGAATTTCAATATCTTTAGGAATTTTTGGTAAAATTTCTTTTCCGAACCAGTCAACTCCAAAACTTGATACACCACAAACAACAAGATCAGTTCCTGGTAGGGCATGGTCAAGCTCTTCGATTTTATAAAATTTTAACTTATCAGTTTTTGGCAAATCTCTCATCAAAGTTTTGTGATGATTATTTTCTCTTAAGCCATCAATAATTTCACCATCAAGAGGGCTACCAACCAACCTAACTTCGTGACCATTATCTAATAGAGGGATGCTCAAAGATGATCCCATTTGTCCTGAACCTATAACAGTAATAACACTCATATAATCTCCTTTAATAAACGTTTTCAAAATAAATTTAGCTTAAATATTTAATAAAAAATTAAATATTAAATCATTTATAATATATCACCATAAATTAGAAGTGTCAATCAAAATAAATCAATTGATATAAAATTATTATCATTTGATTAAATAAAATAAATTTAAAAGCCCTATAATTAAAATAGTACTCAATAGTTTGTGTGAATAATTTATAATATTTCTATATTTTTAGAGATAAACTTCTCTCTAACCTTCTCATCAAGTTTGTCATCACTTATAATAATATCGACATCATTAGTTTGGCAAATTGTAGAAGTAGAAGTTGATCCAAACTTAGAGCTATCAATTAGGGCTATATTTCTTCTGCTTTTATTTAATATCTGATTTTTTAACCTTACTTCATAAATATTAAAATCAGTCAAAGTCCTAGTATCTATTCCTCTAGAGGAGAAGAAGAAAGTACTTATATTAACTTCATTTAAAAGTTCATTATTAAAACTTCCCTCAGTAGTAAAAGTTTCATTAGAAAGCATGCCACCAATCAAGATAGTAGTAATTAATGGGTTATTATTAATAGCTTCAGCAACCATCAAACCATTAGTTATAACAGTAAGTCTAAGCTTAGTTTTTGCAATTAATTTTGCAAGCTCATAACAAGTTGTAGAACCGTCAAGGGCGATGCTTTGATCATCTTCTATGTATTTAATAGCCTTGGATGCAATTAATTTTTTCTCATTTATCTCTTCGCTTAATCTATTTTCAAAAAAACAAATTTGGAATCAGCAACATCGTCTATCTTAGCTGCTCCACCATGAATTCTTTTTATATCGCCAGCCCTATTTAAATCATTTAAATCACTTCTAATAGTTGATTCGGCATGGCCTAAAGAATCAGAAAGATATTTAACTGATACATTTTTTTTATCATTTACTATTTTTTTTATTAATTCTAATCTTTTTTCTTTTATCATTTAATCACCTTTTTCAAAATAATAATATCATAAAATATCACTTTTAGCAATTTTTAAATCAAATGATATTAAAAAATATTAAATTGATGAAAAAATGATTAAAATGAAAAAAAATTATTATTTATTTAACAATTATTGACTTTTAAAAAATCATATGATATATTCAAAGCAGATAATAAATCAAATGATTAAATACGACGCATAATGATTGTGATTCGATTTGAAATCACAATTAAGGGGGATTAAATGAGTAATATTATTTATGAATTATTTGAAAATATTAATAATTCTGACTACATAGTTGCAAGTTATTATCTTAGACTTGAGAAAAACGTTGACCCGTATGAAAAAGCAAAAAGTTTTGCTATAGGTCAATCATTAGGTACTTGGGTTAAGGTACCAGGTATAACTGATGAAATGAGAAAAAAATATATGGGAAAAATTGTAAACATAGTAGAAGTTCCTGCTTCTGATCTTGTAGATGATTCCATTTTAGAATATAGGGATTACATATTTTCTATAGCATATCCTTTTGATAATTTTGGACCAAAATTTCCAATGATTATGACAACTCTTTTAGGAAATGATGCTTCGACATCAACCCAAGCTAAGCTTATAGATATTTATATGCCAAAGAAATTTACAGATATGTTTGATGGTCCTAATTTTGGTATAGAGGGCTTAAGAGAAGTTAGCGGAGTAAAAGATCGTCCTATCTTATTAAATATGATTAAGCCATGTTTAGGATTTAAGGCAGAAGCTGGGGCAGAAATTTTTTACCAAACTGCTCTTGGTGGAGTTGATTTAATTAAAGATGATGAACTTTTGGCAAATCCTTCTTATTGTACATTGGAAGATAGGTTGGATAAATACATAGAAGCTTCTAACAGGGCTTATGAAGAAACTGGCAAGAAAACCTTATATGTACCAAATATAACAGACCATGTTGATAAAATTTTAGATAATGCAAAGATGGCTGTTGATAAGGGTGCTAAACTTGTAATGTTAAACTTTGCATCTGTTGGAATAGATGTTTTACAATATTTAACAAAAAATATAGATGTTCCAGTTATAGCCCACTACGCATCTGCTGGTCCTTACTATGAAAGTGCATTTTCAGGAATTGCCTCAAACCTATTTTTAGGAAAATTTGCAAGGATGGCAGGGGCTGATGTGGTTATGATAAATACACCATATGGTGGATACCCACTCAAAAAGAGTAGGTACTTAAGAGCAGCTCACGAATTAATGCTTGATCATCCATCTTATAAAAAAACAATGCCATGTTGTGGTGGAGGAGTAAATCCTGGAATTGTTCCAACTTATATTAAACAATTAGGAAAAGATATAATGTTGGCAGCTGGTGGAGCTGTACAAGGTCATCCAGATGGGGCAGAATCTGGAGTAAAGGCAATGATTCAATCTATTGAATCAGCATGCCAAGGAATTGACCTAAATGAGGCTAGAAAAAATCATAAAGAATTGGATAAGGCTTTAGAAATTTGGGGAATTGATGATAGGTTATAGGAGTAAAAAATGAAAAATTATGATGTAATTGTAATAGGTGGGGGCGCTACTGGCGCAAACATCCTTAGAGAATTGTCAAAATACGAACTAGATTTATTGTTACTTGAAGCAAATACAGATGTAGGAGCTGGAGTAACAAAAGGAAACGGTGGAGTTGTACACTCAGGATATGACGCTACAGCAGGTAGTTTGAAGGCAAAATTAAATGTAAGGGGAACAGAAATTTTTGAGCAATATGCTAAAGATTTAGGTATACCTTATGAAAGTAAGCCATCAATGACTTTAGCTTTTAACGAATCTGAGAAAGAAACTTTAGATAAGCTTTATGAAAATGGAAAACAAAATAAGGTTCCAGGACTAAGAATAATTGAAACTGATGAAATTTTAGAACTTGAACCACATGCAAATCCAGAAGTTAAGTATGCACTTCTTGCTCCATCAGCAGGAATAACAGATCCTTATACAATAGCTGAGGCTTGTTGTGAAAACGCAGTAATAAATGGTGCTGAAGTTAAAACTTCAAATACTGTTTGTGACATCAAAAAGGATGGAGATTTTTATACAGTTAAAACTAAAGAAGGAAATGAGTATAAGACAAAATATATTGTAAACGCAGCTGGAGTTTATGGAGATGTAATTGCTAATCTTGTTAATCCAGGATCACATGAAATAACTGAAAGACATGGATCTTTGATGATTATAGATGGAAACATTGGCTTTGAACTTCAAACAACCCTATTCCCAGTACCTGGTGCTCATACAAAAGGAATGGCAGCAATACCAGCTTGTGGTGGAAATATAATTTTAGGATCAACTGCAGAGATACAAAAAGATAAAGAAAATACAAGCTTTACAAAAGATCAAGCAGACTTACTATTTAACTCCGCATCAAGACTTATCCCAGAGCTTGAAAAGAAATATATTATAAGAGTTTTCTCAGGACTTAGACCTGTAGAAGTAAATTCAAATAACGATTTTGTTATAGAAGAAGATGAAAAAAACAAGGGCTTTTATAATGCAATAGGAATTCAATCACCTGGTATAGCATCATCATTTGCCATAGCAGAATATATGGTTGATCTTATGAAAAAAGACATAGACTTAAAAGAAAAATCAAATTATGATAAAAAAGAAAAGCTATTGTAGACTTCTCAAAATTATCAACTGAAGAAAGAAAGAAATTAGTAGATAAGGATCCTAAATATGCAAACGTAATCTGTAGATGTGAAGTTGTTCCAGAAGCAGAAATATTGGATGCAATAAGAAGACCTTGTGGTGCAAGAACTGTAGATGGAGTTAAAAGAAGAACAAGATCAGGTATGGGTAGGTGCCAAGGTGGATTCTGTGAATCAAGAATTGTTGAAATTTTAAGTAGAGAATTGGGCAAAAAACCTGAAGAGATACTTAAAGAAAATAAGGGTAGCGAAATTTTAATTGGAGAAGAATAAAAATGGTTTATGATTTAATAATTATTGGTGGAGGTCCAGCAGGACTTACAGCAGCCAAAGAAGCTTATGAAGAGGGCGTTAGAAACATGCTTATTATCGAAAGAGATAAGGAGCTAGGTGGAATACTAAATCAATGTATACACAATGGTTTTGGAATTTTAAAGTTTAATGAAGAATTGACAGGACCAGAATATGCAGGAAGATATATAGATTTTGTAGAAGAAAAAAATATAGACTACTTACTACACTCTATAGTTTTGGATTTAAGAGAAATAGAAAATGGAAACAAAATAGTAGAATGTGCATCAATGGATGATGGATACTTAGAGCTTGAAGCAAAAACTGTAATTCTTGCAATGGGTGCTAGGGAAAGAACTAGGATGATGATAGAAACTCCAGGATTTAGACCGGCAGGAGTTTTTAATGCAGGACTAGCACAAAAATATTTAAACATTGATGGATATAAGGTTGGAAAAAAAGTTGTAATACTTGGTTCAGGAGATATAGGACTTATAATGGCAAGAAGACTTACTCTTACAGGTGCTAAGGTTGAAAGAGTGGTTGAAATTGAACCATATACAAATGGACTTCAAAGAAATGTAGCCCAATGTTTGGATGATTTTGGAATTCCTTTACAATTATCCCACACAATTGCTGAAATAAAAGGAAAAGATAGGGTTGAATCAGTAGTTATTGCTGAGGTAGATAAAAATTATAATATCATAGAAGGAACTGAAGAAGAAGTAGAATGCGATACAGTCCTATTTTCTGTAGGATTGATTCCTGAAAATGAATTATCAAGAAATTTAGGGGTTGATATAGATAAGGCTACAAAGGGACCTATAGTAAACAACTCACTTGAAACAAATATACCTGGCGTTTTTGCTTGTGGTAATGTTTTACATATACACGATGTAGTAGACTTAGTTTCTGATGAGGCTGAAGAAGCTGCTAAAAACGTTGTTTCTTACTTGAATGCAGAAAGTAAAGAAAAAAAATCACATATTTTGGTAAAACATGATAAAAATATAGGCTATGTTGTACCTCAAGTAATTGAAGATACAAATAAGCATGTTGAACTTAAGTTTAGGGTAAGAAAGCCTTCTGGTGGAATTTCATTTGTTGTAGAAGATAAAGATGGCAATGAAATAATAAGAAAGAAAAGATGGGCTACTCAACCTTCTGAAATGGAAAAATTAATAATTCCTAAAACAAAATTTGAAAAAATAGAAGATACAATAAATATTCGTGTTGAGGGAGAAGATATTTATGAAGAATAAAGAGTTAGTTTGTATAAAATGTCCAAGGGGTTGTAAGTTATTTATCAGCAATATTGAACACCCAGACCAATTAATTGTTGAAGGTAACCAATGTCCAAGGGGAGAACAATACGCAGTAGATGAAATAGTTGATCCAAAAAGAACTATAACAGCCACTATAAAACTTATAAGTGAAACTGAAAGAAGACTTCCGATAAGAACAGATGGAGAAATTCCAAAAAAATTATACAAAGAAATAGTGGATGAAATAAATAAAATGAAGGTAAAAGCACCTATTAAAAGAGGTCAGGTTTTAGTTGAAAATATTAAAGATACGGGAGTAGATTTAATATCAACTAAAGCTGTAAGAAAATAATAAATAAGGCAATTAAAGCTAAGTCTTTAATTGCCTAAAAATATATAAAACGAGGAGTGCATAGGATGAAGTATGTAATTGGAATTGATGCTGGAACAACTAATGTTAAAAGTGTCTTATTTGATTTAGAAGGTAATGAACTTTATACTGAAAGTGTCCCAAATTTACCATATTATTTGCCTAATAATGAAATTGAACAAGATATGAATGTTGTTTGGCAAAACGTTTTAAATTCTCTAATTCTTCTGATGAGGAGAAATAAAATCAACAAAGATGACGTCATAGGAATGGGAGTTACAGGTCAAGGTGAAGGAATTTGGTTAATAGATGAATACGGAAAACCTATTCAAAATGCTTATTTATGGAATGATGGAAGAGCCTATAAAGAAGTAGAAAATTTATTAAAAGATGAAAACGAAAATCTATACAAAGACATTGTTAAAACAACAGGACTAACAGCATTTCCAGGAAACCAATTAATTCTATTGATGTGGATGAACAAAAATCAACCAGAAGTTTTAGAAAAAGCCGACAAAATGTTTTTCTGTAAAGACTGGATAAGATTTAACCTTACAGGTGAAGTTTTCACTGATACAACAGATGCAGGAACTGCCCATCTTGATTTAAGTACTAACCAACCAGCTAAAAGTATTTATAAAAAATTAGGGCTTGAAAAATATTTAAGACTAATCCCAGAAGTTAAAAAACCACATGATATTGGTGGATACTTAACACAAAAAGTAGCTGACAATGTTGGATTAAATGCAGGTATTCCAGTAGTAATGGGTGGAATAGACCTTGTAAATTCCATGGTTGGTATGGGAGCTGTAGAAAATAATGATATAGGAATAATTCTTGGAACAACTTGTGGAGTTCAAGTTGTACTTGAAAAAGATAAGGCAGAATTCGGTGATTCTAGATACGAAAATCACGCCATAGAAAACCTTACCATATCAATGAATCCTACTATGAATGGTATGCCAAATATTGATTGGTCAGTAGGAGAAATTGCTGTCAATAAAGATTATAAAATCATTGACGAAGTAATTAGGGAAGTAAAACCTGGTTGTGGTGGACTTATTTATCACCCATACATAGGAGCTGCTGGTGAAAGGGCACCTTTTACAAACGTAAATGCTAAAGCGTCATTTTTTGGTATAAATCAAGATACAGATAGGGCAAGCCTAGTAAAAGCTGTATATGAAGGAATGATTTTTGCTGTTAAAGATTGTCTATTAAAGGCAAGTGATAATGGAGAAATATTTATATCAGGTGGTGGAGCTAAATCAACAATTCTTCCTCAATTAATAGCAGATGCAACAGGACTTGTTGTAAATAAATCAAAAGGATATGAACTTGGGGCTAAGGGAGCAGCAATTATGGTTCTAATAGCTTTGGGATATTACAAAGATTATCCAGAAGCTAAGGCAAAATGCTGTGAAGCTCTAGATAAAATTTATCCAAATAAAGACAAAAAATACATCTATGATAGGTATTTCACCCTATATAAAAAATTAAGACTTGCCTATAATGACCTTTGGAATGAGCGTAGAGAAATTTTAGATGATGTAAATAAATATATGACTGAGAAAGGGATAGATAAATAAAATGAATGAAATAATAAAAAAAGATAATATAAAATTTACAGACCTTAAACTTGATTGGAAAAAAGCCCTATATTTATCAGCTAAACCACTTCTTGATGACGGTTCTATCAAAGAAGGTTTTATTGAAAATATTATAGAAAATATTGAAAAAAATGGTCCTTATATAAACGTAGGTAAGGGAATAGCTATTGCCCATACTAAAGATTCATCTTTTGTAAATGAAGATTCCTTATCCTTATTAAGACTTAGTTGTCCAATAACAATTGGAGAAGATAAAGGAAGTCCAATCTATAACCTATTTACTCTTGCAACAACAGGAAGCGATAAGCATTTAAAATATCTTTCAAGTTTAACAAAAAATTTATCAGATGAATCTATATTAAAAGAGTTTGAAGATGCGACATCAAGAAGTCATATTCACAAATTATTAAATAACTTAGATGATGAAAAAATAAAATTTGCTACAGTTTGTGCTGAGGGTATAGTATCAAGTTTTATGATAAAAGAAAATATCAGCAATATCTTATCATACTGGGGTGTAAGAGATAAGGTTGAGATATTTATCTATAATATTGATAATTATGAAACTGCAAAAAATAAAGCGATTGATGAATGGTTTGTTTCTAAGGATGCTGAAGATAAGGTAGACTTAGGAGATGATTACACTGTCCTAGATTCTGTTATTGATAGGGTTGAGTTAGAAAAGAAACTAAAAACAGTAGCAGAAAAATATGATTTATTAAATGGTAAAAAAAACCCAAATATGTTCTAGTAATTGATGAGGGAACAACTAGCTCTAGGGCGGCTGTATTTGATAAATCTGCAAATAGGATGGCATTTAAGGGAAGTGATTTTAAACAATATTTTCCTAAATCAGGATGGCATGAACAAGATCCAGAAGAAATACTCGATGTTACAGTAGAGGCTATGAAAGAGGCAATAAAAAAAGCTGATATAAATGCATCCAATATAGCTTCTGTTGGAATTACCAACCAAAGAGAAACCACAATAATGTGGAATAAAAAAAACTGGAAAGCCATATTATAATGCAATAGTTTGGGCTTGTAGAAGAGGGGCTGATTATTGCCAATCTTTAATCGATCAAGGCTTAAATGATTTTATAAATGAAAGAACAGGCTTAATAATAGACGCTACTTATTCAGCATCAAAAATTAGGTGGATTATAGATAATGTAGAAGGTGTAAAAGAAGATATAGAAAAAGATGAAGTATTATTTGGAACAATAGATACTTGGCTTTTATGGAATTTAACAGGTGGAAAAGTCCACGCAACAGACTCTACTAATGCATCAAGAACTATGTTATATAATATTTATGACCTAAAATGGGATGATGAAATATTAGAAAAACTAGATATACCAAAATCAATTTTGCCAGAAGTAAAAGATACAATTGATGATTATGGTTTTGTAGATGAAAAAATACTAGGAGCTAAACTTCCTATCCATTCCTTAGTAGGAGACCAACAATCTTCACTTTTTGGTCAAGCTTGTTTTATAGAAGGAGACTGTAAAAATACTTACGGAACAAGTAACGTTCCTTTAGTATATATAGGAGAAAAAACTATAAAATCTGATAAGGGCTTGTTAACTCTTGCTTGGTCATTTGATAATAAACCTTACTATGCAGTTGGAGCAAGTATTCTTACAACTGGAGAAGTAATGAAGTGGCTAAAAGATAAAATTAAACTTTATGATGATAATGATAAGATGACAGAAGAAGTTAAATCCTTAGAAGATTCAAATGGGGTATTTTTCGTTCCAGCTTTCCAAGGACTAGGCGCACCACATTGGGATATGTATGCAAGAGGAATGATAATAGGATTAAGTTCTGGTGTTGAAAGAAAACATATAATAAAAGCTGGACTAGATTCAATTGCTTATCAAACAGAAGATTTATTAGACCAAATAGAAAAAGAAACTGGAATTAAAGTAAGCAATATGAAAGTTGATGGAGGTGCAAGTAACAATGACTACCTAATGCAATTCCAATCAAACTTATCAGATTTGCCAATAAAAAGACCTCTTGATACTGAAACAACTTCACTAGGTGTAGCTTATCTTGCAGGACTTGGGGCTGGCGTTTGGGAAAACAAAGAAGTTATAAAAGATCTTTGGAAATCAGCAAAAGAATTTACACCAGATAGAAACAAAGAAAAAGTTAAAGAATCATACGAAGATTGGAAAAGAGCTGTCGAATATTCAAAAGGCTGGATGAAAAAATAGGAGTCATTATGAAAAAAGTTTATTTAGGTACTAACACAAAAATGTATAAGACCATAAAGGAACATGTAGAATTTGTAAAAGATTTAGAAGAAGGAACAAAAGATATCAGCAGGGATGATTTAGAATTGTTTGTAATCCCATCCTACACATCAGTTGGTCCTTGTAATGAAGCTATTGATGAAAGTTTAGTTAAAATTGGTGCCCAAAACATGAACTGGGCTGATAAGGGTGCCTATACTGGAGAAATCTCTCCTTTAATGTTAGAAGAAGTTGGAGCGAAATTAATAGAATTAGGACATTCAGAAAGAAGACATGTCTTTGGTGAAGACGATATCACTGTAAATAAAAAAGTTCTAGCATCTTTAAAACACGATTTTACTGCTCTTTTATGTATAGGTGAAACTGAGGAGCAAAAAAACGAAGGCTATACAGATAAGATAATGAATATCCAAATTAATGTCGGCTTTGAAGGAGTTGAAGATAAGGGTATAGATAAACTTTGGGTAGCCTATGAACCAGTTTGGGCAATAGGTGAAAACGGTACTCCTCCAACAAAAGAATATGTTGAAAAAACACATAAGAAAATTAGAGAAATTCTAGTAAAAAGATTTGGAGAAAAAGGAAAAGAAATTCCTATCTTATACGGCGGTAGCGTAAATAATGAAAATTTTGAAGAATTAATCAGAATTGACGAAGTTGATGGATTATTTATAGGAAGATCTGCTTGGGTAAGTGAAAATTTCCTAAAAATAATAAAGAGGGTAATGGAAATTAAAAAGAAAAATAGGAGGAAGAGATGACAATTCTGAACTTATGTCTGGCTTTTGCTGGAGGAATTTTTGCAAGTCTTATAGGTGGTACAAACTCATTTATTTTCACAGGTTTTACAGCACTTGCAGGAATTGCAATAAGCCTTGTAACAGGTAATGATGATTTCTTAAACACAGTAGCTTTTGGGCCTTTCTTTTCACCAGCAATAGCATTTTTTGGTAGTGTGGCTTCAACTGCTTTTGCAGCTAGGTGGTGTAAAAGAGCAAAAGGCGATGAAAAAAATATGAAACCTTTAGGACCTGCAGGTATAGAAGGACAAAACTTATTAATGCCTTTATATAAAACAAAAGATCCTTTAGTAATTTTGGTTGGAGGAGCTTTTGGTTCTATTGGATATTCAATTAACTATTTGTACAGCCAAATTTTACACCTAAACCTAGATACAGTTGCTCTTACAGTATTTACAGGAGGAGTTATTTGTAGGTTATTATTTGGTAAAAAAGGACTTTTTGGACAATACCCATCAGATTTTAAAAGATATTCAGATATGACACCTAAATACATTTTATTTACAGTTATCTGGGGATTTTTTATAGGTCTATTAAGTGGATACGTAGCAATCAAATTTAATATTGCATCAATCGGTTTTGCAATAAGTGCTATGAGTTTGATATTCTTACACATTGGTCACGAATTTACATCAACTCACCACGTTACTCAAGTTGCAGCTTACGCAGGATTGGGATTTGCAAATCCATGGATGGCTGCTATATTTGGAGTTATAGCTGCCTTATTTGGAGAATATTGGGGAAGAACAACAAACACCTTTGTAGACACACACTTGGATAGAGAAGGAAGTACAATAGCCCTATTTAGTTTCATAATATTTGCATTAACAGCATAAGGAGATTTATATGAAAAGATTAGTTAACAATCCAGAAGACATAGTTGAAGAATTAATAGAAGGTTATACAAAAGCCTTTGATGATGTAAAAGTTTCTGAACTTAGTGGAAGAGTAGTAGCAAGAAAAAATATCGACAAAGATAAGGTAGGAATAATTATCGGTGGTGGTAGTGGACACGAACCATTATTTTTAGGATATGTTGGAGAAGGTTTTGCAGATGCATGTGTAATAGGTCACATTAATACATCACCAGACCCATATGCTGTATATAATGCCATAAAAGAAGTAGGTTCTAATAAGGGAGTCCTATTGATGTATGGAAACTATACTGGAGATGTTCTAAACTTTGATATGGCTCAAGATATGGCAATAGCTGAAGGTTATAAGGTTAAATCTATCCAAGTAACTGATGACGTTGTTTCAGCAGAAGATAAAGATGGTAGAAGAGGAATTGCTGGTGATATTTTTGTAATGAAAATTGCAGCTGCAGCGGCAGATCTTGGATATGAATTTGATGAAGTTTATGAGCTTGCCCAAAAAGCAAATGACCTAACAGCTTCAATGGGTGTAGCTTTGGGAGCTGCAGATGATCCAAGAACAGGCCATGAAATGTTTAACCTAGAACAAGGACAAATGGAAATTGGAATGGGTATACATGGAGAGCCAGGAGTTAGAAGAGGAAAAATCGAAACTTTAAACGAAGTTGTAGATGAGATTACTGATCCTCTTATAAAAGAGCTAGACTTAAAAGAAAATGACGAAGTAGGAGTTCTAATTAATGGTCTTGGAGCTACTCCTTACATGGATTTATTTGTAATGAATAAAAAATTAAGTGAAATTTTAGAAGAGAAAAAATAAAAGTAAATAGGACTTTTATTGGAACATGTGCATCTACTATGAATATGCCAGGCCAATCAATTACTCTTATAAAACTTGATGAAGAATTAAAGAAATTGTTAAATCACCCATGTGATGCACCATATTTCAAGATAAAATAAAGAAAAAAGGAGAAAAGAAATAATGTTTAATAATGAAGATCAAAAAGCTGTTGACGCCCTAAGGGTCTTGTCAATATCTCAAATTGAAAAAGCTAACAGCGGCCACCCAGGACTTCCTATGGGGGCTGCTCCAATGGCTTATGTACTTTGGAATAAAGTTTTAAATACAAATCCTAAAAATTCTAAATGGATAAATAGGGATAGGTTTGTCCTATCAGCAGGACATGGATCAGCTTTGTTATATTCCTTATTACATCTTTCAGGATTTAATCTTAGCCTTGACGATTTAAAAGAATTTAGACAAGTCGGTTCAAAAACTCCAGGACATCCAGAAAGAATGCATACAGATGGAGTTGAAGTTACAACTGGACCACTAGGTCAAGGTGTTGCTAATGCAGTAGGTCTTGCTATGGCAGAAAAGCATCTTTCGAAATTATATAATAAAGATGATTATAAGCTTATGGACCATTACACATATGCCTTATGTGGTGATGGAGATTTGATGGAAGGTGTTGCTCATGAGGCGATTTCTCTAGCTGGTCATTTAAAATTATCAAAATTAATTTTACTTTATGATTCAAATGATATTTGTTTGGATGGAGACTTATCTACATCATTTACTGAAAATGTAGAAGAAACTTTCAAGGCTTGTAATTGGTCATATATAAAAGTTGAAGATGGAAATAATCTTGAAGAAATTTTAAAGGCTATTGAACAAGCTAAAAGCGACAATGATAAACCAACTCTTATAGAGGTAAAAACTACTATAGGTTATGGTTCAGAAAATGAAGGTACAAATAAGGTTCACGGATCACCAATAGGAGCTGATGATTTTAAGAAAGCCAAGGAAAGATACAATTGGGTAGATGATGACTTTGTAATTTCTGATGAAATTTATAAAACTTTTGAACAAATCCAAAAAAGAGGAAAAGAAGAAAATCAAAAATGGGATCAGATGTATGATTCTTACAAGAAAAATTATCCTGACCTTGCCCAAGAACTTGAAGATGGCTTTAATAGAAAATTGCCAAAAAATTGGATAGATAAGGTTAAAAAATATTCTCCAGAAGATAAGGCAATTGCAACAAGGGCATCATCTCACGAAATCCTTCAAGATATTGCAAGAGAAATTCCTAACTTGTGGGGAGGAAGTGCCGACTTATTTTCTTCAAATAAAACTGATATAAAAGATACTGTGGCATTTAGAGATGAAAGTCCAGAAGGAAGAAATGTTTGGTATGGAGTTAGAGAATTTGCTATGGCAACAATTGCAAATGGTATTTTAGCTCATGGAGGATCCTTCCACCATGTTTCAACTTTCTTAGTATTTTCTGATTATTTGAAATCAGCTGTTAGGGTTTCAGCCCTTTCAAAATTACCAACAACTTATGTATTTACTCACGATTCAATAGCTGTTGGAGAAGACGGACCTACCCACCAACCAATAGAACAACTTGCTATGTTAAGGTCTATTCCTGATACAATTGTCCTAAGACCAGCAGATGCAAACGAGGTTAGGCTATCATGGAAAATTGCCCTCGAAAGTAAAGAAAAACCAGTAGTAATAGCTCTAACAAGACAAAATGTTTCTAATTTAGAACAAACTACAAAGCTTGATAATATTGATAAGGGAGCTTATATAATAAGTGATAGTGACAAGAAGCCTGAAGGAATTCTTATAGCTACAGGATCAGAAGTTGAGCTTGCTTTAGAAACAAAAGAAATTCTTAAAAAACAAGGAAAAGATATAAGGGTTATATCTATGCCTTCAATGGAATTGTTTAGAGATTCTGGAGAGGACTATATAGAAGAACTTTTACCTATGGAGTGTAAAAATATAGTTTCAATTGAAATGGGTACATCTTTTGGTTGGGGTGAATTTACAGGAAGAAATGGTCTAAATATATCTATAGATAGGTTTGGAATTTCTGGAGAAGGATCACAAGTTCAAGAAGAATTAGGATTTACAGCTGAAAAAATAGCTGAAGCTTACAATAAAAAATTTGATAAATAAAAAGGAGAATAAAATGAGAGAATACATTATTGGATGTGACTGCGCAGCAGTAGAATTAAAAAATACAATTAAAGAATTATTAGAAAATGAAGGTATCAAAGTTGAAGATGTTGGAGTAAAAACAGTTGAAGATGGAACCTACTATCCAAATGTTGCAAAAACTCTTTGCGAAAAAATCCAAGAATCTGACTATGAAAAAAGAGGAATCCTTGTTTGTGGTACAGGTATAGGAATGGCAATATCTGCTAATAAATGTAAGGGAATTAGAGCAGCTGTTTGCCATGACCAATATTCAGGAGAAAGAGCTGTATTATCAAATAACGCAAATGTATTTTGTTTTGGCCAAAGAGTAATAGGACCAGAACTTGCTAAAAAAATTGTAAAAGAAATTATTAGCCTAGAATTTAAAGATGGTTCTTCAACACCTAAGGTTGAAGCTATAAATGCATTAGAAAAGTAATTTAATATGTTTTTAATGATGGGCATAGAAATATGCCCATTAAATTTTTAAGTGAAAAAAATAGGGTAAAGTATATAGGTAATAAAAAAATAAGGAGGCTTTATGAATTGTCTTGTTGGACAGTCAGGTGGACCTACTGCTGTAATCAATTCTTCATTGGCTGGAGTTATTCAGTCAGGAATTGACTTAAATTATGATGGAATTTTTCTATCATTAAATGGCATTGAAGGAATTATAAATAAAAATATAAAAAAAGTTGATAAGGATCTATTTGAAAAAAATTTTGGAAAAGATAGGCTTAAGAAAAGACCTTCATCTATATTGGGATCTTGTAGGTATAAACTTCCTGAAGATTTGGATGATGAGGTATATGGTAAAATTTTTGAAAATTTCAAAACATATAAAATAGATACTTTTGTATACATTGGAGGAAATGACTCCATGGATACTGTAATGAAGTTGAATGCTTACATAGAAAAAAATAAAATTGATTGGATAAATGTAGTTGGATGTCCAAAAACTATAGATAACGACCTTTGTGAAATGGACCATTCTCCAGGTTTTGGATCTGCTGCTAAATTTGTTAATACAGTTTTAAGACAAGTTAGGCTAGATTGTGACATTTACCCTATAAAATCAATTACCTTTGTTGAAATAATGGGAAGAAATGCAGGCTGGCTAACTGCTACTTCTTATCTTTCTAATTATAAAAGAGATAAGGATGTAGTAAATCTTTTATATCTTCCTGAAGATGAAAAATCATTAGATCAGATAAAAGAGGAAATAAAGGAAAAATTAAAAGAAGATAGTAACCTTGTAGTTGCAGTATCAGAAGGTTTTATGGATAAAGATTCCCTTTTAGAAAATGAAAAACAAAAATCTTTTGATAAGGGCTTCAACCATCCAATTATAGCAGGAATTGGACAAAAAATTTCTGACTATATCCACAAGGAATTAGAAATAAAAACTCGTTGTGTAGAACTTAATATAGTTCAAAGAACAAGCTTTTTAATTTCAAAAACAGACTCTGATGAGGCCTTTGAGCTTGGATACTTAGCTTTGAAAGAAGGAAAGGATAAGACAAATATAGTTCCTTTCTTAAAAAGAGAAGAAAACAATCCTTATAAGGTTTCCTATTCTACAACAAATCCAGCTAATATAGCTAACAAGGAAAAGAAAATTCCGAAAGAATGGTTGGCTAATAGAAAAGTTTTAGAAGAAAAAATGATAGAATATGCCCTACCACTAGTTCAAGGCCAAATAGACCAAGAATATTCAGATGGTATTTTTGATTATATAAAGTTAGAAGATTTTGCAAAATAAAAAGACCCCATAGGGGTCTTTTTATATGAATTTTATTTCTTCCTTATCGCTTATCATTACTGGGATTCCAACTTGATTTGTTTGGATTTTTTCTTTAAATTCAATTTTTTTATCCCTATAAGATAAAAATCTTTTTAAATTTGCCATAGATTCAGTTATATCAACTAAGACTGCCTTTCCATAATATAGGGGGTCTTTTTTATAATTTTCTATTACCTCAATACAATCGGGGCAAAGGGAGCTTACAAAAATTTCAATCATTTTATCCTCCTGTACACAAGATACTTGTAGGTCGTATTATCTTCTATAATTTCTTCAGATTCTTCTATAAGGCCAAAATTTTTATCTTTATCAAAGTTATGAAGGTAGGTATCAGCATCTTTTTTTGCATAAATTTTTGTAATAATAGCTTCATCACAATAATCTAAAAGCAAGTCAACTATTTGGCTTCCACCAATTACAAAAACTTCCCTATCTTTTTTGTTTTCCTTTATATATTTCAAAAGTTCATCTACATCACTAAATACTAGGGCATCATCAAGTTTTAAGTCTTTATTTCTAGTTAGGACTATATTTTCCCTCTTTGGAAGGGCTCCGTGCATGGATTGGTAAGTTTTTCTTCCCATAATTACTATATTATTCAAAGTAGTTTTTTTAAAATGAGCAAGGTCTTTTTTAAAATGAAAAAGTAGCTTATTATCTTTACCAATTCCAAAATTCTCATCAACTGCTAAAATTATTTTCATAATTACTCCTTTTTTAAATCTTATATCTTATTTTATCATTTTAAAGTAAAAATTAAAACTATGAAAACTTTTTTTATAAAAGTATAATATAAATATAAGTATGAAAAATAAAGGAGTAAATGATGAAATTTTTTCTAGATACTGCAAACGTTGATCAAATAAAAAGAATTAATGATTTAGGCCTATGTGATGGGGTTACAACTAACCCATCTATTATAAAAAAAGAGGGAAGAGACTTTAAGGAAGTTGTTACAGAAATAGCATCTATAGTTGATGGACCAATTTCTGCTGAAGTTACATCTTATGATTACGATTCTATGGTTAAGGAAGCCTTAGATATTGCAAAATGGGCAGATAATATTGTTGTAAAAATCCCTATGACTGAGGATGGATTAAAGGCTATAAACACCCTTTCAAAAAAAGGAATTAAAACAAATTGCACATTAATTTTTTCAGTAAGTCAAGGACTTATGGCAGCAAAAGCTGGGGCAACATATATTTCACCATTTGTTGGAAGAATTGACGATATGGGAGAAGATGGGGGAGAATTAATTTACAATTTAAAAACTGTCTTAGATAATTATGGCCTAGAAAGCGAAATTATTGCTGCATCAATTAGGACAAACAAACACCTAGAAGAAGCAGCACTAGCAGGAAGCCATATAGCAACAATACCAGGAAGTTTATTTGAAAAATTATGGACACATCCATTAACCACTCAAGGAATTGAAAACTTCAAAAAAGACTGGGAAGCTTTTATAAACAAATAAATTTAAAAAAAGAGTTAGTTTTGCCTAACTCTTTTTTAAATATTTTAAACACAGTAAAGATTTATACAAAAAAACCAGAGCTATTAGCTCTGGTAATTTTTTTTATATTAAGCTTCTATTGTAACGCCTGTGTCGTATTTCTTATCGTCGATTATAACTTTTACCTTATATTCGCCTTTAAGTCCTTCTTTCATTACAACTGTTCTTGTGTCTCTATCATCATCTGTTAAGAATGTACCTGAACACATTGCTCCACGGATATTGTTTGATGCTGTTGAAATGAAGTATTGGTGTTCTTCTGTATCATTTTCAAGAACTAATGCAGCTAATTGACCTTTTTCGAATTTAGCATAGAAAGTTAGCATATCGAATTGATCTTCAATTCTTGCTTCTCTCTTAGGATCTATTAAGCCTTCAGCTTCTTCTGCAGGAATTTTTACATCATTTTCTACAGTTTTTGCGTTTTTACCTACTATTTCACCTTTTCCAAGTGTTAGGTTGTTTGAACCTTCCTTGTAAAGAGAAATTTTTTCAGCTCTGTAGTAGTTTGATTTTGTTTTTAATTCCAATTCTTTTTTGCCGTGGTTCATTATAACAGTTGATGAATATAATTTTGCTCCATCATCATTATTTTGAATCAAAGCACCAAGTGAATTTGAAGGATTTCCGTCACCATCAAATGCGATTCCACCTGAGTGCATTAAATAATAATCTTCTCCGTAATAAACCATGTTACAGATATATGGTGAGAACCATTCAGCTCCTCTTTCTTTACCATATTGGTAAGTTTGTTCGATTTCCATCTTATCTGTATCTATTCTATAAATAACTCCTCTTGAGTAGTTATCTTTTGCATCTAGATATTTATCAGGATTATTTGTTCCGAAATGGTGGTTATCAAAACATCCAACATCTCCATTTGGTGTATGGAATACTGAGTGTTGTTCATATTGCCATCCGAAATCTTCTTGTCCTGCTTTTGGTGTGAAGAAATATTTTTGATATTTTTCAGGCCAGCATTCAGGATCTCCTATAATCCAGTTAAGTTCGTGTGTATCATAGTCTATGTTTACCATAGCGTTCATATGTCTTCCTGAAAGTGAGATTGAATTTGTGTATTTGTCATACCACAAAGAGTTGTTGTGGAACCAATCTTCATCAGACCATGATCCAGATTTGTTAGCGCCTGGTTCTAAGAATTCTTTGTAGTTAATTGTCTTTTTAACTTCACCAGTTTCTCTATCAATTACATAAAGTCTATCTTCAACTGTATGATCTTCAAAATCTCCAGAAAGAACCATCAAGTCTCCATTGTCCATAAAGATTTGATCGTGGTGGTAACCGTTTGGAATTCTGTATTCTCTGTAAATTTTACCAACTAGGTCAAATTCATAAAGTCCTGATAAAACATATGGCATTTTGATAAGTCTGTCTGAACTCATCCAGAAATGTCCATCGTTTGTTTGTTTGATATCCCAAATCAAAGCTCTATCAAATTTAATTCTCAAATCTCCTCTGTAGTCAGTAGCTATAGAAAGGTCACTTGTTGCAGGACATGAGAATATAACTTGGTCTTTTAAATATTCTTTTGTTGTATCCATTGAAATGATATTTTTATCAGTATCAACATCTGCAACTTTTATTGTATGAGTAACTTTCTTATCTGGGTTTTGATATGGCCAAATTTCAATTTTATTTTCATAATCATTGTAAAGACCAACTATAGGAAGTACGTGTTCTTTAGCTTTTGGGAAAGTATGGATTAAATCTCCTTCTTTTTCCTTACCCTTAATTACAATTGTAAAAGCCATTTCCTCTTCAGTGTTAAATAACATAACTGCTGAAAGAGCATTTACTATGTATGGGTTATATTTAATCAAAGGATTATCAAATGTATAAGAACCTTCTCTAAGTTCCTTTAACATTTTTTCTTCGTTTTTATGTTGGATTTCTATTAAGTGCTCATTGTAAACATATTTTACGTGCTTATTTTCTGTCATTATATATACTCCTTTATCATTTTTTCAATTACTGGTTTTTGTTGTAATGCTTGCTTTCTTTCAACTTCTTCGCCATCTTTGAATAAGATGATTGTTGGGTAACCTTCAACACCATATTTTTCAACAGTTTCTTTGTTTTCTTCAAAACAAACTTTAACTATTTTTACTTGTTCAATTTCCTTGTCAACAGCATCAAGTATAAAACTTAACATCTTACAAGGTCCACATGTTCTAGAAAAGAAATCTACAAGTACAAGACCTTCTTTAATTTCTTCTTCTAATTCAACTCCATTTACTTCTTTAGCCATCTACATCTCCGTTTCTAATTTTTTAACATAGTCAAAGGCTCTTTGACCTGCTATAGCACCATCATTTACAGCTGTTGCAACTTGTCTTAAATGTTTAATAGTGCAATCACCAACTGCAAATACACCATCAAGACCTGTCTCCATAAATTCATTAACCTTTACATATCCTCTTTGGATATCAATGCCAAGATTTTGAGCATAGTCTGTTTGTGGGATAGCCCCAATATATTCAAAAACTCCGTCAGCTTCAACAGTTTCAACTAAGCTTTCGTCGTCTTTGTTAGCAAATTTTACAGCCTTAAGTAGGCCATCTTCATTAGGAATAAATTCCAAAACTTTTTTATAAGGATGAACTGTAACGTTATCAAGTGATCTTAAATGTTCTGCACTTGAAGGATCACTTGTTAGGTCGAAATCAGTAATAACTGTTATAGATTTTACAAATTCTGACATGTAAATACTTTCATCTACTGCAGAATTTCCACCACCAATAACAACTACATCTTTATCATCATATTTGTGTCCATCACAAATTGCACACCATGAAATTGATTTTCCAGAAAGTTCTTCTTCACCTTTAATACCTAATTTTCTAGGGGTTGTTCCTGAAGCTATGATCACTGATTTTGTTATTATCTTATCTTCAGATTCAAGTGTAGAAATTTCTTTGGTTTTTCCCAAATCTTTTATGTCTGTAACTGTTTTATAATCAAACTCTACACCTAGGTGCATTACTTGCTCAAACATTTTTATAGCAAGGTCTGCTCCGTTAATAGAGGTAAATCCTGGATAATTTTCTATATCAAATGTATTCAGAACTTGGCCACCAGCAGATAACTTATCTAATAAAAGCACATTTAAGTTAGCTCTTTTAGCATAAATTGCAGCTGTTAAGCCTGCGGGACCTGCGCCCACAATTACTAAATCATACATACTATAACTCCTTTGTCTAATAATTAACTTTTTAAATACATTTTAATTATATGATATTATGATAAGGATTTCAAATATAGCTATGAATTAAAAATATTTATAAAATTAAATTTAAATATATAATATTTAATTTTATAAAGGTATTTTACAAGTGAAATTTAATTTGCTACAATGTAGGTAAATTCTTAACAATCCTCATAGATTGTTAAAATACATATAAAAAAATAGGAGAACAAATGCTTAAATTAATGAGAAAAATCCCTGGAGGGATGCTAATAGTACCAATGATCATTGCCATGGTATTTACAAATATTTTCCCAAATGCTCTTCATATTGGTGGAATGACCGAGGCTACTTTTACAGGTAAGGGAAGTCAGGCAATGATAGGAATTTTATGTTTTATATCTGGAGCTAACATCGATATAAAATCGGTTCCAAAAGTTATTAAAAAAATGGGATCATTGATGTTGGTTAGGGCAATTATAGGAGTTTTATTAAATATAATTTATGTGAAATTGTTTGGATTTGAAGGAGTTTTAGGAATTCCTGCTCTTGCAGTTATGTCAACAACTTGTATATCAGCTGCCTTATACCTTGCCTTAACTTTAGATTATGGTTCAGACCTTGATATTGCTGGATTTTCTTTTGCAGGACTTTTAGCAAATCCTGGAATAATGATTTTATTATATTCTTTAGGTTCGGAGGGAGAACTTGATGTAATGACTATAGTTTCATCATTAATTCCTTTAATAGTTGGACTTATAGTAGGAAATCTTGATAAAGAATTTGCATCTTTTATACATCCAGCTACAGGAATGTTGATGCCATTTTTAGGATTTACTTTTGGTGCAGGAATAAATATATTAGATGCTTTAAAACAAAGTTTAAATGGAGTTTTATTAACTCTTCCAATATACTTTATTTCACTTCCAGCTATGATATTATTTGAAAGAAAAGTATTAAAAACAAATGGTGTAGCATCATTTGCCCTTTCAGCAGTTGGGGCTATTGCCTTATCACTACCACAATTATTACAAGATATTGATCCGGTAGTTGCTGCAAATGCTAGTGCCTTAACATCACAATTGGCATTTTTGACAATTTTCACATCAATTCTCACACCAATATTATTATCAAAATATTGTAAAAAAATGGGAATAGAAAAAAACAAATTAGAAAGATAAAAAATAGGGGGATAAAAAATCCTCCTATTTTTTTGCTTATTTTTAGTTAATATTTAATTCTTTATATTCAAATCCAGTATCTTCAGCAACACCCTCGTTTGTTACATAGCCATCGTAGGTATTTACAGCTGTGATAATTTCTGGAGATTTTTCGCAAGCTTTTTTAAGGCCTATGTTTGCAATTGTTTTTATATATCTAGTAGTTGCATTTGATAGGGCATAGGTAGATGTTATTGCTACAGCTCCTGGAATATTTGCAACTGCGTAGTGAATTACACCGTGTTTTACAAAAATTGGATCAGAGTGGCTTGTTGCATGTCCTTTTGTAATATCTGTTGAACCACCTTGGTCAATAGCAACGTCAACTATTACAGATCCTTCTTTCATTTGCTTAACCATATCTTCCTTAATAAGTTGTGGTGCACGTCTTCCTGGAATTAAAACTGTTGAAATAACCAAATCAGCATCCCTAACAGATTCTTCAATATTCATTGGGTTTGAATAAACTGTTTCGATTTTATCTGGAAGTATATCTTGCAAATGACTTAAAGCTTCAATATTTACATCCAAAACAGTAACTCTTGCTCCCATTCCTACGGCAATTTTTGTAGCTCCTGTTCCTACAGTTCCTGCACCAACAATTACAACGTGAGCAGGTCTTACACCTGGAACTCCTTGAAGTAAAATTCCTCTTCCACCTTCAGGCTTTGTAAGATATCTTGCCCCTTCTTGAACAGCCATTCTTCCTGCAATCTCACTCATTGGGGTAAGTAGAGGTAATTTGTTGTCAAGTCTTAAGGTTTCATAGGCTATTGCAGTAACTTTTTTATCTACTAATTCTTTGGTTAATTCTTCGTTACTTGCAAGGTGAAGGTAGGTATATAAAATCAATCCTTCTCTTAAATACTTATATTCTTCTTTTAAAGGCTCTTTTACCTTATATATTATATCTGCACTTTCCCAAACTTCTTTTGCAGAATCTATAATTTTTGCCCCTACTTCTTCATAATCTTTATCTTCAATTCCAGAATCAATTCCGGCATTTTTTTCTATTAATACTTCATGACCAGCTTTAACTAACTCAGAAACGGCACCAGGTACTATTGCAACTCTGGATTCTTGGTCTTTGATTTCTTTTGGTACTCCTATTATCATATTTCCTCCTTTATTTAATAAGATAGTCTAATATGGTTATACCCAATTTGTTATAAAATAATTTTTTAATTATTTTTATTAAAAACAAATTTTTCCAAATAATAAGCTATCCCATCTTCATCATTAGTTTTTGTAATAAAATCTGCCTTTGATTTCATAAAATCAGTTCCATTTCCCATTACAACTCCACTTCCTGCCATTTCAATCATGGTTAGGTCATTTTCTTCATCACCAAAAGCAATTACATCATCCATGGTCATGCCAAAAAATCCAGCGATTTCTTTTAAACTCTTCCCCTTATCAATTCCTTTTGGCATTATTTCATAAAAGCGTGGGGTAGACTTAACTTGGGCAGTTTTATCAAAAAATTTTTCTTTTAATATCTTTGACTGATCATCTATCAAGTCTGGATAATATGAGAACATAATTTTATTTGGAGCAAAATCTAGGCTATAAGCCAAATCATCAATTACCTCATAGTGGGTAAAGGCCTTTTCGCAAATTTCTTTTAATGTATAAGTATCTTCAGAAGAAGTAAGAACTCCATCATCAGAATAAATTATATAGTGCATATCAAGATTTTTCTCGGAAAATTGCAAGATTTCCTTAGCTAGATTTAAGTCTAAGGTGTGATTAATTATCACTTCACCTGTTTTATAATTTGTAATTCTTCCCCCGTTAAAATTTGAAAGAAGGCCTCCAAATTTTTTAAATTCCAAAATATCAGCAAAAGGATAAACTCCAAAAGGATCACGGCCTGATGCTATAACAACAATATGTCCAAGCTCTTGAGCCTTGATCAGAGCCTTTTTAGTTTTTTCAGTAATTTCTCTTTTAGAATTTAATAAGGTCCCGTCTATGTCAACTGCAATAAGTTTTTTCATCTTAACTCCTTTTTCTTTTCTTTTTATATACTATATTGGTCAAATATTTTTTATCAAAAAATAAATATTTTAATTTTGAGTCCTTTTATTTTAAAAAATTAAAAAAATAGGGTAATAAAACAGAAAGAGGTGATTTTATGGGGAATTTAATTAGTGTTGATAGAAAAATGAAGTTTCAAAACTTTAAACGTTCTGAGCTTGCTGAAAGGCTTGGTAGGCTTGCTAGGATTTGTAATGACTTGGATATTCCAATTTTAATTATTGTTGATGGATGGGAGTCTTCGGGGCGTGGTTATGTTATTAAGGACTTGTGCCGTGAATTTGCTGCTAAAAATTTTGATGTTGAAGTCTTTGATAAGGATGAATCTTTTGATGATTTGTACCCTTTTATAAGAAAATTTTGGGTAAATGTGCCTGAAAAGGGAAAAATCAAAATTTTTGATAGGTCATTTTATTATAAAATTTTTGAAAAGAAAAATTTGTCTGATAAAGAAATTCAAAAAAGAATTGATTCTATAAAATCTATCGAAAAGGCCCTTTTTGATGACCAAACCATTATTTTGAAATTTTTCTTAAATATTGATAAAAAGGAACAGAAAAAAAGAATTGAGAAATTGGAGGATTCTATTAAGGAAGATTTCTATATTGACGGTTTGGATGTAGACCAAGTTAAAAACTACAAGGATTATGAAAAACATTTCAAAAAAAACCTTGGTTGCTAGTGATTTTTCTTACTCTAGATGGGAAATTATTGATTCTAATGATAGAAAAGCTGCTAGCAAGGAAGTTTTGGGTCTTGCCCTTGATAAAATTAGTCAGGGGATAGAAAGGGTTGTTAGGCAAAGGGAAGAAAATGAAAATGAAAAAAGAGATTATATTTCTTCTTCTAATATTTTACAAAACATTGACCTTTCCAAATCTATTTCTGATGATGAGTATAAGGAAAAAAAAGATAAGCTCCAAGATGAAGTTGCTAAATTAATGTACAAATTTTACCAAAAGGGTATCAGCCAAGTTTTGGTTTTTGAGGGGGTTGATGCTGCTGGAAAAGATGGGGCTATTGAAAGGTTGATTAAAAAAGTTGATCCAAGACTATACAGTGTTCACGGAATTTCTGCTCCATCAAAGGAAGAATTATCAAGAAATTATTTGTGGAGATTTTTTACAAAACTTCCTAAGGATGGTTATGTAGGAATTTTTTCAAGGTCTTGGTATGGAAGGGTTATGGTCGAAAGAGTTGAAGGCTTTGCCAAAACCAATGAATGGGACAGGGCTTACGGAGAAATGCTTGATATGGAAAAGCAAATTTACGACCACGGATCTTTGCTTTTGAAATTTTTTGTAACAATTGATAAGGATGAGCAATTAAAAAGATTTAAAGATAGGCAAAGAGAGCCTGATAAGCAATATAAAATCACAGATGAGGACTGGAGAAACAGGGACAAATGGGATGATTATATTGAGGCAATGAATGAAATGCTTGAAAGAACCAATGCCAGCTACGCTCCTTGGATAATTGTTGAGGGAAACTGTAAAAAATATGCGAGAATAAAGGTTATGGAAGAATATATAAAGGCTGCTAAAAACCACCTAAAAAAACTCGAAAATAAAAAATAATTATCAATTTGTAACATAGGTTACCGATTAATAATCTTTTTTCTTGTATTATAGGATTGTAAGATTAAAGAGAAGATAAAAATAGAGTATATATTAAAGAAAGGATTTTATTATGTTTTGTTTTCAATGTCAAGAAACAGCTGGTAACAAGGGCTGTACAAAAGTAGGTGTTTGTGGAAAAGATGAAAATACTGCAAATAGCCAAGATTTGTTAATATATGTAACAAAGGGACTTGCTGAAGTTTTAAATAAATTAGAAAATGCAGATTCTAAATATTATGATTTAATTTCAAATAATATGTTTGTAACAATTACAAATGCAAATTTTGATGAGGATCATATTTTAGATAAGGTAGAAGAAACTATAAAGGCAAAAGATGAATTAATAAAAGAAAATAATATTGAAGATTTATCAGATGCAGGAAAATATACAACAGATGATAGAGATGAGCTAAAAAGAAAAGCTATCGAAGTTGGTGTATTAAATATAGTAAATGAAGATGAAAGATCTTTGGTTGAATTAATAACTTATGGTCTAAAGGGAATGGCAGCTTATAACCACCACGCAAATGTTTTGGGTTATAGAAATGATCAAGTTGATAAATTTATCGCCAAAACTTTGGAAAAAACCTTAAAAGATGATAAGGATATAAATGATTTAATCAATTTAACAATGGAAACTGGAAAACATGGTCTTATGGCAATGGAAACATTGGATAAGGCAAATACAGAAAAATTTGGTAATCCAGAAATTACAGAAGTAGATTTTTCTGCAGGAGAAAATCCAGCAATTTTAATTTCAGGTCACGATTTAAATGATATGGAAATGTTGCTTGAACAAACAAAGGGTACTGGTGTAGATGTTTATACTCACTCAGAAATGCTACCTGCAAACTACTATCCAAAATTCAAAAAATATGACCACTTCCATGGTAATTATGGTAATTCTTGGTGGAGCCAAAATGATGAATTCCAAAAATTCAATGGACCAATTTTGATGACAACAAACTGCATAGTTCCACTTAAAAAAGATAATGACTATCTTGATAGGTTATTTACAACAGGAAATGCAGGATATCCTGGTGCAAAACACATAAATGCTGATGAAAATGGTCACAAAGATTTCTCACAAATAATTGAGATGGCAAAATCTTGCAAGGCTCCAGAAAATCTTGAAAATACAAAAATTGTTGGAGGTTTTGCCCATAACCAAGTTGAGGCTCTTGCTGGAGATGTGGTAAAAGAAATTAAGGCTGGAAATATTAAAAAATTCGTTGTAATGGCTGGTTGTGACGGAAGACACAAGGGAAGATCATATTACACAGAATTTGCAGAAAAATTACCAGAAGATTATGTAATTTTAACAGCAGGCTGTGCAAAATACAGATATAACAAATTAAATCTTGGAGACATAAATGGAATTCCAAGAGTATTAGACGCTGGTCAATGTAACGATTCATATTCTTTGGTAAAAACTGCTTTACTATTACAAGATGCCTTTGGTCTTGAATCAGTAAATGACTTACCACTAGAATTTAATATAGCTTGGTATGAACAAAAAGCTGTAATAGTTTTACTAGCTTTATTAAGTCTAGGAGTACAAAATATCCACCTAGGACCAACACTACCTGCTTTCTTATCAGAAACTGTAGTAAATTTCTTGGTAGAAAATTTCAATATTGCTCCAATTACAAATGTAGAAAAAGACTTAGAAGAATTTACAGCATAAAAAATAAAAAGAAAATAAATCTTATTAAAAGACCCACAAAATTTGTGGGTCTTTGTCTTATATTAATATTCATTCATCATTTTTTTTACATCTTTATGTAGGTAAAAAAGTGCTATTACATTTGGAATAACCATCAAAGAATTAAATAAATCTGATAAATTCCAAACTAGTTCAATCTCTCTTGTAGATCCCCAAATTATAAAAAATAAAACTATAATCCTATAAGGGGTGAGACCTTTTTTACCAAATAAAAATTTAATATTAGTTTCACCAAAATAATACCAACCAACTATAGTTGTAAAGGCAAAAAATGTTAAAGATATGGAAAGAAGAATTTTTCCAATATTTCCAAATCCTAATTCAAAGGCCTTTTGGGTAACAAGGGCTCCATCAAGACCGAATTCATTTGACTTTGTTGAAAGAATTATTAAGGCTGTTGCTGTACAAACAACCATAGTATCTATAAAAACTCCAACCATAGCTGTATAACCTTGTTCTACTGGATGTTCAACGACTGCAGTTGCGTGAGCGTGAGGAGTAGAACCCATACCAGCTTCATTAGAAAAAAGTCCCCTAGCAACACCCATAACGAGAGCTTTTTTAATACCAAATCCTAAGGCTCCACCAGCAGCTGCCTTTGTAGTAAAGGCTGCTTGAAAAATTGTCTTTATAGTTGATGGAATATTGGCTCTAAATTTTATAAGGATAATTACTGAAAAAACTATATAAATAAGAGCCATAAAAGGAACCACAAGTTGGGCGAAATTTGCGATTCTTTTAATACCACCAATAAAAACAAGGCCTGCAACAATAGCAACTATAATTCCAATAACAATCAAGGGTATAAAATTAAAAGCTTCGTTAATACTAGTAGCTATAGAGTTTGATTGGGTCATATTACCAAAAAAACCTAAGGCAAGAACTATAAGAATTGCAAAAGTTTTTGCTAAAATCATTCCTAATTTTTTATTTTTAAAACCATTTTTCATATAATATGCAGGCCCACCTACATATCCCTCATCATTACTTTCCCTATATTTTTGGGAAAGGCATGCTTCAGCAAAGATTGTAGCCATACCTAATAAGGCTGAAAACCACATCCAAAAAATAGCCCCAGGACCACCAACTACAATAGCAGTAGCAGTTCCTGCAACATTTCCTGTACCAACTTGGGCTGCAATAGCAACGGATAAGGCCTGGAAAGATGAAATACCATCATGGTTTTTCTCAAACATTCCACCAAAGACATTTTTAAAAGCAGTGCTAAATTTTCTAAATTGGATTGCTCCTGTATAGATTGTGTAAAAAATTCCTACACCCAGCAAAGATCCAATAAGTAGCCAGTTTCTAATTACACTATTTAAACTATTAATCAGATTCGATATCATAATTACTCCTATAACTTATTTTTTTCATATTTACTTTAAAATCCTGGATTTTGAATTGATTATATACAATTAAAAATAAATTGTCAAACAAATTTAATATATTGATTAATTAACGAACAAGAAAACGTTACTTATAAATAATTGTTATAATGTAATTTTTAAAATACAAGGTAGGATATAATTTAATAGAGGTGAAAAATGAATTTAAGACAAATACCCATATTTAAAAATTTAAAAGAAAAAGACTTACAAATCTTAAAAGAAAATATAAAAATAGAAGAAAAAATATATGAAAAAGGATCCTATATATTTAAGCAAGGAGATATAAAAGGCGATTTATATTTTCTAAAAGAAGGATCAATATTAGTAGCAAAATTTGATTCAAATGGAAAAAGATCCATAATACAAGCCTTCAATAATAAAGCAATATTTGGAGAAGTTTATGCCTACCTAAAAGAACCATTTGATTTTTCTGCACTGGTAGAAAAAAAATCAAAAATTATAGTAATTAAAGAATTTAGAAACTTAATAAACGAAACCATGCCAAAATCATTTTTAATAAGCTATATAGACTTAATAAGTAAAAAATGCCTAGCCCTAAGTCAAAAAAATCAAATTACAAATCAATTTACTCTCAGGCAAAAAATAGCAAACTTCTTATTAATAGAAGAAGAAAACGAAAAAGTAATCTTAAAACAAACTAGAGAAGAACTAGCAGACTTTTTATCAACAACAAGGCCATCCTTATCAAGAGAATTATCAAATATGGCGGATGAAAAAATTATTAAAATTAAAGGAAGAGAAATCGAAATTTTAAATCTAGATTTGCTAAAGGAAATATTATAAGGATATTTACTCCTATATAATAATGATAGAACTTTTATAATAAAAAAATTTGCATTATTTAAAAAAAACATATATAATAATCAAGATTGGTACAAAAATTATATAAAACTATGAAAATTACTTGATTTTTATTGGTAATTGTTGTATCATGTTTAAGTGCTATGAAGTGGGAGGTTGCTTTCACACTTAAGCCAGATGTGGAAGGTAATTTCCACCAAGCAAGCTAGAGAATAATCTCTAGTGCTTTCCAAATATAATTAAACGCCCGGTAGGGTGGCACATCAAAAGGAGGAAAAATGGCTAATCAAAAAATAAGAATTAGACTAAGAGCATATGATCATGAAATAATTGATAGCTCTGCAGAAAAAATTGTTGAAGCGGTAAAAAGATCAGGAGCAAAAGTAAGTGGACCAATTCCATTACCAACAGAAAAAGAAGTTATAACAATACTTCGTGCGGTTCACAAATACAAAGACTCAAGAGAACAGTTTGAACAAAGAACACATAAAAGATTAATCGACATCATTGGACCAAATGCTAAAACTTTAGATTCTTTAAAGAAACTAAATTTACCAGCTGGTGTTGATATAGAAATAAAACTGTAATTAGAATGATTGAAGATTTTCCAATTAATTTTGGATCAATCCGCTGTAATTAAGGAGGTACTCAAATGAAGAGTATATTTACAACAAAAGTAGGCATGACTCAAGTCATTGATGAAGATGGTGTTGTTACACCAGTAACTGTACTAAAAGCTGATGAGAATGTAATAGTTCAAGTTAAATCAGAAGAAGTTGATGGTTACAACTCAATCCAAGTTGGATATTATGACAAAAAAGAAAAAAATGTTAAAAAACCTATTAGAGGACACTTTGATAAGGCTAACGCATCTTACAAAAGATATTTAAAAGAAGTTAGACTTTCAGAAAAATCTGAATTAAACCCTGGAGATACACTAAGTGTTGACCAATTTGAAGAAGGTGAATTAGTAGATATAGTTGCTACTTCAAAAGGTAAGGGAACACAAGGTGCTATTAAAAGATGGAACTACGGAAGAGGACCAGCAAGCCACGGTTCTAAATCACACAGAGTAGCAGGTGCAAGAGCTGCAGGTTCTGATCCAGCTAGAGTGTTCAAAGGTAGAAAAGGCTCTGGAAAAATGGGTAATGAACGTGTAACAGTTCAAAACCTAAAAGTTGTTAAAGTTAACACAGAAGACAGCTACATCTTAGTTAAAGGCGCTGTTCCAGGACCAAAAGGTGGACTTGTTCAAGTAAAACAAGCAATCAAGAGCCTATAATAAGGAGGAATAAATGCCTAAAGTAGAAGTTTTAAATATAAAAGGAGAAAATGTTGGTGAAATCGAGTTAAACGAAACTCTTTTTGCAGCAGATATTGCTGAAACAGCTGTTTATGATACAGTTAAAAACCAACTAGCTAATAAAAGACAAGGCACACAATCCGCTAAGACTCGTTCAGAAGTAAGAGGTGGAGGAAGAAAGCCATTCAGACAAAAAGGAACAGGTAGAGCTAGACAAGGATCTATAAGGGCACCTCACTATACAGGTGGTGGAATTGTATTTGCACCAAAGCCAAGAGACTACAGCTACAAGATTCCTAAGAAAATGAAAAGAAAAGCTCTTTACTCAGTTTTAACTTCAAAAGTAAATGACAATGAATTAGTTGTACTTGATGAATTAAAACTTGACTCATACAAAACTAAAGAAGCAAATGAAATCTTAACAAACATAAAAGCAGATAAAAAAGCATATGTAGTTATTGCTGAAAATGATGACAAAGTTTATAGATCATTTAGAAATATTGAAGGTTGTGATGTAGAAAAAGCAAACCTAATCAATGTATATGATCTTTTAAGACATAACAAACTTGTTATAACAAAAGAAGCAATCGCAAAACTTGAGGAGGTATTTATATAATGAAATCACCTTACGAAATAGTAAAAAGACCAATAATTACTGAAAAAAGTATGGAGTTAATTGAAGATAATAAATACACTTTTGAAGTAGACAAAAATGCTAACAAAGCAGAAATCAAACATGCAATCGAAACTATCTTTGAAGGAGTAAAGGTTAAAAAAGTAAGAACATTAAACTTTACAGGTAAAAAAGTTAGAACTAGATATGGTTATGGTAAAAAAGCTGATTGGAAAAAAGCTTACGTTACATTAACTGAAGATTCTGAAGCAATTGAATACTTCGACGGAATGTAGGGAGGATTTAAATGCCTATAAGAAAATTAAAACCAACATCAAACGGACACAGAAATATGTCTGTTATGACATATAGTGAAATCACAAAAAAAGCCCCAGAAAAATCTCTTACAACTGATTTGAAAAAATCAGGTGGAAGAAATAATACTGGTAGAATAACAGTTCGCCATAGAGGTGGTGGAGCTAAAAGAAAATATAGAATCATTGATTTCAAAAGAAACAAAGATAATATACCAGCAAGAGTAAAAGCTATTGAATATGATCCAAACAGATCTGCAAATATTGCTCTTTTAGCTTATGCTGACGGAGAAAAAAGATATATACTTGCTCCAAGAAATCTTAAAGTTGGAGATGTAGTTGAAAGTGGAAAAGAAGCTGATATCAAACCAGGTAATGCACTTGAATTAAAAGATATTCCAGTAGGTACACAAATTCACAATATCGAACTTAAGGCAGGAAGAGGAGCAATTCTTGTAAGAAGTGCAGGAGTTTCTGCTCAACTTATGGCTAAAGAAGGAAGATTTGCAACAATAAAATTACCAAGTGGTGAAACAAGATTAATCCACAATGATTGTAAAGCAACAATCGGTATGGTTGGAAACATCGAACACGAATTAGTAAGAGTTGGTAAAGCTGGTAAAACAAGATATATGGGTCAAAGACCACATGTAAGAGGATCAGCAATGAACCCAGTAGACCATCCACACGGTGGTGGTGAAGGAAGAACACCAGTAGGTAGACCAGCACCATCAACACCATGGGGTAAACCAGCACTTGGTCTTAAAACAAGAAGAAAGAAAAATAAATCTTCTAAATACATTGTAAGAAGAAGAAACGAAAAATAGGGGGATTTAATGGCTAGATCACTAAAAAAAGGACCTTTTGTCGATGAACATTTAATGAAAAAAATTGAAGCATTAAATGAAAAAAATGACAAAAAGGTAGTTAAAACTTGGTCAAGACGTTCTACAATATTTCCTGAATTTGTAGAACATACTATAGCAGTTCACGATGGTAGAAAGCATGTTCCAATATATATAACAGAAGATATGGTTGGACATAAACTTGGAGAATTCGTTCCAACAAGAACTTTCAAAGGCCACGCTAAAAAAGCGACTGAATTGAAATCAAAATTAAGATAGGAGAGTATAAATGGAAGTTAAAGCAACAGCTAAATATGTAAGAATATCTCCTCTTAAAGTTAATTATATATGTAGAGAAATTAGAGGTAAACAAGTAGATGAAGCACTTACTATTTTAAGATTTACAAATAAAAAAGGTGCTAGACTACTTTCAGACGTACTTAAAAGTGCAATAGCAAACGCAGAAAACAATAACGGATTATCTAGAGACAATCTTATTGTTAAAAAAGCCTTCGCAAACGACGCTCCAACTATGAAAAGATGGAGACCTAAGGCTAAGGGTGCAGCTTATCCAATCCTTAAGAGATCATCTCACATAGGTGTAGTTCTTACAGAAGACGAAGTAGAGGAGGCATAATAATGGGTCAAAAAGTAAATCCTAAAGGTTTTAGAGTTGGCGTAATTAAAGAATGGGACTCTAAATGGTATGCAAATAAAAAAGACTTTTCTGAACTTTTAGTAGAAGATCATAAGATAAGAGAATTAGTTAAAAAAGAAGTTTACGATGCAGGAATTTCTGATATAGAAATTGAAAGAGCAGTAAATAACATCAAAGTTTCAGTTTATACTGGAAAACCAGGAATGGTAATCGGTAAAGGCGGAGCAGGAGTAGAAGAATTAAAGAAAAAAGTAGAAAAAATCGCTCCTGGCAAAAGAGTAATAATTAACGTTGAAGAAATCAAAAATCAAGACGTTGATGCTCAATTAGTAGCTGAAAATATAGCAGCACAACTTGAAAATCGTATCACATTTAGACGTGCTATGAAACAAGCAGTTCAAAGAACAATGAGAGCTGGAGCTGTAGGAATCAAAACTCAAGTATCTGGTAGACTTGGTGGTGCTGATATGGCAAGAAGCGAAGGATACAACGAAGGAAAAGTTCCACTTCAAACACTAAGAGCAGATGTTGATTATGGTTTTGCAGAAGCTGATACCCAATATGGTAAAATCGGATGTAAAGTTTGGATTAACAGAGGAGAAGTTCTTCCTGGAGAAAAAGCAAAGAGAATTCCAGACATTAAACAACCAAAACAAAACAGAAGAAACAAGAAAAGACGTCCAAATAGAAGAAACAACGATAGATAATATTATTATCTCAAGGAGGAAACAAGATTATGTTAATGCCTAAAAGAGTAAAATATCGTAGACAACATAGGGGAAGAATGAAAGGTAAAGCCCAAAAAGGTAATACACTTGCTTATGGTGAATACGGATTACAAGCACTAGGTAGCACATGGTTAACAGCTAACCAAATCGAGGCTGCAAGACGTGCTATGACAAGATATATAAAAAGAGGCGGAAATATTTGGATTAAAGTATTTCCAGACAAACCAGTATCAAAGAAGCCAGCAGAAGTAAGAATGGGATCTGGTAAAGGTGCTCCAGAATATTGGGTAGCAGTAGTTAAACCAGGTAGAATTTTGTTTGAAATGAGTGGTGTAAGTGAAGAAGTTGCAAGAGAAGCTATGAGACTTGCAGCACAAAAACTTCCAATCAAAACAAAATTTGTAAAAAGGCTTGAAGTCAAAGAAGTGGAGGAAGCTTAATGAAAGCAGTAGAAATCAGAAAATTAAGTGAAAGCGAATTAAATAAAAAACTTTTCGATTTACAATCTGAATTATTTAATCTTCGTTTCCAATTGGCTACAGGTCAACTTGAAAACCCAGCTGCTATTGGAAATGTTAAACAAGATATAGCTAGAGTAAAAACAATCCAAACAGAGAGAAAGCTCAATATAAATAAGGAGGCTTAACTTGATGGAAAGAAATAGTAGAAGATCCGTTCAAGGAATAGTTGTATCAGACAAAATGGATAAAACAATTACTGTAAAAGTAGAAACAAAAATCCAACACCCTGTATACAAAAAAAGATTAAATGTAAGTAAGAAATATAAAGCTCACGATGAGAACAATGAAGCTAGAGTTGGCGATACAGTAACAATAATGGAAACTAGACCATTATCTAAGACAAAAAGATGGAGACTAGTTAAAATTAACGAGACTGCAGTTCGTGCTTAATTAGGTAAAGGAGATTATTATGATACAACAAGAATCTCGTATGAGAGTAGCAGATAACTCCGGAGCAAGAGAACTTTCAGTTATCAAAGTTCTTGGAGGAGCCGGAAGAAGATACGCAAACATTGGGGACATAGTTACTTGTTCAGTTAAAAGTGCAACACCCGGTGGAGCGGTAAAAAAAGGTGAAGTTGTAAAAGCTGTTATAGTTAGAACTTCAAGAGGAGTTAAAAGAAGCGATGGATCATACATCAAATTTGATGACAACGCAGCTGTAATAGTAAAAGACGACAAATCACCTGTAGGAACTCGTATATTCGGGCCAGTAACAAGAGAACTTCGTCATGAAGGATTCATGAGAATTATCTCACTTGCACCGGAAGTATTATAGGAGGATTAAATGCATATTAAAAAAGGCGATAAAGTCCAAGTAATATCAGGTGAATATAAAGGACATGTAGGAGAAGTTATTAAAGCATTTCCTAAGGAAAATAGAGTAATAGTTGAAGGTGCAAACATTCAAACTAAACACCAAAAAGCAAGACAAATGGGTGAAGAAAGTGGAAGATTTGAAAGAGAAGGAAAAATCTCAGCATCAAAAGTTCTACTATACTCAGAAAGCTTGAAAAAAGGTGTAAGAACATCAACTGAAATAATCGATGGAAAAAAAGTAAGAGTTTGCAAAAAAACTGACGAAAAATTCGATTAGATCCAAAAGGAGTAATTATGACAAGTAGATTAAAAGAAAAATATAAATCAGAAGTTGTTAAAGGTCTTGTGGATCAATTCGGTTATGAAAACTTAATGCAAGTACCAAAACTTGAAAAAATTGTTATAAATATCGGACTTGGTGAAGCAAAAGATAATAAAAACATTTTAAACAAGGCAAAAAACGAACTTGCACTTATTACAGGTCAACAACCAATTGAAATAAAAGCTAAAAAATCTGTATCAAACTTCAAACTAAGAGAAGGCCAACCAATAGGTACAAAAGTAACTCTTAGAGGAGAAAAAATGTATGATTTCATGGATAAATTAATTTCAATTTCTCTACCAAGGGTAAGAGACTTTAGAGGAATTAATCCAAATTCATTTGACGGAAGAGGAAATTATTCATTAGGAATCAAGGAACAATTAATATTCCCAGAAATTAACTACGATGATGTTGATTTCTTACATGGTATGGATATTACATTTGTAACAACAGCAAAAACTGATGAAGAAGCTAAAGCATTCTTAACATTAATGGGAATGCCTTACAGAAAATAAAGGAGCAAAAAATGGCAAGAAAGTCAATGATTGCGAAACAAAAAAGAAAGCCAAAATACAGTACAAGAGCATATTCAAGATGCAAGATTTGTGGAAGACCACATTCTGTATTAAGAAAATACGGTATTTGCCGTGTATGCTTTAGAGAGCTCGCAAACAAAGGTGAAATTCCTGGAGTAAGAAAAGCAAGCTGGTAAGTTAGGAGGAAAATAATTATGATGACAGATCCAATTGCGGATATGCTAACAAGAATAAGAAATGGTAATAAAGCTAATCATACATCTGTAAGCTTACCATCTTCTAATGAGAAACGTGCTATTGCTCAAATTCTATTAGACGAAGGTTACATCAAAGGATTTGATGTAGAAGAAGACAATAAGCAAGGTATTCTTACAATAGACTTGAAATACGCAGAAGAAGGCGAAAAAGTTATAACAGGACTTAGAAGAATTTCTAAACCAGGATTAAGAGTTTATGTAAAAGCTAATGAAGTACCAAAAGTACTTGATGGACTTGGAATTGCAATAATCTCAACATCAAAAGGACTATTAACAGATAAAGCTGCAAGAGATTTAAATGTCGGCGGCGAAGTTATGTGTTATGTATGGTAAGGAGGAATAAATGTCAAGAATAGGTAAAAAACCAATTGAAATCCCTTCTGGAGTAACTATTGATGTTAAAGACAATTTGGTTACAGTAAAAGGACCAAAAGGTGAAGATTCTCAATTAGTATCAAAAAACTTGAAACTTGAACAAAATGATAACGAGTTAAATGTTATCGCTTCTGAAAATCCTACAAAAATTGAAAATCAAGAACATGGTCTATTTAGATCATTAATTGCAAACATGGTTTTAGGAGTAACAGAAGGATATCAAAAAAACTCTTCAAATAGAAGGAACAGGATATAGAGCTCAAAAACAAGGTAAAACTCTAGTAATGAATCTAGGATTTTCTCACCAAGTTAAAATGGACGATCCTGAAGGTATTGAAGTAGAAGTTCCTAATGACAGAACAATCATTGTAAAAGGAACAAATAAACAACTTGTTGGACAATATGCAGCAAATATCAGAAGATGGAGAAAACCTGAACCATACAAAGGTAAAGGAATCCGTTATGAAGGTGAGCATATTAGAAGAAAAGTTGGTAAGACAGGTAAGTAGGGGGCAATAATGGCTAAAAAAACTAAAGAGCAAAAATTAAAAACTCGTAAGTATAGAGTTAGAAATAAAGTCAGTGGAACTGCTCAAAAACCAAGACTTAGTGTCTACAAATCAAATACTAATATATATGCACAATTAATAGATGATGATGCACAAGTAACACTTGCAAGTGCAAACACATTACAAAAAGAAGTAAATGAAGGTTTAGAAAATTGTGCAAACATTGAAGCTGCCACAAAAGTTGGCGAAATGATAGCAAAAGTTGCACTTGATAAAGGAATCGAAGAGGTTGTTTTTGATAGAAACGGATATCTTTATCACGGAAAAGTAAAAGCCCTAGCTGAAGCAGCAAGAGAAAATGGTCTTAAGTTTTAACGAGGGAGGATTTAGATGTATTTATTAAAACAAGATGTAGACAAACTAAACCTCGAAGATAGAGTAGTTAGTATAAATAGAGTTGCGAAAACTGTTAAAGGTGGACGTAACATGAGATTTGCTGCCTTAGTGGTAGTAGGAGATCAAAATGGACACGTTGGTGTTGGAACTGGAAAAGCAACAGAAGTTCCAGAAGCTATAAGAAAAGCAACAGAAGATGGAAAAAAACATATGATTACTGTTCCTATAGTAAACACAACTGTTCCTCACAGAACATTGGCAAACAAAGGTGCAGGATCTGTACTATTAATGCCAGCTAAAGAAGGTACCGGAATCATAGCAGGTGGACCAGTTCGTGCTATTTGTGAACTTGCAGGATACAAGGATATAAGAGCTAAAAACTTAGGTTCATCAAATCCTAAAAATATCATTAATGCTTGCTTAAAAGCTTTCTCATCTATGAAAACAGTAGAAGAAGTAGCAAGATTACGTGGTAAATCAATAGAAGAATTCGATTATTAAGGAGTAATTCTATGGCAAAAGTTGAAATAAAATTAAAAAAATCCTTCATAGGCAGAAAAGACGATCAAATCGCTACTGCAAAGGCGCTAGGTCTTAAAAAGATTGGTCAAACAGTAGTAAGAGAAGATTCTTCTGCACTAAGAGGAATGATCAATAAAATTCCATTTATGTTGGAAGTTAAAGAATTAAGCTAGGAGGTGTAAAATGAAACTTCACGATTTAAAACCTAACCAAAAGCTAAAGACAAAAAATAGAAAAGGTAGAGGTCCAGGAAGTGGAAACGGAACTAGAGCAGGTCGTGGTCAAGACGGACAAAACTCAAGAAGTGGTGGAGGAGTTAGACCAGGATTTGAAGGTGGTCAAATGCCATTATTTAGACGTCTTCCAAAAAGAGGATTCAAAAATATTAACACAAAACAATACGAAATAATAAACGTATGTGATTTAGATATCTTTGAAGACGGTACAGAAGTTACACCTGAACTACTATTTGAAAATAAGATTTTAAATAAAAATAAAGCAAAAGCTGGAATCAAAATTCTTGGTGATGGCGAAATAACAAAAAAATTAACAGTTAAAGCTCACAAATTTACAAAATCTGCAGAAGAAAAAATCACAGCCCAAGGGGGAAAGGCTGAGGTGATCTAATGTTAGATACGCTAAAGAGAGCATGGGGTGAAGAAGAAATTAGAAAGAAATTCTACTTCACTCTTGTGATGTTATTAATCTATAGACTTGGAAATAACATCCCAATTCCATTTATTGACGCACAAAAGTTAGCTGCGGCTTATAAAGGAATGGAAGGAACCCTTGTTGATTACTTAAACATGCTAACAGGTGGTGGTCTTTCAACCCTATCAATATTTGCCCTTGGAGTACAACCTTACATTACAGCATCAATCGTAATGCAGTTACTCACAGTTGTAATACCAAGATTTGAAGAGCTAACAAAAGAAGGCGAAGCAGGAAGAAAAACTATACAAAAATATACAAGATATATGACAATATTTCTTGCTATATTTCAAGCTATAGCGATAACAAATGGATTATACGGAGCAGCTTTATCATCTGCTACACCATTTCAAAAACTAGTTATGAATGTAGTACTTATCGGTGGAACAATGCTTGTAACATGGATGGGTGAAACCATAACAGAAAAAGGAATAGGAAACGGTGTATCAATTATAATCTTCATGGGTATCATTGCAAATGTACCTAAAACATTAAAAACATGGAAGACTGGTCTTCACTACAATACAATCTCATGGCTTTCAATCTTAGTTATGGCAATTGTAGTAATATTTATAGTAGTATTTACTGTAAGAATTACAGAAGGTGAAAGAAAAATACCAGTCCAATATGCAAAAAGAGTAGTTGGAAGAAAAATGTATGGTGGACAATCAACCCACATTCCTGTAAAAGTAAATATGAGTGGTGTAATGCCAATAATATTTGCTTCAGCAGTATTAGCTATCCCATCAACAATTTCATTATTTATGGGAAGAGCAAATGGAGGATTGAATCAATTCTTTAGCAAATCAACACACGGATTTATAATATATCTTGTTGTCCAAGCTGCACTAATCTTAGTGTTTGCATATTTCTACAACATGATACAATTTAATACAGTTGAATATGCTAAGCAACTACAACAAAATGGTGGTTTTGTACCAGGAATTAGACCAGGAAAACCAACTAGTGATTACCTAGCAAAAGTTGGAAACAAAATCACATTTATCGGTGCTATTTCGTTAGCCTTACTTACAATAGTACCAGCACTATCATCAAGATTTTTAGGACTAAACTTATCATTTGGAGGAAGTTCAGTAATAATTGTTGTTGGTGTAATACTTGAAACAGTGAAACAAATAGAAGCAATGCTTACTATGAAAAACTATAAAGGATTTTTAAATAGGTAATATTATGAATATCATATTGTTAGGACCTCCGGGAGCCGGAAAGGGAACACAAGCAGAAAGATTAATAAAAGAATTAGATGCAGTTCAAATATCAACAGGTGATATATTTAGAACAAATATAAAAAATAATACACCTTTGGGAACTAAGGCTAAAGAATATATTAACAAGGGTCAATTAGTTCCTGATGAGTTAACAATAGATTTAGTTTGGGATGCCTTAGATAAGGTAGAAGATGGAAAAACAATTCTACTTGATGGTTTTCCAAGAAATATTACTCAAGCCGAAGCACTTGATGAAGGAATGCAAAAAAGAGATAATAAGATTGATAAGGTAATAAATATCAACGTACCTGAAGATGTAATTATTGAAAGAATATCTGGAAGAAGAGTAAATGTGTCAACCGGAAAAGTTTATCATATAAAATTCAACCCACCAAAAGTTGAAGGGATTGATGATGAAACAGGAGAAAAACTAATCCAAAGAGAAGATGACACAGAAGCTGCAGTTAAAGAAAGACTTGATGTTTACAACAAACACACATCAGTTTTGATTGATTACTACAACAAAAAAGGTATATTAGTTACTATTGACGGTGCAAAAACTCCTGATGAAGTTTTTGATCAAATTAAAAAAAGTTTAGGTAGATAAATAAAAAAATATTAACAAATATGCTAAATTTTTCAATGAATTACAAAATCGAAAACGAGATAAAGATAGAGTCTTTCATAAAAGATATCTTGATTATGTCTTGTTGTAAAAAAGAATCAATCAGACATTAATAGATCAAAATAAAAAAGAAAAGGAGAGATTTTATCGATGTCAAAAAAAGATGCTATAGAAGTAACAGGAGTAGTTAAAGAAGCTCTACCAAATGCAATATTTAAAGTAGAACTAGAAAATGGACATGAAATACAAGCACATATTTCAGGTAAACTAAGAATGAACTACATTAGAATATTACCAGGAGATACAGTTACAGTAGAATTATCTCCATATGATCTTACTCAAGGAAGAATTACTTGGAGAAAGAAATAGTCACGGCAGTGTTAAAGATTTTGATAAAAATCTTTAATTTTCGAGGCGAATGAAATGAGCCCGAAAAACTAAGCGAGCGAAGCGAGAGGATACGGTAGTGTTAAAGATTTTGATAAAAATCTTTAATTTTCGAGGCGAATGAAATGAGCCCGAAAAACTAAGCGAGCAAAGCGAGCAAGCTTTAAGCTGACTATTTGATAAACAAGTTTAGATAAAGAAAGAGAGAACGATAATGAAAGTTAGAGCATCAGTTAAAAAAATGTGTGATAAATGCAAGATTATCAAAAGAAACGGTAAAGTTATGGTAATTTGCGAAAATCCAAAACATAAACAAAGACAAGGTTAAGGAGGTTTTAGATGCCAAGAATAGCTGGTATAGACTTACCTAGAGAAAAAAGAGCAGAGATTGGATTAACTTATATTTATGGTATAGGAAAATCTTCAGCACAAGAAATATTAGAAAAAGCAGGAATTAATCCTGATACAAAGATGAAAGACCTTACAGAAGGTGAATTAGGAAAAATTCGTGAGGTACTTGACGATTATACAATCGAAGGTGATTTAAGACGTGAAGTATCAATGAATATTAGAAACCTTAGAGAAATTAATTGCTACAGAGGACTAAGACATAAAAAAGGTCTACCTGTAAGAGGTCAAAATACAAAAAATAACGCAAGAACTAGAAAAGGAAGACATTAGGAGGAGATATGGCAGCAAAGACTAGAAAATCTTCTGCTAAAAGAGGTAGAAGAAGAGTTAAAAAGAATGTCGAAAGAGGACAAGCTCATATCAATTCAACATTCAATAATACAATGGTAACTTTGACAGATGCACAAGGTAATGCCTTATCATGGGCAAGTGCTGGACAATTAGGTTTTAGAGGATCAAGAAAATCTACTCCTTTTGCAGCACAAGAAGCAGCTTTAGAAGCAGCTAAAAAAGCTATGGACTATGGTTTAAAAAGTGTAGAAGTATTTGTTAAAGGACCAGGCTCAGGAAGAGAATCTGCAATCAGAAGTTTACAAGCAGCAGGGCTTGAAGTAACAATGATAAAAGACGTAACACCAATTCCTCACAATGGTTGTAGACCACCTAAGAGAAGAAGAGTTTAATAAGGAGAAACTATGGCAGTAAGCAGAGATCCAATTTTTAAAAGATGTAGAAGCTTAGGAATAAGCCCAGCATACTTAGGATATTCAGGAGAATCTAAAAGATCAAACTCTAATCAAAGAAGAAAACTCAGTGAATATGGTATGCAACAAAGGGAAAAACAAAAAGCTAAATTCATCTACGGAGTAAGTGAAAAACAATTTAGAAGTTATTATGAAAAAGCTTCAAAAATGCATGGACAAACAGGTGAAAACCTAATAATCCTTTGCGAAAGAAGACTTGACAATATAGCATTTAGATCAGGACTTGCTAGAACTAGAAGAGAAGCAAGACAAGTTGTAACACACGGACATTTATTATTAAATGGAAAAAGTGTTGACATCCCATCAATTCTTGTAAAAGAAGGCGATGTTATCGAAGTTAGAGAAAAATCAAGATCAAGCCAATTGTTTAAGGCTATCAAAGAAACAAACCAATCATTTGGAATTGTTTCATGGTTAGATTCAGATTTAGAAAACTTAAAGGTAAAAGTTACAAACTTCCCAACAAGAGAAGATATTGATATACCTGTTGAAGAACGTATGATTGTTGAGTTCTATTCTAAATAGAATTAGTTAAATTGTTAGAACTAAGGAGATACAATGATAGAAAAATTAGATACAAAAATTGAAATTTTAGATATAGACGAAGAAACAAATTACGGAAAGTTTGTCTTATATCCACTCGAAAGAGGCTATGGTACAACCATAGGAAACAGTATGAGAAGGATGCTTTTATCATCCTTACCTGGTTCTAGCGTCTCAAAGATTCTTATAGACGGGGTACTACATGAATTTTCAACAATTCCTGGAGTTGTGGAAGATGTACCTGAATTAATATTAAATATCAAAGGTATTGATATTAAAAAACATACAAAAGAAGATCTAACACTATTTTTAGATATAGAAGGCCCAAAAATTGTTACAGCAAAAGATATTAAAACTGATGCCCAAATAGAAGTAGCAAATCCTGACCATTATCTTGCAACAGTCAATGATAAGGCAAGATTATTCATAGCACTTGATGTTACTGACGGAAAGGGCTACAGAGTTGCTGAGTTAAATAAAAAGGATACAGATCCTATAGGGGCAATTGCAATAGACTCATCATTTACACCAGTTAAAAGTGTAAACTTTACAGTAGAAAATACTAGAGTTGGTGAATCTACAGATTATGATAAATTAATTCTTGAAGTATGGACCGATGGAACAATCACTCCTCAAGAAGCCTTATCTGAAGGAGCTTCAATTTTGATGGAAGATATTAGATTTTTCAAAGATCTTCCAGGCCAACAATTCCCACCAGAAGTTGAGGAAGAAGAAGTTGAAGAAATTGAAGAAGAAGATGATAATCAAGTAGAATTATCTAAAACTATTGAAGAATTAGATCTTTCATTAAGATCATTCAATTGTCTAAAAAGAGCAGGATACAATACTGTTGGTGAGATAATAGAGAAAAGTGAAGCCGAACTAAAAGATATCAAAAACTTTGGTAAAAAATCTTTAGATGAAGTTATTGATAAGATTCATAGTTTAGGACTTAGCTTAAGAGAAGAATAGGAGGATATGATGGCTAATAAAAGAAAGCTTGGTAGAAGAACTGATCATAGAAATGCCTTACTTAGAAATCAAGTAACTTCTTTGTTAGACAACGGTAGAATTACTACTACCCTAACAAGAGCAAAAGAAACTCAAAAAATGGCTGATCGTATGATCACTTTAGGAAAGAAAAATACACTTCACACAAGAAGACAAGCAGCTCAATATATATACAAACCATCTACAGTTCAAAAATTATTTGGTGAAATTGCACCAAAATATGAAGATAGAAACGGTGGATATACTAGAGTATTAAAACTCGGACCAAGAAAAGGTGACGGTTCTGAAAGAGCAATTTTAGAATTAGTATAATTAAACTTACTCTATAGCATCTTATGAAAATAAGATGCTTTTTTTGTGCTTATTTTTATTTTTTAAATTTATACTATTTTTGTATAATTTATTCTTATAAAAATTGAAAATCTATCATATAAATGTTAACATTAAAAGAGAATAAATGTTAAAAAGAGGTTTATATGGGTAAGGAAAATATAGAAAAATTTAGGGATGATAATTTCTATGTCTTAAACTCAATGGATGACTGGGTTAGGATACTTGATAAATACGGGAGGATTGTATTTATTAATGAAAAAATGAAAAGAGATATCCACTTAGATAGGTCACTCATTGAGCAAAATATAGATACTGAAAAACTTAATGAGAAGGCTGATATTTTTAAAAACACAACAATTGAAGAAGAAAGACTTATTAACGATAAGTATTATTCTATAAAGTCGTCTCCCTTATATTATCAGGATGAATTTTTAGGAATTATTGAAGTTTATAGGGATATAACTAGTGAATCTAAAATGAAAGTTGACCTATTTAATGCAAATAGGAAGATGCTTGAAGATATTAGATTTGTTAGAAAAATTCAAAGCAATATACTTCCTAAAAATAAGGTATATGGGGATATAAAACTTGAAGGTAGATACCTACCTTCCAATGATGTTTCCGGTGACTTATTTGATATTATAAAAATTGACAAGGATAAGTATTCCTTTTATATAGCTGATGTTATGGGTCATGGGGTTAAGTCTTCAATTATGACTATGTTTGTAAAACTTTCTATAGCAGCTATATTTGAAAGACACCCTTTTTATTCTCCAGGACAGGTTTTAAAAAAATTAAGAGAAGAATTTGTAAAACTTGATATGAACTCATCCCAATATTTTACAGTTTGGATTGGAATTTTTGACTGCAAAAATAATACCCTTACCTTTTCAAATGCAGGCCACAATTGCCCACCTCTTCATTTGATTAATAAAAAATCCTATGTTGAAAAACTTGTTGTTTCAGGAAGGATGATTTCAAATATAATAGAGCAAAATATCTACCAAGAAGTTACAATAAACTTAAATCCAAAAGATAAGATATTATTTTATACTGATGGGATTATAGAAAGTAAGGATATAGGAAAAAATGAGTATTCCGTTGAAAGATTGATGAAAATTTTAAATGAAGATAGAGGTCTTGATTATATACTAGGTGATTTGGAAAAATTTACCTGGGGCGAACAAGATGATGATATAAGCCTTGCTATAATTGATTATAAAGGAGAAAAAAATGAAAATTAACCAATATATTGACCACACTATATTAAAAGCTGATGCTACAAAAGACCAAGTTAAAAAAATTGTTGAAGAAGCTAAGGAATATGACTTTAAATCTGTTTGTGTAAATTCCTCTTATGTTTCTTTTATTAGAAATATGGATAAGAATATTAGGATTACATCAGTAATAGGATTTCCTTTGGGAGCTATGTCAACTGAAGCTAAAGTTTTTGAAGCAGAAGATGCTATCAAAAAGGGTGCAGATGAAATTGATATGGTAATTAATGTTGGAAGACTAAAAGATAAAGATTATGACTATGTTCTTAACGATATAAAAGAAGTTAAAAAGGCTTGTGGGAATAATACTTTAAAGGTTATTATAGAAACTTGCCTACTTGATGATGAGGAGAAAATCAAGGTATGTGAACTTTCTAAAGAAGCAGGAGCTGATTTTGTAAAAACTTCTACAGGATTTTCTACAGGTGGAGCAAGAAAAGAAGATGTTGCTCTTATGAGAAAAACTGTAGGAGAGGATATGGGAGTTAAGGCTAGTGGAGGAATCCACACTTATGAAGAAGCTATGGAAATGATAGAAGCCGGGGCAAGTAGATTAGGTTGTTCAGCATCTATTGCTATAGTAAATGGAGAAAAATAAATGAGTGATGTTATGATGCAAGCCTTCGAGTGGGACACACCTGCTGACGGAGGCTATTATAAATTTTTAAAAGAAAATGCAAAAAAAATTAAGGATGCAGGAATTGATGCCCTTTGGCTTCCACCAATGTGTAAGGGTGGAGGAGACCAAGATGTTGGATATGGAATTTATGACTTGTGGGATTTGGGAGAATTTGACCAAAAAGGCACAGTCAGGACCAAATACGGAACAAAAAAAGAACTTCTTGAAGCAATTGATGAACTTCACAAAAATGATGTAAAAGTTTATGCTGATGTTGTTTTAAACCACAAGGGAAATGCTGATTTTGAAGAAGAATTTATGGCAAGAATGGTAGATCAAAACAACAGGGAAAAAGATGTATCAGAAGATATGAAAATAAAGGCTTGGACAGGTTTTGATTTTCCTGGAAGGGCTGGTAAATATTCTGACTTTGTTTGGCATTATTACCATTTTACAGGTGTTGATTATGATGCAAATACCGATACAAAGGCTATTTTTAGAATCCTTGGTGATGGAAAATATTGGGATGAGGGTGTAAGTGATGAAAAGGGAAATTTTGATTATCTCATGAACGCAGATATTGACCATTCCCACCCAGAAGTAAGAGAAGAAATTTTTAAATGGGTTGATTGGTTTATGGAAGAGACTGGGGTTGATGGCTTTAGGTATGATGCTTTAAAACATATTTCTGATGAATTTATTTATGACCTATCCAAACATATTATGGAAAAAAAGGAAGATGATTTTTATCTTTTTGGAGAATATTGGCAATATGATGAGGGCCAAATTGATGGATATTTAGATGATACTGATTGGAAAATAGACTTATTTGATGTTCCACTTCATTTTCACATGCAAGAAGCAAGTAAGTCCAATGGAAATTATGATATGAGAAATATTTTTAACAATACCATAGTTGAAAATCATCCCCTTCAAGCAGTAACCTTTGTCGACAACCACGATTCCCAACCTGGTCAATCTTTAGATTCTTGGGTTGAAGATTGGTTTAAAGAAATTGCCTACTCCTTGATTTTATTTAGAAAAGACGGCTATCCTTGCATCTTTGCAGGAGATTATTATGGTTTAAAAGGAGAAATTAAAAAAGATCCTTTAAAAGAAATGATTGATAAGATGCTTGATGTGAGAAAAAAATATTCTTTTGGGGACCAAGATGAATACTTTGATAATCCTCAAGTTGTAGGTTGGGTAAGAAGAACTGATAATGAAACATCCTCCCTTGCAGTTTTAATTTCTATTGGAGATATGGCTGAAAAACAAATGTTTGTTGGAGAAGAAGAAGCCGGAAAAGTTTATATAGATTTATCAGGAAATAACAAAAACCAAGTTACAATTGATGAAGATGGAAACGGGGTCTTTAATGTTGGACCTGGTTCTGTTTCATATTGGGCAGCAGAGGAAAATTAATGAAATATTACGCAGTAAAAAAAGGCAGAAATCCTGGGATATATACATCCTGGGATTTATGTTTAAAAGAAGTAAAAGGCTACAAGGGAGCAATTTATAAATCTTTCAAGAAAAAAGAAGATGCCTTAGATTTTTTAGAAGATAAAAAAATTGAAATAAAGGCTGACAAGGACTCAGTAATAGCCTACATAGATGGATCTTATTCTAAAAAAGATAAAAAATATGGAGTAGGCATTGTCTATATTACTGATGAAAAAATAGAGGAAATTTACGAAGATTTTGATGATGAATTTCATATCCACAGAAATGTAGCGGGAGAGGTAAAGGCAAGTGTAGGAGCAATCAATAAGGCGATTTCTGATGGTAAAAAACAATTTATATCCATTTCGATTACCAAGGAATAGAATCATGGGCAAAAGGCGAGTGGAAAAGAAATAACGAACTTACAAAAAGATACTACGAATTTTTCCAAAAAGCAAAAGAAAAAATTGATGTCCATTTCATAAAAGTAAAGGCCCACTCAAATGACAAATATAATGATATGGCAGATGCCTTGGCAAAAAAATCCTTGGGGATAGAGGCATGAGAGAATTAGAAAAAATGCTAAAAGGTGAAATTTACAATGCAAATTTTGACCAAGAAATATCCAAACTAAGGCAAAAAGCCCAAGACTTATGCTTTGAATTTAACCAAACAAGGCCATCTGATAGAAAAAACAAAAAGAAATAATAAAAAAATTAAAAATTAAAACAAAAGAAAATTTCACTATAGAAAGTCCATTTTTTTGTGATTATGGTTTTAATATAGAAATAGGAGAAAATTTTTATGCAAACCATAATTTGATAATCTTGGATTGTGCTAAGGTAGAAATCGGAGATAATGTATTTATAGGACCAAATGCGACAATTTCTACAGCAGGCCACCCACTAGATTATAAAAAAAGAAATCAGGGCCTAGAATATGCCTATAAGATAAAAATTGGAAACAATGTGTGGATAGGTGCAAATGTAGTAATAAATCCAGGAGTAAAAATAGGAGATAATACAGTAATTGGATCAGGATCTGTAGTGACAAAAGATATAAAAGAAAATTCACTTGCCTTCGGTAATCCTTGTAGGGTTTATAGAGAAATTTAAGAAAAAATTTGACAAAAGATTAGAATAATACTACAATATATTTAATTAAAATATTAGTTAAGAAAAGTGTTGAAGAGAAGAGTAGCTATTTTAATACTTAAAGCGAATCCCGTAGAGTGTGAGGGGATAAGTTAAGAGATAGTGAAAAGAACCTTAGAGCTTATGGGTCGATACAAGGAGACCTATACGGGAACTCCCGTTACAGAGTTAGAGTATGTTAGTACTTGATGAGGTTTATTTTGTGAAAAATAGACAAATACGGGTGGTATCGCGAGTCTTCGTCCCTTTTGGGATGAAGGCTTTTTTAATTTCCAAAAACACAAATGACTAGTTTTTTAAAAAATTTAGGAGGAAAAATATGATTAATAATGAATATGAAATTTTAAATCAAGCAAAAAAAGTAGTATTGGCTTATTCAGGAGGTCTAGATACATCTGTAATGGTAACTTGGCTAAAAGAAAATGGAGCAAAAGAAGTTATTTGTGTATCAGTAGATTTAGGACAGGTAAAAAATCCTGAGGCCTTGGAGAAAAAAGCTCTTAAATCTGGAGCTAGCAAATTTTATAATGTAAATGTTGAAGATGAATTTATAGAAGACTATGCCTTCAAAACTTTAAAGGCTGGAGCTAAGTACGAAAATGTATACCTATTAGGAACAGCCATAGCCCGTCCTTTAATTGCCAAAGTTTTGGTTGATGTGGCAGAAAAAGAAAAGGCAGATTTGATAGTTCATGGTTGTACAGGAAAAGGAAATGATCAAATACGTTTCGAACTTTCAATAATGACTATAAATCCTCAAATAAATGTTCTTGCCCCATGGAGATTTTGGGATATAAAGGGACGTAGCCAAGAAGAAAAATATGCAAAAGACCATGGCATAGAGCTTAAAGTAACAAAAGATGAAGACTATTCAATGGATGAAAATATTTGGCACCTTTCCCACGAAGGCTTGGACTTAGAAAACCCAGAAAATCCTGCAAACTTAGAAAAAATCCTATATTGGGTTACACCAGCTGAAAAAGCTGTGGATGAGGCAGAAATTGTAGAAATAGAATTTGAAAAAGGAAAACCTATAGCCCTAAATGGGGAAAAATTAAAGGGATCTTCACTTGTAAAAAAATTAAATAAAATTGGAGGAAAACACGGAATAGGTGTAGATGATATGGTAGAAAGCAGGATGGTCGGAATGAAATCAAGAGGAGTATACGAAAATCCAGCTGCAAGTATCCTTTACTTTGCCCACGAAAAATTAGAATCCGTAACAATTCACCCAGATGCCTTCCAATATAAGCAAAAAATGGCCCTAGATTATGCCAAATTAGTCTATGCAGGAAAATGGATAACCCCACTAAAAGAAGCTATGGATGACTTTATAGAAAAAACTCAAGAAAATGTAAGTGGAAAAGTAAAAGTAAAACTTTACAAAGGCTCTATGCAACCTGCAGGAATTTATGCAACAAACTCACTTTACCTAGAAGAATACGCAACATTCGAAGAAGATGATGTATATAAACAATCAGACGCAACAGGCTTTATAAATTTATTTGGCCTATCAAGTAAAATATATGCAAAAGCTATGAAAGAAAATAAATAAGCAAGTCCTCCTTACTAAAAATTGTAGGGAGGATATTTTTTAAAAAATATTTATAAGGATTTCTTGGTCCTAGATTCTAGATTTTTTAAAAATTTTATCCTACTTATATTTGTAAAATTTTGGTAAAATTTATGATTTTTTCTAGGCTAATTCAAATATTTTTCTTATAATTTAATTAAGATAGGGGGATTTTATGAGAAAGAAATTAAAAATTATTGCTATAGTTATAAGTGTACTTTTTATATCAGGAAGTTTAGTTTTTGGGGCCTTTCTGGGTGTGGAAACTTTTAAGGGGCTAACAAATTTTACACCAAGAAAAACTACTATAGAAAATATTTCAAAATATAAGAAGGAGTATGAAAAATTTGCAGAAAATAAGGATGTTGAAGAGGTAAAAATAAAATCTTCCAAGTTTGACCATGAAATACCTGCAATTTTTATTAATAATAATAATTCTGACAAGATTTGCATCATGGTCCATGGTATGGGAGCAAGTAAGTATTCTATGTATAATCAAGGGCAAATTTTTTATGATTTAGGTTACAGTCTTTTAATTTATGATCAAAGAAATTCAGGATATAATAAGGCAAAATACTCAACATTTGGAGTCTTGGAGTCTTTTGATACATTGGATTGTCTAAATTATGCAAGGAAAAATATTAATGGAAAGGCTAGGCTTGTTTTATTTGGAGAATCTTTAGGGGGAGCAACATCTTTGATTGCTGCAAGTCGTGATAAGACAAATATTGATTATCTAGTCCTTGATTGTCCCGTTTCAGATTCTAATGAATTTTCTGATAAGGTATTTGAAAAGGTAGAAAAAGAAGAAAATATACCTGGGAAATTAATGAAATTTACTGGAAATATTTGCTTGAAATTAAAATTAGGCTTTACTTTAAAAGATATTAACACAATAAAATGGATAAAAAATGCAAAACTAGATATGCCAATTTTGATAATAAATTCTGATTCTGATAAGATTACCCCTAAATACATGGGAGAAGATATTTATAGGGCAATAGATTCAAAAAATAAAGAAATTTATACAGCAAAGGGCTATGATCATACAAAATTTGCCCAAGAAAACCCAAAAGCCTACAAGAAAGTGATAGCTGAATTTTTTGAAAAATATAAGTAGAACTTACTATAAAAAAATAATTTTTAATTAAAAAAACAAGGAAAATCAGCTTAGATTTTCCTTATTTTTTATATAAGCCTTATGATAAGTATTTTAACTAATCTTATAAAGCTTTTTATATAATAATTTATTTTTCTAAATTAGCATATAAAGAATCTATGGTATTTTTTAACCTACTAATTTGATTTTCTAATTTTTCTATATATTCTTCTCCAACTCCTACTTGCCTTTCAACTTCTTTGAAGGATGTTGCTCCAAAGGAGTTTCTTCTTTTTATGGAATTTTCAATTTTAAATATTGATAGGTCATCTAGTTTTACTGGAAATTCTAAAATTTCTAGGTCTTTTTTATTTATTTGAGAGAAATCTTTATTGTTATTTTCGCAATATTTTACCAGGTTTCCTACAATTTCATGGGCTGACCTAAAGGGAATATTTTCTTTTACCAAATATTCTGCTATGTCAGTTGCTTCTATAAATCCTTCTTCTAAATGTTTTTTCAAAACTTCTTCTTTAAAGTGGGATCCTTCTAGCATTTTTTCAAATATTAATAGGGACATGTTTAGGGTTTTTATTGAATCGAATAAGGCTTCCTTATCTTCTTGGAAGTCCTTGTTGAAGGTTAAAAATGTTCCTTTTACAACTGTAAGAAGATTAATTAAATTTCCTATATTTCTACCAACCTTTCCTCTTGCAAGTTCTGCGAGGTCAGGATTTTTCTTTTGAGGCATGATTGATGATCCTGTACAATATCCATCATCTATATCTATAAATGAAAATTCTTGGGAATTAAATACTACAAATTCTTCCGCAATTGATGAAATATGGGTCATAGTAAGAGATGAAAGGTATAAATAATCCATTATATTATCACGATTTCCTACAGTATCCATGGCATTTTCTGTTGGTTTGTCAAAGCCTAGAAGTTTTGTTGTAATAAATCTATCGGTTGGAAGAGTTGTCCCAGCCATAGCACAAGCTCCGAGTGGATTTTCTTGGAGTCTTTTGAAAAGTTCCATAAATTTCTCACTATCTCTTTTAAATCTTTGGAAATGTGCCATATAATAATAGCCAACTGTTATTGGTTGGGCGTGTTGAAGATGGGTAAAGCCAGGCATAATCTTTTGGCCTTCTTCCTTGGCTTTTTTATTAAAATTTCCATCAAATTTTTAAGCCTTGTAAGGGTTTCAAGACAAGCCTCTCTCATAAAAAGAGTTTCATCAAGGGCATTTTGGTCGTTTCTACTTCTTGCAGTATGAAGGGCCTTGCCGGCATTGCCAATTTCATTGGTAAGTTCTTTTTCAATTAGCATCATGATATCTTCATTTGCTATATCAAGCTCAACTTCACCCTTGTCAAATTTTTCCTTAACCTTAATAAGGCCAGATTTTATTTTCTTATAAGTATCTTCATCAATAATTTTACAATCTTTTAGCATTGTAACATGGGCAAGACTTCCCAAAATTGAATATGGATATAAGACATTATCAAAAGATAAAGATTCATTATAAAGGGCTGTCACCTCATCCATTGCCTTGGAAAATCTTCCAGACCATAAATTTTTCATTATTTCCTCCTAAAATTTTTCAAAACCATATTTTTTCATAGATATTTTGTGCAAAATATAAATCAAAATAAATAAAACTATCATAGTAACAAATATAATTGCATTTGACGCCATGTGGCCTGCAATTATAAAAGTAATAAAGGAAAGAGCTCCAACTGTTAGAGAATATGGAACCATACATGAGAAAAAGTCCATATGATCTCCACCTGCTCCTGTTGATGCAAGCATAGTAGTATCAGAAATTGGTGAAGATGAATCACCAAAAAGTCCTCCAGATGAAACGGCAGCTACAACAACTGATAAAGAAACTCCCATTTTGTGTGCCATAGGAATTGCCAAAGGAATTAAAATTGCCATAGTTCCCCAAGATGATCCAGTAGCAAAAGACATTATGCAGCCAATCAAGAAAAATACGGCAGCAAGCATTTGAGGAGATAAAAATCCTTCAGTAATTTTTAAAATATACTCAGCAGTTCCCATTTGTGTAGAAATTCCACCCAAAGACCAAGCAAGGGTAAGAAGAACTGCCATAAAAGAAGAATTTGAAACTCCCTTTAGAAAAACTGACATACACTCATCAAAAGTCATAAGCTTATCTTTGATTGATAAAATTATAAGAGATAAGGTTGCAAGCAAAAATCCTGCAGCAATAGATGACCTAATCATTTTTCCAGGAACAACTTCCTTTGGAAAGCCATTTAAAAATAAATTAGTAAAAATAGTAACAACCATTATAATAAGTGGAATTACCATAATCATAATTGAAACATCCTTATCATGCTTGTGACTATCTTTTACAGATTTTCTCATAGGAGTTCCACCATCTCTCATAGTTTGTCCAGTAGTAGCTGCCCTGTGTTGGGCCTTTAGCATTGGACCATAATCAAATTGAGTTAGGGCCAAAAATCCTGCCATAAGTAGGGCCAAAATTGCATAAAAATTAAAAGGAATAGCCCCAATATAAATTGACCAAGAACTTTCATGAGTCAAACTTAAATTTTTAAGCTCAGTATCAATCAGTCCCATAGAATAAACTCCCCATCCAATAATAGGAATAAGGGCAGCATCACAAATTGATGTTACATCCAAAATATAGGCAAATTTTTCCTTTGAAGCCTTTAACTTATCCAAAATTTCTTCAAAAATTGGTCCAAGAATTAGTGAATTTCCTGTATCAGTAAACCAAATAACAAGTCCACCAAGCCAAGCTAAAACCTCACCCTTGGCACGAGTATCGATTTTGTGGGTTATATTTTTTGCAAAAGAATTTGCAGCCCCAGTTGCAGTCAAAAGAGCAACGAAACCACCGATTATTGCCATCATAAAAATAGTTTGAGCATTAGAATCCTCAGCTATTTTTACATACATAAAATCACCAATCATAGAAATTAAAGCAGTAAAGGGATTAAACTTATTAATAATCAAAGATCCTATATAAACTGCAGTTAAAAGCGAAACTATAATATTTTTAGTAGAAATCGACAAAATAATAGCAATAAGTGCTGGTAAAAGCGACAAAAAACCATAGTAAATATTTTCTTCCATAATTTCCTCCTTAAAATTTTTCCTTTGAAGATATAAAAAAAACGCCCCTAAAAAAAGGGACGATAGTAAACGTGTTGCCACCCTAATTTGCAAAATAAATTTTGCCTCATTAGAAAAACTTAAACGCAGTCAACGGGAAGCTTATGACTTATACTTCCAACCATTTCAAGCATCTTTTCAGTTAAAAATACCATAGCCTCTTCCAGCAAAACGAAACCTCTCTGTGATTAATAAATCTAACCTACTAAACTCTTCAAAGTATTTATAAAGATGATAACATCATATGAATACTTTGTCAAATATATTTATAATTATTTTATTAGACTAATAGTAAAATATGAAAAAGTAAATTTAAGCTAAGGCGTAATAAATAAAAGAGATCTCTCGACTAGGCTCGAGATGGGTGGTTTTTGTATTGAGATTATTGCTAAAGGATCTTTAAATTATTTTTTAATCATTATTGGAAATAAATATTTCTATAAAATCAAGAAAAGAAGAAAATTATTACTTCTACTTATATAAAATAGGTGAATATTCAAAAAATTTTAATAGAAAAATTTAAATATAAGCAAAATATAAAAAAAGACCTATCGACTAGGCTCGAGATGGGTGGTTGTAATATTCGGATTATTGCTAAAGGATTTTTTTAATTATTATTTTAAAATTATTATTTAAAAAAATATTAAAAAAAAGATCTCTCAAAAAGCTAGATGTGAGATAGGTCTTTGTATTTTATTGCTAAAAAATAAATATTTCTTTAGTATTAAAGTAAATAAAGAGTAACCCATCTCGAGCCCAGTCGAGAGATCTCCCTTATTAAATTTATACAAAAATATAAGCTAAACTTTGAAAAAAATCCTATAAACTTTCAACCAAGCTTTTAATTTTATCCCTATATTCTTTGGCTACATTAATATCAAAATCTTCTCCAGCTGTTTGGAAATAATGGTTTAATTCCTTAACTGATTTTGCTATTTGTGGATTTTCTTCTCCACTTTTTTCTTTGATTTTGCTAGCCTTTGACAAATATCCATTAATTTCTTCTACAATTTGCATAGTTTTATGTTCTTGGTCGTTTTCTTCCAATAATTCTCTTAAAGTCCATTTGATATTTGTAGGTGTAATTCCAGCCTTGTGCTCAATCACAACTCCTTCTGCTCTCATATTATCGATAAATTCAAACAAATCATTTTGTTCAAAATCTTTAAAAAATGCAAAGGTAAAATCATATTGGTCAAGGTGCTCGCCTTCTGATTCTATTTTTTCATAACCTTCAATTTCAGCAAGATATCCAACCTTTTGATCAACAGCTTCCATGCCAATCAATTTTAATTTTACATTTTCCTTTTCACATAAAATTCTTAACTTTTCCTTTTCTATATCATTAGCGTTAAATAAAATAATTAATGCCATAAAATCTCCTTTTCTTTTTATACTTTATTTTATACCCAAAAAGATTATTTACTCACAAATGGGTATAATATATTATAAAGATAAATTTAGGGAGAGTTTTATGAAAGATTTTAAATATGAAAATAATAGGATAAAAGAAATTGATAAATTACTAGTTGAGGCAAGAGATGCTCTTGGAGTTTTGCAAAGGGCAACAAAGAGGGTTGGAAAGGCTTCTGATTATTCTCTTACTGGTCTTGTTGGAAGAAATATTGTTGGAGATTTTTTAAGGTCTAATAAAAATAATTCTATTAATAAGGCGATTGATAGGAGTCAAGATGTGCTTTTGAGTCTTCATTCAAATTTATTAACTTTTGATCCAAAGCTTGCATCAATTATTGATCTTCCTTACAAACTTAGTCAATTTTCTAGCCCTAGAAATCCTATTTCAGATATGAAATTAAGAATTGATATGAGAAAAAAGAAATTGGATATTCAAAAATCTGAGAAAAAACTTATTACTCTTATCAAAAGACTTTCTAAGGAAAGGTCTAAGGAGATTAATAAAATTAAAAAAAGTATAGAGCTTAAAGCTTTTGAAGATTAATAATTTAGGGACATTTTCACCTTTCTACTTATATATAAGTAGGAGGTGATTTTTTTATGGAAAAATTTAAGGAAGTTTTTGCCTTTATTTTTACTCTTATGGGATCTTTTTTGGGATTTTATTTTGGTGAAATTGACGGATTTGTTTATAGTCTTTTATGTTTTGTTATAGCTGATTATATGACAGGAATTCTAAGGGCAGGAGTAGATGGAAAACTTTCTTCAAAGATAGGTTTTAAGGGAATAGCTAAGAAACTTATGATTTTTATTCTTGTTGGAATTGGAAATTTGTGTGACAAAAACCTAATTAAATCTGAACCAATGATTAAGACTGCTATTATATTTTTCTATATAGCTAATGAGGGACTTTCTATTTTGGAAAACTCTCTTGCTATTGGTTTACCTATTCCAATGAAATTAAAAGTTTTATTAGAACAATTTAAGGAGGAAAAATGACTAATAGTAAATTAATTGATGATATAATTTTATCACCAAACCATAGTGGTTTAAGAAATGAGAAAATTTCAAAAATTGCCATCCATCATGCAGCAGGAATAATTAAGGCTAGAGATTTGGCAAGGATTTTTCTGCCAAGGCAAAGGCAGGCATCTTCCAATTATATGATAGGATCAGATGGAAAAATTATTTTGGGAGTCGATGAAAGAAATAGGGCGTGGACAACTTCATCATCCTGGTGCGATAACCGTGCTATTACAATCGAAGTAGGAAATTCTACAAGAGGTCCAAGTTGGGAAGTTTCTGACTTTGTTTTAAATAGGTTAATTGACTTGGTGACAGATATTTGCAGGAGAAATAATATTTATCCTTGTACTTATACAGGAAATAAAAATGGCGTTTTGCAAAAACATGAGTGGTATGCAAATACAAATTGCCCAGGGCCATATCTTGGAAATAAATTTTCTTTTATAGCAAGTGAAGTTAACAAAAGGCTTGATAAAGATTATAAGGAAAATTTATATAGGGTAAGAAAATCTTTTAGTGATAAAAAAAGTCAAAAAGGAGCCTTTAAATCTATAGATAATGCCAAAAAATGTGCTGATAAATATAGGTTAAAGGTATTTGATGAAGATGGAAATGAAATTTATCCTAGAAAGAATTTAAAATCAATCGATACTCTTGCAAGAGAAGTTATAAGAGGAGATTGGGGAAATGGAAATGAGAGGAAAAAAAGATTGACCGAGGCAGGATATGATTATTATGCCGTACAAAGAAGGGTTAATCAGATTTTAAGTTAAGAAAAAAGCATTGAATTATTCAATGCTTTTTTTGTGTTTAAATTCCATTTTTGTATAGATAAAAAGAATAAATCATTGGAATAAAAAATATTACAGCTATGGTTATTAAAATTAAATATTGATTTCCCACAAATGGACTTAATAAGAAAATAAGTCCACCTAATATAAAAGTATAGCCACCAAGTCTGTGAGTTTTTCTCCAATTTTCGTCACTATTTAAGGTCCAAGGAAGTTTTATTCCAACCGTATAATTTCTTTTAGTTTTTGGAAGATAGTTTCCTATTATAATTAAGAGAAAACCTACAAATAAAGATACTATCACCATAACATTTATTTCTTTACCTAAACCATAAAAAACGCTTATCATGAAGGTTATAAGTAAAACGAGTGGAACAGTAGCTTTTCCAATTAATATTATAAGCTTATTTTTATTTATGTTTTTTGGATCATTATCTAACATAAAACAAGAAAAAATATTTATTAATATTAAAAATATTGGAGTTTTTATAAAAGCACTAAACTTAGTGGAATAATCATCAATTTCATTGTTAAAGCCCCAGTGAGTTGGTATAGTTTCTGGCATTTTTTTTGTAAAATAATAAATTTACAAGGGCAAATAGCAAGATTGAAAAAACTATTGATATTATACTTTCTTTTTTAAATTTTATTTTATTTTTCATTTTCTCCTCCTTTAAATTTTACAAACCAAGCCATTATTTCTTCAAAAATACTTGTGTTCAGCTCATAATAAATAAAATTTTTCTTTTTTGTTTCATAGATTAAATCTTCATTTTTTAATAATTTTAAATGGTGGGAGATGGTTGCCCTTGATAGGTCAAAATTTTTGGCAATTTCTCCTGCATTCATACGCCCTTTTTTTCTTAATAAATTTAAAATTTCAATCCTTACTGGATCTGATAAGGCTTTAAAAGTATCAGAAAACAAAAAATCACCAACCTTTCATTCTATTTTGATAATTATCTAAATAGCTATTTTTATTATAGATTCTAAATAAAAAAAAGTCAAATCTATTTTGAAAAATATCTAAATAGATTTGACTTGAAATTATTTTTAAATTTTATTCACTTTGCAAAGCCTCAACCGGGTCTTTTTTAGATGCTATTGATGATGGAATAATTCCTGCAATTAAGGTTAGTAAAACTGAAATTATTACAAGAATTACACCAGCTTTTATAGGAAGTGATGACCTAATATAGGAAATATTTGTCATATTTTGTATGATTTTACTTATTGGAATATTTAAAAGGATTGTGACAATAACTCCAAGAAGTCCTGACAATAGTCCTTCCATAAAAGTTTCTGACAAGAAAACTTTTCTAATATCTTTTTTGCTAGCACCAATTGACCTTAAAATTCCTATTTCTTTTGTCCTTTCTAAAACGGAAATATAGGTTATTATTCCAATCATTATTGATGAAACTATTAGAGAAATCCCTACAAAGGCAATTAGTACATAAGAAATTGCATTTATTATTGTTCTTATTGATGAAGTCAAAAGTCCTACAAAATCTGTGTAGTGGATTTGGTCTTTTTCTTTTTATTTTTGTTAAAATCATCAATTATGTTTTTTACCTTGTCCCTGTTTTCAAAATTTTCCACATAAATTTTTATTTCAGATGGGGCATTTTTGGAAACATAACCAAAATTTTCTAGGTTATTTTGGTAAGAATTTGATTGGAGTTTTTCATCGTATAATTTATCCAAGACCTTATCTTCTGGATCTTTTAGGAAAAGTCCAATTATATCCATATTTTGTCCTTGTTTTTGTCCGACTTGTGGATTCATTGATGCTTTTTTGATATTTTCTTTTAATTTATCAGAATTTGCAAGCAAAAATGATTGGGCTTCTAATTTTTGGTCAGCTTCTAAATTTTTAAGATATGACTTACTTGCCTTTCTTTTTTCTTGGTCTTTTGCTTTAAAGGCAATATTATTTAAAATATTTATGTCTTTATTTTTTCTTGGTCTTTTACAATTTGAGACTCTCCTGCTCTTTTTATCATCTGATCAGTAAATTTTGATGTAAAACCAAGAGGGGCAGTATTTGTTTGATTTGTTTCGCTATCTTTTTTGCCCTGGCAATTCCTACTATTTTTATTTTGTAGGCATTTTCTATAGCTTTTTTCTTTTCATTTTCATCATCTTTTATATTTTTGTACTTATTATTTTCTTTTTTATAAAAATCAGCAGGTATTAAGGCCTTAAATTCATGGCCTATTAAGTCCTTTGTTTTATTTTTGATGGTCAAGTTTAATTTTTTCTCCATCTTTCATTTTATTTAAGATATTTTTGTAGTCTTTTTTTGGTAAAATTCCAAGTTCATACAAGCTTTCCCTATCAACAGAATTATTTTTGTCTGTAAATAAAACCAATTCATTGGCATTTTCTGGCCATTTTCCATCAATCAAATCATATTCTTCTTTTACAATATTTGAAATTGATCCATCCTTGTTAGAAATTATTTGCCTAAAATTTTTGTGTTCACTTGATCCTATATTAAAAATTGAAGGATTATTTGATGAAAACATATTGTCATCGTCATCTTTAAAATCTGACCCATCAGTATTTATAAGATTTCCATCCTTATCTTTTCCATATATTTGCAAATTTAAGTTATAAATATAGTTTGTTGAATGTTTTCCAATTGTTTTACTTAAATTTTTCTTATCCAGATAGGACTTAAATGGAGATAGGTTATTTTCCGAAATTGACGATGTAAGGGTTGATTTTCTTTTTAAAATATCATTATTTGCTAAAATATTTTTATCATCTTTATTGTGAATTTCATCTCCTGCAGGATCTCTCATGAAATTTTCCCCAAGATTTAGGCTTTCTTCCTTAATTTCTATGGGATAAGATTTTAAGGTTTTTCTTTGACTTTCCTTTATAAAATCATCAACCCCATTTGAAAGAGATAGGATTAAGGCTATTCCAATAATTCCTATTGATCCTGCAAAGGCTGTGAGGATAGTCCTTGCTTTTTTTGTCAAAAGGTTGTTAAAAGAAAGTTTTAGGGCAGTTGGAAGGGAGAGGGATAATTTTTTTGTCTTAAATTCATCTCTTGTTTTTTCTTCTTCATATGGGTTGGTATCTGATAAAATTTTCCCATCTTTTAATCTTACAATCCTTGTTGAATACTTTTCTGCCAATTCTGGATTGTGAGTTACAATAATTACAAGTCTGTCTTTGGCAACTTCTTTTAACAAATTCATAATTTCTTTGGAAGTTTCTGTATCAAGGGCTCCTGTTGGCTCATCGGCAAGAATTATTTCCGGATTATTTACAAGGGCTCGGGCAATGGCAACTCTTTGCATTTGTCCACCTGATAATTGGGCAGGTTTTTTGTAAATATGATCAGATAGTCCTACTTTTCCCAGGGCTTTTTTTGCCAAATCCTCCCTTAGATTTTTTTTTCTCACCAGAAAGAGTCAAGGCAAGTTCTACATTTTTTAAGATATTTTGATGGCCAATTAGGTTATAGGATTGAAAAACGAAGCCGACCGACCTGTTTCTATAATAATCCCAATCCCTATCCTTAAATTTTTTGGTAGAGCGTCCATCTATGATTAAATCTCCTGATGTATAATTCATAAGGCCGCCGATTATATTTAAAAGGCTAGTTTTTCCACCACCAGATGGGCCTAAAATTGAAACAAATTCATTTTTTCTAAATGAAATATTTATATCATCAAGAGCTTTTTGTTCACTTTCTCCTGTTTTATAAATTTTACTAATATTTTTAAGCTCTAACATATTAATCCTTTCTTTAATTGTAGCTTTGTTTATTATACTCTTATTTTGTGTTTGATTATTTAGATTTAAAAAATATAATGTAAATATAAGGAGAATTATGGGAGATATTTTTTATAGGACTTACCCAAAAAAATTTAATAAAGATAGATCAAATTTGGGATTTTTGGATATTTATGACCTTGATGCAAGGTTTATGATAGGAAAAATTTTGGGAATTGATTATATAATAATTGAAGGTATTTTTATAAATTTTTTTCAGATAAATAAATTATTTGGTCAAAGATCTGATTTTGAAAATCAAATTTTAAAGGCTCATGATTTGGGTTTAAAAGTTATTTTGAGAATGGATTTAGAAAAAATTTCCAATGAAAGTCAATTAGTAAACATAATAAATTTTTGGAAAGAAAGAGAAGTTGACGGTTTTTTATTTGATAATAGTCAAGATTTTGAAAATATTTTCGAAAAATTTGATATGAAATTTATTGTAAATTCCAAAGAAAATAAGGATGAATTTATCCCTAGCCTAGACTTATCGGATACTTACAAAAATATTGACTTTAAGTCTTATATTTTGGAAGAAAATAAAAAAGATGTGGGATTTTCTTTAAATAAAGACCTGGGTTTTATTTCTGAAAATATTTTGGATTTTAAACATTTTCACACAAATTGTGCAAAACTTTTGGCTATCATAACTATATTAAGGAAAAATGATATTTTTATAAAAGAAGGGGAGGAAACTCTCTTTAATATTGAGGATCTTGCTTTTAGTGAAAGAAAGGAAATATTTGATTTTTACAAAAAATTAATAGTCTTAAGCTATGATTATTCTGACTTAATAAATAGTGGATATTTTTCCTTAAATTTCAAGGACGAAGATGTTTTAGCCTATCTTTATTATAGAAAAAACAAGGCCTTTATTATAATAAATAACCTCTCCCAAAAAAATATTTTATTAAAATTGCCAGGATTTTTGGATGTGAAAAAGGCTATCTTTGTAGTTGGAAATATTTCTAAAAGAGAAATTTTTGAAAATATAAACTTAAGATCTTACGAATCTTTTGCCTTTATTTGTCCAATAGTTGGAATATAAATTAAAAAAGGAGACAATTATGGAAGAAAAAATGAAAAAATTTGTACCCCAAGTACACTCTAAACTAAGAAAATCATTTATAACAGTGCCAGAGGAAATTTACAGGGCAAGTGGGATAAAAATTTATGAAAAAAGAATAAAATCTCTTTTATTTACAACCGACCTTGCCATAATTAGAAATACAAATGCAGATTCTATAATGGCAGTTTATCCTTACACACCACAAAATACAATTGCCCAATCAATAATTTCTACGGCATCAGTTCCTTGTTTTATTGGTGTTGGTGGAGGAACAACTCAAGGAGCAAGGTCAAAATACATAGCCTTTGATGCAGAACTTGAAGGAGCTTATGGGGTTGTTGTAAATTCCCCAATTCCAAACAAGGACATAAAGGCAATTTCAGAATTTGTGGATATTCCAGTAATTGCAACTGTAACGGGATTTAAAGATGATGTTGTTGGAAAAATAGAAGCAGGAGCTGAAATTTTAAATGTATCAGGAGGACCAAAAACTCCAGAGTTATTAGTTGAAATAAGAAAATTAATTGGAGATGAATTCCCAATAATTGCAACAGGTGGCAAAAAACCAGAATCAATTTTAAAAACAATAAAGGCAGGAGCAAATGCCATATCCTATACAGCACCTTCATCTGCAGAAGTTTTTGCAGAAATGATGGATAAGTATAGGAAGTAGGATTAATATTATTTATTAGCCGATAAATTTAGGAAATATTTATAATTTATGTCTAAAGTTAATCAAATAGATCTCTCGGCTACTAAAACTTATTTGAGTTACAAACTTTTCCGTGTTTTCACACTAGTTTTAGGGATAAATGTGCCAAATCAAGGCACATTTATCTGCTCGAGATGGTTTATTGCTGTATTTATTTTTAGGCTAAAGTTTAGGTTTAATAAAATTATATTAATAATTTAAATCTTAAGTTTATTTTTTTAATTAGATAAGCTACAAACCCATCTCGACCTTGTGGAGAGATCTCTTGATGGCTATTAGTTGTATAAGAAAGATTAAGCTTAATATATTAATATAATTTTAAATTTGTAACAAGGAGAAAAAATGTATAAGGGTTACATTACCGACATCGAAGGAATAAAAGTTGGTCATGCTCAAAATTTTGATGCAGGAACAGGTCTTACAGTTTTAATTCCTCCAAGGGGAAATACTGCAAGTGTTGATGTAAGAGGGGGAGGACCTGGGACTCGTGAAACTGATTTATTAAATCCTGTAAATACTGTAAGCGAAGTTTCAGCTATCGTTTTATCTGGAGGTTCATCTTATGGTCTTGCATGTTCAATTGGAGTTGTTGAAGAATTGGAAAAAGATGGGATTGGTTTTAAGGTTACAAGCGGAATTGTTCCCATAGTTCCACAAGCAATTTTGTACGATTTGGATTATAAATCTTATAAAATTAGACCAGACAAAAAAATGGGAAGTGATGCTTATAAAAATGCAAGTTTTGATGAAAATCGTCAAGGAATAATTGGAGCAGGTACTGGAGCTACAGTTGGAAAGGCCTTGGGAAAAGGATTTTCTATGAAATCAGGACTAGGATCTGCAACAATAAGTCTTGGAGATTTAAAAGTGTCTGCAATAGTTGCTGTAAATGCCATGGGAGATATTTTTGATGATGAAAAAAATAAACAAATAGCAGGAATTTTAAAAAATAATAAATTTATTCCAACTATTGAAGTTTTAGAAAAAATTTCTGAAAAAAATTCTTTGAACACAACAATTGGAATTGTTGCAACAAATGGAAAATTTTCTAAAACTGAACTTAGAAAAATCGCCTCAATGACTCACAACGGTTATGCCAGAGCTATAAGACCCGTTCATACTATGATGGATGGAGATACAATTTTCTCTCTTGCAACTAATAAAGTAAAGGCAGATTTAAATCTTGTAGGAAGCCTTGGAGCAAAAGTTATGGCTCGTGCGATTGCAAATGCAATTTATTTTTCAAAAATAGAAAATTCTTCTGAATTTATTTAAGAAATTTATTGACTTTTTAAATAGATTATAGTAACATAGATAAGAATTCTCTACTCCGACAATAGATCGGGGTCAAAGACCAAAGGGAGGTGAATAAGATGAATAACTACGAAGCAGTATTGATTTACAAACCAGAAGTTTCAGATGAAGAGAGAAATAAATCTTTAGAAATCTTCAAAGGCATTATAGCTGATAATGGAGAAGTAGAATCTGTAGATGACTGGGGAAAAAGAAAACTTGCATACGAAATCAATTATATCAAAGAAGGATATTATTATATCGTTGATTTTAAAGCTAGTGGTGACCACATCAAAGAATTTGAAAGAAGATTAAGAATATCTGATTTAATTCTAAGATTCATGGTAATCAGAAAAGAGGACTAAATGAATAAAGTTTTTCTTATAGGAAGACTTACAAAAGATCCTGACTTGAGATATACTCAACAAGGACAAGCAGTTGTTAGTTTTTCCTTAGCAGTTGATAGAGGTTTAAGTAAACAAAAAAGACAAGAAATGGAATCAATGAATCGTCCAACAGCTGATTTTCCACGAATTACAGTATGGGGAGTACAAGCTGAAAATGTATCAAGATATCTTAAAAAAGGAAATCAATGTGCGATAGATGGTAGAATCCAAACAGGATCTTACCAAGATAAAGATGGAAAAATGGTCTATACAACAGATGTTGTAGCAGACAGGGTTGAATTTTTAGAATCAAGATCAGAAGGTCAATATCAAAATAACAACAATCCAATGAACCAAGATAATGGTTTTGGAGATATGAACCAAGACAGATCCTACAATAATTCAAATAATTTCCAACAAAATAACAATCAAAACATGAATAATAATAACGATGACTTTTTTGACGATGACTTTACAGAAATTGAAGACGACGGAAGAATTCCTTTCTAGATTTTAGGAGGATAAAATGCGTAGAAATTTCAGACCAAGAAAAAAAGTCGATCCATTTGTCAAAGACCCTTCAAAAGTAATAGATTATAAGGATATTGATACTCTAAAAAGATTTATTTCTGATAGAGGAAAAATCCTTCCAAGAAGAGTTACAGGACTAAATGCGAAACATCAAAGAGAAATTACAAGAGCAATCAAAAGAGCTAGACAAGTAGCTTTATTGCCATACGAAGATAATTAAAGATAAATAGAATATAAAACTTTCAATAAGCAAGCAAAAGATACCGAGAGGTGTCTTTTTTTTATATAAAAGTAAAATAAAATTATGGAAATAAATAAAAAAAGATATAGGGATCTAGATTCTTATTTTAAAAAAAGTTTTAATAAAAAATAATAAAAATTCCCCTTGATGGGGGATTTACTTGTCCAAATAGGGACGGAAAAATTTCAAAATTAGGCTGTATTTATTGCTCAGAAAATGGAGCTGGAGATTTTACAAAATATGATGATTTGGATAAGCAAATTGATTTTCAAATAAATAGATTAAAAAAAGAAAATAGAAAAGAAGGCTATATGGCATATTTTCAAAATTTCACCTCAACCTATGGGAATATCCAAAAGATGAAAAAATTATTTTATGGGGCAATAAATAATCCTAATATTATGGGGCTTTCTATTGCAACTCGTGCAGATTGCCTTTCAGATGAGGTTATAGACTTACTGGATGATTTAAATAAAAAAACTTTTCTTGTTGTAGAACTAGGCCTTCAATCTGTAAATGAAAAATCTATAGAATTTATAAATAGGGGCTATAGCCACAAGGAATTTGATCAGGGTCTTTTGAAATTAAATGAAAAAAATATAAAAACTTTGGCCCATATTATCATTGGTCTTCCTAATGAAGATATTGATGATTTTTTAAATGACATCTCTTATATAAACAAAAGAAAGTTTTGGGGGATTAAAGTTCACAATCTTTATATAGAAAAAGGCTCAAGAATTTATAATTATTATTTGAAAAATCAAAATGACTTTACTATGACTTTGGATCAGTATGTGGATTATGTTATACTTATTTTGGAGAATTTAGATCCAAATATAATCATCCAAAGACTAACAGGTGATGGACGTCGTGATAAAATTATTTGGCCAATTTGGTCAAAAAACAAGGCAAGGGTCTTATCGACTATTGATAAAAAATTAAAAGATGAAGATAAAAAGCAGGGGGATTTATGGAAAGAGAAATAGGAAATTTTTATATTGAAGGCTATAATTTTGATACAAAAACTTATGATAATAAGGAAAATACACTTTTGTTGGTGATAGACCTACAAGAAAAATTGATGCCAGCAATTTTTGAGTCTGAAAAAATTGTAAAAAGATCAGCGACACTTTTAAAAGTTTTTGATATGTATGGAATGAAAAAAATTGCAACAGAACAATATCCAAAAGGTCTTGGCCAAAGCCTAGAAGATATTAAAGAGTATCTTGATGATGACCATATTTTTTCAAAAACAAGCTTTGATGCAATAACTGATGAAGTTTCTTCTTATTTAAAAGAAAATAAGATAACAAATGTAGTAATTACAGGAGCTGAAAGTCATATTTGTGTATTTCAAACAGTAAGAAGATTATTATTTGAAGGCTACAAGGTTTTTGTAGTGGAAGATGCAGTCTCAAGCTTTAATAAAGAACAAAAAGATTTGGGATTAAAAGCAATTTCTGATATGGGAGCAAGCCTTGTAAATACAGAAATGTTAATGTTTGACTTGGCAAGCGATGCAAAGGATGAAAATTTTAAAGAAATTTCTAAAATGGTAAAAGATTTAAGAAAATAATTATTGCCTTCTTTATGAAGGCTTTTTTTATGCTTATTTTTATCGTTTTTTATAATATATAATTTCTGAATAATCCTTGATAATTTTGAGAATTTAATTTACTATATAGTGATACAAGTTTGAATGATAATTTTACCAAGTTTTTATATAAATTTTAAATTATTTTACAAAATAATTTTCATATAATTTAATGGATAAAACCAACTTATTTGCTTGTATTTACTTTTTATTGTAATAGAATATATATAGTGGAATTTTATAAAAATTCTATGATGATTTTAAATATAAAATATTTTTTTAAGATATATAGGAAAGGATAGAATATGAATTTACATATGGGTCTTGATGTCGGCTCTACGACTGTAAAGATTGTTATTACTGATGATAAGTTTAACACTCTTTATTCTGTCTACAGAAGGCATAAATCAGATGTAAAACAAACAGTTACAGACGTTTTAAATGAAGCTTATGATAGGTTCAAAGATGATTTTTTGACAGTTAATGTCACAGGCTCAGGTGGAATGTTTGTTGAAAAATATTTGGGAATTAATTTTGTCCAAGAAGTTATTGCAGAAACTAGGGCAATAAAAGAATTTATTCCCAATACTGATGTTGTGATTGAACTTGGTGGTGAGGATTCAAAAATAACTTATCTTAAAGGTTCTGTTGAACAAAGAATGAACTCTATTTGCGCTGGTGGTACTGGCGCTTTTATTGACCAAATGGCAGCCCTTCTTGATACTGATGCGCAAGGATTAAATGAGCTTAGCAAAAATTATAAAAAAATTTATCCTATAGCAAGTCGTTGTGGAGTTTTTGCAAAAACTGATATCCAAGCTTTAATGAACCAAGGAGCTAGCAGGGAAGATATAGCTATTTCTGTTTTCCAATCAGTTGTAAATCAAACAATTTCAAACCTTGCCTGTGGTAGGCCTATTAAGGGAAATGTAACTTTTTTAGGTGGACCACTACATTTTTTAAAGGCTCTTAGAGATAGATTTATAGAAACTTTAGGAGAAGAAGAAAATAATTTTTATATTCCAGACGATGCCCAAACTTATGTGGCAAAGGGTGCTGCAATTTTATCAAAGGATGAAAAGCCTATTTCTTATAAATCACTTATTAAATCTTTGAGAGAAGATAAAAAAGTGGATATGGAAATGACCAAAAAAATGGATAGGCTTTTTGATAATGAAAAAGATTATGAAAATTTTAAGAAAAACCATGAAACAAATCTTGTAAAATATAAAGATATAGAAGATTATGAGGGAGAAATTTTCCTAGGAATAGATGCAGGATCTACTACTTCAAAAATTGTCCTAATTAGTGAAGATAATGAAATACTACACCAAGATTATAGGATGAATCTTGGAAAACCACTTGAAGTTGTAATTTCTATGCTAAAAGATGCTTACAAAAAAATTTCACCAAAAGCAAAAATTGTCTCATCAGGAATTTGTGGTTATGGGGAAGAGTTTATTAGAAAGGCTCTTCATATTGACAACGGAGAAGTTGAAACTATCGCCCATTATTCTGCAGCTAAATTTTTTGATCCAGAGGTAGACTTTATTTTGGATATTGGTGGCCAAGATATGAAGGCTATGCATATTCGTGATGGAATTATCGATTCTATCCAATTAAATGAATCATGTTCATCAGGCTGTGGGTCATTTTTGTCTACCTTTGCAGCAAGTGTTGGACTTTCTGTAGAAGAATTTCAAAAAAAAGGCTCTTTTTGCAAAAGAACCTGCAGATTTGGGTTCAAGATGCACAGTTTTTATGAATTCAAAGGTAAAACAAGCTCAAAAAGAAGGGGCTGATGTTTCTGATATAGCAGCAGGTCTTTGTTATTCAGTAATAAAAAATGCCATACAAAAAGTTATAAAAGTGCGTGATCCAAAATCTCTTGGAAAAAATATAGTTGTTCAAGGTGGAACTTTTTATGGGGATGCAATTTTAAGAGCCTTTGAAAAATTATCATCAAGAAGTGTAACCAGACCTGAAATTTCTGGACTTATGGGGGCTATGGGCATGGCCTTAATTTCTAAAGAAAAATCAACAGGCCATTCCAAAATTTTATCAGAAGCTGAGATAGATAATTTCACCTACACTCAAAAATCTGCAAGGTGTGGAAGATGTACCAACAATTGTTCGCTACAAATAAATATTTTCCCAGATGGGTCAAGATTTATTACAGGAAATAGGTGCGAAAGAGGGGCAGGAGTAAAACAAGAAGAAACTTTGGCCGATCTTAATATGTACAAATTCAAAAATAAATTATTATTTGATAGGAAGACCTTGGGAGAGAAAAATATTCTTGGAAAAGTTGGTCTTCCTAGAGTCTTAAATATGTACGAAGATTATCCTTTCTGGCATGAATTTTTCACCTCTCTTGGCTTTGATGTAGTTTTATCTGATAAGTCAAATAGGGAAATTTATGAAAAAGGAATTGCAACAATTTCATCAGAAACTGCCTGTTATCCTGCAAAAATTACCCATGGTCATATAGAAAATTTACTAGAAAAAGATATAGATATTTTATTTTATCCTGCAATTTTTTATGAATACAAGCAATTTGACAAGGCACAAAATCACATGAATTGTCCAGTTGTTTCAGGTTATCCTGATGTAATAGAAAATAATGTTGATGGGTTAAAAAATGTAAAATATATGGCGCCATATCTTTCATTTGAATCAGAAAAAATAATTTCTGATAGGCTAGTTGAAATTTTTGAAGGATATGAGCATGATGGATTTGTTTTAAAGAAAAACCAAATTATAAATGCAGTAAAAAATGCCTGGGTAAAACAGGAAGAATATCATGAAGATATTAGAAAAAAGGGAAGAGAAATTCTTGAATATGTTCATGTAAATAATGAAAAAGCAATAGTTCTTGCAGGTCGTCCTTACCATATTGATCCTGAAATAAATCACGGAATTCCAGAATTAATTGAATCTATGAGAATCCCAGTTTTATCTGAAGATGCTCTTGCCTATTCTACAGAAGATTTGGAAAATAAGACTAGAGTTTTGGATCAATGGTCTTATCATGCAAGACTTTACAGGGCAGCAGAATTTGTAGGAAAAGATCCATGTCTTCAATTGGTTCAACTAAATTCATTTGGTTGTGGGCTTGATGCAGTTACAACTGACCAAGTACAAGATATATTAGAAGCAAATGGAAAAATTTATACCTTATTAAAAATCGATGAAGTTTCAAACCTTGGAGCTGTAAAAATTAGGATTAGGTCATTAATTCAAGCCCTAAGCCAACAAAATGACGAAGATATTCACTTAAGAAAAAAAGAAGATAAGATATCTTATGAAAACCATGAATTTACCAAAGAGATGAAGGATGCGGGTTACACAATCCTTGCCCCACAAATGGCAAGAGAGCATTTTCAAATTTTGGAAAAACTTTTTAATGGCAGCGGATACAATATTGAATTTTTAAATAAGGTTGATGAAAAAGTTATTGATAATGGTTTAAAATATGTAAACAATGATTCATGTTATCCATCAATTACAGTTGTTGGCCAACTTATGGAGGCTGTAAATTCTGGAAGATATGATCCAAATAAACTAGCCCTATTAATGACTCAAACAGGTGGAGCTTGTCGTGCATCAAATTATGTTGGCTATATAAGAAAGGCCCTAAAAGATGCAGGTTATCCACAAATTCCCGTAATTGCTTTATCGGCCCAAGGAATAGAATCACATTCAGGCTTTGACCTTAAAAAAGTTTCAAATATTCCACTTTTAATAAATGCTCTTAGGTCCTTACTTTTGGGAGATTTAATAAATAGGGTTTCAAATGCAACAAGACCTTACGAAAAAGAAAAAGGATCTGTAAATAAATTAAAAGAAAAATGGATTGAAATTTGTAGGGATAATATTGTAAAAATGAGTTCAAAAACCTACAGAGAAATTATTAATGATATTGTAGAAGAATTTGATAATGTTGAAATTTTAGATATCAAAAAACCAAAGGCAGGAATTGTTGGAGAAATTCTTGTAAAATATTTACAAGAAGCAAATAACCATCTCCAAGATACTTTGGAAGAAGAAGGGGCAGAAGTTATTGTTCCGGATTTAATGGACTTTTTTATGTATTGCTTAAAAAATACAGAAATTAAAAAAGATTTATATGGAAAAAGCCCTTGGACAGCATTTTTCGGAAAAACTGTCATAAATACAATTGAAATTTATAGAAAGCCTATAAGAAAGGCCTTAAAAAATTCAAAAAGATTTTCAGAACCTGTTTATATAAATGATGTGGTAGATTTTGCAAAAGAAGTTACAAGTATAGGAAATCAAGCAGGAGAGGGTTGGCTACTTGCAGGAGAAATGGTAGAATTAATCCACCAAGATGCTCCAAATATTGTTTGTATCCAACCATTTGGTTGTCTTCCAAACCACATTACTGGAAAAGGGGTAATGAAAAAAATCAGAGAAATTTACCCACAAGCAAATATTGTAGCAATCGACTACGATCCGGGTGCAAGCGAAGTTAACCAAATTAATAGGGTCAAATTAATGATGAGTCAAGCTAGAGAAAATTTAAAAGAAAATGTAAAATTATAAAAAAATTTGACAAAAATTCAAAATATTTATATAATTCATTTAAGTTTAAGAAATAAATAAACTTAACAAAAAGAAGAGTAGCAAGAAAAACTGATTACAGAGAGATTCGTTTTGGTGAAAGAAGTAGATGGGTTTTTTGTGAACATGGTCTTTTTTTAGGAAAAGTCGATATTTAGATTTTTCCGGGTGCTCCCGTTACAGGGCTAGGCTATAAAATATTTTTCTTATTTAAAATATAGTAGCTGATGAGTTTATATGCGTGAGTATATAATAAATTAAGGTGGTAACACGAGTCTTCGTCCTTTTTAGGATGAGGGCTCTTTTTTATTATGGAAAATTATAAGGAGAGAAAAATGACTAAAAAATTTACAAAATTTGACACACTTTGCGCCCAAGCTGGATGGGATCCAAAAAATGGAGAAAGTAGGATTCCACCAATAAGCCAATCAACAACTTTTAAATATGATAGTCCAGATACCGTTGCAAATTTATTTGATTTGAAAGAAGAAGGATATTTTTATACAAGAATTGCAAATCCTACAGTAGATGCACTTGAGAAAAAAATTGCAGCCTTAGATGGGGGCCTTGCAGCAGTAGCAACATCAAGTGGGCAAGCAGCAAATCTTTTGGCAGTTTTAAATATTGCTAAAAGTGGGGATAATATTGTTGCAGTAAATAATATTTACGGGGGCACATTTAATTTACTTGGAAATATAATAAAAAATTTTGGTATAGAAACAAGATTTGTAGATTCAAATGACCTAGATCAATTAAAAAAGGCAATTGATAGTAAGACAAAACTTGTTTTTGGGGAGACTTTGTCAAACCCTAGAGCAGATGTAATTGATATCTCATCATATGCAGATGTTGCCCACAAAAATAATATTCCTCTAATTCTAGATAATACTCTTGCAACTCCTGCCCTTGTAAGACCGATAGATTTTGGTTGTGATATAGTAACTTATTCATCATCAAAATATTTAGATGGTCATGCAGCAGCTATGGGAGGAATTATTGTAGATTCTGGAAATTTTGATTGGAATAAGGGAGACTTTCCTTATCTTACAGTAGCTGATGAGTCTTATCATGGTTTAGTTTATACCGAACAATTTGGAAAAGCTGCTTATGCTGCAAGACTTAGGACAGTAGGACTTAGGGATATTGGATCAATAATTTCGCCATTTAATGCTTATCTTACCTTTTTAGGACTTGATACTCTTTCACTAAGATTGAAAAAAACAAGTGAAAATGCCCTTGAAGTTGCAAAATTTTTAGAAAAATCTGATAAGGTAGAAGCTGTAAATTATGCCTATTTACAATCAAGCAAAAACTATGAACTTTCCAAAAAATATTTAAAAGCTGGTGGAGGGCTTATATCTTTTGAGATAAAAGGAGGACGTGAAAAAGCTAAGAAATTTATAGAAAAATTAGAACTTTTAAGCTTATGTGTTCACGTAGCAGATTTAAGATCCTACGCCCTTCATCCTGCAAGCTCAACCCACAGGCAGTTATCTGATGACCAATTAAAAGAAGTAGGAATTGGGTCGAATTTGATAAGATTATCAATTGGAATAGAAGATGTAGATGATATTTTGGCAGATATAAAAAATGCCTTAGAAGATTAAATTGAAAAAATATTTGACAAATATTCCAATTGTTATATAATTCTACTAAAGTAAATAAATGCATCGAAAAGAAGAGTAGTTTTGTGAAAGCTTAAAGCGAATCCTGTAGAGTGTAAGAGGATAAGTGGAAGCAAAATGAAGAGAAACTTGGAGCATGTGGAAGTAAAAAATCCATACGGGAACTCCCGTTACAGAGTAAGAGTATAATTTGTACTTATTGAGTTCTGTTTTGTAAAAAATAGAAAAATTTGGGTGGTATCGCGATCTTCGTCCCTTTGGGACGGAGATTTTTTTAATTTTCGGTAATATTTATTTGCTTAATTTAGATTAAAAAAAGAAAAGAGGAAAAAATGAAAAATTTAAAGAAAATATTGTTGGCCTTTGTAACTACTACTTTATTAGTTTCATGTTCAGGAAAAGATCAAAAAGGTAATTCAAACGAAAGTGACCTATCAAATAATTCAAACAAGAAAGTTTCATCAGAGATTGTAAGCGATGGGGTAATAGATCTTGGAACAAGTGCTGATTTCCCACCATACGAATTTTTTGATGATAACAATAAAATTGTAGGGATTGATGCTGAGATTGCACAAGAAATTGGAAAAAAACTAGGCGTGGAAGTTAAAATCAAAGATATGGACTTCTCATCTATTATTGCATCAATAGAATCAGGCAAACTTGATGGAGGAATTGCAGGAATTACTGCTAATGAAGACCGTAAGAAAAATGTAAATTTCTCAGATACTTATGGAAAATCTGTCCAAAAAGTTATTGTTAAAAAAGATTCTTCTTTCAAAAATCCAGAAGATTTGAAAGGAAAAAAAGTTGCAAGCCAACTTGGTTCAACTGGTGAAGCCGCAGCTAAGGATACTTATGGAGAAGAAAAGGTTCAATCTTTTAGCAAAAACATGGATGCAATCGTAGCTTTAAACAATGATAAGGTTGATGCAGTTGTACTTGACGATCAAGTAGCAGAAAAATTTGCAGCTGCAAACAAAGACTTAAAAGTTTTGGATAAAGAATTAGCAAAAGATGAATATGCCATTGCCCTTGATAAGAAAAACGACAAATTATTAGAAGAAGTAAACAAGGCTATTGATGAGCTTAAAAAAGACGGAACAATTGACAAAATTTTTGAAAAATACATGGATAAATAAAAAATGCAAAGTTTTTTACAAGCAATAGAAAAGAATTTAATACAAGATAATAATTACAAGTATTTGATAGATGGTTTAAAAACTACCCTATCAGTTACCCTAATTTCTTTAATTCTTGCCCTAATTTTTGGTATGACTATAGCCATAATCAAAGATTATGACAAGAATTTGGATAAAAACGATAAGGGATTAAAAGTTACATTAATAAAAATCCTTTCAAAAATTTTAAATATTTTTGTAACAATAGTAAGGGGTACTCCTTCAACAATCCAACTTCTTATTATATATAATGTAATTTTGGCAAACACAGACTCCTTATTTTTGGTAGCTGTTGTAACATTTACAATCAATTCATCAGCCTATATGTCAGAAGTATTTAGGGGTGGAATAAACTCTGTTGATAAGGGAGAAATTGAAGCTGCTAGAAGCTTGGGCTTATCTTATGAAAAAACAGCAAAACTTGTTGTAATACCTCAAGCTATGAAAAATTCCCTACCAGCCTTAGGAAATGAAGTTATAACCTTATTCAAGGAAACATCAATTTCAGGATTTATTGGCCTAGTAGACTTGACAAGGGGAGCTGGAATAATAATATCAAGAACATTTTCAGCAGCAATTCCCTATCTTGCAGCAGCGCTCATATATTTACTAGTTGTCTTATTACTTGAAAAAATATTTAAAAAATTAGAAGAGAGGATGGCCCATGATTAAAGTAGAAAATTTAAAAAAAATCTTTCAAAGAAAAAGAAGTTTTAAAGGGAATAGATTTAGAAATAAATAAGGGCGATATACTTGCAATAATTGGACCATCAGGATCAGGAAAATCAACCCTACTTAGGACCTTAAACAAACTAGAGAAAAAAACAAGTGGAAATATTTATTTTGAAAATAAAAATATAGATGAGCTTGATGTAAACAAACTAAGAGAAAAAGTAGGTATGGTTTTTCAACAATTTAATCTTTTTTCAAATATGACCATATTAGAAAACCTATTAGTTGCACCCTTAAATACAAAAAAAATGCAAAAAAATCAGGCAGAAAAAAAAGCTCTAGACTTGTTAGAAAAAATTGGCCTATCAGATAAAAAAAATTCATATCCAAAAGAACTTTCTGGTGGACAAAAACAAAGAATAGCAATAATAAGAGCCCTAATGATGGAACCTGATTTGATTTTATTTGATGAACCAACAAGTGCCCTTGATCCAGAAATGGTAAAAGATGTACTAGATTTGATGAAAGATTTAGCAAACGATGGAATGACAATGGCAATAGTAACTCACGAGATGGAATTTGCCAAACAAGTCTCAAACAAAATAATAATAATGGATGATGGGGAAATAGTAGAAGAATCCCAAAATCCAAAAGAATTTTTTGAAAATCCAAAAGAAAAAAGAAGTAAGGAATTTCTATCAAAAGTTTTATAAAAAAATTGACAAAGCTATCATATATTGGTATTATATAAGGGTAGCTTGCAGGATTGGCGGAATTGGCAGACGCGCAAGACTAAGGATCTTGTGTCCGATTTTAGGACGTGGAAGTTCAAGTCTTCTATCCTGCACCAGATTTAAGCACTCAAAAGTGAGTGCTTTTTTTGTGCTTATTTTTAAAATTCAATTAATCTGCTTTTGTAAGTTTTGTATTTTTATAATTATTTTAATGCAATAAATAAAAATAATTAGTTATAATTTTATCTATTAGGAAAAGCTTTTACCAAAAACATTTTCACTATAAATTTTTTAATTCTTGAAAAAAATTCTAGTTTTTAGTAAATCCAAATACTTTAAAAACTAATATTATAAGTTTGAACTTATGATTTTGATTATAAATTAATAATTTTACTAAAAGAAACGTTTTCTATATAATTAAATTTGAAAACAGATACTAATATTTATTATAATTGAAGAGGATTCAAAATAATTAAGTGAATTTATGGAGGAAATTATGACTAAGTTTCGTAGAGAACATGATTCTGTTGGTGAGATGGATATTTTAGAAAATGCTTATTATGGTGCAAATGCAAAAAGAGCAGAAGAAAATTTCCCAATTACAGGCCTTAAAGCTGATGATAAATTTTTAGATGCTATGGTTGAGGTTAAAAAAGCTGCAGCTACTGAAAATGAAAAATTGGGCCTAATATCTACAGATCAAAAAGATGCAATACTTTATGCTTGTGAAAAACTTTTAGAAGGCGAGTATAGGGATAATTTTATTGTTGATCCAATCCAAGGCGGAGCTGGAACAAGTTATAACATGAATACTAATGAAATTATTGCAAATATAGCAAATGAAAAACTTGGTGGAGGTCTTGGAGTTTACGATAAAGTTCATCCAAATGATGACGTAAATAAAGGACAATCTACAAATGATGTTATTCCAACAAGTGGAAAAATTGCTCTTGTTAGATATTTTATGGAACTTAAAGATGAATGTGAAAAACTTTTAGAATCTTTTGAAAGAAAAGCAAAAGAATTTAAAGATGTTTACAAAATGGGCCGTACTCAACTTCAAGATGCAGTTCCAATAAGTTTGGGCCAAGAATTTAATGCTTATCATTCTGTTATTAAAAGAGATTATGAAAGAATGGATAAGGCAATAGAGGCTTTGTCAAGTGTAAACTTGGGAGCAACTGCAATTGGAACAGGCCTTAATGCTGATGCTACATATGTAAATGAAATAGTTGATGTATTAAAAGAAGTTACAGGTCTTGATTTAAAACAAGCAGAAGATTTGGTTGATGGAACACAAAACTTGGATGGATTTTTATATGCATCATCAATTTTAAAAACTTTTGCAGTATCACTTTCAAAAATCTCTAACGATTTAAGACTTATGTCTTCAGGTCCACAAACAGGAATTGGTGATATTAATTTACCTGTCAGACAAGCAGGATCTTCTATTATGCCAGGAAAAGTTAATCCAGTTATACCAGAAGTTGTAAGCCAAGTTGCCTTTGCAGTTTGTGGAAATGATACTACTGTAACTATGGCAGTTGAAGCTGGACAATTAGAACTTAATGCTTTTGAACCAGTTATATTTTATAAACTTTTTGAATCTCTAAGAGCTTTAAAGGGTGCAATCTATACTCTAAGAATTAATTGTATTGATGGAATTACAGCTAATAAGGAATTATTATTAGAAGAAGTTGAAAAATGTGTAGGACTTGTTACAGCCCTTGCTCCACATATTGGATATGAAAAATCAAGCGAAATTGCCCACAAGGCACAAGATACAGGAAAAACTGTAAGAGAACTTGTTCTTGAAGAAAAATTATTGGGTGAAGATGAACTTGATAAAATATTAGACTTCAAAAAAATGATTACACCAGGAATCTTAGAAGAGGATAAATTGGATGAAAAATAAATATTAGGAGGATTTTATGACTACAAATGAAAAAAGAAAATGAGCCCAACTAAAAAAATATTATTTTCAATGCTCATTGGTCTTGTAGTAGGTATTGCACTTCATTATATAGTTCCAGATGGATATTTTAAAAAATCTGTTTTGATTGATGGTGTATTTTTCCTATTTGGACAAGGTTTTGTTAGATTATTACAAATGCTTGTAGTACCACTTGTATTTTTCTCAATTGGTACTGGTGTTATGCAAATGAGAGATATTTCTCAATTTGGAAGAGTTGCTGTTAGAACTTTAGTTTTATATTTAATAACAACAGCCATTGCTATAGCTATAGCTTTATTTTTAGCAAAATTATTAAAACCAGGTGTTGGTATGAACCTTGCTGAAGCTACAAAGTCAGCAGCACCTGCAGCTGAGGCAGAAGAAGCTCCAACCTTAATAGAAACTTTGGTAAATATTATCCCAAAAAATCCTATTGAATCACTAGCAAACGGTGATATGCTTCAAGTAATTTTCTGGGCATTTTTATCTGGTATAGTTATAGGAAAATTTGGTCAAGAATTAAAATTATTAGAAGACTTTATGAATGTTGGAAATGATTTTATGATGAAAGTTACAGCTTTAGTAATGAAGGCAGCACCTATCGGTGTATTTGCACTAATTGCTAGAACATTTACAGATATAGGACTTGGAATAGTAGGACCACTTCTTACTTTCTTGGGAGCAGTTTTAGGATCAATGTTAATATTAATTGTTTTAGCATATATACCATTAATTGCCTTAACATCAAAAACAAGCCCAAGCCATTTCTTGAAAAAAGTATTTCCGGTTTACACCTTTGCTTTTTCATCAGCATCATCGAATGCAACAATTCCATTAACCCTATCATCATGCGATACACTAGGAGTACCAAGAGAAATTTCATCATTTACAATTCCACTTGGTGCAACAATTAACATGAATGGTACAGCAATCTATCAAGGTTGTGCAGTAATATTTATAGCAAATGCTTATGGAATAGATTTAACATTTGGAAACTTAGTAACAGTTATTTTGACAGCTGTTTTATCATCAATTGGTACAGCAGGAGTTCCAGGAAGTGGAATGATAATGCTATCTATGGTTCTATCATCAGTAGGACTTCCAGTTGAAGGTGTAAGTTTGATTATGAGTGTTGAAAGAATAGTAGATATGTTTAGAACAGCTTTAAACGTAACAGGAGACGTTGTTTCAACTTTCGTATCAGCAACAGCAGAAAAATTATTAGATAAAGAAAGATACCTATCTGATGAAAAACCAGAAATGGAAGAAGTAAACTTTTAAATTATGAAAAATTTCTTTGTAATTTTAGGAGGAATGGGGACTTTAGCAACAACCAATTTTTTAAATGATTTAAATAAGGCTTATAAACCAAATTCGGATCAAGAATATTTAAATTATATGGTTTTAAATCATGCTACAATCCCCGATAGGACCTCCTTCATATTAAAAAAATCAGAAGAAAATCCCTATGATTTTCTAAAAGAAGATGTAGAAAGTGTTGATAAATTAAATCCAGATTTTTATGTAATAACTTGTAATACAGCACATTTTTTCTATGATGATTTGCAAAAACTTACCAAAAAGCCAATTATAAATATGATTGAGCTTGTTGAAAATAAGCTAAATGAGCTAAAAAAACCTTCTACTATAGGACTCTTTGCAACTGAAGGAACTATTAAGAGTCGCTTATTTACAGATATAATAGAAAGATGTGGCCACAAAGCCTTAGTATCCTCAAAAGAACTTCAAGAAAATATTAATGCTTGCCTTTATAAGGATGTTAAGGAAAGTGGACAAATAAATTTTAAAAGATACCACAAAATACTGGATAAAATGTTAGAAGAGGGAGCAGATTATATTATAATCGGCTGCACTGAAGCTTCATATATTAATAGTGAAGATGAAAAAAGAGATTCTTATCCTATTATTGATAGTGAAAAAGAATTAGTAAATGAAAGTTTGAAATTAGGACTAAAACTTCAAAAAAATATTGAAATTTAGGAGTAGATATGTCAGAAATAGACTTAGAATATATAAGAGCTATATTGAAATATGGATCTATAACTTCCGCTTCAAAAAAAATTTATATTTCCCAATCAGCCTTAAGCCAACACATTATAAGGATTGAAAAAAAATTGGGAGTTAAGATATTTAACAGGGATTTTAAACCTATGAAGCTTACTGAAGCAGGTCTTATATATAAAAAGTCTCTTGAAGATATAGAAAAATTAAAAGAAAATACTCTTTTAAAAATAGAAGAAATAAATAAGTTGAAAATAGGAGAACTTTCAATAGGTTCTACTGATTATCAAACTTATTTTTTCCTATCTAAAATTTTAAATGAGTTTAATAAGGATTATCCAGGTATAAAAATCAAACTTGTTGAAGCTAAAACAGATCAACTTAATCGTTTTGCAAGAAATGGAATTTGTGATTTTGCAATTACCTATGAAACAGATAAATATGATGATTTAGAAAGTATAAACCTTTATAGGGAAAATGTATATTTGGCCATGTCGACCAAAAATCCTTTAAAGAAAGATTTGAAGGGAAAAGGACAAATTAAATGGGTAGAGTCAAAAAAACTTTTAGGTCAAAATATTATAAGAATGAAGAAGGGACAAAATTTAGTATTACAATATCAAGAACTTGATAAATTTACAGAAAACTCTTTAAAAACAGTACTTGAAACTGACTCTATATTTATAGCTCAAAAATGTGTAAGGGAAAATTTTGGACTTGCAATTCTTCCTGAATCAATGTTAAAGGAAGAAAGGGATGATTTAATATATTTTAAATTAAAAGAAGGTTTATCATCAAGAACTACCATGATAAATTATTGTAAATATCACAAATTAAAAAGAATAGCAAATATTTTTATTGATAGATTAAAAGAATATGCTAAAGAAGAATTTTAAAAGAGGTAAAAAATGAAATTTAGACAAGAAGAAGATTCTCTAGGAATCGTTAATGTTCCAGCTGATCATTTTTGGGGAGCTCAAACTGAAAGATCTTTAGAAAATTTTCCTCAAGAAGTTGAAAAAATGCCACATTCCCAAATTATGGCCATAGCTAGTATAAAAAGATGTGCTGCTATTGTAAATAATAGAGAAGAAAAATTAGATGATAAGAAAAAAGATTTGATTGTAGATGCGTGCGATAGGATTTTAAAAGGGGAATTTGACGAAGAATTTCCACTAACAGTTTGGCAAACAGGTTCTGGTACCCAAACCAATATGAATGTCAATGAAGTTATAAGCCATATTGCAAATGAAAATGAAAAAATCATCCATCCAAACGACCATGTAAATATGAGCCAATCTTCAAATGATGTTTTTCCAACTGCAATGCATCTTTCAACTTACAAGAATTTATCAGATAAATTATTGAAGGAATTGCCAAAAACAATTGAGGCGATTAAAAAATTGGAAGAGGATAATAAAGATATTATTAAAACTGGAAGAACCCACCTTCAAGATGCAACACCAGTAAAACTTTCTCAAGAAATTTCTGCATGGAGAACTTGCCTTGAAAGAGATTTGAAAGTTTTAGAAGAAGTAAAAGAAGAGCTAACCTACCTTGCTATAGGTGGTACTGCTGTTGGAACAGGAATAAATGCCGAAAAAGAATTTGGTGATGAAATGGCAAAAGAGCTTTCAGAGTTATATGAATTTGAATTTAAATCTGATGAAAATAAATTTTACCAATTATCATCAAAATCAGCCCTAGTAAATGTTCATGGAACAATAAAGGCTCTTGCAACTGATCTTTATAAGATTGCAAATGATATAAGATTTTTATCTTGTGGACCAAGATGTGGAATAAGTGAGCTAACAATTCCAGCTAACGAACCAGGTTCTTCAATAATGCCAGGAAAGGTAAACCCAACCCAAGTTGAATCAATAACTATGATTTGTATAAAAATAATGGCAAATGATTTTGCTATATCAATGGCAAATACTCAAGGTCAATTACAACTAAATGCCTACATGCCTTTAATAATTCATTCAATGGATAATTCAATTACCCTTTTATCTAAGTCATTAAAATGTTTTAGGGAAAAATTATTAGAAGGCCTTGTAGCTAATGAAAAAAATATTGAAAAAAAATCTAGAAAATTCACTTATGCTTGTGACAAGTCTTTCACCACATATTGGCTATGATAAGGCAAGCAAGATTGCAAAATATGCCTTTAATAATAATCTAACATTAAAAGAAGCAAGCCACGAACTTGGTTACTTAAAAGATAGCGAATTTGACGAATTAGTAAAACCAGAAAAAATGGTATAAGGAGAGAAAAATGGAAAATGTAAAAGAAAAAGCACTTGAATTACACAAAGAAATACAAGGAAAAATTTCAACAGAATTAAAAGCAAAATTAGAAAACAAAGACGACTTATCTTTAGTTTACTCACCAGGAGTAGCTGAACCTTGTAAAAAAATCCACGAAAACGAGGATGACGCTTATATTTATACTGGAAAAGCAAATACAATAGCAGTAATTTCTGACGGAACAGCTGTATTGGGACTTGGAGATATTGGTCCAAAGGCTGCACTTCCTGTAATGGAAGGTAAGGCTTGCTTGTTTAAAAAATTTGGTGGACTTAATGCAGTTCCACTTGTAATTGATACAACAGATACTGAAGAAATTATAAAATTTGTAAAACAAGTTGCACCAACTTTTGGTGGAGTAAACCTTGAAGATATTTCTTCACCTAGATGTATAGAAATAGAAACAAGATTAAAAGAAGAATTAGATATTCCAGTTTTCCACGATGACCAACATGGTACAGCTATAGTTACAATTGCAGCTTTAATAAATTCCTTAAAATTAGTAAATAAAAAACCTGAAGAATGTAATGTAGTTATATCAGGAGTAGGAGCTGCAGGTTCATCAATTGTAAGGATGTTAAATGATTTTGGAATCAACGATATTTACGCTTTCAATTCAAGAGGAATCTTAAAAGAAGGAGAAGAATATTCAAAAGATTTATATAACAAACTTGCAAAAGAAACAAATAAAGAAAATAAAGATCTCACATTGGAAGAAGCTATGGCAGATGCTGATATTTTTGTAGGAGTTTCTGTGCCAAATAAGGTAAGCAAGGAAATGGTAAAATCAATGAGACGTGATCCAATAGTTTTGGCTATGGCAAATCCAGATCCAGAAATTACCTATGAAGATGCAAAAGAAGCTGGAGCAAAAGTTGTTGGAACTGGAAGAAGTGATTATCCAAACCAAGTAAATAACGTTTTAGCTTTCCCAGGACTTTTTAAAGGTGCCCTATCAGTTCATGCAACAAAAATTACAGAAAAAATGAAAGTTGCAGCTGCTGAAGCTATAGCAAGTTTAATTCCAGACGAAAAAATTTCAGAAGATTATGTTATCCCATCAGCGTTTGATTTGGGAGTTGCAGATGTTGTAGCAGAAGCTGTTGCAAAATGTGCAAGAGAAGAAGGAATTTCTCAAAAATAATAATTTTTTATCTAACCACTGACTTTTTATAAGTTGGTGGTTTTTTATTTTTATAAAAATTCAGCAAGTATAAATAAAAAGATAAAAAATAACAAATTAATTTTTTGTTTTAATTGTTTGACGTATAGATTGGTTTTATTATATAATAGTTTAAAATGATAAAAAAATTAGTGGAGGAATAAAAAATGGAAAAAAAGAAAGTTAAACCGACGACATTCCAGGCGATATCGCCCTTGGTTATTATGATTGTGCTTCTTACAATTGGAGTAGGATTTTTAAAATTAAGGGCAGAGCCAATAATATTAATTTGTGCTAGTATTGCAAGTATAATAGCAATAAAATTGGGCAACACCTGGGAAGAATTACAAAAGGGAATTATAGAAAAAATCGCATCAGCCCTTCCTGCTACTTTAATTTTGTGGTCAGTAGGACTTTTGATAGGGGCTTGGATGTTTTCAGGTACTGTTCCTATGATTATTTATTATGGTGTTCAAATTATTAACCCAAGATTTTTATATGTAAGTGCCTTTTTAATAACTGCAGTTTTATCTACAGTTACAGGAACATCATGGGGATCTGCAGGAACAATTGGTGTTGCTATTATGGGAATTTCACAAGGACTTGGTATGAACTTAGCCGTAACTGCAGGGGCAGTTGTAGCAGGATCTTACTTTGGAGATAAATTATCACCATTTTCAGATACAACAAACCTAGCTCCTCTTGCAGCAGGATCACAATTGTATGATCACATCAAACACATGCTTTATACAACTGTTCCTGCAGCTATTGTTTCGATAATAGTATATTTAATTGTTGGTATTTCTTCAAAATCAACAGGAGCAAGCACTGAATCTGTAAAAATTATTCAAAGCCAACTTTCTGGAATTTATAATTGGAATATAATTTTACTACTACCTGTTTTATTTATGTTAATCGGATCAGTATTAAAATTTCCAACCCTACCAACCATGATTGTAAACTCCTTGGTATCAGTTGTAATCGGAATTTTTGTTCAAGGATTTAGCTTAAAAGATGGATTTATTTCTATGATTAATGGATTTAATGTAGAGATGACAGGATTTGATGGAAAAATTATTGATGATATCTTAACTCTAATAAACAGAGGTGGGGCAGTTTCCATGACTACAACAACAGTTTTGGTATTTTGTTCTATGGGATTTGCTGGAGTTATGTCAACATCTGGTATGCTTGATGTTGTTTTGGATGCAATTTTGACAAGGGTAAAGACAACTTTTGGAGTAATATTATCAACAATAGCTTCATGTTTTACAGTTGCCTTTGTAACAGGAAATTCTTACCTTTCAATTTTAATTCCTGGAGAATTATTCAGAAAAGTTTATCTTGAAAGAAATCTTCATCCTAAAAACTTATCAAGGACTCTTGAAGATTCTGGAACAGTATTAGTTCCATTGATTCCTTGGTCTGCAGCTGGTGCCTACATGGCAGCAACTCTTGGTGTAGATACTTTGACCTATCTACCTTGGGCAGTTTTAAATTATATGGGAATAGTATTTGCCATAATTTTGGCCTTTACAGGAATTGGAATTACTAAAATAAATGAAAAAGAAAAAGAAGAATTTTTAATAGCAGAAGGTGAAAAAGTATGATTTTAATTAAAAATGTAAAAATCCTTGGTAATAATGAATTGAAAAATATTTTGATAGCCAATGAAAAAATAGAAAAAATATTTGAAGGAGATTGTGATTATCCTTTTGATGAAATATATGATGGAGGAGGGAAAACTCTTATACCTGGATTAATTGACCAACACATCCACATAACCGGTGGTGGTGGAGAAGGTGGATTTGAAACAAGGGTACCAGAGATTACCCTTTCAAAATTAATTGAGGCAGGAATAACAACTGTAGTTGGACTTTTGGGAACAGATTCTGAAACAAGAAGCGTAGAAAATCTTGTGGCAAAATCATTGGCCCTAACAAATGAAGGAATAAAAACATATTCTTTAACAGGATCTTACGCTTATCCATCACCAACTATTACTGGATCTATAAAAAAAGATATAATTTTTGTAAATCAACTTATAGGAGTAAAAATTGCAGCAAATGATCACAGGGACTCTTGCCTTGATTATAAAGAGCTACAAAGAATTGGGGCAGAAGCAAGGGTTGCTGGAATGATTTCTGGTAAAAGTGGCCATGTAACAATTCATATGGGAAGTGGAAAATTTTATTTTAATCAAATTAATGATGCCCTAAAATATTCAAATCTACCTATTACAGTATTTAGGCCAACCCATGTAAATAGGGATAAAAAACTCTATGCTGAGGCCTTAGAATTTGCTCAAAATGGTGGCTATATAGATTTAACTTCAGGAATAAATAAAGATTTCCCAGATAGCTTGGCTTATAAAATGGCAAAGGAAAAAAATGTTTTAGATAAAATTACCTTTTCATCAGATGGATTTGGTTCATGGTCAAATTATGATGATGAAGGAAATCTAATAGAAATTGGATACTCACCAGTTGATACTGGAATAAAGGCAATTAAAGAAATTGTAGCTGATGGAGAAAATTTAGAAGATGCAATCAAGCCTTTTACATCTAACGTTGCGAAAGTATTAAAGCTTGACAAGGAAGTTGGATTTATTAAAGAAGGCTATATAGCAAACTTACTTTTACTGGATAAAAATTTAGATATTGACGGGGTAATTTCTGAAGGTAAGTTTATGAAAAAAGATAAAAAAATCCTAAAAAAAGGATCATACGAATAAAAAAAAGCAGAAATAAATTTTCTGCTTTTTTTAATATTTATTCAAATAAATAAAGATATTCTTCGTATCCTTCTTCTTTTAATTTCTTTTTTGGGATAAATTTTAAACTTGCACCGTTTATGCAATACCTTAATCCTCCCATTTCTTTAGGTCCATCATTAAAAACGTGGCCTAGGTGTGAGTTTGCTTTTTTGGATTTTACTTCAGTTCTTACCATGCCGTGAGATAAATCTTCATTTTCTTTTATATTATCTTCTAGTGGCTTTGAAAAAGAAGGCCAGCCGCAACCAGAATCAAACTTATCTAAAGATGAAAATAAAACTTCTCCACTTACAATATCTACATATATACCATCCTTATAAAAATCATCATAAACACTAGAAAAAGGTTTTTCTGTACAAGCATTTTGTGTAACCTCATAAGATAGTCTAGATAGCTTATTTATTTTATCTTGCTTTAATTTTTCATCCATAACATCCTCCTTACAAACATTTTACTAATTTATAATAAATTAAGCAATCTTTTTTACTTTCAAAAATAAATAAAAAATGATACAATATTTTAAATAATAATGAAAAATAAAGGGGAAAATTATGGGAAAAAATATTATAGCAGACCATGCAAAATGGCCTAGACTTGAAGATGAAATTTTCAAGATTAGCGGCGAGTGTAAGAAGGCAATAGAAAAAAAAGGTAGGGATAAGGTAATTAACTCTACCCTTGGAACCTTAATTGATGATGATGGAAATATTATTGCCTTTGATAGTGTTTATGATACCTTAAAAAATATGGATAAAAAAGACATAGCAAGCTATGGGGCCATAGAGGGCGATAAAGATTTTCTAAGTTTATTAATTGATAAATGTTTTGGTCCTTATAGGCCTGATGGATATATTAGATCTATTGCAACAGCTGGTGGAAGTGGGGCGGTAAGACATACTTTTTGGTCACTTTTGGATGAGGGAGATTATGTTATTTGTCCAAATTGGTATTGGCCAGCTTACCAAACCATGTGCGAGGAGTATAATAGAGAATTTTTAAATTATGAATTTTTGGATAAAAATTATGAATTTAATTTACAAGAATTTACAAAAGCCTTGGATTATGCTTTGGAAAAAAGGGATAGGGTTTTGTGTGTGTTTAATTCACCAGCAAATAATCCTACCGGTTTTACAATTAGTGATTCTATGTGGGATAAAATTTTAAAAATTATAGACCAAAGGGCAGTTGAGGGTAAATTTATTAGTATTTTGTTGGATGTTGCCTATATTGAATTTGCAGGTGATGGAAGTCAAAAGAAATTTTTCCAAAAGTTTGGGTCATTAAAGGAAAATATAATTACATGTATTGCTTATTCTATGAGTAAATCTTATACTGCCTATGGTTTAAGGTCGGGTGCTTGTATAATTGTTTCTTCAAATGAAGAAATTGCAGATAGCCTTTTTGACTCAATGAAACATTCTAACAGGGCAATTTGGTCAAATATTACCCATGCAGGGATGAATATATTGGTTGATATTGAAAAAGATGAGAAAAAGAAAAAATCTTATGCTGATGAGCTTGAATTTTATAGGATTATGCTTGAAAAAAGGGCAAGGGCCTTTGTGGAAAATGCAAAGAAAGTTGGCCTTGTTAGCCTTCCATATTTTGGTGGATTTTTCATTTCTGTTCCATGTAAAAATTCAAAGAAAGTTTCTGAAAAATTAAAAGAAAAAGATATGTATATAGTTGCAAACAAAGAAGGACTAAGGTTTGCTCTTTGTGCAGTAAGTGAAGAAAAATGTAAAATTTCCCCAAGACTTATAAAAGAAGCTATTGATGAAATAAATTAAAAAATAGCCCCAATTAATTTTGGGGCTCAGAGCGTAGACAAACCCTCAAGCACGAATATCTAACTCCAAAAATTGTTGATTTCTAAATTTAAAATTCTAAAATTGCAAACTCGCTAACGCTCGAACAGTGCGATTTTTGACGAATTTTTAAATTTGAAATTAAATCAATTTTTTTCGTATGATATTCTTAGCATGAGGATTTGTATACTTTGTCAACAGTCTGAGTCCCAATTAATTTTGGGGCTATTTTTTTATAAAAGATTTTACATTTTTTTAATTAATTCAAAAAGCTCGATTGCGGCAGATTTTGGTCCTTCAAATTGCATATGGTCAAGGCCTAATTGGGTTTTAATTGTTCCAACCTTAATTTCATTTTCAAATAGATTATCAAAATACTTATCTAATAATTTATCGCATTCTTCTCTTTTTTGAACAGGTCCAAATGGATTAGCAAAATATGTTTGAACAAGGCCCTTTTCTGTTGTTGTTCCTTTGGCAAGTCTTGCTCCTCTTTTGAAAACTCTTAGGGCTTCTTTTTTATTATCAAAAAGTTCTATTGAGTTGCAATTATCTAAAACTGCTGAATAATTGTCTGCATACAAGAAGAAGTCTACAGGATAACCTAAATTAATTTCATCAAAGGTTGCAACCGGCATAATTAATCTAGAATTAATTTTATCTGGATTCATAAAAATTGACCTGTCGATTTGTTTGAAGGCATAGCCTGCATCAAGGTCATCAAGCCTTACAAAGGCACCGATTTCTGTTCCGTAAGCATAAACTTTTCCATTTTTAATCCTAAAAGATCCCATATCATCAAAGACAATGGTCATTTCCTTTATATAATCTTTAGCAAGAGACCTAAAAGCTTCTATTGATTCGCTTTTTCCAGCCCCGCTATCACCAAGAATTACAATATTTACAGTCTTACCATTTTGCAAAACTACTGAAAGACCTGCCCCGTGAATTGGTAAATATCCTTTTTTAATATTGATAACATTATTTAAAGTTAGTACCATTTTTTTTAAATAGCCGAAATAATCAATTTTCTCACAATAGGCAATATATCCTACATATAATTTATTTTCCTCATCATAATAAAAAGAATTCTTCTTATTTCCCTTATCCTTTGGTCCGTAAACATAAATAGCATCAGGTTTTTTATTTTCTATTTCATCTACATCTGCAAGTTCAAAAAGGTTGGATGCAGAAACTCCGTGAGTTAATAGGTCCCTGTGAAAATAAATATAAATCAAATTATCTCCTACCTTAGCAGGATAGCAGAAAAAATGTTTTGGATTAATTTTGTTTTTAAAATAGGATTTTCATAAACTTCCTCAAAAACCCCGTCCCTTTTATTGGATTTTGTATAGGTTATGTATGGAGTTTCAATCATAACTTGGGTTATAAAACAAACATCATTTAAAAACTCATAAGCTTTTGGATATTTTTTGTTAAAATTTCTAATCATAATAGAAGCATCAGCAGCAGCTGGAACTTGTCTATAAACCTTTGGCCATTCTCCCAAAATGCTCATTTCAATCCTTCTATAAGCTTGAAGGATCATATTTTTTAACTTTTCATTAATTTCAACAAAATTTACAACCCCAACACCCCTAGCATCTTCCTTTTGTTCGATTATGGAATATCTTTCTAAATTTCTCCAATAATTATAAAATTCCTCAACTATTTTTAATAAGCCGTATTTTTCCTTATTCAAATTGTGGTACTTATTTATTTTTGATGAAATTTCATCGATATTCATAACAGTTAGAAGTTTTAAAATATCAGTTAGCTCTTTTGCAAGAGAATCCACTGAAGAATTTATGAAAAATTGTTCTATGTAGGCGTAGACCCTGGTTGATTCTTTTTTATGATAATTTATAAATGATTTTGTCAAATCTAAAAAAGAATCACTATTTAAAAGTTCATTTACATCATTAAAAAATTGTTCAGACAAATTTAAAATTGCCTTGTTACCTGTAATTGAAAAATCTTTACTCATTACTTTCCCCTTTTTTCTTTTCTATATTTATTTATAATTTTTACTAATTATATATCAGCTGGTCTATAAAAACAAGGAAAAAAAAGCTAAATAAAAACGTATTGGATTAAAAAAATATAAGCAAAGGTCCCAAGACCGATTGAAAGCAATAAATTTCTATAAATTATATCACAAATGTAAAAAAAATAGGAAAATTTCATTTTTATTTTTTAAAATGCTATAATTATTATGTATGTTAAAAAAGAAAGGATTATTATGAGAGAATATGACGTTGTTGTAGTAGGTAGTGGAGCAAGTGGATCCTTTATGGCCTACGAATTTACTAAATTAAATTCTGACAAAAAAGTTTGTGTAATAGATGAAGGAAGAAAAGTTAAGGCAAGAAGATGTCCGATTTCAGAAGGAAAAGTTGATTCTTGTATCGGATGTAAACCTTGTAATATAATGTATGGATTTGGTGGAGCAGGAACCTTATCTGATGGAAAATATAACATAACAACAAATTTTGGTGGAGATTTACATAATTATATTGGAGAAAAGAAAGCTTTAGAATTAATGGAATATGTTGATTCTGTTTTGATGGATTTTGATAAGGGAGATGCCACACTTTATTCAACAGAAAATACTGATTTAAAAAGAGAGTGTTTGAAAAATGACCTTCACTTATTAACAGCAAAAGTTCGTCACTTTGGTACAGAAAGAAATAGGGAAATTTTACAAAAAATCTATGATTATGTAAAAGATACAATAGATTTTGACTTTATGACAAAAGTTTTAAGTGTAGATTTTGAAGATGGGTATTACTTTGTAAAAACTGACAAGGACGAAACAATAAAATGTAAGTATTTAGTTCTTGCAGCAGGAAGATCTGGATCAAAATGGATTTCAGAAACTTGCCAAGAATTTGATGTCGAAATGAAAAAAAACAGAGTAGATATAGGAGTTCGTGTAGAAGTACCTGCAGAAGTTTTTAAACACATAACAGATAAAGTTTATGAGGCAAAAATTGTATATCAAACAAAACAATACAATGATTTGGTAAGAACTTTTTGTATGAACCCATACGGTGAAGTTGTAACAGAAAATACAAATGGAATTATAACTGTAAATGGTCACTCATACGCAAATCCAGAACTTCAAACAGAAAATACAAACTTCGCCCTTTTGGTTACAAATAGATTTACAGAACCATTCAAAGATTCCAATGAATATGGAGAATCTATAGCTAAAGTTTCAAATATGCTTGGTGGTGGAGTTTTGATGCAAAGATTTGGAGATTTAGTTAAAGGAAGAAGATCTTCAGAAAGAAGGATGAAAAAATCTTTCCTAAGACCAACCTTAAATGCAACAGCAGGAGACTTATCATTAGTTATGCCAAAAAGACAATTGGACGATATAATAGAAATGATTTATGCTCTTGATAAAATTGCACCAGGAATGGCAAATGATGATACACTCTTATATGGAATAGAAGTTAAATTCTATAACTCAGTTGTAGAAGTAAATGAAGAATTTGAAACAAGTCAAAATAATTTATTTGTTCTTGGTGATGGATCAGGAGTAACTCACTCCCTATCCCAAGCATCAGCATCTGGTGTAGAGATGGCAAGAATAATAAATGATAGAAAATAAAAATTTGACAAAAAAAGAAAATTCTTGTATCATAGCAAAAGAGAGTTAAAGAAGTACCCGATACTCACCTGCCGACATTTAGTTTTCAGGTTACAATCTCTATTAGAATATTTCTAATTATATTGTAAATTTTATGGGTACTTTGAGTACCCATTTTTTTATGCGAATATTTGGAGGTAAGATTATAAAAGATTTAAGAATTAATGACGAAATAAGGGACAATAAGCTTAGACTTATAGACGAAGATGGATCACAAATTGGTGTTGTATCAAAAAATGAAGCTTTAGATAGAGCTTATGATAAACATCTTGATTTAGTCTTGATGTCACCAAATGCTAAGCCACCAGTTGCAAGAATAATGGACTATGGAAAGTTCAAATATGAACAAGAAAAAAAAGCTAAAGAAAATAAGAAAAAACAAAAAACAACTCAAACAAAAGAAACAAGATTTAGCTTAAATATAGAAGACCATGATCTTGAAACCAAGGCTAATCATACAAAGAAATTTTTAAACAATGGCGACAAAGTTAAAGTTTCTGTAAGATTTAAGGGTAGAGAATTGGGTCATAAAAACTTAGGCTATGATTTATTAGATAAATTTATGGAATTTGTAGGAGATTGTGCACAAGTTGATAAGAAACCAGCAATGGAAGGAAGATCACTAGTATTATTTATCTCACCAAATACCGAAGAAAATTAGGAGGAATAAAATGGCTAAAAATAAAATCAAAACAAAAAGAGCAGCTGCAAAAAGATTTAAAGTAACAGGCAGTGGAAAAATAAAAAGACATAAAGCTTACAAGGGACACCTTACTGCTAAGAAAACACCAGCTAGAAAAAGAAGATTAAGAAAATCAACAATAGCTGCAAAAGGTGATGCTAAAAACATCAAAAGATTATTAAACATCTAATAGGAGGAAATAATGGCAAGAGTTAAAAGAGCATTAAACGCTAAAAAAAGACATAAAAAAGTTCTTAAACAAGCTAAGGGTTACTACGGTTCAAAATCATTACTTTTCAAAACTGCAAACCAAGCAGTAATGAAATCTTTACAATATGCTTATATTGGAAGAAAAAGAAGAAAAAGAGATTTCAGAAAATTATGGATTGCAAGAATAAATGCAGCAGCAAGAGCAAATGGAACAAGCTATTCAAAATTAATGGGAAATCTTAAAAAAGCAAACATTGATATCAACAGAAAAATGCTTGCAGAAATTGCTGTATCAAACCCAGAAGAATTTACAAAATTAGTAGAGATTGCTAACCAAGCAGCTTAATGATAATAAAATCAGAATCTAACGAAAAATATAAGTATATAAATAAACTTAAAAAGAAGAAATACAGAAAAAAGTTTAAATCTTTCATAGTTGAGTCTATAAAAATAGTTGACCAAATCCCAGAAGATTTTGAATGTGAATTTATTTTTGTAAACGAGGATATGAAAGATTATAAAACTGATTTTAAAAAGATAGTTTTTTCAAATAATTTATTTGATAAACTATCTTTGCTTGAAAATCCTGAGGGAGTTTCAGCTGTTTTAAAAATGAAAGATAAAAAAGAAATTTCTTCAAAGAAGGTATTACTTTTAGATCATATGCAAGATCCGGGAAATCTTGGCACCATAATTAGAAGTGCTGAGGCTTTTTCTTTTAAAGATATAATTTTTCTAAATAATTGTGTAGATTTATACAATGAAAAAACTATAAGGGCTAGCATGGGGTCTATTTTTAGGTTAAATTTTATTGATTTAGAATTAGAAGATGTAAAAGATTTAATTAATAAAGATTATAAGCTGATTTTAGCTGATATGGATGGAAAATCAGTAGATTATTTTAAATCTTGTGATAAAATAATATTAGCCATAGGAAACGAGGCTAATGGAATAAGCAAGTCTTTAAAAGATTTGTCAGATGATTTTGTTTCCATAAAAATGGATGGAGAAATCGAATCATTAAATGCAGCTATAGCTGCATCAATACTGATGAATAATTTTAGCCAAAGCGGATAAAAGCTGTACTATTCAAGCAAAGCAAGTGGTAGATGATGAAAGGCCACCTTGTAACGGTATAGAAATTCACCGCCTAGCTTCGATACGAATTAAAAGTAGTTGAGACGGTAATGCGTTATAATTATTGAGTGGATTAAAAAATCAAATTAGGTGGTACCGCAGATAAGTCTGTCCTTTTATAGGGCAGTTTTTTTGTACAAAAAATTAAAGGAGTTAAAATGAAAGAACAATTAGAAGCCTTAGTTAAAAAAGCAAGTGAGGCTATTGAAAAAAGTGAAGATTTAAAAACTCTTGACGATTTAAGAGTTAAATATCTTGGTAAAAAAGGAGAAATTACTTCACTAAAGAAAAATATTTCAAAATTACCAAATGATCAAAAGCCAATGGCAGGAAAACTAATAAATCAAACTTCAAAAGAAGTTGAAAATAAACTTGAAGAAAGAAAAGAAGAAATCAAAAAAAATCTTTTAGAAAAAAAAGTTAAGGAAGAAAAAATTGATGTAACAGCAAATTTTGACCTTTATTCTAGTGGACATTTATCAGTTATTAATCAAACAATGGCAGAGCTTGAAGAAATTTTCCAAAATATGGGCTTTGATGTTGTAGAAGGACCAGAAATTGATACAGTGAAAAATGTTTTTGATGATTTAAATTCACCAAAAAATCACCCTTCAAGATCACTTTCTGATACTTTTTATATAAATGAAAATACTCTTCTTCGCCCTCACACATCAAGTATGCAAATTCGTGTGATGAATGAGGGAAAACTTCCTATAAAAATGGTTTCAGCTGGAAGAGTTTTTAGAAACGACGAAGTAGATGCAACTCACTCACCAATGTTTCACCAATTAGAATGTTTGGTTGTAGATGAAAATGTATCACTTGCAAATTTAAAAGCAACTCTTGAAACTTTTATAAAAGAAATGTTTGGAGATGATATGAAAATGCGTTATCGTCCTCACCATTTCCCATTTACAGAACCATCTCTTGAAGTTGATGTAACTTGTCCAATTTGTGGTGGTAAGGGATGTCCTGCTTGTTCAAATACAGGTTGGTCAATGGAACTTTTGGGTGGAGGAATGGTTCATCCAAATGTACTTGAAAATTGTGGGATAGATAGTGAAAAATATACTGGTTTTGCCTTTGGTCTTGGTGTTGATAGAATTGCCATGGTTAAGTACGGACTAGATGATATTAGATTACTATTTGATAATGACAAAAGATTTATTGAGCAATTCTAGGAGGGATTATGTTAGTACCTTTAATTTGGCAAAATGATTATATAAAATTAGACGAAGATTTAAAAACAATTACAGATAGACTATCAGAAACAGGTTCCCACGTTGAAAGTGTAAATTTTATTTCTGATAAACTTGAGGGACTTGTTGTTGGAAAAGTTTTAAAACAAGAAAAACATCCAAATGCAGATAAGTTATTTGTTCTTACAATTGATGTTGGAGAAGAAATTACCATAGTAACTTCTGCAAAAAATACAAAAGAAGGCGACTATCTTATAGTAATAAAATCAGGCTCAGAAATTAACGGACAAAAAATTGATGACCATGATTTCTTTGGAATAGTAAGCCAAGGCATGCTTACATCATACAAAGAAATTGGCTATGATGATTCTGTTGTTGAAAAAAAATCAAAGGATGGAGTTATAGTTTTATCTGGTGAATTTAATCCAGGAACACCTGCAGTTGAAGTTTTATTTTCAAATACACCAGTAATTGAATATGAAATTACTCCAAATAGACCTGATTGTCTTTCAATTATAGGAATGGCAAGAGAATCTGCAGCATCTTTTGATAAAAAAATCACCTATCCATCAACAGAATATCCAACAGTTTCTGATAAAAAAGATCAGTATTTTAATGGGATAGAAATTAAATCTAAAAATTGTAAAAGATTTACAGGAAGAATTGTTAAAAATGTAAAAATTGGCGAATCTCCACAATGGCTTAAAAATTGTTTGATGCTTGCTGGGATGAGACCTGTAAATAATGTTGTAGATATTACAAATTTTGTAATGCTTGAAACAGGACAACCTCTTCACGCTTATGACCTTGAAACTTTACATGATAGAAAAATTATTGTAAGGGATGCAAAAGAAGGTGAAGTTATTAAAACTCTTGATGGAGAAGAAAGAAAATTAAATGAGGAAGTTCTAGTAATTTCTGATGGAAAAGAAGCAATTGGTCTTGCAGGAATTATGGGATCAATGGATAGTGAAATTACAGAAGATACAAAAACTATCCTTCTTGAAGCTGCTAATTTTGATTCTGATAATATTAGAAAATCTTCTAAATTTTTAAATTTAAGATCTGAGGCTTCATCAAGGTTTGAAAAGGAAATTTCTGTAGAAAATGCAGAATTTGCATCAAAAAGAGCTATGAAACTTATAACAGATCTTGGAATTGGAGATGTTTTAGAAGATCATTTTGATGAAGGAATAAAAGAAAGTCCAGAAAACAAGGTAAAACTTAGGATTTCTAGATTAAATTCTTTAATTGGAAGAGAGTTTTCAAAAGATGAGGCAATTTCTTATTTAAAATCTTTAGAATTTGAAGTTAGAGATATTGACGATGATACAATTGAAGCAAAAATTCCAGATTTTAGAATGGATATTTCAATTGAGGCAGATTTAATTGAAGAAGTTGCAAGACTTTATGGAATGGGAAAAGTTGAATCTAAACCACTTTATTCATCTTTACAAAGGGGAGAGAAAACTTCAATGAGACTTTTAAAAGATGAATTGAAAAATAATTTATTTGGACAAAAATTCTCAGAAATTACAACCTATTCTTTTATTTCTCCAAGAGATTATGACAAATTATTGGTTGATGAAAATTCTAAATTAAGAGATTATATAAAAATTATAAATCCTTTGGGAGAAGATTATTCTGTAATGAGGACGACTCTTCTTTCAAATATGCTTGATACTTTTTCAAAAAATATTGCAAAAAAACAAAAAGATTTAAGGTTTTATGAAATTGGAACAACCTTTATTAAAGGTGGAGATGATCTTCCAGAAGAAAAACAATACTTGACCATGGGTCTTTATGGAGATTATTCTTTCTATGATTTGAAAGATTTCTTTATTAAAGCTATGAATAAGACTGGTTTTAAAGGATTTAGGTTTGAAACTGAAGAAAATATCAAAACTTTCCACCCAGGAAGGTGTGCAAATATTTATTTAGATGGTCAAAAAATTGGTATAATGGGACAAATTTCTTATGAAGTTATGGAAGAATTTAAAATTAAAAATCCTGCCCTAGCCTTAGAAATTAATCTTTCTATGATTAAGGATAAAAAAATTGACCAAGTTAAGTATAAGGCTCTTTCAAAATTCCCATCTATTCTTCGTGATTATTCATTTACTTGTGATAGGGATGTAGAAAGTCAAAGCATTGAAGATAAGATCATTGAAAAAGCTGATGGCTTGGTAAGAAATATAGAAATATTTGATATCTACACAGGAGATCAAATTGAAGAAGGCAAAAAATCTATTTCTTACAAGGTAGCTTATGGTAAAAATGATGCAACTTTAAAAGATGAAGAAGTTGAAAAAATTGAAAAAGCATTTTTAGAAGATTTAAGTAAGGAAAATATAAACTTGCGTAGTTAGGAGTTAAGGTGGCAGATAATAAAATTGTTGTTAATATTGCTGGCATGGACTACACTTTGGTAAGTGAAAAGGAAAATAATGAAATAAAGCAAATAGCTGCTTATGTTGATAAAAAAATTCGAGAAATTGATAATGATAAATTAACTCGTGAAAATCAACTTGTCTTAGCTTCAGTAAATATAGCTGATGAAATGTATAAAATTTTAATCAAGCACAAAGAGCTAAGAGAAAAAGCTAAGGAGCCTATTGAAAATTATCCTAAAATAAAAGAAGCTTACGAAAAATTAGAAGAAGAAAATAAAATTACAAAAGATGATTTTGAAAAATCTAAGAAAGATTTTATGGAATCTATGAAAAAATAGATGGCTTGAATTCTACTATTAATAGGTTGAATGCGGAAATTGATAAGAAAATAAAATAAATAAGTCTAAAGATGAAAATCTTAAAAAACTTAGAGAAAATTTAACTAAGTTGCAAGAGGAAAATCTCGATCTTCAAAAAGAAAATGAAGATTTAAAGAGGGACTTATAATGAAAAATACTGAAATATTAGCTCCTGTTGGAAAAATGTCAATGCTTGATGCAGGCATTTCTGCAGGGGCTTGCAGTTTTTATCTAGCCTTGGATGATTTTGGTGCAAGAGCCTACGCCAAGAATTTTTCTTTGGAAAATATTGAAGAAGTGATTGATTATATTCACTTGTTTGATAAAAAAGTTTTTATAACCATAAATACCCTTATAAAGGATGAAGAAATTGATAAGGCGATTTTTTATATTGAAAAACTTTTTGAATATGGGGCTGATGCAATTTTAATCCAAGATATTGGTCTATATTCATTGGTAAAAAATATAAATAAAAATGCAAAGCACAAATTAGAATTTCACGCCTCAACTCAAATGGCCATAAAAGATTATGAGGGGGCACTTACTGCCAAAAATCTTGGTTTTGATAGGGTAGTTGTTGCAAGAGAAACAGAAATTGATGAAATTGAAAAAATTTGTAAATTAGATATTGATACAGAAGTTTTTGTTCATGGATCTTTGTGCGTATCATTTTCTGGAGAATGCCTTTTATCATCATATCTTGGTAAAAGATCTGCCAATAGGGGAAGGTGTGCAGGGATTTGTAGAAAAAAATATAAGCTTATAAATGACGGTAAAATTTTGGGAGAAGATTATTATCTTTCAATGAAAGATTTATCAACCATAGATTATACAGATAGGCTAATTAAGGCTGGAGTTGATTCTTTAAAAATTGAAGGACGTATGAAAACTGATGAGTACGTTTATAATACTGTCAAAAATTATAAAGAAAAGTTAGAGAAAAACTTTTATGATAAGGACCAGTTAAGGGATATTTCAAACAGGTCCTATACAAAAGGATTTATTTTTGGTCAAAAATCATCATATCTTGCCCTTGAAGATGAAAATAAACATAGGGAAATTGGTCAGGTTTATGAAAAAAATGGCAAGAGATTTTTTAAATCAAATTCATCTTTGATAAAAGAATCGATCCTTCAAGTTACTACTGAAAAAAATAGAAAACTCCCTTTGACCTTGACGGAGGATTTGAAAAAGGGCCAAGAATTAGAATTAAAAGATTTTAAAGATGCAAAAATAGGGTCAAAAATTTATCTTCTTTCTTCAAAAGTTTTAAAAGACAACTTAGACCAAGGCCTAAATTCTTATAAAAATTTGCCCTTAGACATAAAATTTGTGGCAAAAATTGGAAAATATCCAAAAATCACCCTTCAATATAAGGATACTAAAATATCCTATGAAGGAGAAAATTTAGTAGAAGAAGGAAAAAATATTTCTTTAGAAAAAGAGGATATAAAAGAAAATCTCACCAAACTTGGAAATACAATTTATGAGGCTAGGAAAGTTGAAATTGATATAGATAAAAATATATTTTTAAGAAAAAAAGATATAAATTCTATGAGAAGAAGGGCAGTGGAAGATTTAAATGAAAAAAGACTTGCCTTTTATAAAAATAGTCCAGTAAAGATTAAAAAAGAAAACTAAAAGAAAAAAAGACTTTTACTAGAGAAAAAATATAGAGCTATTGTCAAATGATGTAGACGTATCTCTTTTAAAAGATTTTGACAATATTTATTTAAGGAAATATGATAAAAAATTTGATGGTTTAAATATTTTCTATATTATGGATGCTGATAAAAAATATGACCATAATTTCATTTCTTTTTTGAAAGATAAAAATTTTAAGGGAGTAGTTTTTAATAATTACAAGGACTTTGTTTTAAAAGATGAATTTTTAAAAAATGGTCTTGAAATTAGGATAGGCAGATATTTAAATGTTTTCAATTCTTATTCCTTTGATTTTTATAGTGATTTTTCTTCAATGATTTGTTCATCAGTAGAAAATTCTTTTGAAAATATAAACAAAAATTCTAAATCATACCCAACAGAAATTTTGGCATACGGCCCAATTGAGCTTATGAATATGAGGCATTGTCCATTTTCTGCCATAAAAAAAATGTGGTCTTGAGGGCTGTGAATCTTGTAAATTTTCAAATTCTCAAATAAAAGATGAGGATAATAATTTATTTGATATAAAAAGATCTGATGGCTTATCTAGGATTTATTCAAAAGAAATTACAAATATTGACCTTAAAAAAATTGAAAATTCAGTATCCTTATTGTATCTTGTAAGAGATAATGAAGATATTAAAAATATAAGAAGAAGTAAGATTAACAATCTTGGATATGACAGGGGTGTTATTTAATGCAGGAAAAAACTTTAGAAGTTTTAGAGTTTGAAAAAATTTTGGAAAAACTTCAAAACTATGCAAGAAGTGAACTTGTTAAAAAAGAAATTCTAAAAATAAAGCCTAAAAATGATATAAAAGAAATTAAAGAAGAATTAGATAAGACTAAGGCTATGGAAAAGGTCATTGTAGAAAATGGTAATATTGATATTTTTGGACTTTATGATTTAAAAGAAATAATTGGCTATGTTAGAAAAAATGGAATCCTTGAACCCTTTGAACTTTTAAAAATTCTTGACTTATTGAGGGTTAGTAATTATTTAAAAGAATATGGGGAAAATATAGAAGATTCTTATATTAAAGATATTTTTGATAGGATTTCTACCAATGATTTTATAAAAGATGAAATAGAAAGGTCTATAATTTCTGAAGATGAAATTGCTGATAATGCATCGGCAAATTTAAGGTCTATTAGAAAAAGAATGGGAAAAAAGGAAGAAGAAATTAAAAATAAATTATCATTTTATATTTCATCTTCAAAATTTGACGATTCCCTTCAAGATAAGGTAGTTTCTATTAGGAATGGTAGGTATGTGCTTCCAGTAAAGACAAATAAAAAAGCAGTCTTAAATGGAATTATCCATGATAGGTCTCAATCTGGAAATACTCTTTTTATAGAACCAAATGCAATTGTAGAATTAAATAATGATTTATCAAATTTACAAATCGAAGAAGGCGACGAAATTAGAAGAATTTTGGATAGGCTTTCAAGATTTGTACAAGGTTTTGACCAAGAAATTTTAGAAAATCAAAAATTAATTCAAAGAATAGACTTTCTACAAGCTAAGGTAAAATATTTTTTGGCCCACGAATATACTATTCCAAAGCTTACAGATAAAAAAATAATTAATTTAAAAAATGCCCGTCACCCCTTATTAAAGGGAAAGGTTGTGCCAATAAATGTAAAAATTGGTGATGGCTATAACACTTTAATTATTACAGGACCAAATACTGGAGGAAAAACTGTATCCCTAAAAACAGTTGGATTAATTTCTCTAATGGCCCAATCTGCCTTTTATATACCTTGTGATGAGGATAGTTTGGTAAATGTATTTGACGATATATTTTTAGATATTGGAGATACACAATCAATAGAGATGAGTCTTTCAACATTTTCAGCATCCCTTACAAATATTGTAAAAATAACAGAAAATATTACAGAAAATTCCCTGGTCTTATTAGATGAAGTTGGAAGTGGAACTGATCCTACAGAAGGGGCAGCCCTCGCCATTTCAATCCTAGAATTTTTGAAAAATAAAAATACTATGACCTTTGCAACAACCCACTATTCTGAGTTAAAATATTACGCCTTAGAAAAAAATGGGGTAATGAATGCAAGTGTTGAATTTGATCTTGAGACCTTATCACCAACCTATAAGTTAATTATAGGAACTCCTGGTAAATCAAATGCTTTTGAGATTTCAAAAAGACTAGGTTTAAATAGAGAAATTTTAACAAATGCCAAGTCAATTCTTTCAGAAGATAACAAAAACTTTAATACAATTTTAGAAGAACTTGACCAAAATAAAAAGAAATGGAAATCAAAAACCAAGAAATAGAAGATTACAAGAAAAAAATAAGAAAAGCTAGAAATGATCTTCTATCCCTTTCTGAAAAAATAAAAAAAGAAGAAAAGGATATAATTAAAAAAGCTGAAGAAAAAGCAAATAAAATCTTGGAAGAGGCCAATGAGTCAAGTCAAGAAATGTTAAAAATTGCAAAAAAATCAAAAAATGCAAACACTTCTGACATTGACAGGTCCTTAAATGAAATAAGAAATAAATACAAGTCATCAAAAATCGAAAAAGATGAAAATATCCTAAGAGAAAAAAGAAGCAAAAATGCTCCTCAAAATTTAAAAGTTGGTGACCTTGTAATGATTGAAGGCCTAAATGAAAAGGCTCAAGTTATTGAGAATCCAGATGAAAAGGGTAATATAAAAGTACAAATGGGCATTTTGAAAATGGATTCTAATATTAAAAATGTTACCAAGCTTAAAGATGAAAATAAAACAAAAGAAAATACCAATAGAATTTACAAGGCAAAAAAAGCCATGCACATTTCTCCAACTCTTGATTTGAGGGGGCAAAGATATGATGAGGCTTTAAGAAATTTTGATAAGTATATAGATGATGCAATGTTATCAGGACTTGACCAAGCAAAAATTATCCACGGTAAGGGAACTGGTGCTTTGAGAAATGGTATTAATGATTATTTAAAAAATAATAAAATGATAGACTCCTATAGGCCTGGAAATGAAAAAGAAGGCGGATATGGGGTTACAATTGTAAAATTCAAATAGATTTTGGAGGATAAATGGAAGATTTAAAAGGATTAATAGCAAAAAAGCTAGAAGAAAAAGAACTAGGATTGGATTTTCAAGAAATTTATGATTTGATTGAAATTCCACCTCAAGATGATATGGGAGATTTTTCTTTTCCTTGCTTTATTTTGGCAAAAAAAATTGAGAAAAAACCCAGCAATTATTGCAAAAGAATTAAAAGAGGATTTAGAAAAAGAAGACTCACCTTATTTTTCAAAGGTAGATTCCTTAAATGCCTACCTAAACTTTTATATAGATAGGAAATATTTACAAGATCAAGTTTTAAGAGAAATTATTAAAGAAAAAGAAAATTATGGTAGGTCAGATATGGGAAAGGGAAAAAATATTGTACTCGATTTTTCATCAGTAAATATTGCCAAGCCTTTCCACATTGGACATATTAGATCAACTGTCATTGGTGATGCAATTAGAAATATTCATGATTTTCTTGGCTATAATACCATAGCTAGTAATTATATTGGAGATTATGGAACACAATTTGGTATTATGATAGCAGCCTACAAGCTTTGGGGTGATGATGATAAACTAAACCAAAACCCAATAAAGGAGCTTTTAAATTTATATGTAAGATATAATGAGCAAGCTTCTAATGACCAAGATATGATGAATGAAGCAAGAGATGAATTTAGAAGACTTGAAGAAGGCGAAGAAGAAGCAGTGAGGCTTTGGTCTTGGTTTAAGGAAATTTCATTTAAGGAATTTTACAGAGTTTATAAATTATTAGATATAAACTTTGATAATTACCATGGGGAAGCTTATCAATCAAAATATATACCAGATGTTTTAGATCAATTAGAAGAAAAGAACTTATTAACAGAATCTGATGGGGCTCAAATAATAGATTTGAGTAAATATGACCTTCCACCAGCTATAATTATTAAATCAAATGGTTCATCAGCTTATATTACCCGTGATATAGCAACAGCAATTAATAGGAAAAAAACATATGATTTCTCAGAAAATTTATATGTAGTTGCTACCCAACAAAATCTTCATTTCCAACAATTGTGGGCAATACTAGAGCTTATGGGATATGATTTTTATAAAGAGTGTAAGCACATACCTTTTGGAATGGTAAGTTTGAAAGATCAAACTTTATCAACTAGAAAGGGTCAAGTGGTATTTTTGGAAGATGTTTTAAATAAGGCTATTGATAAAACAAAAGAAATAATGAAAGATAGGGATTCAGCTCTTGAAAATCTAGATGAAACTGCACAAATTGTAGGTATAGGTGCCGTAAAATTCCAAGAATTATATAACAATAGGATAAAAGATTATGTATTTGATTGGGATAATCTATTAAACTTTGAAGGAGAAACAGGTCCTTACGTACAATATTCATATGCTCGTGCAAAATCCGTCCTAAAAAAAGGTCAAATAGATAACTTTGATAAGGTAGAATTTGATTTATTAAATACAGATGAAGAATTTAATTTAATAAAATCATTGGCTGAATTTAAAGAATCTATTGTAAGGGCAAAAGAAAAATACGAACCATCCATAATTTCTAGAAAAGTTATGGACATAGCTAAAAATTTCAATAAATTTTACAATACATCAAAAATTATGGTTGACGATGAAAAATTAAAAGAACAAAGACTAGCCTTGGCTTACGCAACATCAATAGTCATTAAAAACGGACTAAAACTACTTGGAATAAAAACAGTGGATCAAATGTAATGAAAGAAAGAATTATAGATTTTTTAGAAATTTCAAAAGAAGCTTTTTTTGAAAGTATAAAAAAAATAAAAAAATCATATATTTTATTAATTTCTTTAATAGTTAGGTCTATATTTGAAGGAATGAAGGGTTTATCAGTAATAAACTCTTCCTATCTTTCATTCCTAATAAATTATTTGATAGAGATATTAATTTTATGTTTTGTAGCCCAAGCCCTAAGGTCGATTGTCCTATATAACAACACGGGGAAAAAATCAATAGAAAATTCAATATCAAATTTTTTCTACTTGATCATGTCTGCTATGTTTTCAATATACATAGTAGACTTAATAATAAATAACCTACTTGGAGGAATTGATCCGACAATTTCATACCTTGTAAGCATAATATTTAAATTTTTTACATCAGCCGTAATAGAACTTGTCTATATAGAAAGTGTTTATGGATTTACTATATTAATAGACTCCTTTAATTTTGTAAAAAATAACATATTTATTTGGGGAATCTATGCCCTAATTTATACCTTAGTAGAAGCTTATTTAATAAATAAATTAGTTATGAATACCTTGGTAATAGGAAATGAACTTATTTATGTAATCCTGCTTTCCTTGTGGGATACAATATTTTTACTATTTAAAGGACATTTATTTAAAATATTATCCAAACACTCCTACAGGCAAAGAAAATTTATGAGAGGATAAAATGGCAAAAATAGACCAATATTTTTTAAATTTTACAGACAAACTAGCCTACATTGACCTAAAAAAAGAATCGTCATATGAACTTTTAAATAAAACTCCCTTAGCCCTTTATGCAAAAGACTTATCAGAAAATGTAATAAGTGGGGAATTTGAAAACAAAATAAACTTAGATATAATTCTTGACGGACTAATAATAAATTTAGGAATTGATAAAGACTTTAGATACAAAGAATCCTATATAAAAATAATAGAAAATTATATAAAAAATATAGGGTCATATACATCACAAAAGGCTTTAAAAATAATAGAAAAAAATCCAGAAAAATCACTCCTTTTACTAAGGGGAGGATATATAATAAACCCATTTGATAAATACAATTCATATAATTATGCCAGAGTATTATGGCCAAAGGCGTATGAAGATACAGAATATAAGGATGAATTTATCAAAGAAGCTTTAAGGATTTTACAAGAAATAATAAACCAAGACCAAGATTTCCCTCTATCTTATTATGAGCTAGGAAATATATACGCAAATCTTGGAGAGTATATAAAGGCAAGATCTTACTATGAAAATGCCCTCCAAAGAACAAAAGATATACAAGCTCAAGATGAAATAAGAGACAAAATAAAAATGATATTTGACAATGCAGAAATAGAAGAAGGCCTTTACTATATAGGAAAGGGAAACTTTGATAGGGCAATTCAAATACTAACCAGACTCTTATCAAAAACTAAAAGAGCAGATGCTTACTATTACCTAGCAGTAGCCTATCAAAATGTAGGTCAATATGAAAATTCAAACCTTGCCTTTAAAAACTCATTAGACAAGGGCGGAGAATTTAGAGAACTTTATAATGACTATGCCATAAGTTTATATGCAACAAAAAAACCAATAGATGCCATAGAAATAATAAACCAAGGTCTAAAAAAATATCCAGAAGACCCAAGGATGACCTACAATAGACTGCAAATAAATTTATCTCTTAATAACATAAAAAAAGCAAAAGAAGATATAGAAAATCTAGAAAGCTATGACGATTTAAGCGATGAACTAAGACAAAATATACAAATAATAAAAGACCAATACAAACTAAACTAATCTCAAATTAATTTTTGAGATTTTTTTTATTATATGAGTTGAATAAGAAAAGAAAAAAAGTATGTTCATAATATAATAACGTTTACTAAATAGGAGGAAATTATGAAAATAATTCAAACAAAAAAAGCACCAGCAGCAGTTGGAGCATATTCACAAGGAATAGTAACAAACGGATTCGTATACTCATCAGGACAACTTCCACTAGTACCAGAAACAGGCGAATTAATATCAGATGATATCAAAAAAGCTACAAGACAATCATTAGAAAATGTAAAAGCTATAATAGAAGAAGGCGGATCATCTGTAGAAAAAATCGTAAAAGTTAACATATTCTTAGATGATGTAAATGACTTTGCAGCAGTAAACGAAGTATATGCAGAATTTTTTGGTGACCACAAACCAGCAAGAAGCTGTGTAGAAGTAGGAAAATTACCAAAAGGTGGACTATTAGAAATAGAAGCAATAGCTGAATTATAATAGGAGAATTAATGTCAATAATAAAAAAAGGTGAAAAAGCACCATTATTTAATATAAAAGATCAAAATGCTGAAGATGTAAACTTAGAAAACTATAGAGGAAAAAAAGTTATACTTTCATCCCACCCTCTAGCATTTACATCAGTATGTGCAGACCAAATGAGATCTCTTGAAAGAAATTACGATAGAATCCAAGAAAAAGGAGAAACTGTAGTAATAGGACTTTCAATAGATCCACAACCATCAAAAAAGGCATGGGCTGCAGTATTAAATATAGATAATGTAAAATTTGCATCAGACTTTTTCCCACTTGGAGAAGTTGCAAAAGCTTATGGAATATTTAATGAAGAAAACTCAGCAAGCAAAAGAGCAAATATAATAATAGATGAAGAAGGAATTGTTAAGTGGTCAAAAGAATATCCACAAGCACAACTTCCTGATATAGAAGAAGTAATAGAAAATTTATAAAAACATTTGACAAAAGTCAAAAAGATAATATACTAATATAGCTGTTTGATTAACAGCTATATTTTTATCTCAAAATAGTCAAGAAAAAGTTTTAAAAACTTCAAAAAACTTGACAAGAAAAAATACGAGATATAATATAATAGTCGGCACCAAGAAAGAGGTCGTGTTAAACAAAAGAATTTAAAAAATCTTTAAAAAAACTTGACAAGCTTTCAAAAAGGTGGTAGACTTAAATAGTCATTACAAATGACACATGAACCTTTAATAAAACAAAATAAAACTACAAAGTTAATACTTTGAGACCAAATGAAAATGACAATAGTCAAGATCAAACTTTAATTGAGAGTTTGATCCTGGCTCAGGATAAACGCTGGCGGCGTGCATAACACATGCAAGTCGAACGATGAAACTTAGATGATTTCTTCGGAATGAACTTAAGTGGATTAGTGGCGAACGGGTGAGTAACACGTGAGTAACCTGCCTTAC
>NZ_ABXA01000043.1:0-117500 GCF_000173355.1 Anaerococcus hydrogenalis DSM 7454
AGGATTTTTTAATAATTTTTTTTATCTGTAATTACCAAATCTAATTTTCGGTCAAAATCATTGAAATTTAATTTATAAGATTTATTTATTTGATAAAACAAACCTACATAAAAGGACTTATGATTTTTTAAATAATAATCATAAAAGCCTCCGCCATAGCCAAGCCTATATTTATTTTGATCAAAGGAAAGTCCTGGCACTATGGTAAGGTCAATATTTTCTTTTGTTTCATCTCGTTTTGAAGTTTTTATCTTGTAATTTCCATCAATAAGATCATCAAAGGATTTAAGTAAAACAGGAATCATTTGATGCCTTCCTGTAATTTTTGGAATATAAACTTCCTTTTTATCTAAAAAAGCCTCTTTAATTATTTTTTTTGTATCAATTTCATAATCTGTCGAATAATAAATGAAAATTGACTTGGCATTTTTATAAAAATTACTTTTTGTGACCTTTTCTTTAATTTTTTTATCCCAATTTTTTTTATCATCTAGGTTAATTTTTTTCCTATTATTTATAAAATATCTTCTAAGCTCATTTTTCATCAGCCTACTCCAAAATCTGTAATATTATAAAGGTAGTCAATTTTTGGATTTTCTTTTAATTTGTCGTGATATTTTTTCAAAAACCAATTTACAAGCTCATCATCTCTTTTGACATCTGTTGAATTTTCATTAAAGACATTTACAGTGGCATGGGGGAAATTATTTAAAATAATTTCCATATCCCTATCAATCATTTCTTTTGTCTGTCCCTTTATGCCAACCATAAGGCAGGGAGAATCAAAATACTTTAAAACCTCCTTATAATTTTTAAAACCAGCTCCTTTTTTTAAATAATTTTCACGAAAATCATTGTCAAAAGTTTCAACTCCAGTTTTAATAATTATTTTTTGATTTTTAAAATATTCTCTAATTTCGTGGACTTTGTTTCTGTAAATCCAATGGCATTCAAAAAATAGGGTGTGGATGTTTTTTTCATTGACTATTTCTTTAATCATCTTTTTGGTATTTTCTGTTAACTCAAAAAACGAAGCTGAATCTATTACTTCAAGAACCCCATATTTTCCTGTAACTTTTTTCAAAACTTTTTTATTTATTTGGTCAATTTTTTCTTCATCTATTTCATTATCTTCTATATAGTCGCAAAACCTACATTTTCCCCACCTGCATGGTCTTGCTTTTAAAAGGACTATTTCTCTTTTATATTTTTTATCTATAGTTGAATATCTTTCCATTATCTTAACTTCCTATAATTATTTTTAGTTTTCATATAAGCTGCTATGATTTCTGCTCCCAAAATTATGGTAAGGGAGAATAGTAGCATCCAAACTAAAAGAGCTATTATTCCTGCCAAGGCCCCATAAATTACTGACATATTACTCATGTTTTTTAGGAAATAGGAATATCCAAAACTTGTAATAAAAATCATAAGGCTTGTAGAAATTGATCCTACAAAGGCATCTTTGAATTTTATTTTTATTGAATTATTATATGGTGCAGCCTTGTACAAGAGTGTTAATCCCAAAATTAATATTATTGGTGGAATAATTCCAGAAATTAAATTTATTAGCCAGGTAAATTCATCCAGGGAGAATGAAGAATTTACAATTTTCAAAACATCTTCTATTATTCTTAAGATTCCATTTGAATAAATTTTTAATAAAAACATAAAAATCAAAATAAATATTAGGATAAAGGTATACAAAAATCCAAATATTTTATTTTTTATCATTGAATGATCATCTTCAAGTCCATAGGCTACATTTATGGCAAGAATTATTTTTGAAACTCCCTTTGATGCAGACCAAAGTGCAAAAATTAGGGTGATTGTTGAAATTGTTGAGGCTGAGCCTGAATCAATTATTGATTTTACAATCAACAAAATTACTCCCCTTATTGAATCGGGAAGTAATTTTATAAATTCAATTACCACATCCTCATTTCCCTTCATATATTTTGTAACAAGGTTTAATAAAACCAATAGCATGGGAATTGCTGCTGACAAAAAATAATAAGAAAGGGAAGAGGCAAGGGTCATAAGGTCATGGTTCCTAATTCTTTCTATCAAATTTAAGATGAATTTTTTAATATTAGACGATTTTATTTTCATTTTAAATACCTATCAAACCATTCTTTTATTGCCTCAAGTCTTTTTATTCTTGCTTTTGGCTTGCCTGATCTTGAAAGTTCGTGATTTTCTCCATGGAATATATACATTTTTGCCTCCACTCCATTTTCTTTTATCCTCGTATACATTTGAAGACCTTGTTCCAATGGACACCTATAATCTTCATCTGAATGGATAAACATGGTTGGAGTTTTTACATTTTTAGCATATTTAATAGGAGATTGGTCCCACATTTTTTCTAAATTATCCCAAGGATTTGCTCCTGTTTGGTCAGGTCCAAAATAATATCCTATATCTGAAACCCCATAAAAGGAAGTCCAATTTGAAATTGATCTTTGAGAATTTGCAGCCTTAAAGCGATCATTGTGAGAAATTATCCAATTTGTCATAAAGCCGCCATAAGATCCACCATAAACTCCCATATTATCTTTATCAATTTGTGGGAATTTTTCTATGGCATTATCTGTAAAATTCATCAAATCTTGGTAGTCAATAGATCCATATTTTCCCCTAATATCAGAATATTTTACACCATTTCCACTTGATCCGTGAGGATTTGTGTAAATAATTATATAGCCATCATTAGCAAAAACTTGGTGTTCGTGGTGGAAAATATTTGATAGTTCTGTTTTTGGTCCACCGTGGATTGATAAAAGAGTTGGATATTTTTTATTTTTATCAAAATCCACTGGCAAAATAACATAGCCACGAATTTTATCCCCATTTGATTCATAGAAAAATTCATTAATTTTTCCAAGTTTTGAATTTATTTTATTATCAAGTAAAATCAAATTATTTTTCTTATCTTTTAAATGAGAAAGCCTATCTTCTGTTATATAAAAATAATAAATATTGTCATCAGCTATTACAAAATCTTCTACACATCCAGATATTTCTAGCTTTAATTCTCCCTTTAAATCCATAGAATAAAGCTTAGCTTCTTCCTTTTCTGTAACTATAAAATAAAGCTTATCATCTTTAAACTCAAAACTTCTACAAGATCCATATCTTGCGTCAGTTCCTATTGAATTTCCAAAGGACTTGTCAAAATCATCTGGAGAAATTTTCTCAAAATTTCCTGAACAATCACTTTTAAAAATAAAGGCATCTTCATTTATGCCACCTTTTTTCATATCAGTAGCAATAAAGATTATTTCGTCATTACTAGAAAAAATAAATCATAATAAGAAAAAGTATTTTCTATTATAATTTTCTCTTTTTTATTTTTAAATCTAAAAAAACTAAATCATCTTTTAGCCTTGCTAGCTTATTATCATTTTTTCCTATAACAAGGGCAATTTTATCTAAATTTTTGTTAATTGCAAAGGCATTTAAGGTCTCATTTTCAAATTCTCTAATTTTTTCTAGTTTGTTTTCATCCTTTTTATAAAAATATAAGGACTCAACTTTATCTTTTATATAACCTGACCCATTAAACCAAAAAGGTACATTTGTAACTTCTTTATAAAAAGAATTTTCTTTTTGAGTTTTTAATTGGTCTTTTGATAATTTATTGCTGGCCTTGATTAAAAAATATCCGTTTTTTAAATCTTTGATAAAGGACACATTTTTATCTATTTTAAAATCCAAGGACCCTATTTCCATTGACCTATCCTTTTTATAAAAATAATCAAATTCGTCATCAGATTTTTCCCTATAAATAATATTATCATCCTCATCAAAAATAAAAAGTCCAATATTTTTATTATCAGCAATTTTAAAACTTTTCTTTTTTTCTATATCATAAGCATATAAAAAAGAATCATATTTATTTTTATGAAAATTTGCATTTGTTTTTAAAAATGCAAGATATTTTTGATCGTTTGATATTTCAAGATTTGAATAAAAATCATATTTTAAAATATCATTTATTTTTGTTTTCTCCATACTTCCTCCTCATTTTTATATATTATACATTAATTTTTTAATAAAGAAAAATAAAAGGTTTACCCACAGCTTATCAGGGTATATATATAATATCAAAATGATGGAGGTTCAATTATGAAACTAAATATTAAAGGTAAAAACATCAATGTTTATGAAAGCTTAAAAGAAGAAGCTAAGGAAAAATTTGATAGGCTTGACAAATATTTTAACAAGGAAGAAGAAATGGACCTCAAATTTTCTACCGAAGGTAATTTTAAAAAAGTTGAATCAACAATTTTTCTTAAAGGCGGAACAATTTTAAGGGCTGAGGAAGTAAATGAAGATTTCTCTACAGGAATTGATAAGGTAATAGATGCCTTGGTTCGTCAAATTAGAAAACAAAAAACAAAACTTCAAAGAAACAGAAGAAGTGGAGAATCTATAAAGTTTGAATCCTTTGATAAAGTTGATGAAGAAAAAGAGGATGATCCAATAATTAAAAGAGAAAAAGAAATTCTCCTAAGGCCTATGAGCGATGAGGAAGCTTGTATGCAAATGGAACTTTTAAACCATGATTTCTTTTTATACTTAGATGATCAAGATATGAAAACAAGACTTGTATATAAAAGAAAAGATGGTCATTACGGATTAATTATTCCAGAATAAATAATTTTCACTGCTGCATTTTTTGCAGCAGTTTTTTTGTTTTTACTAATTAAAATATTTTGATATAATATAAAGAAAAATATTTAAATATAAGGAAAGAATAATGAAAAAAATTGCTATAGTAGGTTTAGGATTAATGGGTGGTTCTTTTGCTAAAGCTTTTATAGAGTATAGTGATAATATAGTTTACGGATACGATATTAATGAAAAAACCATAAAAGATGCCCGAAATTTAGGAATAAAAATAATAGATAATAAAAATGAGTTTAAAAATATGGACCTTACAATCATTTGTTTGAATCCTTCAAGTATTAAAAAATTTGTTGAAGAAAATTATAAATATTTATCCAATACAGTTATGGAAATCTCTGGAGTGAAAAATAACTTGTATCCATATATAAAAGACTTATCAAAAAAGTATTCTTTTACCTATAAGTCTATCCATCCAATGGCTGGAAGAGAAGTTTATGGATTTGAATCTTCTTTGAAAGATTTATACACTGATGCTTCTATGATTTATCTTGATGATTTAGATGACGAGGAAATTTTCTTGTTTAAAAAAATTGGTTTTAATAAATTTGTAAAGGCAAGTCTTAAAAAACATGACCAAATGATTTCTTTTACATCCCAGCTTTGCCATGTGATTTCTAATGCCTATGTTTTAAATGAAAAATCCATTGACCATGATGGCTTTTCTGCTGGAAGTTTAAAAGATATGACCAGGGTATCAAAAATTGATGAAAATTTGTGGTCAGAATTGTTTTTATTAAACAAAGATTTTTTGATTAAAGATATAGATCTAATGATAAAAAATTTAAAAGATTTAAAAAGTGAACTTGAAAATGATGACCTAGAAAGGTTAAAAGCCCAACTAAAAAAAGGAAATGATATAAGAAAGAAGATGTGGTAATGAGATTAAGAGTCGATTTAGCAAATCCTTATGATATAGACATAGGGGAGAATGTAATAGAAGAATTAAATACATATTTGAAAGAATTTTATCCAAATTCTAAAATTTTAGTAATTAGTGATGATTATCTTTATAAAATTCACGGAGAAAAACTTGAAAAAGAGCTAGAAGGATTTACTTTTAATAAATACATTTTAAAAAATGGAGAGAAGTCAAAGTCTACAGAAAATTTGATAAGTATCCTAGAATTTGCAGCAGAAAATGAATATAGAAGGTCAGATTTAGTAATAGCCTTTGGGGGCGGAGTAGTTGGAGATATTTCAGGTCTTTTTTCATCACTTTACCTTAGGGGCCTTGATTTTATTATGGTTCCAACTACATTTTTATCTGCGATTGATTCATCTGTTGGAGGCAAAACTGCAGTAAATTTAAAAGCTGGGAAAAATTTGTGTGGAGCCTTTTACCAACCAAAAAAAGTTTTTATTGATACAAATTTCCTAAAAACTTTATCAGATTATTATTTTAAAGATGGTTTGGGAGAGGCCATTAAATATGGAATGATTAGGGATAGTTCCATATTTGATGAAATTTCAAAAGAAAATGTTACAAAATCTTATCCAAACCTTCCATCAATTATAAAAAAATGTCTGAATATTAAAAAAGATTTGGTAAAAGAAGACGAAAAAGATTATGGTATCAGACAAATTTTAAACTATGGTCATACCTTTGCCCATGCCATAGAAATAAAGTCTGATTTTAATATAAGTCATGGCCATGCAGTTGCCCTTGGCATGAAAATTATGGTCAAATATTTTTATGAAGATTTTTACCATGATTTTGTAAAAGTTTTAGAAAAATATGACCTAGACTACGACATAGACTTTGATACAGAAGATATTATAAAAATTTGCAAGGTGGATAAAAAATCCAGAGAAGATAAGATTAATATAATAATTGTTAAAAAACTTGGAACTTGTGAAATTTTAAAGATAGACTTTAATGATTTGAGGAAAATTTATGAAAACAGATGACATTTTAATCCACCCATCAAAACTTGTTGGAGAAATTGATGCAATTTCATCCAAATCTTTTGCCCATAGGGCCCTTATTATGGCAGCTCTTTCAAATAATACTACTAATATTTATATAAATGAATTTTCAAAAGATATAAATGTTACTATAGATGGGCTTAAAAATTTGGGGGTAGGAATTGAAAAAAATGAAAATTATGTAAAAATTATTCCTCCAAAAGAAAAAATAGATCAAGCTTCAATTGATATGTACGAATCGGGATCTTCTTTGAGATTTTTTTACAGGAGTTTCTTCTCATTTTTCAAAAAATACAAAAATAATAGGAGAAAAAAGACTTGCCCAAAGACCAAACCTTGAACTAATTAATAATTTAAGAAAGCATGGCCTAGAAATTTCAGCTGACAAAATTCCCTACACTATAAAAGGAAATTTAAAAGCAGGCCAGTTTGAATTTTTGGAAAATAAATCAAGCCAATATATAACAGCAATTATGCTTGCTGCAAGTAAATTAAAGGGAAAAACTTATATAAAATTATCTGAAAAACCAGAATCTATTGGTTATATTGATATAACAAGAAAAGTTTTAAAGGATTTTAATGTAGATGTAAAAAAAGATAAACACTCCTATATTATCGAAAATCCAGAATTAAAATCACCAAAAAATTATATAGTTGAAGGTGATTGGTCAAATGCTGCTTTTTTTTATGGGGCAAATTTACTTGGTTCAAAAATAAAAATATCTAATTTAGATAAAAATTCCCTACAAAAAGATAGGGAAATTGTTGAAATTTGTCAAAAAATTAAAAAGTGTAAAGAAGAGAACAAAGAATTAAAAATAGATATTTCACAAATACCAGACCTTTGCCCAATAGTTGCAATTTTACTCACATCTTTAGATAAAACTTCCTACATTATTAATGGAGAAAGATTAAGACTTAAGGAAAGTGATAGGTTAGAATCAACTTCAAAGATGTTAAATGATTTGGGAGCAAATTGCCAAATCCTTGGAGACGGTCTTAAAATTTCTGGAAAAATAAGTGGAGGAGTAGTTGATTCTTTTAATGATCACAGGATAGTAATGGCTGCAAGTATAGGATCTTTACTTGCAAAAGAAGACATAATAATAAAAAACTATAAGGCAGTAAATAAGTCCTACCCATCATTTTTCAAAACTTTTGAAAAACTTGGTGGTAGAATTAAATATCTAGGAGCTTAAATGGACGATATAAAAGATATTAGAGAAAATATAAACAAAGTCGATGATAAAATTATAAAATTACTAGAAGAAAGGTTTGACCTTTCAAAAAAAGTAAGGGCCTACAAGATATCTCACAATAAAAAAGTTTATGATCCAATTAGGGAGAAAGAAATTCTAAAAAAAATTCAAGAAAAAAATCCTGAATACGGGAAATATTTCGTAAAAATTTATCAAGAAATAATGGACCAATCTAAAAATCTACAAAGAAATGATAAAAATTATGGACTTTTAGGAAAAAAATTAGGCCATTCTTATTCAAAAATAATCCATGAAAAAATCGGTTATTATGATTACCAATATTTTGAAAAAAACCAAGAAGACTTAGATGATTTTTTTGAAAAAAAAGATTTTAAGGGGATAAATGTTACTATTCCATATAAAGAAAAGGTAATTAAATACCTAGATTTTGTGTCTAATAAGGCAAAAAAAAATTGGGGCTGTAAATACAATTGTAAATAAAAACGGAAAACTTTACGGATATAATACAGATTATTATGGTTTTTTATATAATCTTAAAAAAAATAAAATAGAAATAAGGGATAAGAAGTGTTTGATTCTTGGAAAAGGAGCATCATCAAAAACAGTTGAAGCAGTTTTAAAAGATTTGGGTGCAAAAGAAATTGTATTTTTATCAAGAAGATTTAAACCTTATTTTAAAGATGAAAAAGATTATAGGGATTTTGAAATTATTGTAAATACAACCCCTGTTGGTATGTATCCAAATAATGGAGAATTTTTAGATCATATAAAGCTTGATAATTTTAAAAAATTAGAGGGACTTGTGGATTTAATTTACAATCCAAATATGACAAGAATTTTAATAGAGGCAAAGTTAAAAAACATAAAATATGCCTGTGGGATTGACATGCTTATTGCCCAAGCTGTTAAGGCAAGTGAATTATTTCTGGATAAAACTTTTGACCAAGATCTTATAACAAAAATTAGAAATTCTCTTATGAAAAATCAGCTAAATATAGCCCTCATTGGAATGCCAGGATCTGGAAAAACATCTCTTGGAAGGATATTGGCAGAAAATATGAAAAGAAATTTTATTGACCTTGACTTAGAATTTGAAAAAAAATATGGAAATATAGAAGAATTTTTCAAAAATTATGGAGAAGATAAGTTTAGAGATAAGGAAAGTCAAATCCTTAAAGAATTTTCAAAAAAAACAGGACAAATTATTAGCTGTGGTGGTGGAATTGTAGAAAAAGAAGAAAATTATTATAGGCTTAAAGAAAATTCTATAATTGTTAATGTAAAAAGAGATTTAGAAAATTTAGAAATTGAAGGAAGACCCCTATCAAAAAAATATGACTTAGATTTTTTATATAATAAAAGAAAAGATTTATATGATAAATTTAAAGATTTGGAAGTATATAATACAGATTTAGACAAATGTGCAAAAGAAATTGAGGAGAAATTTTATGAGAATATTAGTAATTAATGGACCCAATATAAATATGCTCGGAATTAGAGAAAGAGAACTTTATGGAAACAAGACTTATAAGGATTTGATTAAATGCATAAAAGATTACACTGATGATAAGGATATAGAAATTGAAATCTACCAATCAAATTCTGAAGGACAAATTATAAATAAAATTCAAGAAGCTTACAAACTTTATGATGGCATAGTTATAAATCCTGCAGCCTACACCCACACATCAGTTGCAATCCTAGATGCCCTAAAAGCTGTAAATATTCCAACAGTAGAAGTTCATTTAACAGATGTTGATAAGAGAGAAGAATTTAGAAAAATATCCTACGTTTCTTATTTTGCAAAAAAAACTATAAAGGGTAAGGGCTTTGAGGGCTATATAGAAGCAATTGATTATTTAGAAGAAAATTTTAAATAGTAAATTTATTTTACAATTGATAGATTTTCATTTAATATTATATTTGTGATAATTTAATCCTATCTTATTGATAAAAGTAATAAAAAAGGTAGGATATACAGTGAATTAGAGGTGAAAGATTTGGCGTTATTAAATATATTTAAAACATTTAGTCAAAAAGAAATTGCCAACAACCAAAAATTAGTTGACAAAATTTTAGCACTAGATGAAGACATGCAAAAATTAACAGATAAACAGTTACAAAATAAAACAAATGAATTTAAAGAAAGACTAAAAAACGGAGAAAGTTTAGATGATCTTTTGGTAGAAGCATTTGCCACAGTAAGAGAAGCAAGTGACAGGGTTTTGGGTATGAAACATTATCCTGTGCAATTGTTGGGAGGCATTGTTCTACATAATGGACAAATAGCAGAAATGAAAACAGGAGAAGGAAAAACTTTAGTTGAAACTCTTCCTGCTTATTTAAATGCCCTTGACGGAAAAGGCGTCCATGTAGTTACAGTAAATGATTACCTTGCAAAACGTGACCAAGAGTGGATGGGAAAAGTTTATTCATTTTTAGGTCTTACTGTAGGTTGTATTATTTATGGGCTTACAAATTCTGAAAGACAAAAAAATTATAACTGCGATATAACTTATGGTACAAACAACCAATTTGGTTTTGATTACCTAAGAGATAACATGGTTATTTATAAGGATAATATGGTTCAAAGAGGACTTCATTATGCCATAGTCGATGAGGTTGACTCAATTTTAATAGATGAGGCAAGAACTCCACTTATAATTTCTGGAGAAGGTGATGAATCTACAGATACTTATAAAAAAGCCGATGAATTTATAAAAGGACTTGAAGGAAGAATTTTAGATCCAAATGAAGACTTAGACCAAGATCCTTTTGATAGGGAATTTGTTGTAGAAAAAGTAGATTTCTTGGTAGATGAAAAAAGAAAATCATCAAACCTTACAGAACAAGGTACAGCTAAAGCTGAAAAATTCTTTGGTATTGAAAATTTATCAGACCCAGAACACTTAGAGCTTGCTCACTACATTAACAATGCCCTAAAAGCAAATACAACTATGACAAGAGACATTGATTATGTTGTAAACAAGGGCGAGGTAATGATTGTAGATGAATTTACAGGTCGTATCATGCAAGGAAGAAGATACTCAGATGGTCTTCACCAAGCAATCGAGGCCAAAGAAGGAGTTGAAGTTCAATCAGAATCAAAAACCCTTGCAACAATTACCTTCCAAAATTACTTTAGGATGTATGATAAATTATCAGGAATGACTGGTACTGCAAAAACAGAGGAAGAAGAATTTTCAGAAATTTATAACCTAGACGTTGTAGAAATTCCTACAAATAGACCAATCCAAAGAGTTGATGATGTAGACTATGTTTATATAAATGAAAATGGAAAATACAATGCAATAATTGAAGAAATTAAAAAAGTTCATGCAACAGGTCAACCAATCCTAGTTGGTACAATTTCAATTGAAAATTCTGAAAAATTATCAAATGCTCTTAAAAAAGAAAAAATTAAACACGTTGTATTAAATGCTAAAAATCACGAAAGAGAAGCTGATATTGTAGCACAAGCAGGTAGACTTAATTCTGTAACAATCGCTACAAACATGGCAGGTCGTGGTACTGATATTATGCTTGGTGGAAATGCTGATCATATGGCGAAACAAAGACTTAAAAGAGAAGGAATTTCTGATGAATTATTAGAACAAGTAGACTCTTTCCAAGAAACAGACAACCAAGAAATATTAGATGCAAGAAAAAAATATAAACATTATAAATCACTTGTAAAACCTGAAATTGATAAAGAAGCTAAAAAGGTAAGAGAAGTTGGTGGTCTTTATATAATTGGTTCTGAAAGACACGAGTCTAGAAGAATTGATAACCAATTGAGAGGACGTTCAGGAAGACAAGGAGACCCAGGAAAATCTAGATTTTTCATCTCATTAAAGGATGATCTAATTAGATTAAATGTAGGAGAACAAATTTCTAAATTTGTAGAAAATTACAATTATCCAGAAGATGAACCAATTGTATCAAGAATGGTTACAAGATCAATTGAAAAGGCTCAAACAAGAGTTGAAGCAAATAACTTTGCAACAAGAAAAAGAGTCCTCCAATATGATGATGTAATGAATAAACAAAGAACAATAATCTATAACGAAAGAAAACAAGTTCTTTATGGAGAAAACATGAGAGATTCTATCTTATCAATGATAAAAGATTCAATTTCTCAAGCTGTATATTCATTTACAAACCCACAAATTAAACCGGAAAATTGGGAAATGGTAGCCTTACTAAACCATTTAAAATCTATAGCAATCCCGGTTGAACTTTTAAGATTTGAAAATATTAACGATTATACCCAAGAAAAATTAATAGATTATATTTACCAAACAACCTTAAATAAATATGAAGAAAAAGAAAAACAATTTGGTGAAGATAATATGAGAGAAGTTGAAAGGGTAGTTCTTCTAAGAGTAATTGATACAAAATGGATGGAACACATCGATGCAATGGATCAAATGAGAAAAGAAATTGGTGTAAGAGCTATGGGAAATGATGATCCTGTTCGTGCTTACACAAACTCTGGATTTGAAATGTATGAAGAGATGACAAATTCTATCCAAGAAGAAACTGTTAGACTTATGATGGGTGTTGAAATAAGACAAAATATTGAAAGAAAACAAGTCTTAAAACCTGATGAAGAAAGTGTTGAAAACGCAGAAAGTCCTGACCAAGCAACAAATAGGGCTGAAAGAAGAAGATTAAAAAGAGAAGCAAAAAAAGGAAATATTAAGGGTAATTAGATGGCAGAAATTTATGAGTTAAGAGAAATCATTAAAGAACTTGATAAAAATCTTAAAATGATTGGAGCTCATCTTGATCCTGATAATCTTTTTAAAGAAATAAAAAATATTGAAAAAGAAACCTTAAAAGAAAATTTTTGGGATGATAGTCAAAAAGCCCAAGAAATTATGGCTGATCTTTCAGATAAAAAAGATGATTATAAAACTTTTATAAATTTAAAAGAGGAATTAGAAGATCAATCAGATCTAATTGATATAATTGAAGAAACAAACGAAGAGTTAGATAGTTTAGTTGATGTAGAAAATTCTTTAAATATGTTAAAAAAGAAATATCATCTTTTAAAATAAAAACTGAACTTGACGGAGAATATGATAAAAATAATGCATATATGGTAATTCATGCAGGCGCTGGTGGTCTTGAGGCTACTGATTGGGCAGAAATGCTTATGAGAATGTACACAAGATTTTTTGAAAGACGAAATTTTAAATTTGATATTACAGATTTAAACAATGAAGAAGCCGGTGGAATAAAGTCTGCAACTATTCATATCAAAGGATCTTTTGCTTATGGATATTTAAAAGGAGAAAGAGGAGTTCATAGACTTGTTAGAATTTCTCCTTTTGACTCATCTAAAAGGCGCCATACATCTTTTGCATCAATAGATATTTTTCCAGAGCTAAATGATGATATGAGTGTTGAAATTGATCCTAAAGATTTAAGGATTGATACTTATAGGGCAAGTGGAGCTGGCGGCCAACACGTCAATAAAACTGATTCTGCTGTAAGAATTACCCATATTCCTACAGGAGTAATTGCCTCAAGTCAGGCTGAAAGAAGTCAAACTCAAAATAAGGAAACTGCTATGAAACTTCTTTTAGCAAAACTTACTCAAATTAAGGAAGAAGAACATAGAGAAAAAATTGAAGATATTCAAGGAAACTACACCCAAATAGCATGGGGAAGTCAAATAAGATCTTATGTTTTTCATCCGTACACTTTGGTTAAAGATCATAGAACAAATTTCGAAGTTGGAAATGTAGAAAGTGTTATGGATGGAGATATTGATGGATTTATAGATGCATATTTAGCTAATAAGGGAGAGTAATAATCTTTCCCTTATTTTTTATTAAATAAAAGGAGAAAAAATGAAAGATATAATATTAACCGGTGATAGACCAACAGGAAAACTTCACTTGGGCCATTATGTTGGATCTTTGAGAAATAGGGTTAAAATTCAAAATGAGGGAAATTATGACAAAATGTATGTTATGATTGCTGATGCCCAAGCTCTAACAGATAATTTTGATAATCCTACAAAAATCAGGGAAAATATAACTGAGGTTATGCTTGATTATTTGTCAGTAGGACTTGATCCTGAAAAAGTTACATTTTTTGTTCAATCTTACGTAAAAGAACTTACAGAATTAACTTTTTATTTATTAAATTTGGTAAGTCTGTCAAGACTTGAGAGAAATCCTACAGTAAAAAATGAGATTAAATCAAAAAATTTTGAGACAAGTCTTCCTACAGGATTTTTAATTTACCCGGTAAGCCAAACATCAGATATTATTTTATTTGATTCAAATATAGTTCCAGTAGGAGAAGACCAAGAGCCTATGCTTGAACAAGCTAGAGAATTGGTTAGGTCATTTAACCATACTTATAAGGAAATTTTTAGGGAGCCTAAGGCTGTTATTCCAGAAAATAAAGTTTGTAGGAGACTGCCAGGAATTGATGGATCTAATAAAATGAGTAAGTCCTTAGACAATTGTATTTACTTATCAGATTCTAAAAAAGAAGTGAAAAGAAAAGTAATGTCTATGTTTACAGATCCAGACCATATCAAAGTATCTGATCCTGGAAAAGTTGAAGGCAATACTGTCTTTACTTACCTTGATGCTTTTTGTGAAGATTATCATTTCGAAAAATTTTATCCGGAATATAAAAATTTAGATGAATTAAAAGATCATTACAGACGTGGGGGTCTGGGTGATGTTAAAATTAAGAAATTTTTAAATAAAGTTTTGGAAGATTTTCTAGAACCAATTAGAGAAAGAAGAGCATATTACGCTAAAGATATTTCTAAACTATTTGAAATTATGGAAAATGGTTCAAAAGAAGCAAGTGCCTATGGTCAAAATAAATTAAAACAAGTAAAAGAAGCTATGGGGATAAATTATTTTGATGATATAAATTTAATTTCTGAACTTCAAAAAAAATATGACCAAGAATATAATAATTAAATTAAAAATTGTTAAAAAAGTGCGATTTTATTTGCACTTTTTTATTTTTTGTCTTATAATGAAAAGGTAGTCATGAAAAGAACTATATAAATTTTACATAATAATATAGTTGAAAAAAGGAGTATTTAAATAAATATGAGTAAATCTGAAAAGAAAAAATTAGGTTTAATACCAAAATTATTGATAGCGATTGCCTTAGGTACTCTAGCAGGTTTATATTTACCAGAATGGTTTGTAAGAATTGCAGTTACATTCTCATCTATTTTTGGTGCATTTTTAAACTTTGTTATACCACTTATGATTATCGCTTTTGTTACTAAAGGAATAGCTGACCTTGGAGAGGGAGCTGGAAGGTTACTTGCAGTAACAGTTCTTATTGCATACACTTCAACAATAGTTGGTGGATCCTTATCCTATTTGATGAGTTCAAATATTTTCCCAGCTTTTATAAGCCAAGACCAAGTTTCTAAAATTCAAGCTTCAAGTAAAATTGAAGTTAATCCATTTTTTGAAGTGCCTATCACACCATTTTTTGATGTTACATCAGCAATTATTTTTGCCTTTATGATGGGAATTTCAATTTCTTGGTTAAGAAAACACGGCAAGGGAGAATTTTCTTATGGTCTTATTGGGGAATTTAATGAAATAATTACTAAAGTTTTATCAACAGCAATTGTTCCATTATTACCATTTTTCATTTTTGGTAATTTCTCAAAAATGGCCTTTACAGGATCTGTTTTCGCAGTTTTATCAATATTCTGGAAAATTTTCATATGTGTAATTGCCCTCCACTTATTATATGTATCTGCTTTATTTATAATAAATGGTGTTTACACAAAGAAAAATCCTCTTACATTAATAAAAAATCAAGTAAAGGGATATCTAACAGCTGTTGGTACACAATCATCAGTTGCTACAATTCCAGTAAACTTAGAATGTGCTAAACAAAATAGCGTTAGTAAGGGAATAAGAGATTTTGTTATCCCTCTTGGAGCTACAGTTCACATGCCAGGATCAATGATTACAATCACAGCTTGTACATTTACAATCTTAACTATGTATGGAATGGATCATTCTTACCTATTAATGTTAAGATATATGTCAATTTTAGGAATAGCAATGGTTGCAGCACCTGGAGCACCAGGTGGAGCTGTAATGAGTGCCCTACCATTTTTACCAGTTGTAGGAATTCCTTCAGAAGGGGAACTTGCATCATTATTGATCACACTTTATCTAACACAAGATTCATTTGGAACTGCAGCAAATATATCAGGAGATACAGCAATCTCTGTTGGTATAGATAAGATCTTTAATAAACATATAGTTAAAAATAATGACTACAAAGACGGTTTCAATGATGAAATTATAAATGCTAAAGAAATTTAATGTAAAAAACTAGGCAATAGCCTAGTTTTTTTGTGCTCATTTTAATATTGGAAGGGAGATTTTTATAAGTGATCCCTTATCTATATTTTCAACTTTAATATTTCCACCATGAATTTTTATTGTCTCCATAGCAAGGGATAGGCCAAGGCCTGATCCTTTTTCGTTTGTATTATTTATCCTATAAAAGGCTTTAAATATATTTTCTTTTTCTTTTTCATCTATGCCAATTCCGCTATCTTCTACAAAAATTTCTACAAAATCATTATTTATTTTTGAATAAATCTTTATGTATCCATTTTCTACATTATATTTTATAGAATTTTCTATAAGATTATAAAAAACCCTATAGATTAAAGTATCATTAGCAAGGATATAGATTTCTTGGCACATATTTTGAATGCTTATATTTTTCTTATCAGCAATAAATGATAAATCTTGAATAGCCTCTTCTATTAAGGAAGATAGCTCTATTTTTTCATTTCTTGAAACTGACCTTAATTCGCTTAAATCAAGCAGGCTTGTTACAAGTTTTGATAACCTGTCACTTTCAGTCTTTATCTTATCCATCAAATCCTTGGTTTCTTTTTCATCCATCTCGCTTTCTTCATAAAGGTCGATTTGAGAATTTATTATTGTAAGGGGAGTCCTTAATTCGTGGGCAGCCCTTGCTGTAAAATCTCTTTCTATTTCATAGGACTTATCGAGTCTTTCAAGCATTTGGTTGAATGTTTTGGTTAAATTTTCAAATTCTTTTATAGGGTTTTCCTTTACTTCGAATGAGGTCAGATTTTTAAGCTGAATTTGCTCGATTTGTTTAGAAAAATCATCTAAGGGTTGTAAAAATTTTCCACTTAGAAAATAAGAAATTAGCCCACCTAAAATAGTGATAAGGGATGTAATTAGCCAGGTTTTTTTTGTATAATTAATTTTTGTTGTATTTATTTGATTTGAAAAGTTATTTTCGAAATTTACTATCTTATCCTTATCTATATTTATATATAGGTCTTCATCTTTTACATTATCCACAAAGCCACCTAAGGAATCTATATAAAAATAAGCAGTCTTATTTGTGAAAAAGTTTAGACTAATACTTGTTAATGCTATTAGGATACTGGTAAGAATGGCAATCCTAAATCTTAATGATATTTTTTTCATTTAATTTTCCTCAATAAATACCCAACTCCAATCCTGTTTTCTATTGGATCATAATTTAATTTATTCTTTAATTTTTTTCTCAAAGCAGAAATATGAACCCTAATAGAATTGCTCAATAAATCAACACTTGAATCCCATACGTGCTCTATTAATTCTTCCTGGCTAATTGGCCTTCCTTGGTTTAAAAGTAAATACTCTAAAATTCCTATTTCCTTACGAGTTAATTTAAGTTCTTCACCATCAACAAAAACCCTCCTATTTTTGCTGTCAAATTCAATCTTATCAAAGGAAATTTCGCTATTTTTTTGGATAAAATTTCTTCTTGTAAGTGACCTTACCCTTGCCTTTAATTCATCCAAATGAAAGGGCTTTTGCAAAAAATCATTGGCACCAGCATCAAGTCCTTCAACCTTATCTTTTATTTGACTTCTGGCTGAAAGAATTAAAACTTTGGTTTCCTCATCTTCTTTTCTTAAATTTTTCAAAATTTCCATCCCATCCATATGGGGAAGGTTCAAATCCAAAATTATTAAATCATAAGATTCAATTTCTATCATTTCCATAGCATCAATCCCATCAAAGGCTGATTCAACCTCATAACCTGATTTTTTTAAGGACTTATTTATGGTATCATTTAAAATTTGTTCATCCTCAACAATTAAAATCTTCATAAGACCTCCTTTATAATAATTATAACAAAATAAAATAAAATAGATGTTAAGAAAATCTTAACAGAAAATTTATACCTAATCTGTTATCATAAGTTTGTAAAGGGGTGATTGGTATAGAAATAAGAAAAAAGAAAAATTTACAAATAGGATTTTTGCTTTTAGGAGTCTGTTTTATAATCCTTGGTGCTTTTAGGGGAGAAGTTGATACAGTCTTATCAAAGGCAATAAACTTATGTTTGGAGTGTGTTGGAATTGGGTAAAATGAAATCTATTTTTTTGGCAAAATATAGACTCTTAATTCAAATTGTTGCCACACTTCTTACAAATATCCACCTTCCAAATTTTTTGAAAGGAACTATATACAGAGGAAAATTTAAAAAGATATGTGTACCTGGACTAAACTGTTATTCATGTCCTGCAGCTGCTGGATCTTGTCCTATTGGAGCCTATCAGGCTGTAGTTGGGTCATCAAAATTTAAATTTTCATATTATATAACTGGATTTTTAATTTTTGTTGGGGTAATACTAGGAAGAGTAGTCTGTGGTTTTTTATGTCCTTTTGGTTTTTTCCAAGAAATATTACATAAAATTCCAACGAAAAAATTCTCAACAGAAAAACTAAAAATTTTAACCTACCTAAAATACATAATCCTTCTCGTAGCCGTTATAATTTTACCAGTTTTTCTTACAAATAAGCTTGGTATGGGAAATCCATACTTTTGTAAGTATATTTGTCCTGCTGGAGTTTTGGAAGGGGCAATACCACTTTCTCTTGTAGATTCATCAATAAGAGCAAGTCTTGGATCCTTATTCAATTTGAAGTTAACAATATTAATAATAAGTATAGTACTTTCTATAATATTTTTCAGGCCATTTTGTAAGTGGATTTGTCCTTTGGGAGCATTTTATGCCTTATTCAATAAAATATCTCTATTTAAAATAATATTTGATAATAGTAAGTGTATTTCTTGTAAAAAATGCAAAAAAGCTTGTAAAATGGACGTAGATGTTAGAAAAGATCAAAACCACACTGAATGTATAAGGTGTGGAATGTGTATCAAGGCTTGTCCAACTTGTGCACTAAAATATGAATTTGGACTAGATAAGACAAAAGAAATTAAAGGAGAAAAAAATGAAAAATAAAAAATTACAAATATCAGCCCTAGCCTTGGCTTTGGCATTTACCTTCGTAGGATGTGGAAAAAAGGAAAACTCAGAAAATTCAACAAGTAATAAGACAAGTGTAGAAAGTAAGGCAAATGATAAGGAAAATGCAAAAGACAATTTATCATCTGATAAAAGTTCAACAGATTCAAATGATCAATCAGTAGATGATTTAATGCAAAAACAAAATGATATCTTACAAAAACATGACAAACAATGGCAAGTTGCATTTTCAAAAGCTGATAAGAGTAAAATTGCAGGAGAACCGGATGTCTCTTATGATGCTTATCTCCTAGATTTAGTAGAAAAATCAAAAGATGAACTTTCAAAAGAAGATTATGACCTACTAAAAAAAGATGTAGAAGAAATTGGAAAAATAGAAAAAATAATAAATAAGAAAAAGGGGATAGATGAGCAATTTAATAAGGATAAGAAAAAACAATCAGCTTCTACCAAAGAATTAAAATTATTCCCAGAATTTAAATCAAAAGACTTTGAGGGAAATGAAGTAACAAAGGAAATTTTTAAAGACAAAAAATTAACCCTAGTAAATTTCTGGTTTAATGGATGTGCTCCATGCGTTGGAGAAATTCCACATTTACAAAAATTAAATGATGAAATAGAAAAAATGGGTGGACAAGTAATAGGAATAAATACAGAAGCAAAAGTTGGCGATGAAGAAATAATAAAAGAAGCTAAAAAAATCCTAAAAAAACAAGGGGCAACTTATAAAAATATAAGCCTTGATCCAGACAGCGAACTTGGAAAATATGCTGAACAAATAATGTCATATCCAACATCTGTTCTTGTAGATAGCGATGGAAATATTGTCGGTGATCCAATAGTTGGAGCAATAGACAAAAAAGATAATTATAACAAAGTAAAGACAATGATAGAAAAAATTATAAAAGATGAAATATAAAAATATCCTTCTTGAAATGAAAAATACCAGAGTTCAAACTCTGGTATTTTTGTATTTATTATTTATTTCTTGGATGTTCGATAGCTTCTTGGGCTGCAGCAAGTTTTGCTATTGGAACTCTATATGGTGAACATGAAACATAGTCAAGTCCTACATTATACAAATATTTTACAGTTGTAGGTTCACCACCGTGTTCTCCACAAATTCCCAAATGAAGATTTGGATTTGCTTTTTTACCACGTTCAACAGCAGTTTCTACTAAGAAACCTACACCTTTTTGATCTAAAACTTGGAAAGGATCTTTTGCAAAAATATCCTTGTCTAAATAAAGTCCTAAGAATTTACCGGCATCATCTCTTGAAAGACCAAAGGTCATTTGTGTTAAGTCGTTTGTTCCAAAAGAGAAGAAGTCAGTAATTTCACCGATTTCATCAGCAGTAATTGCAGCTCTAGGAATTTCAATCATTGTTCCTAATAAATAGTCAATTTTCTTTCCTTTTTCTTCAAAAACTTTTTCAATTTCTTCTCTTACTTTAGATTTTACATAAGCTAACTCTTTTACATCAGATGATAATGGAATCATAATTTCAGGAACAACCTTTATTCCATCTTCGTGACAATGCATAGCAGCTTGAATTATAGCACGAGCTTGCATTTTTGAAATTTCAGGATACCTAACCCCAAGTCTAAGACCTCTAAATCCAAGCATTGGGTTTACTTCTTCAAGGTCTAAAATTCTTTTCTTAACTTCAGAAATTTCCATATTTAGATCCTCAGCCAAGGTTCTAATTTCTTCTTGTCCTCTTGGTAAAAATTCATGAAGAGGTGGATCTAAAAGTCTAACTGTAACAGGTCTTTCTCCCATTAGAGAATAAATTTGATAGAAGTCATCTTCTTGCATTGGTAAAATTTTATCTAGAGCTTCTTTTCTAGTTTCAGAGTTGTGAGCTAGAATCATTTTTCTAACTTGGAAAATTCTATCAGCCTTAAAGAACATGTGTTCAGTTCTACATAAACCAATTCCTTCAGCACCAAATTCTAAGGCTTGTTTTGCATCATGAGGAGTATCGGCATTAGTTCTAACTTTCATATCACGATACTTATCAACCCAGCCCATAAATTCACCGAAGTCTCCTTCAAGTTTTGGATTTTCAGTTTCAAGGGATCCTATATAAATATTTCCTGTAGAACCATCTATAGAAATTGTATCTTTATCAGTATATTTTTTGCCATCAATTCTTACAAATCTTTCAATTTCATCAACATAAATATCATGAGCTCCAGATACACAACATTTACCCATTCCTCTAGCAACTACAGCAGCGTGACTTGTCATACCACCCCTTGCAGTTAAAATACCAGATGCTGAAACCATTCCTTCAAGATCTTCTGGAGAAGTTTCTTCACGAACAAGAATTACATTAATTCCCTTAGCAGCTCTATCCTTAGCTTCTTTTGCAGTAAAGGCAATATAACCTACAGCTGCACCTGGACTTGCTGCAAGTCCCTTAGCTACAGGTTGATTTTCTTTTTTAGATTTTTCAGAAAGAGTAGGGTGGAGGATTCCATCAAGGTCTTTTGCCTCAACTCTTAAAATTGCTTCTTTTTCATCAAGTAAACCTTCATGAACCAAATCTACAGCAACTTTTACAGCAGCTTGTGCAGTTCTTTTACCATTTCTTGTTTGTAGTAAGAACAATTTACCTTCTTGGATAGTAAATTCCATATCCTGCATATCTTTATAATGTTGTTCAAGTTTTTCTGAAGTATCATGGAATTGTTTATAAACATCAGGCATTGAATCTTTTAAAGTAGCAATTTCTTTTGGTGTCCTAACTCCAGCAACAACATCTTCACCTTGGGCATTCATTAAATATTCACCAAATAATTTGTTTTCACCAGTAGCAGGGTTTCTAGAAAAAGCTACACCTGTACCAGAATTATCTCCCATATTTCCAAATACCATTGATTGGACATTAACTGCAGTTCCCATAGCATCATCTATATCATTTAATCTTCTATATAAAATTGCACGTTCATTATTCCAAGATGCAAATACAGCAGTAATAGCCTTATCTAATTGGTCTCTTGGATCTTGTGGGAAATCTTCACCTTGTATTTCTTTATAAACTTTTTTATAGCTTTCAACAACATCTTTTAAATCGTTTGCATCAAGAGCAGTATCTTCTACTACATTTTTTTCTGCCTTCTTAGCACTAAGAACCTTTTCAAAGTTGTTTTTATTAATTCCCATTGCAACATCAGCAAACATTTGAATAAATCTTCTGTAAGAATCATAAGCAAATCTTTCGTTGTTTGTTTTCTTGCTAAGACCTATTACAGCATCATCATTTAAACCAAGATTTAAAATTGTATCCATCATTCCTGGCATAGAAATTGGTGCACCACTTCTTACAGAAACAAGTAAAGGATCTTCAGTTGATCCAAAGGTTTTCTTATTGTGTTCTTCTAAATCTTTAATATGACTTGTGATTTCATCATTTAAATCATTCCATAATTTTTTATCTTCTTCATAAAATCTTGCACAAGCCTCAGTTGTAACTGTAAAGCCATATGGAACATTAATTCCCATATTTGTCATTTCTGCTAAGTTTGCGCCTTTACCACCAAGCAAAGAGCGCATTTCCTTGTCTCCTTCATTGAAATTATAAACATATTTTTCAGTCATTTTTTTCCCCTTTCCTACTATTAATATGATTGATAATAATATCAGACGTTTCTTCTATAGATCTGTTTGTAACATCAATTATCACACATCCTAAATCATCCATAATCTCTTTTGCATGGTCAAGTTCTTTTTGAATAATATTAAGGTTTGAATATTGACTTTTTCCTGACAAATTCAAACTTTTTAGTCTTTCATCTCTAAAAGATTTTAAAATATTTTTATCGATAGTAAGGCCTATAATTTTATCGCTATCAATTTCAAAAAGTTCATCTGGTAGGCTTGCATTTAAAAGTAAAGGAATATTACATACCTTATAGCCCCTGCTTGCCATGTAAATTGATAAGGGTGTTTTTGAAGAACGAGATACACCAATTAAAGCTATATCACAAACCTTGAGCGACCTAAAATCTTTGCCGTCGTCATATTTTATGGCAAAATCTAGGGCGTTTAATGTTTTAAAATGGTCAGTTTCATATAAGGATTCGCTAGAAAAAGTATTTTTTGGTTCTAAGCCAACTTTTTCAGCAATAGTCCTAATTGAATAACCAGTAATGTCAACATAGCTAATATTATTTAGCTCACAAAATTTATTGATATAAACATTCATCCTTGAATCTTGGAAGGAGTGATAGATCATAAAATTATCGCCAGTTTCAATTATAAAATTTAATATATCTTTTAATGCATCTAAATTTCTTACATCTGGATATATATTTGTAATTGTTTCAACATCAAACTGACTTAGGGATACTTTTACAATTTGTTCTGTTGCAAATCCGCTAGTATCAGAAATAATGTTTACACTAAGCTTCATTCCATCACCTCGTTTTATATAAGATTCTACTTATATTATAGCACCTTTTAATAAAAATCCAAGACTCGAAAACATTTTTCACTCATTTAAACTAATAATTATTAATTTATATTTTGAAATTTCAAACTTTAACCTAATTGACAAAAATATTATTTAAAATATAATAAATGAAAGAAATGAATATAAAACTTTGACAAAAAGGAGTAGTAGGGGAAATTTTTTAGAGAGAAGATGGTTGGTGAAAATCTTTAAATTAATCCTATGAAGGTTGTTTTGAAACAGTTTAATGTAGCATGCATATATGCAAATAAGAGCCTTTTTTATAAAAAGGAAGATAGGTGGTTACGCGATAATCTCGTCCTTGAGAATTGTGTTACTTTTTTTATTATTTATTTTTAAAATTTTATTTTTAAGGAGAATTTATGCAAACAAAATATGAACCGCAAAAGTTTGAAAAAGATATTTATAAAAAGTGGGAAGATGGTGGTTATTTTAAAGCTAGGGTAAATAAGGATAAAAAACCATTTACTATAGTTATGCCACCTCCAAATATTACTGGGAAATTACACCTTGGCCATGCCTTAAATAATACCATCCAAGATATTATTATAAGATATAAGAGAATGCAAGGTTATGAAGCTTGCTGGATACCAGGAACTGACCATGCATCAATTTCTACTGAGGCAAAAGTTGTAGGAAAAATAAAAAGTGAAGGAAAATCCAAAGATGAGCTTGGCCGTGATAAATTTTTAAAAGAATGTTGGGACTGGACAGAAGAATATGGTGGAACAATCAAAAAACAATTAAGAACTGTTGGAGTTTCTTGTGATTGGGACCGTGATTCTTTTACAATGGATAAAAACCTTACAAGAGCTGTAAGAAAAGTTTTCAAAAAAATGTATGATGATGGCCTAATTTATAGGGGAAATAGGATTGTAAATTGGGATCCTGAAGCAAAAACTGCCCTTTCAGATGCAGAAGTTTACCACAAAGACCAAGAAGGTCATTTATGGTATATAAAATATTTCTTTGAAGATAGTGATGAATATATAACTATTGCTACAACAAGACCAGAAACCATGCTTGGAGATTTGGCAGTAGCTGTAAATCCAGAAGACGAAAGATTTAAAGATAAGATTGGTAAAAATTTAATCCTACCTCTTGTTGGTCGTAAAATTCCTTTGATTGAAGATTCTTATGTTGATATGGAATTTGGTACAGGTTGTGTAAAAATCACCCCTTCCCATGACCCTAACGATTTTGAAGTTGGAAAAAGACATGATCTTGGCCAATGTATAGTTATTGATGAGTCTGCAAAAATTAAAGAAGGCTATGGAAAATATTCTGGTCTTGATAGGTATGAGGCTCGTAAAATAATGATTGAAGATTTAGAAAAAGAAAATCTTTTGGTAAAAACTGAAACAATTGAGCATGCTGTTGGATATAGTGAAAGAACAAATGTTGTAATTGAGCCATTAATTTCTAAACAATGGTTTGTTAAAATGGGGGATTTGGCAAAAGATGCAATCGAAGTTTATAAAAATGGAGATTTAAATTTAATTCCAGAATCTTTAGGAAAAACCTACTTAAATTGGCTAGAAAATATTAGAGATTGGTGCATTTCTAGACAATTATGGTGGGGACACAGACTTCCAGTTTTCTACACTGAAGATGGGGAAATCATTGTTTCAGAAGAAGATCCTGATGAAAATGGATATTTAAATGGGAAAAAAGTCACTCAAGAAGAAGATACTCTTGATACTTGGTTCTCATCAGCTCTTTGGCCTTTTGCGACCTTGGGATGGCCAGAAGAAACTGAAGATTATAAGTATTTCTTCCCAACAGATATTCTTGTAACAGGTTATGATATTATCTTTTTCTGGGTTATAAGAATGGTATTTTCATCTCTTTATAATACAAATAAAACTCCATTTGACCATGTACTTTTCACAGGTCTAATTAGAGATCCTCAAGGAAGAAAAATGAGTAAGTCTTTAGGAAATGGGGTTGATCCAATTGATGTTGTAAATAAATACGGAGCAGATGCCCTTAGATTTACAATTATTACAGGAAATTCTCCTGGAAATGATATGCGCTATGATGAAAAAAGAATTGTAGCAAGCAGAAATTTTGCTAACAAATTATGGAATGCAACAAGATTTGTATTGATGAATATAGATGAATCTGATGATCTTGAATTTAAAGATTTAGACTTAAGTCTTGAAGATAAGTGGATTTTAAAAAGATTAAACAATGTTGTTGAAGAAGTTTCTAAAAACTTAGACAAGTATGAAATTGGTCTTGCTGCAAGTAGGATAGAAGATTTTATTTGGGAAGAATTTTGTGATTGGTATATAGAATTTGCCAAGGAAAGATTAAATTCTGATGATGAAAATAAAAAATCAACTGTTAAAAAAGTTCTTCTTTATGTATTAAAAGATATGATTTCACTTCTTCATCCATTTATGCCTTTTATTACTGAGGAAATTTATAAGCAATTGCCAAACAAAAATGATATGCTCATAGTTGAATCTTGGCCAGAGGTTAGGGAAGATTTCAATTTTGATAGCGAGGCAAGGGTTGTTGATGGAGCAATCGAGGCTATAAAAGCTATAAGAAATCAAAGACAAACTTTAAATCTTGGATCAAAAACAAGACAAGATTTAATAATTTACTCATCTGATGCAAATACTAGAAAATTCTTAGAAATTTTGAAGGGACAATTTGTAAATCTTTCAAAATCTGGAGAAATTTCAATAATAGATGAAGACAAAGAAGTAGAAGATGCAGTATCCTTAATTTTTAATGATTTCAAAATTTATATTCCTTTAGAAAATTTAATCGACTATGACAAGGAAAGAAAAAGATTAAAAGATGAAATTAAAAAATTAGAATCTGAAATTAAAAGGGCTGAGGGTAAATTAAATAACCAAGGCTTTGTTTCAAAAGCACCAGAGAAAGTTGTAAATGAAGAACGAGAAAAATTAGAAAAATATAAAGACTTACTTGTAAAAACTCAAGAATCTTACAAGGAAATAGAAGATAAGTAATGTATAAAGATTTTGCTTATATTTATGATAAATTATCCTTTGACCTTGATTATGAAAAATATGCAGAAAATATAAAATATTTGGTCGATAAAAATAATATAAAAAGAGAAAAAATGTTGGAGTTAGCATGTGGAACAGGCATGCTAACCAATCATTTTTTTGATTTTTTTGAAAAAATTGATGCCTTGGACTTATCACAGTCTATGCTTGAAGTTTTTTCAAAAAAGTTTCAAGAAGAAAACTTATCCTTGTATAATTATAATATGGTAGATTTTGAAAATGAAAATTCATACGATCTTATTGTAATTTTACTTGATTCTATAAATTATATTTTGGATAAGGATGATCTAAAAAAATTGATAGAAAATTCTTATAAAAATTTAAAAAAGGGTGGACTATTGATTTTTGATATAAATTCAGAATATAAAATGGAAGAAGTTTTTGGGTCAAAATCTTATATTTACGAGTATGAAGATATTTTTTATACTTGGGATAATATTAAAGATGATGATATTATTGATATGGAGCTAAACTTTTTTGTAGAAAATGATGATGGGACATACCAAAGAATTATTGAAAATCAAGTTGAAAGATATTATTCTGTAGATTTTATGAAAAATATTTTAAAAGAAAATAAGTTTTCTGATATTGAAATTTTTGATGAAGACGATATGGAGGAGATTAAGGATAATACTTTGAGGATCTTATTTAAGGCTAAAAAGGAGTAAAAATGGAAGGAAAAGTTAAATTTTTTGATGAAAAAAAAGGATTTGGTTTTATAGAATCAGAAAGTGGTGACTATTTTTTTCATTATTCTGAGATAATTTCTGATAAGGATTATAAAACTATTGAAAACGGGGCAAGGGTAGAATTTGATGTTAAAGATTTAGGCAGGGGAGATACTGCCTTTAATGTAAAAAAAAAGGAGTTAAGATGAAATATTTTATTTTGTTTTTATTTATAATTCTTCTTCCTCAAATTTATTACTTGTATAGGAAAAAAACTTATCTAGATTTAAAAAATGGGTCAAGGTTTTTTATAAAAGAAGAAAGTTTTATAAATGACAATAGGTTTAAGGTTATTCTTACAAATTCCGATGGTTTTGATATTTATGCCAACCGTTTTGATGTTGAAAATCCAAAAGCTGTTGTTCAAATTGTTCATGGTATGCTTGAACATTCCCTTAATTATTTACATTTTATTAAATTCTTAAATGAAAAAGGTTATGCGGTTGTAATTTCAGATAATAGGGGACATGGAAAATCTATTTCCGAAAACCATCCTTCTGGATTTATAAAGGAAAAAGATGAATTGGTTGATGATCAATTTGTAATAAATAAATATATTAGAATGTATTACAAGGATAAAAAAGTATTTATGTTGGGTCATTCTATGGGGTCTTTGATTTGTAGAAATTATTTACAAAAATATGATTATACTATAGACAAGTTAGTTTTGACAGGAACTGTAGCCTATATTCCGATTGCAAAAATTGGTATTTTTATTGGAAATATTCTTACTTTTTATCTAGGAGAAAAAAGAAGGTCTCACCTTTTGGATATGCTTTCAGGAATTACAGGAAAAGATCCATCTTGGATTTCGTATAATGAAGAAAATGTAAGGATAAAAAATAATGATCCTATGAGACTTAGTGGTTTTTTGGCAAGAAGTAATGTCTGTTTATTTACTCTTGTAAATGATTTAAATAAAAATAAAAAATACAAGCTAAAAAATGAAAATTTACCAATAGCTTCCTTAAATGGAGTTGACGACGATGTGACTGGTGGTGACAAGGGACTTAAGAATACACAGAAAATTTTATCATCTCTTGGCTACAAAAATTTATTTTTCAAATCCTATAATCATATGAAACATGAAGTTTTAAATGAAGATAATAGGTTAGAAGTTTTTGAAGATATTGAAATGTTTTTTTAAAAATGAGCTAGGCTCATTTTTTAATGTAAATTTATAATTTTATAAGAGGAAGAAAAAATGAAAATATTACTTACAGGTTTTGATCCTTTTGGAGAAGATAAGATTAATCCATCTATTGAACTAGTAAAAAAAGTTGAGGGAAAAATTTCTAATGCTGAAATTTTTAAATTAGAAATTCCAACAGTTTTTAAAAAATCTGGTAAAATTTTAGAAGAAAATATCAGAAAAATAAGGCCAGATGTAATTTTGTGTATAGGTCAAGCCGGCGGAAGATCTTCTATTACTGTTGAAAGAATTGCAATTAATATTGACGATGCGAGAATTTCTGATAATTTAGGAGAAAAACCAATTGATAAAAAAATAAGAGATGATGGAGATAATGCTTATTTTTCAAATTTACCAATTAAAAAAATAGTAGAGGAAATTAAAAAGGAAAATATTCCTGCAGAAGTTTCAAATTCGGCAGGAACTTTTGTTTGTAATCATTTGATGTATGAGTCCTTGTATTTGGCAAAAAAATATAAAAATATAAGGGCGGGATTTATTCACATTCCATATTTGCCAGAACAAGTTATAAATAAGGCAAATACTCCTTCAATGGATTTGGAAAATTCTTTAAAGGCAATTAATATTGCTATAAAAACAATAATTAACTATGATGGAGAAGATGTAAAAATTTCTGGCGGGAAAATTTCATAAATTCTACAAGCAAGTTTTGTATTTGCTCAGAGCATATACAAACCCTCAAGCACGAATATCTGACTTCAAAAATTGTTGATTTCTAAATTTCAAAATTCTAAAATCGCAAACTCGCTAACGTGAGGACAGATAAATAGCTTAAAATTGTGCCAGTGGCACGATTTTAATATTTATCCCTCGGAGTAAACCGAAGAATTAAAATTTAATTGAATTTAATTTATTTAACAAATAAGTCATAGCTTTAAAATTTAGAGTGCGATTTTTGACGAATTTTCAAATTTGAAATCAAATTAATTTTTTACGTATGATATTCTTAGCGTGAGGATTTGTATACTTTGTCAAAAGTTTAAGCAAGTTTTGTACTTGCTTATTTTTTTGTTATAATAAAAAATATTAATGATGAAATAAATAATATTATTCGTAAAATAAATATAAATTTTCTTAAAGGAGGATTTATGAAACTTGAAATAAAAAATCTTTCCAAAAAATTTGGAAAAAAAGAAGTTTTGAAAAATATAGATTACACTTTTGACCAGGGAGTTGTTTATGCTCTTTTGGGAAGAAATGGAGCTGGAAAAACTACGCTTTTTTCTTTGATTAGTGAACAAATTAAAAAAGATTCTGGAAATATTTATCTTCTTGATGAAAATGGAAAGAAAGAACTTGATTTTAGGGATGTATTTTTTATGGTGGCAGAACCAGACCTTCCTAAATTTCTTACGGGAAGAGAATTTATAAAATTTTTCTTAGAGGCAAATAAGGAAAATATTAAGAATGAAAAATCAATAGAAGAATATTTTTCTCTTGTAGATTTTGATATGGAAGATACCGATAGGCTTATCCAAGATTATTCAACAGGGATGAAAAATAAACTTCAAATGCTTATGTTTTTAATTTTGAGACCAAAGGTAATTTTGATGGATGAGCCTCTTACAAGCCTTGATGTAGTTGTTCAACTTGAAATGAAAAAAATAATTAGGGATATTCACAAGGACCATATAATTATTTTTTCAACTCATATTTTACAACTTGCAAAGGATATTTGTGATGATATTGTCCTTCTCCATGATAAGAATTTACAAAAAGTTGATAATATGGTTTCAGAAGATAAGGATTTTGAAGATAAAATAATAAAGCTTTTGACAAGTAAAAATGTTGAAAATATTGATATAAATTTAGGTGATGAAAATTTGGGTGATAAAGATGAGTAGGTATTTTTCTAAATTTCTATTAATTGAAAGAATAAAGATCACCAAAGTTTTTAATGGGATGGTTTATGGGATAAGAAAAATTCCCTTAATTGGAAAACACTTAGGAGATAAGTATTATTTTTACGATTTAAAAGAAATCATAAATACATTTGTTCCTATTTTTTCAATAATCTGGCAATTTATTAAATCAATTCTAACCTTTGGCTTTGCAATTTTTATTTCAAGGACTTTATTAAAGCTATTATTTGAGATTTCCGATAAATCTCCCTTGTTTTTTAGAGAAAATTTTGATTTAAGTCCAGGTGCAGTTCTTCTAACTTGTATTCCTTTTAGTTTTTATATATCAAATATGATTACATCATCATTATTAACTGATAATGGGAATGCTTTTTCTGATTTGAGTAAAAATTTTAATTTTTTTCCAAATGACTTGGCACATATATTTTTGTATTTAGAGCCATTTTTGATTTTTGTTGGAAGGACTTTGGGATTTATTATTTTTGGTAAAATTTTTGCAAATATAAATCCTATTTACACATTTTTATTTAGTCTTGGTATTTATTTTTATAATATAAATATTACGGGATTTTGGACAAAAATATATGAAAAAAGAGAAAAACCATTTTTTGAAGATAGACCATTTTTACAAATTATTTTGATTTTAATTTTGGACTTGGCTATAAGTTTATTAGTTTTAATAATAAAACTTGATTTTAAAGTTTTAAGTCTTGGATTTTTCTTTATAAATTTAATTTTATTTCCCTTTGTTGTGAAATATTTTAAAAATTTCAAGGGCTATGACAAAATAATTGAAAAAACAATAAGGGTATATAAACTAGCGGTAGAAGATTCAAAAGATGTGCAAGAAAATGTTGTAAAAATTAAAAACAAGGATATAAATAAAAATGAAAAAATAAAGGGAGAAGGCTTTGTCTATTTAAATAAGTTATTTTTTAAAAGGCACAAAAGACATCTTTTAAAACCAACTTTAATAAAATCAGGAATCTTTTTTGTCCTTGGAATTACAATATTTTTTATTTTATCAAGTCTAACAATGAAGAGCAAGGAAGTTTATAATATTTTAATATATGCAATACCTATAATTTCATATATTTTATTTAAGCAAGATATAATTTTGATGGCTTTTTATAAAAATTGTGACTCATCGCTTTTATACTATAATTTTTATAGGGAAGATAAAAATTTATTGAAAATGTTTTGGTTAAGATTTAATTCAGTTTTTAAACTTATGTCAATTCCTATGGGAGCTATGTTTATAATTTATATTGTTTTTGCAACAAAATTTTTGACCAAAACTGATTTAAATTTATCATTACCAATTTTTTATATAGTATTAAATGCTATATTTTTTACAGTTTTGCCCTTGTTTCAATATTATATAATTCAACCCTTTGACAAGGAAGGAAAACAAAAATCTGTAGTCTTAGTTTTAATGAACATGTTTTTGTATTATATATTTATATTTGGACTTCCAGCCTTGGCAACAAAAATTGGAGAGATTAAATTTATGTTAATAATTTCAATTTTTATAATAGCCTTTGTAGGGCTAGCAAGTTTTTTAATATATAAATTTGCACCAAAAACTTTTAAAATTAAGCAATAAAAAAGACCTAGTGGTCTTTCAGGCTGTTGACAAGCTAAAAATTCGACCATTTCGACCGAGTGCAACGAGCGGAGAAATCTCATGAGATCTCTCCGTGCGTTCATTTCATTCACTTAGTCGAGATGGTATATAGCTTAATTTTTATTTTCAAATAAATTATTATCTACATTCATACTTTGTCTACACTCTGAAAGACCCGTTGGGTCTTTTTTTATTTATTTTCTTCTATATATTCAATTTTTTCCTTATTCATTACAGAATCAGGAATCATTTTGCTTGTTATATAAATTAAAAACGGAAGGACGATTGCATCATCCAAAATTCCAAAAAATGGAATCATATCATTTATCAAATCAGCTGGCATTACTGCATATAAAATTGCTCCAAGGCCTAAAAGTTTTGCAAGTTTTGGAGTATTTTTATCTTTCATAGCCCTAAAATATACTGGTATAAAATTTGTAATTTTTGAAAATTTATTTTTCATTATTTCCCTTACTTTCTTTTTATATTAATTATTTTAACTTTCATTTTAATTATACTAGAAAATCTCTGTTTGTAAATTAAATATCTTAAAATTAATTTTAAAAAAATCTTACAAGATTAGTATATTATGATTTTTTTAAATTTCAAGTTATAATATTATAAAGGAGTTTTTATGACATTACAAGTAGTTGATATTGATATTTTAAAATTAAAAGTTGATGCAGTTGTAAATGCAGCAAATGTTGATTTGATAGAAGGCGGAGGAATCTGTGGACAAATTTTTGAAAAAGCAGGAAGGGATAAGCTAAAAGAGGCTTGCCAAAAATTATCCCCAATAAAACCTGGCCAGGCTGTACTTACTGATGGATTTGATCTTTACCAAAAATATATTATACATGCAGTAGGACCAATTTATAATGAACTTTACAAAGAAGCTTGCCAAAAAATTTTAGAAGATGCCTATAAAAATGCCTTAGAACTTGCAAAGAAAAATAAAATAAATTCTATAGCTTTTCCCTTAATCTCAGCTGGAATTTATGGATATCCCGACAGGGAGGCTTTTATGATTGCAAAAAATACTATAGATGAATTTTTGAAAGAAAATAAAATGGATATTTACTTATCTACATATGGGAAGGATATGCTTTCTTTAATAATGGGATAGATTGAATTTTTTATTTACTTCTAGTATAAATACTAGTGTAGAAAAGTTACAAAATTTAGGTTAGGAGTTTTTAAATGAAAATTTTTAAAGCAATTAAAAATAGGTGGGAGAAGTTTTTAAAAAATTTAGCAGAAGAAAATAAAAAATCTTTTGGAGACCAAAAATTAGATTGTTGTACAATGAACAAAAAAGAATATAAATAAAAAAATGACCCGTGTGGGTCATTTTTTAGTGTCTTAATCTACAAGTTTTTTTGTAACTTCTACTACTCTTCTTGCTTGAGCTTTGACTGCATTTTCAATTTGGTTTGCAAACCCTTCATTTGTTGCAGTTCCACTTGCTCCGTAAGGATTTCCACCTTGAGCATAAATTGCATCATCAGTGTATCCAACTGGAACAATTATTGCTCCCCAGTGAGCAGCGCTTGTATAAATTGTTTTTATGGTTCCTTCTTGTCCACCGTTATTATTTTGAGCAGAAGTCATTGCAGAAATTACCTTATTTGTCAATAGACCTTTAGCCCAAACTCCTCCTTGTCCGTCTAAAAAGGCCTTTAATTGGAAAGGAATATTTCCAAATCTTGTTGGTGCTGAAAAAATTATTGCATCAGCCCAAATTAAATCATCAGATGTGGCCTCTTTTATTTCTTTTGAATCTTCTAAATATTTTTTCCAAGCAGGATTGTTATCGGCTCCACTTTCATCAAGATATTCTTTAACCTTTAAAAGTCTAACCTCAGCTCCGTTTTTTTCAGCTTCTTCCTTTGCCCATTTAGCCATCTGGAAATTGTGTCCGGTTTGTGAATAATATATAATTGCAAGTTTCATCTATTACTCCTTTAATTTTTATTTCTACATCGTCTCTAGAAATATAACCAATTACAAACAAACTTAAACAATTACTTTTTATTTAACTTCTTTATTTAATGAAGTAAAGTAAATCATTTTATTTTTTGGGTAAATTAATAAAAAGAAAAGGAGGATTATATGGAATTAACTGAAAAATTTGAAAAAGACCAATGCAAAAATCCTGTAGAATATTCTATTATACATAAAGAAATTCCTATTAAAATGCCAGGGGATATGTGGGAGGCAATTTCTTATTTGTTGTGGTATGTGCCAGATATTTCTTCAATCCAATCAAAATCAAACGAACTTATTTCAAATATGGAATACGATTATTATACTTTTATTGAAATAATGACCTATATGGATTTAAAAGATGAAGATTGTTTATTTACAGATAAAATTGATGAAAAACTTGCTGATGAATATAAAAAAAAGATTTGCACAAATTCACAAAAATTAATATTGACACAGTCTGATGGCGAAACAAAAACAGAATCTTTATTAAGGCATATAAGAAATGCTATAGCTCATGGATCTTTTAATATTGTAGAGGATCTTATGGTTGGTTTTGATGAAAAAATCGTAGGTAAAGATTTAAGTAAGACAACTGCAATTTTTAAGATAAAGCCAAAAAATTTATTAAATGCTCTAAAAATGCTAAATGAAGATTTAACCAACCAAAAACTTATTGCCAAGGCTTTAAAAAATACAAAATATTGGGTGGAACCTTACCAAGAAGGTTTCGAAAGAAGCAATAAATTTGATTTATTTGCCAAAAAAGATAAGAAAAAATATGCCATTGAAATTAGAAATTATAAGTCTAAAAAAGATATAGACAAGGGCTTTGCCAGAGAGCTTGCCCATAATTTTAAAAATTTAAAAGATGAAAGAGTGAGGCCTGTTCTTGTAATCAACACTTCATTTTTAAAAGAAGAATCAAAAAATGAGTTAATTGCCTATGATGTTTTAATTTTGGATGTTAAAAATATCAAAAAAATGTTAAAGGGAAGGGATATGATACGTGAAATAGAACAAGCTCAAACTTTGTACAAATATAAAAATAAAATTTAATTTTATAAAATATTAAAGATATAAAATTAAATTTTTAAATTATAGTTCTCAAATTATTTAATATTATTTTTAAAAAAATTGATTTATAAATGAATCGTAGTATAGTTACTAATGTAATAAAAATTTAGGAGGAAAAATGACAGAAAAGTATAATGAAAAAAATTCTAGAAAAAACTCTAGTGAAATAAGAGAAAAAAGAAGAGAAAGGTACAAAGATGATTTTTCAAGAGATAATACAATATCTTGGGGATCAATCATAGCTGGGGCTGTTTCCTTTGCAGCTGTTTTTACAGTTTTAAGTTTAATTGTTGCAGCTTTAGGACTTGGAATATTTTCACCAAATAATGAAAATCCTATTTCATCAATGGGAATAGGAGTAGGAATTTCAACAGTTATAATTCTTATTATTTCCTTTGGAGTTTCTGGATTTATTTCTGGAGCTTTTTCAAAAGGACAATCTTTACTTCATGGATTTATGAGCTGGGCTTTATCAATTATTTTATTATTTGGTCTAGTAACTAGTATGGTTTCATCTGCACTTGGACTTGTTGGTTCTGCAACAAAAGCTGTAGCAAATACTGCAGGAGATGCTGTAGGAACTGTAGCAAGTACAACAGCTGACGGGGCAGGAAATGTTCTTTCAAGCGTTGCTGATTCTATTAGTGGAGTTGACACAAAAGAACTTGAAAAAAATATCAATGATACTTTAAGTGAGACTGATGTTAAAGAATTACAACCAGAATATTTAAAATCTCAATTAGATGATTCTAAGGATGAAGTTTTAGAAGCAGGAAAGAAACTTTTAACAAACCCTGAAGATTCTGACAAGATTTTTGATGATTTATCAAAATCTTTAGAGAAAAAAGCAAAAGATATTACTGACTCAGTTGATAAGAAGACAATAAAAGATGAAGTTTACAAAAATTCATCCCTTTCTGCTGAAGAAAGTGACAAGGCTGTAGATAATATCTATGATGGAATGGATAAGGCATCAAAAGAAGCTAGCAAGCAAATTGAAAATGCTAAAAATTCTTTAGAAGATGCTAAAAAAGATGCTAAAAAAATGGTTAAAGATGCAAAAGATGGGGCAGAATCTGCTACTAATAAAGCATCAGCAGGAGCTGTTTTAGTATTTTTATTCCTTCTTGTTGGTCTTGCAATAGAAATTTATTGTGCAAGAATAGGAGAAAGATACGTAAATAGTTTATAAAATAAAAAATCTTGAGAAAATTTTCTCAAGATTTTTTTATTTTATCATATTTAAAACTTCTTTGTGGGGGGTCAGAGGAGTTTATTGTTTGATTATATTTTATAAATTTATCATCTTCATTTAAACTTTTTGAAGAATTAATTGATATTAAAAATCCAGAATGATCTAATTTGAATATATCTGACCTTAAATTATAAATTATTTCGTTTTGATTTTGATCTCCCTCAAAGCCATTTTTTACTATATAAGCATCAGCATTTGCCTTTAAAATACTAGCAAATCTTATAGGATCATTTTTCGTATTATCGTTTGTTAGAATATATATTTTTTTATTTCCAATATCCTTATCTTTTTTTATATCGATTCTTATTTGATCATAATACATATAATAATCTTTGTTGATTTCCTTTGTTTCCTCTGGAAATTTTATAGACTGATTTTGCATGAAAGATGACCTAGTATTTAGCCTATCCTTATTATTTTTCATATAAGATAAACTTTGTTTTAATAAATTTCCCCTATAAAAAACCACCTTTTCTAATGTATAATCTTCATGGATTAGTAGGGGAAGAATTTCATTTGCATACTTATCATCTATTGAATCATTATTAGATAAGTCTATAAAAATATTTTGTATATTTTGATTTTTTTGCAAAACTTCTTTTAATTTTTCCTTATCTTTATTGAGGGTGTTCGTATCAAAGTCTGGCCAATAAATCTCTAAGGTATTTTTATTTTCTTTTATTTCCAATCCTGTGTTTTCTAATTTTCTTCCTAAAAGTCTCTTGTACCTATTAACAACTTGAGCATCGCCCAAATTTTTTGCTCTAGGTGACTTATTTTTTTCCTTATAGTAAGGAAAGGTTAGTTGGTAAGTTTTTTTATCAAGTATTTTTGTCCTATTATCTTTTAATATAGAAAGGTAGGATGAAATAATATCATAAAATTCTTGATCAGATTTGGAATTTTTAACTCTTTTTTTTGTAGATATCAGTTTGGTCAATTAAATTTTTATAATTTTCCTCGTTATTATTGTCAATTGCATAATTTCTAATTATATAATCATTTAATTTGTTAAAATCAGATATTTTTTCAGCACTTGTAAGAGACCTATTTTCTGTATTTGTTACAAAAATATCCTTGGTAAGTGAATCCATTACCTGGTCTCTAAATTTTGGATAAGAATCTGACTTATATCTATTTAATCTTTTGCTTATTGCACTTACAAGAAAAATTATTATAAAAATCAACAAGAGAAGAAGAATAATTCTCCTTCTCATATAAATTAATCTTTGATTTTTACGTCTTTTTTTCGATCTTTTTCTTATATTTGAATCTTTTGACCTGATTTTTATATCTTTTTTTCTAACTTTTGTATTTTTGTGTCTTGATCCAGACCTATTTTTATTATTTAATCTATTTTTTTTACTTTTCATAATCCACCTTATTATAATATATCAAAAAATAGGACCTAAACAAAATTATTTGGGAAAAATAACAGAGAAGGTGGATCCCTTTCCAAGCTTCGATTTTAATTTGATTTTTCCACCCAAACTTTCGACAAAATTTTTAGTAATAGACAATCCCAAACCATGGCCATTTATCTTTGTATTTCTAGCATCATCTATCCTATAAAATCTTTCAAAAATTACTTCTTTTTTCTCATCACTTATGCCTACGCCGTTATCTTTTACGACAAGATAAATATTATTTTTATCCTCACTAAGACTTACTCTAATTAATCCATCATCTTTAATTGCCTTTATAGCATTAGAAATTAAATTTTGGGTTATTTGACTAATCTTATCCTTATCAGAATAAATCATAATACCATCTTTTATTTCTTCTATTAAAGAAATATCAAGCTTGTTAAGTCTTGGTTTTATAGTATTTAAAATTAATTTAATGTGATTGGATAAGTCAAATTCTTTTTTATTAATTTTTAAATATTCAGAATTATCATTAAAGGACTTATTTAAATTTACAACAAGACCTTCAAGCCTATGGATCTCTTCCAATAGAGAGTTGAGCGTTTGATCATCAACATCTATGACCCCATCTTTTATAGCTTCTATATAAAGTTGAAGGTTGGTTATTGGCGTCCTAAGCTCGTGAGAAATATCTTGGGCATATTGTTTTCTTACATATTTTTGATTTTTTAAATTTATAGATAAGTATTTAATATTATTTTGTAAATTTTCAAGCTCTATAATTTTGCTATCTTTTAAATCAATATCATAATCCTCATCTTTAATTTTAAGGGTGGCATCTGAAATTTGTTTTATAGGATTTGTAATTTTGGTTGATAGATATAAGGCTATAATAAGGCCTATAAAAATAGAAAGAAAAATGGCAATAAAAATCGAAGTTTTAATATTTGTTATAAGCTCATTTGCCTCAAACTCATCAGTCCCATAAGTAATAATCAACTGACCCATATAATCATTTAAATTTGGGTTTATAATATCATAGGACTTACTTTCAGTAAGTTCTGACGCATCCTTATCCCTACCCTTAAAACTCATTACAGGTTCGTTGTTTTTATTTAAAATAGAAATATCAACATTCAAAGTTTTAGAAACTTTTCCAAGTCTTTCTTTCATAAGGTAGGGGTCTTTATCAGTTAACAAGTCCTCAAATTGTTTTTTAATTTGCCTGGGCCTATTATCTTGGGTAGTATTGATAAAATTTCTTGTATAGACATTTATCAAATAGGAAATAGCAAGAGAAAAAACTAAGATGCAGGCAAAAATACCTGCAAGTAAGTTTCTAATTATTTTATTTCGTAGAGTTGTCATCAATACCACCAGACTTATAACCCATGCCGTAAATTGTTTTTATATAGGATGGTTTTTTAGGATTATCTTCAATTTTTTGTCTGATATTTTTAATATGAGTATCAATAGCCCTATCATAAGCGTCATAATCAAATCCAAAAGTAATTTCTATAATCTCTTCCCTGGTAAAAATTTTGTTAGGATTTGAAAATAAGGTTTTAATAATTTGGAATTCATTTTTTGTAAGAAAAATTTCTTCCCCATCCTTAAAAAACCTATTATATTCAAGGTCCATCTCAAGTCGGCCATCGGTAGTTTTTATAATATCTGCCCTTGGTATATTATATTTTTCAATTCTTCTAAGAACAGTTTTGATTCTTTGCATAAGCTCTTTTGGCGAAAATGGCTTTGTAACATAATCATCTGCACCTAGTTTTAGACCGTTAACAATATCATCCTCACTAACTTTTGCAGTTACCATAATTACAGGAACATTTGATTTATTTCTAATTTCTTTAATAAGGTCTTCACCAGAAATTTTAGGAATCATTAAATCAAGCAAAACTAGATCAATATCTTCACTTTCAAAAATTTCCAAACCTTCTTTTCCATCAAAGGCTTGAAATACTTTATAATCTTCTTTTTCTAAATAGGATTTCATAATTTTTGAAATGCCTTTTTCATCTTCAATAAGCAATATTTTTATTTTATTCATTTCTTTCACCTCTATATAGTATACCTTACCATTTTAGACTAATATATCTTTTCAATTCGTGATAATTATGTAAAAGATTAAAAATAAATGGTGATTAAAAGAATTAATGGGTAAAAATAATATATAAGAAACGAAAATAAAAAAAACGAAGGAGGAAATATGATTAGTTCAATAGTAATAGGTGCTTTATGCGGATGGATCGCAAGCATGATAATGAAAACAGATGCTCAAATGGGAGCAATAGCAAATATAGTTGTAGGTATAGTAGGAGGAGCAGTAGGTTCTTGGGTACTAAATTTATTAAATATTAGTGTATCTTCAGGATTTATTGGAAGTTTGATTTCAGGAATTTTGGGATCTGTAATTTTAATTTATGTATATAATTTAATTACTAAGAAAAATAAATAATGAAATAATTATGACTGGCAAGTGCCAGTCTTTTTTTATGAAAAATTTTTTCATGATATAATAGGAATATGAATAAGACAGATAAAAAATATATAGAAATTGCAAAAAATATTTTAGAAAACGGATACGACGAAGAAAAGCTAAATCATGAGGTGAGGGCTGTTTGGGAAGATGGTGAAAGTGCCTATACGAAATTTCTTCCCCAAGAGATTGTAAGATATGAGAAGGGAGAAGTACCTCTAATTAGTTTAAGAAAAATAGCTTGGAAATCTGCTATTAAGGAAATTTTATGGATTTACCAAGATAGGTCTAATGATGTAAACTTACTGAAAGAAAAATACAAGGTAAATTATTGGGATTCCTGGAAAAATGATGAGGGAAATCTGGGAACAGCCTATGGCTATCAAGTAAATAAAAAATTTAAATCACCTGAAACAGGAAATATGACAAATCAAATTGAAAGATTAATTGATCAAATAAAAAATAATCCCTTAAATAGAAGATTAATTATGAATTTAATTGATGTGGATGATATGGCTGATATGACCTTAATACCTTGTGCATTTTTAACTATGTGGACTGTTAGTGGAGATTATTTAAATTTAACCTTAATTCAAAGAAGTGGTGATTTTTTGGCAGCAGCTGCTCCTGGTGGGATAAATGCCTTTCAATATTATGTTTTATTAAGAATGATTGCCCAAGTAACAGGCTATAAGGCAGGGGATTTTGTTCATTTTATCCAAAATTATCACATTTACAAAAAACACATACCGATTGTTAAAAAAATCATGGAAGTTAAGGTAGATGAAAAAAGTAGGCCAATACTTGAAATAAATCCTGACATAAAAGATTTTAAAGATTTTACTATAGATGATTTCAACTTGGTAGATTATTATCCTGACCAAACAAAGTATGATATTGATATAGCACTTTAGGTATTGAAATATAATAATTTTTAAGTATAGTCAATCGGTATGGAGGAATTATGGAAAAAATAACTATAATTGGATCCGGAGGTTCCGGAAAATCAACTCTTGCCAAACAACTAGGCGAAAAACTTGGTATAAAAGTTTTTTATTTAAACAAAATATGGTGGCTTAATGATAAAGAACATATAAGCGATGAAGAATTTTTAAAAATTCAAAAGGATATTATAGAAAGTAATCAATCTTTTATATTTGATGGCTACTATCCTGATACTTTGGATTTAAGATTAGAAGCGAGTGATACAATAATATTTTTAGATTTTCCGCCTGTCACAAATTTAAAGAGGTCAGTAAAAAGATCATTAACTGAAAAAAATAATGAGGATGATCCAAGCTTAGATAGGACTGAGAAATTAAATAAGGAATATATTTCTTGGTTGCTAAATTTCAATAAAAATGAAAGAGAAAAAATAATAGCAAAATTAAATAAATTAAAGCTAGAAAAAAGAATAGTAATAATCGATAATGATAATAAAAAAGATTTATTTCTTCAATCTATAGCATAAAAAAAGAGCCGGTTGGCTCTTTTTTTAGTTATTATTTCTAATTCCTTGCTGATTTTGAGGATTTATTTGGTTTTGAGGATTGGTATTTTGCTCGTTACCATTTAGATTAGTATTAGTTTTTGTATCTTCTTTATCCTTATTCTCATCCTTTTCTTTTTCTTTATTAGAATTATTATCTGCTTTCGGTAATTCTGCACCTAGAGTAGAATATCTAGTTGGTATAGAATATTTCCAATCTTCAGGAACAATTCCATCCCACTTGCTAGGGTCATATGAATTTTTCCTATCTATAAAAGACCTATTAGCTTGTAAAGATTTTGGTGTAGAATTTGAAGCAAGCAAATTATTTCTTGTATCTACAGTTATCCAAACATGAACATCATCTTCTTTTTTTTGGAAGATTATCTTTGGTAAATATTTCATCTTTTACAGTATTTCTTGGATCAGAATAAGAAGCTTGAGTTGGAAGTTTTCCACTTATTGTATCTACTTTTGCATGGATTATTCCTTTAGGTTCTTTAAATTTCTTAGTCTCATATCCTTCAAGAATTTGATTATTAATATTTTTCCAAATAACTTGTGCTCTTGTTGTAGAATAGTCATCTTGATAAATATTTTGATCATCAGCTCCCATCCAAACACCTACAGTATAGTAAGGACTATAGCCTATTGACCAGAAATCCACATTAGATTCACTAGAACCTGTTTTTGTACCATAATCAATACCGATAGGGCTGATTGTTTGATAATGCTCGGCAGCTGATTTTAGGGCTGAAGTAATTTGGTAAGCTGTTTGAGGGCTTGTTACCTTATTTCTTTTTTATTTTTTTCACTAAAAATAATTTTTCCTTGATTATCTTCTATTTTTGAAAAAGCCAAAGGTTCTATATATTCACCCTTGTTAGCAAGTGCTGCGTAAGCTGCTGTCATATCAATTAAGGTCATTCCGTTTGTCATAGCTCCAAGCCCCATTGAAGCAAGATTTTCATCATTATTTTTTGGATTTTCATCCTTAGTTATGAAATTATCATCGCCATTTTCTTTTATTAGTCCAAATTTTTCTAAGTATTTTTTTGAATTTGCAATTCCCACATCTTTTAAAGTACGAACAGCGTTTGTATTTATAGAATATACAATAGAATCTCTAAGAGAAACAATTCCCTTGTAAGATTTATAAATATTTTCTGGCCAAATTTCTCCATTTTCTTTTCTCATAAAAGGAACATCATCAATTCCTGTAGCAAGCGAATAGCCCTTATCTATAGCAGGTGTGTAAGTTGCAAGAGGCTTCATTGTTGATGCAGGTTGTCTTGGTTGGTCAATCGCCCTATTTAAAATTTTAAGACCTTTTTGATCACGTCCTCCAACAACTGCTTTAATTTCTCCGTTTTTATGATCAATTACAATTGTTGCAGATTGTGGTTGAATAACTCCTTCAAGGTCAATATCATAATAACTTTTATTAAATGAATATGATCCAGAGTCATTTTGAATAATTAAATCCTTATGTTTTTTTAGATAAGAAGATGTAATAATTATTGACCCATCATTTCCTTCTTTTACATTTTCATTAGAATTTAACTCCATATAACCGGTTTTATGTGTTCTTAGATTTGAATCTTTTTCATCTAAGGTGTAGAAATTTTTAAGTATTAAATTTGTTTGATTTAGCTTTAATTTTGATGAATTAATTACAAAATTATTATAATCGTCAAAATATGCTTCATTATTTGATAAAGTAAAATCATTGTTATCATTTATAATGTTTGATTTAGCAAAATAAATTACATTTCCATTCTCATTGATTATATTTCCATATCCATCATAAGATAAGTTTAATAGGGGAGCGGTATTTCTACCTTGAGTATTTCCTAATATATATTCTGAGAAATTTTCGTAAATATTTTCTACTTGTTCTTGTATTTTTGAATCTATAGTTGTTGTGATTTTAAGACCACCATAATAAAGTTTGTTGTAAGCTTCTTTTTCATCAATTTTATAAATATCTTGAAGTTTTTCTACAACTTGTTTTTCTAAAAGAGTATTAAAGTAGGATGCCATTACAGGTTCCCTATCTTCTGGTGGGTTAATAGAACTCGCTACATCTTCATTTAAAGCATCTTTATATTCTTTATCCGAAATATATCCTTCTTCATTCATTTTCTCTAGGACATATTTTTCTCTTTCATATGGTTTTGGATTGTAAATTGCAGAATACTTTTGTCCATCAATTGTAAATTCACCAAGAACTTTTTCATTTGTAACCTCTGAGGTTGGTATTGTTTTAAATAAGGCAAATTCTGTTGGTGATTGGACTATTCCTGCTATTGTTGCACATTCGGCAAGAGATAGTTCGCTTACATCTTTTGAAAAATAAGTTTGGGCTGCAGCTTGGACTCCAAAAACATTTTGTCCAAGAAAAACCCTATTCATATAAGCTTCAAGTATTTCATCTTTGCTTAATGATTTTTCTATGTCTAAGGCTAAAAATATTTCTTTGATTTTTCTTTCGTATGTTTGGTCATTGGAAAGGTAAGTATTTCTTGCGAGTTGTTGAGTTAGGGTAGATCCACCTCTTACAATAGAACCACTTTTTAAATTTTGTAGGGCAGAACCGACTATTGAAAGAGGATCTATTCCGCTGTGCTTATAAAATCTTCTATCCTCAGCTGCCACAAAAGCATTTTTCAAATAATCAGGTACTTTTTCAATATCTACAATTTCCCTGTTCTCACTAGTTCTTATCGAATCAATTTCTTTTCCATTTTTATCAACTATAGTTGAATTTTCGCTCATCTCGTATTTTATATTTTCTGGATTAACTTTTGGAGATTTTTTCATAACCTCAACTATTCCGCCTCCAATTAATCCGGCAAAAATAGTCCCTATAATTCCAAAAGCGAGTAAGGCTATAAGCAAAATTTTCAAAACTATAGAGGAAATTTTTTTATTCATTTTGACCTCCTGTTTAAATCTATATTAAATTTTAAAAATTCTTAAATTTAAATCTTATTCTTATTTTATCATTTTTTTAAAATTTAATCTATCAAGCTAATAAATATTTGTATTTATTATAAATCTTTAATTTATAATAAAAAAATGTATAATCTCTTATAGAAAGGATGTTTATGCAAGAAGTTATACAAGTAAATGTTTTTGAAAATAAAGAAAACCCAAATAAGGATTTTGAACTTGAATCTTTAATTAATACTGCAGGTGGAAAGTCTGTTGCGAAAATTAGTCAGGTTGTATCAAAAGTAAATCCTGCTTACTATATTGGATCTGGAAAAGTTTCTGAAATTGAAGATATAGCAAAAAAAATTAAATGTAAATACAGTTGTTTTTGATGTAGAACTTTCAGCATCTCAATTAAGAAATCTTGAAGAGAGAATGAAACTTCACGTTGTAGATTGGACAACTTTAATTTTGGATATTTTTGCCCAAAGAGCAAATACAAAAGAGGCTAAATTAAAAATAAAACTTGCCCAATTAAAATATCAACTTCCAAGAATAAATAAGTGGTTTGCTTATCTTTCTCGTCAATCAGGTGGAATTGGTACAAGAGGACCAGGTGAAACCATGCTTGAAACAGATAAAAGAGCAATAGTACGTGATATAAGAAGTCTTGAAGAAAAATTAAAAGATTTGGAAAAAACAAAGGTAGTTAATAGAAAATCTAGAGAAAAGATTTTGAATATCTCACTTTTAGGATATACCAACGCTGGAAAATCTACTATTTTAAATAATATGTTAAAAATATTTGGTAAAGATAAGTTTGTTTATTCTGATGATCTTTTATTTGCAACCCTAGATACTTCGACTAGAAGGCTAGATTTTTCAAACACAAAAGTCACCCTAACGGATACAGTAGGTTTTATTGATAATTTATCAAAAGAATTAAATGATTCATTTCTTACAACTTTAGAAGAAATTAAATTTTCTGATATGCTTTTAGTTGTAATAGACTCATCTTATGACATACAAACTCAGCTGGATACAATCGATAAGGCCCTTGATGACATAGATATTGGAGAAAAAAAGATTCTTTATGTTTTCAATAAGATTGATAAAATTGAAGATGAAATTATTCTTTTAGGATATAAAAATAAAGAAGAAAAAATTTATATATCAGCAAGAGACGAAGCTGATATTATAAGACTAAAAGATAAGATAGTCGATGTTATAAAAAATGACTATGTAAGAGTTATAATGAAAATACCTTATGAAGATGGGAAAGTTTTAGATTATATTATGACAAATTACGATATAGATAAAAAAGATTATGATGAAAATTCTTCTATATTAGAATTTGATATTTCAAAGAAAGATTATAATAAATATGAGAGATATATCGAGAAAAATTAGCCCAAATTATAAAACTATTGAAGGGCAAATACAAGATGAATTTGAAATAGAAAAATCAGTCTTTATAACAAACATAAAATATGTTGAAAATGAAGAAGATGCCATAGCTTTTATCGAAAAAATAAAAGATAATTATAAGGATGCAAATCACAATTGTTCAGCCTATATTATTAATGAAAAACCAGAAATAAAAAGATATTCAGATGATGGAGAGCCACAAGGATCTGCTGGTCTTCCTATGCTTTCAGTTTTGGAAAAAGAAGAACTTTTTAATCTTGTAGCAGTCGTTACAAGATATTTTGGTGGAAAAAAACTTGGCAAGGGCGGTTTGGTAAGAGCCTATACAAAAGGCGTTTCTGATTGCTTGGATGGGAAAATTACTTATAGAAAAGTTTTTATAGAAAGTAAAATAACTTTTGATTATAATTTACTTGGAATAATAGAAAACTTTCTAAATGAAGAAAATTATATTATTATAGAAAAGAACTTTCTTCAAAATGTAAGTATAGATTTATATATAGAAGAAAGTAATTTTGAAAATTTCAAAAAAAGACTTATAGACATGACCTCATCAAATATAGAAATAGAAAAACTTGATAAGATCATGTTATATGATAAATAAAAGGAGGAAATATGTCAGGACATAATAAATGGAGCAAAATTAAAAATAAAAAAGGTAGTGAAGATGCAAGACGTGGAAAAATTTTTACAAAACTTGGTAGAAATATTTCTGTTGCTGTAAGAGAAGGCGGGGATAATCCAGAATATAATCCAGCACTAAAAGCTGCAATTGATAAGGCTAAGGCTGAAAATATGCCAAATGATAATATCGAAAGAGCAATCAAAAAAGCAAGCGGCGATATGGATGGGGCAAATTTTGAAAGAATTATATATGAAGGATATGCTAAAGATGGAGTAGCTGTAATTGTTGATTGCCTAACAGACAATAAAAATAGAACAGCTCCAGATATTAGACATATTTTTGATAAAAATGGTGGAAATCTTGGAACTGATGGATCAGTAATGTTCATGTTTAACAGAAAAGGACTAATCGAAATTGAAAAAGCTGGAATTGATTTTGATGATTTAATGTTAGAAGTGATTGATCTTGGAGCAGAGGATGTGACAGATGAGGGCGATACTTATCAAATTATAACAAGTGTCGAAGATTTTCAAAGCATAGTAGATGGAATTAAAAAATCAGACTATAAACTTACAAAGGCAGACATTTCATACATTGCTGATAATTTAATTGATGCACAAGAATCAAATAACAAACAAATAATGAAATTAATCGATGCTCTTGAAGATAATGACGATGTTCAAGAAGTTTATACAAATTGGAATGTGCCAGATAGCATAGAAGATTAATATGTTGAATTTTAATATAGATAGGGTTGCTTTTTCCTTATTTGGAATTGATATATATTGGTATGCCATATTAATAATTTCAGGAGTTTTAATTGGGGCAAAAATTGCACAAAAAGAATTTGTAAAAAGAGGATTTTCTGAAGATTTCATTTATGATTTACTTTTTGTAACCCTTCCTTTTGCAATAATTGGAGCTAGGATTTGGTATGTAATATTTGAATGGGATTTTTATAAGAATGATCCAATACAAATTTTAAATTTTAGGGCAGGTGGACTTGCCATTCACGGTGGTATTTTGTTTGCGATAATTGCAATATACTTTTATACAAAGAAAAAAAACCTACCCCTAATTGATATTTTAGACATTATGGTCCCTTCCCTTGCTTTGGGCCAAGCTATTGGTAGGTGGGGTAATTTTGTAAATGGAGAAGCCCATGGAAGTGCTACAAATTTACCTTGGGCTATAATTGTTGATGGAGTAAAAGTTCACCCAACTTTTTTGTATGAATCACTTGGAGATTTTTTGATATTTTTATTTTTACTAATATATAGGAAAAAAAATCCAAAAAAAGGAATACAAACATCAGTTTATTTTATGGCTTATGGAGTTTTAAGATTTTTTTGTGGAAGGACTTAGAACCGATTCTTTGATGATAGGACCTTTTAGGATGGCACAAATAACAAGTGTTGCATATTTAATAATCGGAATATTTTTATTTGTAAAATACAAAAATATAAATTTAAAACCATATAAGAAAAATTAACAGCTTAGGCTGTTTTTTTCTTTGCAAATTTTTATTTTGGGAAATTAAACCACCTTACTTTTAAAAAAATAAAAAATACTCTTAAAATATATAAATTTGACCATTAAAATAATTTTATAATCCTTTACAATTTAAAGGATTTGGTATAAAATAATTATGAAGTGGAAATATGTGGTAGAAGGTGGGTCATGTTTTTAGGAGAATTCATTCATAAATTAGATTCTAAAAATAGAATAATGATGCCAAGTGAATTTAGAGATGATCTCGGTAGTGAATTTTATGTAACAAAGGGACCAGAGCGTTCTTTAGTTTTATATACTATTGATGAATTCGAAAAACGTGCCAAAAAGTTTGAAGACTTATCCTACCAAAATAAAAACAATAGGGCGATGAAAAGATTGTTTTTCTCTTCCACTATCAAAGCTTATTTAGATAAACAAGGGCGAGTTTTATTAAATAAGCAATTGCGCGAGTATGCCAATTTAAATAAAGAGGCTATTATAATCGGAAATAATACCAACATAGAAATATGGGATTTGGATAATTGGAATGATTATATTGGTGATGTAGAAGTGAACTTATCAGAAATTATGGATCAGTAATATGGAATTTTCTCACAAATCAGTTTTATTAAATGAAACTATAAAAAATTTAAATATTAAAGAAGATGGTATATATGCTGACCTAACTTTGGGTAAGGGAGGCCATTCTAAGGAAATTTTAAAAAACTTATCACCTGAAGGTCTTTTAATTGGCTTAGACCAAGATAAGGATGCTATCAAAGCAGCTAGAGAAAATTTGAAAGATTTCTCAAATGTTTTATTTTTTAATGAGAACTTTGAAAAAATTTCAGATGTTCTTGATAAGGCTAGCTTAAAAATGATAGATGGCGCTTTGATGGACATTGGCGTAAGTTCATATCAAATTGACAATGGAGATAGAGGTTTTTCTTATATGAAAGACGGACCTTTGGATATGAGAATGAACAAAGATAATGAGTTAACAGCAAAACAAATTGTCAATGATTACTCTTTGGATGAGCTTTGGGAAATTTTTTCCAAATATGGTGAAGAAAGATATTCTAAAACCATTGCGAAAGCTATAGTAGATTACAGAAAATTGCACGAAATTAATACAACTTTACAACTCCGAAATATTGTTATGAAATCTGTAGTTACTAATGAAGCTCATCCTGAAAAAAGAGTATTCCAAGCTTTAAGAATAGAAGTTAACAGAGAGCTTGAAGTTTTGGAAAATACTTTAGAAAAAATAGTAGACCGTCTTAATAAGGGAGGAAGGTTGTGTGTAATAACTTTTCATTCTTTAGAAGATAGGATAGTTAAAAATAAATTTAAAGAGATGAGCAAAAAATGTATATGCCCACCTGAATTTCCTGTTTGTGTTTGCAATCACGAAAAAAAGGTAAAGATAATAAGTAAAAAACCTATTTTGCCATCTAAAGATGAACTTAAAACAAATAGAAGATCTCATAGTGCCAAGCTAAGGGTTTGCGAAAGGGTTTAAAATGTCAGCTGCTTTGAAAAAAAGAAAAGTTAATAAAAATTTAAATAAAAGAAAAAAGCTAAGTTTACATAATCAAACTTCTTACGACACTAAGTTTAGCTATAATAGGCTTAAAAAGAAGGATAAGAAGTTTAAGAGAAATGTCTTAGCTTTATTAATTTTATCCTTTATTTTTATGGGGATTTTTTCTTTACATAATTATATGAAATTGAATAATATGAGAAACGAGTATAATAATTTACAAAGTCAATATACATCTTATCAATTGACAAGGGATAGGTTGAATAAAGACCTTGAAGATTCAGTTGATTTAAAAGAAATCCAAAGATATGCAATGGAAAATCTTGGCATGATTTATGAAAACAAGGACAACACTGTTTATCTTAATATTGATAGGTAGGAGAGATGAAAAATATTATTTTAATTATTTTAATAAGTTTAATGCTAACTTTAATTTTAGGAAAAATTATAATTCCAATTTTAAAGTCTAGTCATATTGGACAGAATATTAGACAAGAAGGACCAAAAAGTCATTATGATAAAGCAGGAACACCAACTATGGGTGGTATTATATTTTTAATTTCAGCTCTTGTTTTAACATTGATATTTGTTCCTTTTTCTATGAAAACTTTTATATTATTATTAGCAACATTTGGTTTTGGAGCTATTGGTTTTATTGATGATTTTAGAAAACTAGTTTTGAAAAGATCTCTGGGACTAACTGCTATGCAAAAAATAATCCTTCAAGTTGGATTATCATTTGCTATTGCAATTTTATGTTTTATCTTTCAAAATGATACAATTACAAAATTATGGATTCCATTTACAGATATTAGATTAAATGTTTCTATTTTAGGAATTCCAATAATGATGTTTATAATGATAGGAACATCAAATGCAGTAAATTTAACTGATGGGCTTGATGGTTTATCTACCCAAGTTTCAATTCCAGTTTTTATTACTTTTATAATTTTAGCTAAAAATATAGAAGATGAATTATTTGCAAGCATCATGCTTGGAGCAGTTTTAGGATTTTTATTTTTTAACTCAAATCCAGCAAGCGTATTTATGGGGGATACAGGATCTATGGCTATAGGTGGGGCTGTAGTTGCTCTTGCTATAAATATGGGGATGACTTTGTTTTTGGTAATACTTGGAGGAGTATATGTAGCTGAAGCACTAAGTGTAATAATCCAGGTTGCATCATACAAACTTAGAAATAAAAAGAGAATATTTTTAATGACACCAATCCACCACCATTATGAATTGAAAGGATACAAAGAACCAAAAATAGTTACTGGTTTTACAATAGTATCAGTAATTTTATCTTTGATTACTTTATTAGCAGTACTATGAAAAAAGTTTTAGTTTACGGTTTAGGAATAACAGGAATATCTACAGTAAAAACTTTAGATAAATTAGGATATGAAGTTTTTACTTATGATAAAAATAAAAATAAAGACGAAAGATTAGAGGGCTATAATTATAGCCCTATTTCTGATTTAAAAATTAATGAAAAGTATGATTTTGTAGTAAAATCACCAGGAATTAGGCCTGATGATAAGATTGTACAAAAATTAGAAAAAAATAATCAAATTATTTCAGATATAGAACTATCATATAGGATTTTTAAAGATAAAAAAATAATTTCAGTCACAGGAACAAATGGTAAAACCACAACTACATCTCTAATTACATATGTTTTAAATCAAGCAGGGCAAAAGGCAATTAGTGTAGGAAATATAGGTGAGGGGATTTTGTGGCAAATGTACAATAAGGATGCTGTATTTGTTGAAGAAGTTTCATCCTTTCAACTACATGATACAAAAACATTCAAACCACATATTGGAGCGATTTTAAATATTAGTCCAGACCATATAGATTGGCATGGATCATTTGAAAATTACGCCAATGATAAGTTAAAACTTGCAGTTAACCAAGATGAAGATAATTTTTTAGTTATTAACCATGATGACAAAATATTGTTAGAAAATAAAAATAAATTTAAGACGAAAATATATGAATTTTCTATGAAAGAAAAAGTAGAAAGAGGAATATATTTAAAAGATGATAGTTTGTATTTAAAAGATCAAAAAGATATATTTTTATTAAATAAAAAAGATTTAAAGATAGTAGGAAATCACAACCTAGCAAATGCAGCCTGTGCTATGCTTTGCTTATACTTATATGGAATAGACTTAGAAAAAATAAAAAATATACAAAAACCTTTAAGGCAATTGAACACAGGTTGGAATTTGTCAAAAAAGTAAACAATGTTTCATTTTATAACGACTCAAAAGCAACCAACGTTGATAGCACAATAAAGGCCATAGATTCTTTTGACAAAAACATAATTTTACTTGCAGGTGGCTATGATAAAAAAATTGATTACTCACCAATGTTTGAAAAAGAAAATGGAAAAATAAAGGCCATGATTTTATTAGGTCAAACAAAATATATTTTAGAAGATTTATGCAAAAAATATAAAATAGAATATTACCTTGTAGATGATATGCAAATGGCTGTTGACAAGTCTTTTGAAATCATGAAAGATTCTGATACAGTTTTATTATCGCCTGCAAGTGCAAGTTGGGGAATGTATAATAATTACATGCAAAGAGGAGATGACTTTAAAAAAAGAGTTTTAGAAAAGGAAGTTTAAATGAGAGTAATAGTATCTGGAGGAGGCACAGGTGGACATATATATCCTGCCATTGCAATGTGCCAAAAAATTAGAAAAAGAAATAAATGATATAGAAATTTTATATGTTGGAATAAAAGGAAAGCCAGAAGAAAGAATAGTAAAAAAATATGGCTATAAATTTAGACCAATTGAAGCTATGGGTCTTCCTAGAAAAATTTCCAAAAGACTTTTTAAATCATTAATAACAAATTTTAAAGGATTTAAAGAGGCTAAAAAAATAATAAAAGAATTCAAACCTGATCTTGTAATTGGAACTGGTGGCTATGTTTGTGCACCAATACTTTATCAAGCAAGCAAGAAAAATATCAAAACTCTTATTCACGAGTCAAATTCATTCCCAGGAATTACCACAAGATTTCTATCCAATAAAGTTGACTTAGTATGCATTTCTTTTGAAGAAGCGAAAAAACACATAAAAAATCAAAAAAATATCCATATAACAGGTAATCCTGTAAGAGGAAATTTTAATACTAATTATACAAAAGAAGATTTAGAAAAATTAGGCATAAAAAAAGATAGGCCGGTAGTTTTTCTTTTGGAGGATCAAACGGGTCAAAAGCCTTAAACAAGGCCGTGCAAGAAATGAGTAACTTGATGGATGGTAAATTTTATCTCCTCCACCAAACAGGACCTATTTTTTATGATGATTTTCTAAAAAATACAAAAGAAAATGAATTTATTAAAGTATTTTCATACATAGATAATATAAATCTTTTTTATGGGGTAAGTGATCTTGTAATTGCCTCATCAGGAGCCATGAGCCTAAGTGAGATTTCAAGCCTAGAAAAAGCCTCAATACTAATTCCCAAAGCTTATACAACAGAAAATCACCAAGAATATAATGCAAGAACCTATCTTGAAAAAGGTGCAAGTTCTATGATTCTTGAAAAAGATTTAACAGGTGAAGTCTTATATAAAAACATAGTTGATATAATTGATGATAAAGAAAACTAAAAAAGATGGGCCAAATGGCAAAATCTTTACAAAATCCAGATGCTGCTGATGAAATATATAAATTAATAAAAAATTTAATGGAAAATTAAAATGAGTAATAAAAACAGAAAAAGAAGAAAAATAAAAAGAAAAGAAAAATTATTTACTCCGTTTTTATTATATTTTTAGTAATTCTTAGCCTTGGAATTTTAATATACAATTTTTTCAACCATGAATACTTTAAAATATCTCAAGTATTTATAGAAGGAAATAAAGTTTTATCAGATGATCAAATACTGAAAAAATTAAATAATCCAGTAGGCAAAAATATTGCCCTATATGACGAAAAAGAAAGTATAGAAAAATTAAAAAAGGATCAAATAATTAAAAAAATCTCTATAGATAAAGAAATGCCAGATAAAATTGTGGTTAAAGTCAAAGAAGAATATCCATATATGTACACGACATATAAAAAAGATAAGTATATTATTACCAATAATGGAAAAGTTTTAGATAGGACAATAAAATTAAATAATAAAAGTCTAATAAAAATAAAACTTCCAAAAAAGAAACCACAGATAGGTAAAAAATTTACTGATGATAAAAATATTTTGGAATTTATATCTTTATTGCAAAAGCTAAAATATAGTAAGGACATAAAAGAAATAGACTTGGAAAACTATAATGATATTGGTATAATAATAAAAGATATTCAGATTAATTTCGGAGATTTAAAAAATTATAAGTATAAATTGAAATTACTTGATTCGGTTTTAAAAGATATAGATAATAAAAAACTAAAAGCATATTCTATTAGTCTTGATAAAGGAAAGAATCCAGTAGTGGAAGTTGAAGAAAAAAGTCTTGACGAAAAAGATGAAGATAATTAAAAAATATTATTCTTAATGAAACGGGGGAGGAAGATGGCAAATATCAATATGGAAGTAGAAAATAACGCCTTAGCCAAAATAAAAGTTATTGGAGTAGGTGGAGGTGGAAATAATGCAATAAGTAGAATGAGAGAGGGTGGCCTTTCTGGTGTAGAATTTATTGCATTAAATACAGACCTACAAACTTTAAATGAAGCAAATGCCGATATAAAATTACAAATTGGTGCAAAGCTTACAAGAGGACTTGGAGCAGGAGCTAATCCTGAAATTGGTGAAAAAGCTGCTGAAGAAAGTGAATCAGAAATTGATGAATCACTAAAGGGAGCAGACATGGTATTTATAACTGCCGGAATGGGTGGTGGAACTGGTACTGGAGCAGCCCCTGTTGTAGCTAGAAAAGCAAAAGAACAAGGAATACTTACAGTAGGCGTTGTAACTCGTCCTTTCACTTTTGAAGGAAGAAAAAGACAAACATCTGCAGAAGGTGGAATTGAAGCTTTAAAAGAAAGCGTTGATACATTAATTACAATACCAAATGATAGACTATTACAAATAGTTGAAAAAAGAACATCAATGGTAGAGGCCTTCAAAATGGCAGACCAAGTACTTATGGATGCTGTAAGTGGTATTTCAGAACTTATAGCTATACCAAATGTAATTAACCTTGACTTTGCTGATGTTAAATCAATAATGTCAGATCAAGGAATAGCTCACATGGGAATTGGTAGAGCAAGTGGTGAAAATAGAGCAGTTGATGCAGCAAAAGCAGCTGTTAACTCTCCACTTCTTGAAACATCTATTGAAGGTGCTAATGCTGTATTATTAAATGTAACAGCAGCAGAAGTTGGTCTAATGGAAGCAAATGAAGCAGCAGAATTAATCAGAGATCACATCGATTCAGATGCAAATATCATTTTTGGTGTAGGTAGCGATGAATCACTAGGCGATGATATTAAGATTACTGTAATTGCTACAGGATTTGACCAAGATAGTCAAAAAAGAAGAGAAACAATTGAGACTAGAAGATCAAGTCAAAGTACAGGACAAAGACCTGCACAAAGAAGTCAAAAATCTTCAAATCCATTTGATGATATAGATTTACCAGATTTCTTAAAATAAAATGAAATGTCCATATTGCGACTCAAATGACACAAAAGTCATAGACTCTAGAGCCACAGAAGATAATCACGCTATTAGAAGAAGAAGACTTTGCCAGACTTGCAATAAGAGATTTTCAACTTACGAAAGATATGAAGATCAAACTCTAATGGTTGTAAAAAAAGATAACACAAGAGAATCTTTTGATAGGGCAAAACTTATCAGTGGAATAGTAAAATCGTGTGAAAAAAGACCAGTAAGTATGGATCAAATAGAAAAAATTGCAAATGAGATAGAAATTTCTATTAATCATATTGGTAAAAAAGAAATACCATCATCAAGTATTGGTAAATTTGTCATGGACCATCTAAAAAAATTAGATCCTGTTGCTTATGTTAGATTTGCATCAGTATATAGAGAATTTAAAGATGTTGAGTCTTTTTATAAAGAAATTAAAAATTTAGAAAATGATTAGATAATTTAGGGCTTTTGCAAACATGAATTAAGTCTAACTTTAAGATAAGTCAAATAAAAATTTAAATAATTTTTGTTTAGATTTTAAAGATTAACTTATTCGTTATGCAATGGTCCTTTTTTTGAAAGAAGTTTAAAATGGATTTATTCGAACTTAATAGACAAAGACAATTAGAAAAATCAGCTCCCTTGGCAGATAGGATGAGACCTGACAATATCGAAGATTTTTTGGGCCAAGACCATTTGTTGGGAGAGGGTAAAATTATTAGAAGGATGATAAAATCAGATAGAATTTATTCATCTATTTTTTATGGCCCGCCTGGAGTTGGGAAAACTACCCTTGCAAAAATTATTTCAAAATCTACAAATATGGCTTTTGAAAAAGTTTCTGCCGTAGCTAGTGGAATAAGTGATCTAAAGAAAAAAATTGAAATAGCAAAAGATAATCTTAAATATGAAAATAAAAAAACTATATTATTTATTGATGAGATTCACAGGTTTAATAAGAGTCAACAAGATTATCTCCTTCCTTTTGTTGAAGATTCTACTATTATTTTGATAGGGGCTACAACAGAAAATCCATATTTTGAGGTAAATAAGGCTCTAATTTCAAGAATGTATGTTTTTGAATTAAAAGCTCACACTAATGATGACTTGCATAAGTTAATTGGTATGGCCTTGACCAAGGATAAAGTTTTACAAAATAAAAATATAAAAATTGATAAGGATGCAAGAAATACCTTAGTAAAATTTTCGAATGGAGATTGTAGGGCCTTATTAAATGCATTAGAAATTGCTATATTTTCACAAGAGGATAAAGAAGGTATAATAGAAGTTGATCGACAAAGTATACTTAATTCTATACAAAAAAAGATTTCTATCTATGATAGAAATGGGGATAGACATTATGATACTATATCTGCCTTTATAAAATCTATGAGAGGCTCTGATCCTGATGCTGCAATTTTCTATTTAGCAAAAATGTTAAATAGCGGGGAGGATATAAAATTTATAGCAAGAAGGATGATTATTTTTGCATCAGAGGATATTTCCCTTGCAGATCCTTATGCTTTAAGCCTTGCCACTAATACCTTTACAGCAATAAATACTGTTGGCATGCCGGAAGCTAGAATTATTTTAGCCGAAACTTGTATTTATCTATCTTTGGCAAAGAAAAATAATTCTACTTATCTTGCCATAAATAAGGCTATGGATTTTGTAAAAAATGAAAAAGATCTGGAAGTTCCTAATAAACTAAAAGACACACATTATAAGGGGAGTAAAAATCTTGTGAAAGATACTTATTTATACCCACATGATTATAATGGTTATGTAAAACAAGATTACCTTCCAGATGGATTTATAAATGAAAAATTTTATAAATCAAAAGATATAGGTTATGAAAAAATACTTAGTAAAAATTTAGAAAAAATAAAGAGAGGAAATGAGGATGAAATTATCAGAGATTAAAAAAGATGTTGAAAAATACATTGACCAAGAAATTACAGCCCAAGGCTGGATAAGACAAGCAAGATTTACAAAAAATGTTGGTTTTATCGAATTAAATGATGGAACAATTTTTAAAAATTTACAAGTTGTTATAGGAAAAGACTTAGAAAACTTTGAAAGCATACAAAAAGAACACTTGTCAGCTTCTTTAAAGGTTATTGGTAAGCTTGTCAAAACTAATAATGCAAAGCAAGCCTATGAGCTTCAAGCAAATAAAGTAGAAGTTTTGGGTCATAGTGATGAGAATTTTCCAATCCAAAAACAAAGACAATCTCTTGAATATATGAGAACTATTCCTCATTTAAGAGTTAGAACTAATACTTATAGGGCTGTTTTTAGATTAAGATCAAAACTTGCCTATGCCCTTCATAAATTCTTCCAAGAAAGAGAATTTATTTACTTAAATGCGCCTTTAATTACTGCTTCAGATACTGAAGGTGCTGGGGAAATGTTCCAAGTTACAACTCAAAACTTAGAAAAACCAAATCTTGATAAGGATGGTAAGGTTAATTATTCAAAAGATTTCTTTGGAAAAAAATCATATCTAACTGTATCAGGACAACTTGAAGCTGAAGATTATGCTCTTGCTCTTTCAAATATCTATACTTTTGGTCCAACATTTAGGGCTGAAGAATCAAATACACCAAGACATGCTGCAGAATTTTGGATGCTTGAACCTGAACTTGCCTTTGCAGATTATAATGTATGTATGGATGTGGCTGAAGAAATGATGAAATATATGATTGAATATGTTTTAGAAAATTGTAAGGATGAGATTGAATTTTTCAATGAAAGAATAGATGATACTTTGATCGAAAGACTTACAAAGGTTAAAAATGCTAAATTTGCAAGAATTACCTATACAGATGCAATTGAAAAATTAAAAAATGCTGATGTTGATTTTGAATATCCAGTAGAATGGGGAATTGACCTTCAAACTGAACATGAAAGATATTTATCAGAAAAAATAGTTGATGGTCCTGTTTTTGTAACAGATTATCCAAAAGATATTAAGGCGTTTTATATGAGAAGAAATAATGACGGAAAAACTGTAGCTGCCTTTGATATGCTTGTTCCTGCAGTAGGTGAGCTTATAGGTGGAAGTCAAAGGGAAGAAAGATATGACGAGCTTGTAAAATCTATGGAAGATAATGGATTGAAAATTGATGAATATCAAAATTACCTAGATTTAAGAAAATATGGAACAGTTGTTCATTCAGGATATGGACTTGGCTTTGAAAGGGCTGTAATGTATCTTACAGGAATGAAAAATATCCGTGACGTTATACCTTACCCAAGAACAGTTAATTCTTTTGCATCAAAAAATTAAGGAGAAAATATGAGGGAATATAATCCAAATGCCATTGAAAAAAAATGGCAAAAAATATGGGATGAAGAAGAAACCTTTAAATCAGAACTTGACACAGATAAGAAAAAATTCTATCCTTTGGTAGAATTTCCTTACCCATCTGGTCAAGGTCTTCATGTAGGTCACCCAAGACCATATACAGCTTTAGATATAGTAGCTAGGAAAAGAAGACTTGAAGGAGAAAATGTAATTTATCCAATGGGATGGGATGCTTTTGGCCTTCCAACAGAAAATTATGCTATAAAAAATCATATTCACCCAGCTATAGTAACAAGAGATAATATTAAAAATTTCAAGGCTCAAATGAAGTCAATAGGATTTTCTTTTGATTGGTCCAAAGAAGTAAACACTACAGATCCAAATTATTACAAATGGACTCAATGGATTTTCATTCAATTATATAAACATGGCCTTGCCTATAAAAAAGAAATGCCAGTAAACTGGTGCCCATCATGTAAGGTTGGTCTTGCAAATGAAGAAGTTGTTGATGGAAAATGTGAAAGATGTGGGTCAGAAGTAACTCACAAGGTTAAAAATCAATGGATGTTAAAGATTACAGAATATGCTGATAGGCTTATTGATGATTTAGATGAAGTTGATTATGAAGAAAAAATAAAAATTCAACAAAAAAATTGGATTGGTAGAAGTCACGGTGCAGAAATTAATTTTTCTTTAAAAGACAAAGATTATAAATTAAATGTCTACACAACAAGACCTGATACAATTTTTGGGGCAACTTATATGGTAATTGCACCAGAACATCCAATGCTTGAAGAATTTAAAGATGAGATTAAAAATTTAGATGAGGTTAAAGAATACCAAGATTTTGCTAAGAAAAAATCTGACTTTGAAAGAAGTGAGCTTATAAAGGAAAAAACCGGTATAAAATTAGATGGAATTTCTGCTATAAATCCAGTTAATGGAAAAGAAATTCCAATTTGGATTTCTGATTATGTTTTAATTTCTTATGGAACAGGAGCTATTATGGCAGTTCCTGCTCATGATGAAAGAGATTTTGAATTTGCACAAAAATTTGAAATGCCAATTATTCCTGTAATTGATACAGGTGATGAAGCTTTACCAACAACTTCAATTGATAAGGGACTTTTGATAAATTCAGATTTCCTAAATGGACTTACTGTATCAGATGCTAAAAAGAAAATAATTGAATATGTTGAAGAAAAAAATCTTGGTTCAGCTAAGGTAAATTATAAGTTAAGAGATTGGGTATTTTCTAGACAAAGATATTGGGGTGAACCAATTCCAATGATTTATTGTGAAGAACATGGATGGATTGCTGAAAAGGAAGAAAATTTACCAATAAAATTACCTGATGTTGATTCTTATGAAGTTACTGATGATGGGGAAAGTCCACTTTCAAAAATAGATGAATTTGTAAATACTGCTTGTCCAATTTGTGGAAAGCCTGCAAAAAGAGAAACTGACACCATGCCACAATGGGCAGGATCTTCTTGGTATTATTTAAGATATATTGATCCAAATAATAATGAAGACCTAGCAAGTAAAGAAAAATTAGATTATTACACACCTGTTGATTGGTACAATGGTGGAATGGAGCATACTACTCTTCACTTACTTTATTCAAGATTTTGGCATAAATTTTTGTATGATTTAGGAAAAGTTCCTACAAAAGAACCATACAAGAAAAGAACTTCTCACGGAATGATTTTGGGAGAAGACCACCAAAAAATGTCAAAATCTAGAGGAAATGTTGTAAATCCGGATGATATTGTAAGAGATTATGGGGCAGATACCCTTAGAGCTTATGAAATGTTTATTGGTGATTTTAGGTCAACAGCTCCTTGGTCAGACGAAGGTGTTAAGGGTTGTAGAAAATATTTGGAAAGAGTATTTAATCTTTATGACTTAGTAGAAGATGGTGATGAATACACAAATGAACTTGAAATTTTAATTAACCAAACTATCAAAAAAGTAAGTGAGGATTATGAATCTTTAAAATACAATACAGCAATAGCTGCTCTAATGAGTTTATTAAATGAGATGAGAAATATTGGAAAAATCACTAAAAAAGATTATAAAACTTATCTAATCTTATTAAATCCAGTTGCTCCTCACTTAACTGAAGAATTGTGGGAAGAAATTGGCTTTGAGGGTCAATTAAACCAAGCATCATGGCCTGAATACGATGAAAGTAAACTTGAATTTGATTCCATAGAACTTCCTGTTCAAGTAAATGGAAAAGTCAGGGCTACTATAAAAATTTCAAAAGATGCTGATCAAGAAGATGCAGTAACAAGTGCAGAAAATGATCAAAATATTCAAAAATATATAGACGGTAAAAATATATTCAAGGTAATCTATGTACCAGGAAAAATATTAAACTTACTTGTAAAATAAAAATAAGGCTCTTGCAAATGCAAGGGCCTTTTAAATATATGTCGATTTTTGGATTGTTGAAATTATCTTTCTAAGCTTATCCGATGTATCAATTTCAGAAAAAGAAATCTTTTTAATTTCACTAATCACTTTTATATTATTTTTTGTAAAATTTTTATAGTCAGCTCCTGTAATAAAATCAATTAGAAGAGTTTCATCTATTTTTTCAACTGAAAAAACAAAAATACCTTGTAAATACTTTGTATTATTATGGTAGACTCCAGAATTAAAGTCTTTATCAAAACCTTTTATTTCAACAAAATCTCTATCTTTATTAATTTTTAATCCTAAATCTATCAATTTATTAAATAAGCTTAAAAAATCATCTATTGAAAAATCTTCATGAAAATTTGAAACCTTAATTTGAGAATAATTGTCCTTTATTTTTAAAGTAAGGTCCTTCTTGTTATAATATTTTAAAAATAAAGATTTAAAAATAAAAAAAGCTGTGTTATAATCCATATTTTTAAGTCTTATATCCTTATCAAAACTTAGCTTAACAGAAGATGATTTTATTTTATTATTAACTGTATGTATCAAATTTCCATTAATAAATCTTATATGGCTAACTTCATTTCCTGAAATTCTTGGATTTTCATCCAAAAGATATGGAGAAGTTGGCATAAAAATACTCCTATCCAAAATTATCTTTGTATTTTTTCCTTCATTTTTTGTCTTAATAATTTTGGAATCAATTTTATTTAATTGTGGATGACTAATGTATAACAAATCATTCATAAAATTACCTCTAATTTATTATATCATATGTTATAATAAATTCAGGAGAATCTTATGAGAAAAAATTTGTTTTTTTTACTTATTTCTTTGTTGGCAGGGGTTAGAATTTTTACTTTGTATGAGGCTTATAATTTTTATTATTTAATTATAGGCTTATTTGCATGTGCAGTTTTTCTTTTTATTAGAAAATCTTTCCTTTCTTATCTTTGTTTAGGTTTTTCTTTGGGACTTTTTCTTGGAGTTTTTTCTTTTTCTTCTTATAAACTTGATAAGTATGATGATTTGGATTTAAACCTTACTGTAGTTGACAAGGCTAAAAGTGAAGATTTTTATACATATTATGTAAAAGCCTCAAATAGAAAGGAAGATATTAATGAAAAATCTTCTTTTATAAGCCAGAAAAATTTTCAAATAGGACAAAGATTAAGGGCAAATTGTAAAATTTCATGGCATAAGACCAATACCAACCCTTACTTATTTTCTTATAGGAAATTTTTACTTTCTAAAAAGATTAAGTCAAAACTTGATATAAAATCTTATAAAAATTTAGGCTATTCATCTTCTGTTTTTTTGAAAATGAAGAGGTCTTTTAGAATATATATTGAGAAAATTTTTGGGGAAAATTTATCAAAAAAATCTTTTTTGTTTATAAAATCTGTTATTTTATCTGAAAGATTTGATGATAGGGAAGTTTTGAATAAGTTAGGTCTTTCACATATTTTGGCAATTTCTGGACTCCATATAGACTTAATCCTTACTTTATTGTTATTTTTGCTTATAAAATCTGGGGTTTCTTATAAGTATGCCTATCCAATTTCTTTAGGATTTTGTTTATTTTATGGATATTTAATTTCTTTTCCCTTTTCGGTAATAAGGGTACTTTTAATGTATTCTTTTTCTTACTTGGCATTTTTGTTAAAAAAAGGAAGGGATATGTATAAAAATCTTATAGTTTCAATGCTATTGATTTTATTTTTTAATCCCTTTGCTATTTTTAACTCTGGGTTTTTCCTATCTTTTTTGGCAGGATTTGCAATTTATGTAATTTATCCAAGTCTTGTTAGAGGAAAAAAATATTCATACATAAAGAAAAGTCTAATTTTTACCTTGACTTTACAAGTTACTTTAGCCTTTCATATAATTTATTACTATGGATTTTTCAATTTGCTAAGTTTTTTTGCAAATTTTTTGGTTATTCCTATTTTTACTATATCTATGTATATAATTTTTGGAATAATTATCTTATATCCATTTTTAGGAGGACTTTTGGGAATATTTTTCTATATTTTAGATTTTTTAATAGGGTCTATTTTAAATATAGTTAGCTTTTTGAATTCATTTTCAATTTTTAGCCTTGAATTTCCAAAAGAATCCATTTTAATTTGTTTTTATTACCTAATACTTTTATTTATTATGGTTAAATTTACCAATAAAAAAATAAGGGCAAAAAATTTCTTAATCTTATCAATTTTTATTGTGATTTTTTCTATAATAATTAAAGATAAGAATATGCCAATTTCTTTTCAAATGGTCGATATTGGCCAAGGGGATTTTTTTATTTTAGAAGATGGTAAGGATGTATATTTATTTGATTGCGGGGAAGTTTCTTTTAAAAATTATTCTTCAAGTGAAAAAATTGCCATACCTTTGTTAAAGGCAAAGGGAGTTAAAAAAATAAAGGCTGTTTTTGTATCTCATGAGGACAAAGACCATATGGGAAGTATAGAAAAGCTTAAAAATAATTTTGAACTTGGCCCTATTATTTCAAATAAGTATAATAGAAACTTAGGAAAAATTCACTCTTTTAAAGAAATGAAAGAGGGAGATGTGTATGAGGGGAAAAATTTTAAAGTAAGGTGTTTGAAAAATTTTGATGGAAGGGAAAATGACAATTCCATGCCACTTTTAATTGAGATTAATAATTTTAAGATTTTAACTATGGGAGATTTGCCAAGTGATAAGGAAGAAATTCTTGCTAGAGATATAGATATTTTGAAAGTTTCCCACCATGGATCAAGATTTTCGACATCAAAAAAATTTGTAAAAATTACAAGTCCAAGACTTGCCCTAATTTCTGCAGGAAGAAAAAATACCTATGGCCATCCCTCAAAGGAAGTTTTAGAAAATTTAAAAAATATAGAAATTTGTATTAGTCAAAGGGATGGATATTGCCAAATTGATTTTTACAAAAATTCATTTAAGGTAAAAAATATGTAAAAGGAGGATTTTTTAGATGAATTATAAGGAATTTATGACTGATTTATTTAAAAAAAATACAAGTGGAATTTATCTAATTGATTCTAAAGAAGAATATTTGAAAGAGACAATAATAGACCAAGCCAAGGATTTGATATCCTTTCCGGACTTTAATTATACTGAAATAAAGGGGAAAAAGAGCCTAGAAGAGATTAAAACTGCCATGGATACCTATCCTATAATGGAAGATAAAAAGGTTCTTATTTGGAGAAATATTGACTTATCAAAAAATTCTATAAAAGAATATGATGACATATGTAAGCTTTTGATTGATGATGCTAAAAATATTCCGGAATTTTTAACCCTTATAGTAATTGCTGAAGATAATGTCTTTAAGGGGAAATTTTATAAAACTATAAAAGAATATGGAAATATAGTTGAAATTGATAGGTTAAATAATAATGAATTGGTATCTTTTATTGGTAAAAGATTTGTAAAAAATAAAAAGAAAATTAAAAAATCCTATATAAATGAAATTATAGATAGGTTTTCTTATCTAAACAAGAATTCTCAAATAGACCTTTATGAGGTAATCAATACTGTTGATAAGATTATTGCAAATTCTGATAAAAGTGAGGTTTCTATTGAAGATGTCCACGATCAACTAGATAAAATATTAGACTTAAACATTTTTAACCTAACAGACGCCTTGTCGGTTAGGGATAGTAAATCTGCAATGAATACATATTTATATATGGCAAAGGATATGGATGAAATTTTTAAAATTTTTCACATGATAGTAAGACATATAAGAAATTTGATTGGTATAAAAGTATTAACAAAGGCTTCATATAATGATGCCTTTATTCAAAAATCTTTAGGAATATCTAGCTTTGAGCTAAGAAAAGATAAGGGATTTATAAGAAATTTTAGTCTTGATGACTTATTTAATATACAAGAATTTTTATATAAGTGTGATCTAAAACAAAAAAGTCAAGATTTTGATATGAACTTAAACATGCTAATCTTGATTGAAAAATTTTCTAAATAAAAAAATCGACTCATTCTAATCTTGGCGACTTGTCTAAATCGCAAGTTTTGAATGAACCGATTAAAAATTAAGCATTTAATGAATTTAATTTTTTAGCTAATCTTGATGATGTTCTACTAGCTTGATTTTTGTGAATTATGTTTTTAGCTGCTGCTTTTTTACTTTTTTATCAACAGTTTTGAAAAGTTCATTAGCTTTTTCGCTATCTTTATTTTCTATAGCTTGTTCAAATTTTTTAACATAAGTTTTTATTTCAGATTTTACTGATTTATTTCTAGCAGTTTGTTTTCTTGTTACATCAATTCTTTTTATTGCTGATTTAATGTTTGCCATTTTTTTCACCCCCAATTTATATCGACTGATTTATTTTACCATAAAAATTACATTATTACAAATCTTTATCTTTTTTTAAAATCAAAATATTTGGAACTTTTGCCATATTCGTTTATAATTAAAAAATGAGAGAGGTGTAATATGACAGAAAAATCTAATGATTTAGAATTTCTTGATTGGATAAAAACAATTTTATTAGCCTTAGTTATTGCTTTTTTTATAAAAATATTTGTGATGGATGCAACTAAGGTAGAAGGAAATTCTATGCTAAATACTTTACATAGCGGCGATATGCTATTTGTTGATAAGGTTTCAAAACATTTTAAAGGATATGAAAGAGGAGATATAGTAATAATTGATGCTCCCGACCAAGCTGATACTTTGTATATAAAAAGAATAGTTGGTATGCCTGGAGACAATATAGAAATAAATAATGGCAATGTTTATGTAAATGGGGAAGTCTATGAAGAAAATTATATAAACAATGATGAAACTCTCACAACAAATGAAAATTCTTCATGGCAAGTAAAAGATGGAGAGTATTTTGTAATGGGAGATAATAGGTTGCCAAATGCTAGTAATGATTCTAGAAATTTTGGACCGATTTCTGATCAAAAAATCGTAGGACATGCATTTTTAAGATTTTTCCCAATATATAATATAGGATTTGTAGATAAGGAAAATAGATAATGAGTAAAAAAGAAAATATAAGAAATTTCTCAATAATTGCCCACATAGACCATGGTAAATCTACCCTTGCAGATAGGCTTATAGAAAAAACTCAGTCTGTTGCAAAGCGTGAAATAAATGATCAAATGTTAGATAGCATGGAACTTGAGCAAGAAAGAGGAATAACAATAAAATTAAAATCTGTAAAGTTAAAATACAAGGCTAATGACGGAAAAGTTTATGATTTAAACTTAATAGATACACCAGGCCATGTGGACTTTACTTATGAAGTTTCAAGATCCTTAAAGGCGTGCGAGGGAGCAATTTTAGTTGTTGATGCCTCCCAAGGAGTTGAGGCACAAACTTTGGCAAATACTTATCTTGCCCTTGAACAAGACTTGGAAATTTTGCCTGTTTTAAATAAGGTTGATTTGCCAAGTGCAAGAATTGACGAGACAAAAGAAGAAATTGAAAATCAAATTGGTTTGGATACAGAAAATATTCCACTAGTTTCTGCCAAAACCGGCCTTAACATTGATGATGTTTTGGAAGATATTATTGAAAATGTTCCAGCACCAGAAGATCATGATGATAAACCCCTAAAAGCCTTAATTTTTGATTCATATTATGATTCATATAGGGGAGTAATTTGCTATGTTAGAATTTTTGAAGGAAGCGTAAAAGCAGGAGATGAAATTTTGATGATGGCAAGTGGAAAATCTTACGAAGTAACAGGCGTTGGATATACCATGAAAAACAGGATTGAAACCAAGGATTTAAAAAGTGGTGATGTAGGATTTATTGAAGCAAGCATAAAAGATATAAGAAATGCTAGGGTTGGTGATACCATAACCTTAAAAAATAATCCTACTGATTCTGCCCTATCAGGCTATAAGGAAGTTTTACCAATGGTCTATTCTGGAATTTATCCTGCTGAGGGCGAATCATTTAATAAATTAAAAGATTCTTTGGAAAAGCTTCAAGTAAATGATGCATCTTTAGTTTTTGAACAAGAAAACTCCCAAGCCTTGGGCGTTGGACTAAGATGCGGATTTTTGGGTCTATTACACATGGATATTATTACTGAAAGGCTTGAAAGAGAATACGATCTTGACATAATAGCAACAGCTCCATCAGTAATTTATAGGGTAAAAACAAAAGGGCACGAAGAAAAAAGATTAGAAAATCCAAATGATTTTCCAGCCCCATCAGAAATAGATTATGTAAAAGAACCTATAACAATATCTGAAATTATGACTCCAAAGGATTATATAGGACCTGTAATGGAACTTGCCCAATCAAGACGTGGAGAGCTTATTGACATGTCCTATATTGATGAAAATAGGGTTTTAATTAAATATAAAATTCCTTTAAATGAAGTAATTTATAACTTTTTTGATTCTTTAAAATCAAGATCAAAAGGATATGCATCCCTTGATTATGAAGTTGTAGATTATGAAGAAAGTAATCTAATCAAACTTGATATAAAAATTAATGAAGACAGGGTTGATGCCTTATCAACAATTGTTCACAAAGATTTTGCCTATGCTAGGGGAAGATCAATAGTTGAAAAATTAAAAGACCAAATCCCAAGACAACAATTTGCAATTCCTATCCAAGCTACAATTGATTCAAAAGTTATAGCAAGAGAAACAGTAAGGGCTTTGAGAAAGGACGTTATTGCAAAATGTTACGGTGGAGATATATCAAGAAAGAAAAAACTTCTAGAAAAACAAAAAGAAGGAAAGAAGAGAATGAGACAACTAGGAAGCGTACAAATTCCACAAGATGCCTTCCTTGCTGTATTGAAATATGATGATGAATAAAGCTTTTATCTAGCTTCAAACTTAGAAAAACCTTCAAGCACGAATATCTGACTACAAAAATTTTTGATTTCTAAATCAAAAACTTCTAAAACCGTAAACTCGCTACGCTCAGACATACGGTTTTTTAACGAAGTTTTTAATTTGAAATCAAGTAAATTTTTTCCGTATGATATTCTTTGCATGAAGGTTTTCTACATTTAAAAAATGAAGTTAGTATAGCTTTTTTATTTTTGAAAAATTTAAGGAGAAAGTATGGAAAAAATTGGAATATATATTCACATACCTTTTTGTAAGAAAAAATGTTTTTATTGTGATTTTACAGCATTTCCAAATTTAGAATCTAGGATTGATTCATATTTTGAAAATTTAAAAAAAGAAATAATCTTATACCAAAAAAATATGGATGTTGAAGTCGATTCTATTTATATAGGTGGGGGAACTCCGACCTACGTAGATTTTAAATATATAGAAGAAATTATTGACCAACTTAAAATATTTGACCTTAGTCATGTAAAAGAATTCACAATTGAAGCAAACCCAAATTCTTTAAGCTTAGAAAAATTAAAGGCATATAAAAGTTTAGGTATAAATAGGATTTCTCTAGGTGTTCAATCCTTCGATGATGAAGTTTTAAAGAAAATTGGTAGAGACCATAACAAGGAAATTGTCCTAAAAGATATAGAAAATATTAGAAAAGCAGGTTTTGATAATCTTTCTTTGGATATGATATTAAATCTTCCTGGTGGAAATTTTGATTCTATAAAAAATGATTTGGAAATAATAAAAAAAATAAATCCCCAACACTTATCCTACTATTCCTTAATACTTGAAAAGGGCTCACATTTTTATAGCATTTACAAAAAAGATAAACTTAAACTTATGGATGATGATTTGGAAAGAGATATTTTTTCTTATATTGAAAATTATTTAAAAAATTTGGGATTAAATAGGTATGAAATTTCTAATTTTTCAAAAAAAGACTTTGAATCCTACCATAATAAAAAATATTGGTCAGAAGGAGGATACCTTGCCTTTGGTCTTGGGGCATCAGGATTTTTGTCAAATGTTAGATATAATAATGTGAAAAATTTTGTGAAATATGAAAATTTAATTAATGAAGGGAAATTTCCGGTAGAGTTTAGAGAATTTATCTCAAATGATGAAAGAGAAAAAGAATATATAATCTTTAAATTAAGAGAAGTTGAGGGAATTGATTTAAAGGAATTTGAAAATATTTTTGGCCATTCTCTCTTAGAAAAATATGGTAAAGTAATTGAAAAATTTTATAAAGAAGGATTTTTTGAAATTAATCAAAGCTTAAAATTTACACATAAGGGCTTTGATTTATCAAATGAATTTTATATTGAAATAATATAACTTGCAAAAAGAAAATTAGCTAGTATACTATAATTAGCAGTCAGATAATTGGAGTGCTAAATGAGGTGAAAATAATGAACGAGAGAAAAAAGATGATACTCTTTTCCATTATAAACTCATACGTTAATCTTGGAGAGCCTATTGGTTCTAAATCATTACTTAATGAATATTCATTAGATATTTCGTCTGCAACAATTAGAAATGAGATGAGCACTCTTGAAAAAATGGGACTTTTGGAAAAGGCCCACACATCTGGAGGAAGGTACCCATCAGATAAGGGTTACAGACTTTATGTAAATAATTTATTAGAAAATTCATTAAATATTAGAGAAGATGAAGATTTGGAAAGAATTCTTGATAAAAGATATGGTAATGTTTCAAAAATTGTGGAGACTGCAACACTACTTCTGGCAAAGATGACAAATCTTACAGCCGTTTCTTATACTATTAGAAATAATATAAGTAAGGTAATAAATTTAGAAATTTTAAAAATTGATCCTAACGTACTTTTATTTATTGTTGTTTATGATAATGCGAGCATTATAAGTGATAGAATCTATATGGTTGATGAAATTAATGATGATGAGCTAGCAAATATTTCTACAACATTAAAAGAAAGTATAGAAGGGGAGAGTTTAAAGGACATTTCTAAAATATTTGATAGACTTAAGAAAAATGGTTTTAAGAAATATGAGAATTTGTTAGATATTTTGGAGAAAAAAATAAATAATGATTCTTTAAGTGATTTGACAAAAGAAGTAATTATAAAGGGACTAGGCAATATCTTTAATTTCAAAGAATTTGAAGATCCGATAAAGGCTAAAGAGTTTATTAAGATATTCGATAGTAAGGAAAGAATCTGGGAATTGATCGAAAATTCGGACAGTGATTTAAAAATTACTATTGGTGATGAAAATGAGATAAATGAATTGAAAGATAACACAATTATAACTTCACATTTTAATTATGACAAAGACATTGTAGGACAAATTGGAATAATAGGGCTTACAAGAATTGATTATAAGGAAGTTATTTCTGACATCAAGCTAATATCAGATTTACTTAGCAAATAATAAGGTAGGTGTTAAAGGTGGACAATGAAAAAAAGCATGATGAAAATGTTGAAAATACAGAAAATATAGATGAAGAATTAGAAGAAATTGATGCTGAAATAGTTGATGAAGATGGTAATGTAGAAGAAGATTTATCAAATGATGATAATGAATACAAAGAAAAATACCAAAGACTACTAGCAGATTTTACTAATTTCAAAAAAAGAGAAGAAAAGGCGAGGAATGATTTTAAAAAGTTTGCTTCATCAAATTTAATCGAAGAACTATTACCAGTTTTAGATAATTTTGATAGGGCACTAAAAGATCAAGACAAAGAAGATTCTTTTGTTCAAGGAATAATAATGACAAGGGATTCTTTATGGAAAGTTTTGGAAAAAGAAGGACTTGAAGAAATTGAATCTGATGGTGTAGAATTTGATCCAAATTTCCACCACGCTTTTCAAACAGAAGAAAACGAAGATTTTAAATCAAATTATATTATAGAAACCTATCAAAAAGGATACAAACTAAATGATAGAGTAATTAGACCAAGCATGGTTAAAGTTGCAAAATAGGAGGAGAATATTATGGCAAAAATTATAGGAATTGACTTAGGAACAACAAACTCAGCAGTTGCCGTTATGGAAGGTGGGGATTCAACAATAATCCCAAATACTGAAGGAAATAGAACAACACCATCAGTTGTAGCTTTCACAAAAGATGGAGAAAGACTTGTTGGAGAAACAGCAAAAAGACAAGCAATAACAAATCCAGATAGAACAATTTCATCAATTAAAAGAGAGATGGGAACTGATTATAAAACTGGTAAAATTGATGGAAATTCTTACACACCAGAAGAAGTTTCAGCTATGATTTTACAAAAATTAAAATCAGATGCAGAAGGATATTTAAATGATACAGTTACTGATGCAGTAATCACAGTACCAGCTTACTTTACAGATGCTCAAAGACAAGCTACAAAAGACGCTGGAAAAATTGCAGGTTTAAATGTAAAAAGAATTATTAACGAACCAACAGCAGCTGCTCTTGCTTATGGAATGGATAAAGAAACTGACCAAGCAAAAATCATGGTTTACGACCTTGGTGGTGGTACATTCGACGTATCAATTCTAGAAGTAGGCGATGGAGTATTTGAAGTATTATCTACAAGAGGAAATAATAAATTAGGTGGAGACGACTTTGATAATAGATTAGTTGATTATTTAGCAGCTGAATTTAAAAAAGAAACAGGTGTTGATTTAACAAAAGATCTTACAGCTATGCAAAGATTAAAAGATGCTGCAGAAAAAGCTAAAAAAGAATTATCATCAACAAAAACAACTAATGTAAACTTACCATTTATTACAGCTGTTGATGGACAACCAGTTCACTTAGATATTACAGTTACAAGAGCAAAATTTGATGAATTAACTCATGATCTTGTAGAGGCTACAAGAAAACCCGTAGAAGATGCTCTAAAAGATGCTTCTTTATCATCAAGTGATATTGAAAAAGTATTACTTGTAGGTGGATCATCAAGAATTCCTGCAGTTCAAGATTTAGTTAAAAATATAATTGGAAAAGAACCACAAAGAGATATAAACCCAGACGAATGTGTTGCACTTGGTGCTGCAATCCAAGGTGGAGTTTTGACAGGAGAAGTTAAAGACTTATTACTTCTTGATGTTACACCACTTTCTCTAGGAATTGAAACTCTTGGTGGAGTTGCTACAAAATTAATTGAAAGAAATACAACAATTCCAACTAAAAAATCTCAAATCTTTACAACAGCTGCAGATGGACAAACTGATGTTGACATTCACGTTGTACAAGGTGAAAGAGAAATGGCAGCAGACAATACTACACTTGGTAGATTCCAACTTACAGGTATTCCTGCAGCAAGACGTGGAGTTCCACAAATCGAAGTTACTTTTGATATAGATGCAAATGGTATTGTAAATGTATCAGCAAAAGACCAAGGTAGTGGAAAAGAACAAAAAATTACTATTACTTCATCAACAAACTTAACAGAAGAAGAAATAGATAAAAAAGTAAAAGAAGCTGAAAAATTTGCTGATGATGACAAAAAGAAAAAAGAAGGTATTGAAGTTAAAAACAATGCAGAATCTTTAGTTTACCAAGCAAGAAAAACTTTAGAAGATGCAAAAGTTGAAGGAAGCGAAAAAGATAAGATTGAAGAAAAAATCAAAGATCTTGAAGCTAGCATAAAAGCTGACAATACTGAAGACATTAAAGCAAAAACAGAAGCCCTACAACAAGAAATCTACTCAATGAGTGAAGCAATGTACAAAAACGCTCAAGCAGGTCAAGAAGGACAAGATGCTGGAAAAGCAGATGATGATGTAGTAGATGCTGACTATGAAGTTGTAGATGACGACGAAGAATAAAAAATAAATAGAATTTAAAGAATAGGAGGCCTTGCTTCTTATTCTTTATTTTTATTTTAAATTTTAAAATATAATTTAATTTTTTATCAAAGTGGTATAATAGTTGGGCTCAGATAAAAGTATAAAATTATAAATTAAGATTAGGACAAATAAATTAGCAATAATTTATTTTTTTTATATTGGAGGATAAATGAAAGACCCATATGAATTGTTAGAAGTTGACAGAAATGTCACTGATTCTGAATTAAAAAGAAAATATAGGAAACTTGCAAAAAAATATCACCCAGATTTAAATCCAGATGACGATGAGGCTCAAGAAAAATTTAAAGAAATTTCAGAAGCTTACGAAATCTTATCTGATCCACAAAAAAAACGTCAATACGACACCTATGGAGCTGCAGCCTTTGAAAATGGTGGTGGTGCTGGTGGATTTTCTGGTGGTTTTGGTGGCTTTGATGATATATTTGGAGATATTTTTGGAGATATCTTCTCACAAGGAAGAAGCCAACAAAGAAGAAGGGCCAGAAAAGGATCTGACATCCAACAAGTTGTAAAACTATCTTTCAAAGAATCTGCTTTTGGAATTTCTAAAGAGATTCAAGTAAGAAGAGAAGTTGAATGTGAAACTTGCCATGGAAAAGGTGCAAAAGATGAAAGTAAAATAAAAACTTGCCCTAAGTGTAATGGAACGGGCGTTATAAATAACGTAAGTCAAACTCCATTTGGTACAGTTTCTCGTCAAACAACTTGTGACCATTGCCATGGAACAGGTGAAATAATTGAAGAAAAATGTCCAGATTGTAATGGAAGTGGTAAAAAAAATCAAAAATGAAAAAATAAAAATTGATATACCATCTGGCGTAGAAAATGATTCAGTAATGAGAGTTGTTGGAAAGGGAAATGCTGGAGAAAATGGTGGATCTTATGGAGATTTATATATAATCTTAAAGGTTGAAGAACACGAAATTTTCAAAAGAGATGGTCTTGATATTTACTATGAAATGCCAATTTCATTTACAACAGCAGCTCTTGGTGGAAATATAGATATCCCAACCCTAACTACTACCCAAGAATATCATATACCAGCAGGAACCCAAACCGGTACTAAATTTAGGATAAAAAATGAAGGAATAAAATCAGATAGATTTAAAAGACAAGGTGATCTTTATTTCTATGTAAAAGTTATTACCCCAACAAAATTATCCAAGGCTCAAAAAGAAAATTAAAAGAGTTTTCAGAAATTTCTGGTGATGTGGTAAAAGAAGATAAGAACTTTTTTGAAAAATTAAAGGATTTGTTTGATTAATGAGTAAAACATTTAATATAAAAACCCTAGGCTGTAAGGTTAACCAATATGAATCTGAAGCCATTGAAGAGTTATTCAAAAAAAGAGGTTTTGAAAAGAAAGAAGACAATGCTGATATTTATGTTATAAATACTTGTACCGTAACAAATATGAGCGATAGAAAATCTAGACAGACAATATCAAAAGCTAGAAAAGAAAATAAGGATGCAATTATTGCAGTTATTGGATGCTATTCCCAAGTTAAGGGGGACGAAGTAAAAGAAATTGAAGGCGTTGATATTGTTTTAGGATCAAGAAATAAGGAAGAAGTTGTAGATCTTTGTGAAAACTTTATAAGTGATCATGTGAAAACCAAAGATGTGGAAGAATTTAAAATAGGGGAGGCCATTGAGGATTTAGAAATTTCTAACCAAGCTGATATGACCCGTTCCTATATAAAAATTCAAGATGGTTGTAATATGTATTGTTCTTATTGCTTAATTCCTTATGCAAGGGGAAATATTGCATCAAGAGATTTGGTATCAATTATTGACGAGGCAAAAAGATTAAGAGACAATGGCTTTAAAGAAATTGTCCTAACAGGAATTCATGTTGCAAGTTATGGAAAAGATCTAGATTTAAATATTTCCTTGATAGATGTAATTGAACATATTGCTAAAATTGATGGAATTGAAAGAATTAGACTTTCATCAATGGAGCCAAGACATATTGATAGGGAATTTTTACAGAGAATGAAAGATACAAAAAAAGCATGTGACCATTTTCATTTATCCCTTCAATCAGGTTCAGATGATGTACTAAAACTAATGAACAGAAAATATGATACAAAAATTTTCAAGGAAAAAGTTGACTTGATTAGGGAATATTTCCCAAATGCTGGATTAACTACTGATATTATTGTAGGTTTTCCAAATGAAAGTGAAAAAAATCACGAGCAAACAAAGGATTTTGTAAGAAATATTAAATTTTCTAAGACCCATCTTTTTAAATATTCTAAAAGAGATGGAACAAAGGCAGCAAATATGAAAAATCAAGTCGATGGTAATACTAAAAAAAGAAGGTCGAAAGAGCTTTCAGTAATAGAGAAGAAAAATTCTCATGAATTTTTGGATAAGCAGATTGGAAAAACTTTATCAGTTTTATTTGAAACCAAAACAGAGCTTGATGGATATAAGTCAGGATATTCTACAAATTATTTAAGGGTTCACACAAAAGATGATGTTGGAATAAATGAAATTAAGGATATAAAAATCACCCAAAGAATTGATGATTATTTGATTGGTCAAATAATTTCTTAAGTCAGCTATGCTGGCTTTTTTTATTGACTTTTTTTAAATAATATCTTAGATAAGAAATATTTTGAATTTTATTTTGTATTGATTTATAATTTAAGAGAATTAATTTTTAATAAGGAGGATATATGGTATTATTTTTTATTGGTCTTGCCATCCTTATTTTTGGAGCTATACTTTATTCAAAAGTTGTTGAAAGTCAATTTCAACCAGATGATAGAGAAACCCCAGCTGTAAGAAAAGCAGACGGTGTTGATTATGTTACTATGAGTAAAAAGAAAAATTGGTTGATAAATTTATTAAATATTGCTGGAACTGGACCAATTCTAGGTCCTATCCAAGGTATTTTATTTGGGCCGATTGCTTTTTTAGCAATTCCATTAGGATGTGTTTTTGCAGGAGCTGTTCATGATTATGCAACAGGAATGATTTCTATGAGAAATGGTGGAAGTCAGGTTCCAAAGTTAGTTGGTAAATATTTAGGAACAAATGTCAAACGATTTTATAATATTGTTATAGCAATTTTATTACTTTTAACTGGAACAGTTTTTGTTTATACGCCCGGAGATTTGATTGCACATGATATTATGGGGCTTAGTCCTAATTCAAATGTTATTTGGATTATATATGGAATTATTTTTGTTTATTATATTCTTTCAACAGTTTTACCAATTGATAAATTAATTGGAAGAATTTATCCAATCTTTGGTGCTTTCTTGTTGATTTCATCATTTGGAGTATTTATAGGGATTCTAATGAAAGGGCTTTCTCATTTGCAATTTGAAGGATATGGATTGTTTTATGACCACCCTGATGGTCAAAAATTTATTCCTTCATTTTTTATAACTGTAGCTTGTGGTATCCTTTCAGGATTTCATGGATCTCAAGTAACTCTTGTATCAAGAACAGTTGCTAAAGAAAAAGAAGCTATGGGAACTTTTTATTCTACAATGATTACAGAAGGTTTTATAGCCATGGTTTGGGCAGCAGGTGCCTTGGTTTTATTTTCATCAGGAAAATCAGCTCTAGATACAGCTGGTACCTTAATGGTTGGACAAATTTCTAGAAATTTCATGGGCTCAGTTGGTGGATATTTAGCAATAATTGGTGTAATAGCACTTCCAATTACAAGTGGTGATACAGCCTTTAGGTCCTTGAGATTAATTGTTTCAGAAGAATTAAATATTGACCAAAGATCAGGTTTTAAAAGAGCAATAGTTGCAGCTGTTTTATTTGTGCCTGCAATAATTATTCTTGTTTTTGCTAAATCTAATCCTAATGGATTTAATATTTTATGGAGATATTTTGGATTTACAAATCAATTTGTGGCTATATTTGCCCTAGCTGTTGCAACGACATACTTGATTATAAATAATAAGAAATATTTGATGACCTTGATACCAGGAATTTTTTACACATTTATTGTATTTACCTTTATAATAAGTGCGAAAAAGATTGGTTTTGGTCTTGATTTAAAAATTGCCTATGTATTAGGTACAATAATTGCAGTTTTATATGGTGTATTTATTGTTAAAAATGCGAATAAAAGAAGAAACGAAATAAAAAATATTATATTAGATTAATTCATTAAAAGATCAGCCTTGCTGGTCTTTTTTAATAAATAAAAAACCGTATATTGACGGTTTTAGAGCGTAGACAAAGTCAGTTTAATGATATATTAATAATTCAAAAATAAAATTGTGCTATAACCCATCTCGATTAGATAAATATGCCTTGATTAGGCATATTTATCCCTAAAACTAAGTTCGAAAGCACGAATAAGTTTGTGTAGCAAATATGTTTTAGTGTGAGTGAAACGAACGCATGGAGAGATCTCATGAGATTTCTCCGCTCGTTGTACTCGGTCGAAATGGGTAAATTTTTAGTTTGTCAACATACCGTAACCATCTATTGACGATTTTATTTTGGAGCTGGAAACAGGACTTGAACCCGCAACCTTTTGTTTACGATACAATTGCTCTACCGATTGAGCTATTCCAGCTTATAATTTTATTATACGAAAAATATCCTTATAATCAATAAATATAGATTTCTAATTTATGATAATTTTTGGTATAATTGTCTAAAAGGTGGTAATATGGATAATTTAAATTATGATAGAATATATGCTATTTTAAATGAAATTAACATACCCTTAGTTATAGTAGCCTTCTTAGTTGGATTGGTTATTTTGTTTTTAATATCAAAAGTCCTACTTAAATTAGGAATGTTTTTGTTAGTCTTTACCTTTATATTTGATATGGTAATTAGGCTTATACCCTTTGATATTTATGCAAATTTTCCAACTACGAAACTTATTATTTGGGTTATGTATGGTATAGGATTTTTATTTTTGCCTATAAAAATATAAAAAGACTTATGAAAAATAAAAAGAAAAAGGAACTTTTTAAGGATAAAAAACCAGTAGAAAAAGAAAAATCTAATAATAATCCAATAAAAAAATTCTTTTCTTATACTGGATCTCTTCCATTTTTATTGATGCTTATTTTAAATATTTTTGCTCCTGGAGATGGGATTTATAAAAATATTTTAAATTTACTAACAAGCCTTTCATTTTTGTTTATGGTTTTTACAACCTTGTATAATACCTACAAAAGGGTAGATACTATGAAGGAAAATAGGGGAAGAATGAGGTTTGATGATCTAAATATTCCTTTTAAGAAAAAATCTCCTAACATAAGCAAGAATAACGATAGGAAGGTTTTGAAAAAAGAAAATGATAGTCATAATTATATAGAAAAAGAGGAAGATTTAGATAAGACTCAAACAAGAAGGTTGAATCTCAATGATATTGAAGATGAATTAAATAAGGAAAAATTTGACCATATTAACCTAGATGATTTTAAGAATAACATGGACCAAAATGATTTGATAAACCTAATAAATGATAAAAATAATAAACTTATAACTATGATTTCCCTTACAAATTTATCCGACGGGGTCAAGAAATCCTACAAGTCTAATAAGTGTATTGCAGATATTAGGCAAGATGATGAATTTAAGGTTGATTTAGAATTTGAAAATTTCAACGACTATGATTATGGAAGGTTTATTGATTTATTATTAGATTATTCAAAAAATAGGGGAAAATATAAGTTTCAACTTGATTTAATTCCACAAAAAGCAAAAAATTCTAAGGTTGTTTTTTATGATCCATCAAACTTGTATGAGCTTGATAGAGAATTTGGGGATAAATTTCAAGGAAGAACAATTTCTATGAATTTCCCAAAATATAAGATAAATTATATAACAGAAAATTAATTACACTCCTTAAATCTATGTGATTTAAGGAGCTTTTTAATTTTCTTAAAAAAGAGTATAATATTTTTGTATGTAAAAAAATATTTTGATTTTTAAATATAGGAAATTTCCTATATTTTTGTAATTTAAGATAAATTAGTGAGGTAGTAATGGAAATATCAAAAATTCTTTCAGAAGAATTATCTATTAAGGAAAAAAGCATTGATGAGGTAATCAAATTATTAGATGAAGGCTCAACAGTCGCTTTTATTGCAAGATATAGAAAAGAAAAAACTGGTGGTCTAAAAGATACAGAAATTAGAGATATAGAAAGCGGACTAACAAGACTTAGAAATTTTCAAAAAAGAAAAGAAGAAATTCTTACATCTTTAGAAAATCAAGAAAAACTTGATGAAAAATTAAAAGAGCAAATTGACCAAGCTAAAACTTTGACAGAGCTTGAAGATATCTATGCTCCTTTTAAGAAAAAAAGAAAAACAAGGGCTGATAAGGCAAAAGAACTTGGACTAATGGAACTTTTGGATGAGATATTAATGAAGGCTCAAAGTGAAGAAGAGGCACTTTCTTTTGCAAAAAAATACATAAAAGAAGGTATAGAAGATGAGGCTGACGCTATAAATAAGTCCTTGGATATTTTGGCAGAAGATGTGGCAAATAATATTGAGGCAAAAAATATTATAAGAAGAGATGGACTGGTTAGGGCAAGGATTTTGGCAGAAAAAAAGGAAGATGAAGATTTAACCTATGAAAATTATTATGATTTTAATGAAAAGATCAAAAATCTAAAGCCTTTTCAAATTTTGGCCTTAAATAGGGCAGAGAAAAATAATGATTTGACTGTAAAGTTAGAATTTACAGATAATTATAACTTAACTTTAATTAAAAATCTTTATAAATCTAATAATGACTATACAGAATCCTTGATAAAAAAAGCCATAGAAGATTCTTATAAGAGACTTTTAATTCCAACTATAACAACTGAAATAAAAAATAAGTTAACTGAAAAAGCAGAAGAAGAGTCAATAAAAGTTTTTTCAAAAAACCTAAAGCCATATATTTTGCAAAGGCCAATCAAAGATAAAAATATAATAGGCCTTGACACAGGATATAGGACAGGTTGTAAGGTTGCAGTAATTGATAAGCACGGAAAATATTTAGACCAAGCTGTAATTTATCCAGTAAAACCTCACTCAAAAGAAAGAGAAGCAATAGATCTTTTGAAAAATTTTATAAAAAAATATAATGTTGACATTATTGCCTTGGGAAATGCAACTGCAAGTAGGGAAACTGAAGCTGTAGTAAATAAATTATTAAAAGAAGTCGAGGGAGTTTCTTATGCAATTGTAAATGAAGCTGGGGCGTCAGTATATTCAGCATCAAAGCTTGGAGAAGAAGAATTTCCAGACTTGGATGTTACAATAAGAGGAGCAATCTCAATGGCAAGAAGGCTTCAAGATCCTATGGCAGAACTTGTGAAAATAGATCCAAAACATTTGGGGGTTGGCCAATACCAACATGACATAAATCAAAAAAAATTGGATGAAGAACTTTCAAAAGTTGTAGAAGATAGTGTAAATGAAGTCGGAGTAAATATTAATAATGCCTCCTACAAATTATTATCCTATGTTTCAGGCTTAAATTTAAATCTTGCCAAAAGAATAGAAGAAGATTTTAAAAATGGAGAAATAGTAGAAAGAAAAGATTTAAAAAAAGTTAAAGGTCTTGGAGATAAAACTTATAAAATGGCAGCTGGATTTTTGAGATTTCCTGATTCACCAAACTTTTTAGATAATACTGCTGTCCATCCAGAAAGTTATAAAATAGCCAAAAAGCTTGTTGATTATGATTTAGAAAATATTGACTTGGAAAAATGTGCGACAGATCTTGATGTTGGGGTATTAACATTAGAGGATATAATAGATGAGCTAAAAAAACCAGGACGTGATCCTAGGGATGAACTTCCAGAAGTAATAACAAAAAGTGAAGTTTTATCAATCGATGATCTTAAAGAAGGCGATGTTTTAGAAGGTACTGTTAGAAATATTACAGAATTTGGCTGCTTTGTAGATATAGGAGTTGGAATCGATGGGCTTGTCCATATTTCAAATATGAGCGATAAATTTATTAAAGATCCTAATGAGATTGTTACAAATTCTGATATAATAAAGGTAAAAGTAATTGAAATCGATAAAAAAAGAGAAAGAATAGGTTTATCGATGAAAAATATTAAGGAGTAAAATATGTTTAATTTTTTTAAAAAGAAAAAAACTGAAGAGAAAAAAGTTTCAATAGCAAGTCCTGTTAATGGAAAAGTAGTAAAACTAGAAGAAGTTCCAGATCCAGTTTTTGCTGAAAAAATGGTAGGAGATGGATTTGCAGTAATCCCATCTGATGGGGAAGTTTTTGCACCAGTAAGTGGAGAAGTTACCCTTCAACCAGATGGATATCATGCTATAGGAATAAAAACAGATGAAGGAATTGAAGTTTTGGTTCACTTTGGACTTGAAACTGTAGAATTAAAAGGTGATGGATTTACTCCTCACGTAAAAGTTGGAGATAGGGTTAATAAGGGAGATAAAGTTTTATCAGTAGATATTGAAAAAATAAAAGATAAGGTTCCATCATTAATAACACCTTGTATAGTAGCAAATCTTGAAGCAAATACCTTATCAGAAATAAACTTTGATGCAAATTGTGGAGATGAAGTTCAAACAGTTACAATTGTTGAATAATTGATAAAATAATTTGTCTGTGATAATATTTTTAGGTGGATAAATTATAAAAAATTGGAGGATAAATGAGATTATCGAATTATTATATGCCTACATTAAGAGATGATCCTCAAGATGCAGAAACTCAAAGCCATAAATTATTGGTAAGGGGAGCTTTTATAAGAAAAACTTCATCAGGAGTTTATTCATACTTACCACTTGGCATGAGAGTAATAAATAAAATAGAAAATATAGTAAGAAAATCTATGGAAAAATATGATTCCATAGAAGTTTCAACATCAGTATTACAAAGTAAAGATATTTGGGAAAAATCTGGTAGATGGCAAAATTTTGGACCGGAAATGTTTAAAATAAAAGATAGACATGACAGAGAGTATTGCCTAGGACCTACAGCAGAAGAACAATTTACTTCACTTATAAAAGATGAATTAAATTCATACAAGCAATTACCCTTAAATCTTTACCAAATTGTATCTAAATTTAGGGATGAAAAAAGACCAAGATTTGGAATAAATAGGTCAAGAGATTTTATAATGAAAGATGCTTATTCATTTGATGTTGATATGGAAGGATTGGAAAAATCTTACCAAAAAATGTGGGATGCTTATGTAGAAGTATTTGATGCCTTAGGACTTGATTATAAAATCGTAGAAGGCGATTCAGGAGCTATGGGTGGAAATACAAGTCATGAATTTATGGCCCTTGCCGAAACTGGAGAAGGAGAAATCTTCTATACAGAAAATTCTGATTATGCAGCTACAGATGAATCAGCTAAATTTTTCCTAGATATAGATGAAAATGAAGAGGAAAAAGAAATAGAATTAGTCCAAACTAAGGATACTAAAACTATCGAAGAAGTTTCCAATTTTCTTAAAATAGACCAAAACAAATGTGCAAAAGCAGTTGACTTATTAGTCCAAGGAAAGCCAGTTCTTGTTTTTGTTCCAGGAGATAGGGAATTAAATATGGCAAAATTAATTTCTTATCTACAAGTTCCAGAACATGAAATTGAAATGATGGATGATGAAACAATAAGAAAAATTACTGGAGCAGAACCAGGATTTACAGGTCCAAAAGATTTAAAAGAAGATATTAGGGTGATCGTTGATAAGTCCATTACTAGATATAAAAATTTAGTAATTGGAGCAAATAAAACTGACCACCACTTTATAAATGCAAACTTTAAAAGAGATTTTGATGGTGAAATTGCCGATGATCTTTTAACAGCAAAAGAAGGGGACCTTTCTTTAGATGGAAAAGAAGAGCTTAAAATTGCTCGTGGTATAGAAGTTGGAAATATTTTTCAATTAGGAACAAAATATTCTGAAAGTCTTGAAGCATATTTCTTAGATGAAAATGGTAAGCAAAAAACCATTTATAATGGGATCTTATGGAATTGGAATTACAAGATCTATTTCAGCTATAATTGAGCAAAATTATGACGATAATGGAATTATATGGCCAACAAAGGTTGCACCTTTTGAGGCTTGGATAACTCTTGTTAATAAAAACAAGGAAGACCAAAAACAATTAGCTGAAAAAATCTATGAATCTTTATTAGACCAAGGAATAGAAGTAATGCTTGATGACAGAAAAGAAAGAGCTGGAGTTAAATTTAACGACAGAGATCTTGTAGGCTGTCCTTATAGAATTACAGTAGGAAAAGATGCTAGCGATGATATAGTTGAATTTTCAAAAAGATCTGATATGGAAAATTTGAAAATGTCATCAGACGAGGCTATTGAAAAAATAGTTAAATCTATAAAAGAAGATTTATGCAAATAATTGATCATCAAATTTCACCAAAATTTATAAGAGAATTATTAGTTGATAATTCAAAAATAATAGCTCTATTTCATGCAAATTGGTCTAATTTTTCAATTAAGGTCAAAGAAGATTTTTTTAAAAGAAGAAGAAGACTCATACAAAAATATAAGAAAAATTATAATAGATATAGACAAAAATAGAGACTTATTAAAAAAATGGGTATTAATCAAATACCATCTTTAGTTTCAATAACTAAGGATAGAAAAAAAGGTAATGATTTTAATATAAATTTACTAAAAAATATTTAAGGAGCGAATATGTTAGTTAATGCAAAAGAAATGTTAGACAAAGCTTATGAAAACGGATATGGTATTGGTCATTTCAATATAAATAACCTTGAATGGACAAAGGCAATCCTTGAAACTTGTGAGGAAAAAAATTCATCAGTAATATTGGGAGTTTCTGAAGGTGCTGCAAAATATATGGGTGGATTTAATGTTGTAGCAAAAATGGTTCAAGGACTTGATAAAGATTTAAATATCACAGTTCCAGTTGCGCTACACTTAGACCATGGTTCATATGAAGGTGCAAAAAAAGCACTAGAAGCTGGATTTACTTCAATAATGTTTGATGGTTCTAGTCTTCCAATTGACGAAAACGTTGAAAAAACTAAAGAAATAGTTGAACTTTGCCATGCTAAAAACGTATCTGTAGAAGCAGAAGTTGGTGGTATCGGTGGAGAAGAAGACGGAGTTGTTTCTACAGGAGAGTTAGCTGATCCTGAAGAATGTAAAAAAGTTGCGTCTTTAGGAGTAGATTTCTTAGCAGCAGGAATTGGTAACATCCATGGTGTATATCCAGAAAATTGGCAAGGACTTAACTTTGAAAGACTTGAAGAAATAAAAGATGCAGTTGGAAAACTTCCTCTAGTTCTTCATGGTGGTACAGGAATTCCTGAAGAACAAGTTAAAAAAGCTATCGAAAGAGGAGTTTCAAAAATCAATATTAATACTGAATGTCAAATAGTATTTACAGAAGCTACAAGAAAATATTTTGAAGAGAATAAAGACAAAGAAGCTAAGGGATTTGACCCTAGAAAAGTATTAAAACCAGGATTTGAAGCTATTAAAGATAAAGTAAGAGAAAAAATTGAATTTTTCGAATGCGAAAATTCAGCAAAATAAAAATAAATTCGGAGCCTTTGGGCTCCGTATATTTTTATAAAAAGGAAAAATATGGATATAGATATAACTAAATTAGAAGGATTAAAGCTTGATAAGTTAAGAGAAATAGGCAAAGAGCTTTCTATAAAATCTGTTTCATCTTATAGAAAAAATGATTTGATTGAAATAATCAAAAATACATATGACAAAGAATCTTTAGATGATAAAAATCATTCAGATGAAGGCTATGATCAAAATGATAATTTTGACTTAGGCGAAAAATTTAATTGTGAAGGTCTTTTAGATTTGCATGAAGATGGATTTGGATTTTTAAGGACAGAGCTTTACGAATCAAGCAATGATGATATATATGTGTCTCCTAAACAAGTAAAAATGTTTAGACTAAAAACTGGCGATTTTATAAAAGGAATCGCAAGAGTAAAAAAAGATAAAGATAAATTTTCTCCCTTAATTTTTGTATCTGACGTTAATGGCCTAAAGGCAGCTGATGCTTTTAATAGATCAAATTTTGAATCACTCACACCAATTTACCCAAACCAAAGATTAAAACTTGAAACAAGTAAGGATAACATTTCTCAAAGAATTATAGATATAATCGCTCCAATTGGAAGAGGACAAAGAGGACTTATAGTATCCCAACCTAAAGCTGGAAAAACTACCTTAATAAAAGACATTGAATATGCCTTGGAAAAAAACTTTGATGATCTAAAAATTTTGGTTTTATTAATTGATGAAAGACCAGAAGAGGTTACAGATTTTAAAAGATTTGTAAACCAATATAGGGACAAGGATAATGAACTTACAAGAACAGAAGTTGCAGCTTCAACTTTTGACAAGGCTCCTCAAAACCATATTTATATGCAAGAGATGGTTCTTGAAAGGGCAAAAAGATTGGTTGAAGATAATAAGGATGTTGTAATTTTATTAGATTCTATTACTAGACTTGCAAGAGCTTATAATATTATGACCCCACAATCAGGAAGGACTCTTTCAGGAGGTCTTGATCCTTTAGCCCTTGTAGGCCCGAAGAAATTTTTTGGAGCAGCAAGAAACATTGAAGGTGGAGGATCGCTTACAATTATAGCTACAGCCCTTGTAGATACAGGTTCAAGAATGGATGATATGGTTTATGAAGAATTTAAGGGAACAGGTAATATGGAATTACACCTTGATAGAAATCTTTCACAAAAAAGGATTTTCCCAGCAATCGATATAGAAAAATCTTCAACTAGAAAAGATAATTTATTATTATCAGAAAAAGAAATAGACGCAGTTTATAAAATTAGAAACTCATCTATGAAAGATAAGTCTGAATTTACTAAAGAGCTCATAAATTTAATGGGTAAATGCCAATCTAACGAAGAATTTGTTGATATTATTAATAAAACATACAAAATTTAAAGGTAAAATGTAAATAAAGAAAAGATATTTTAATTTAAGTTAGGATTTTTTATGAAAGTTAGAACTAAAAATATTATAGACCTAATAAGCGTACTTGTTTTATTAATTTCAATTTATTTAGGCTATAAGGGGTACAAAATAGGAATTTTCACCTCTGTATCAAGCCTTAGAAAATTTTTAAACCAGTACGGTGTTTGGGCTCCTCTCATTTTTATGATTTTGCAAATAATCCAAATAATTATACCCGTAATTCCTGGTGGTGTTACTACAGCTTTTGGGGTTGTAATGTTTGGACCCTTGTGGGGATTTATTTACAATTATATTTCTATTTGCATAGGATCTGTTATAGTTTTTTTTATTTCTAGATTTTTTGGTAAAGAAGTGGTTCTTGCTATATTTGGAAAAGAAAATTTTCAAAAATATCATAAATGGTTAAGGCATGAAAAATATGATAAATTTTTTGCTTGGGCAATTTTATTGCCAGTTGCTCCTGATGATTTTTTATGTTATTTTTCAGGACTTACTGATATGGAATTTAAAACTTTTGTAAAAATTATCCTATTTTGTAAACCACCATCAATATTTTTATATTCAATGGGACTTGTATTGGGAATCAAAACAATATTTAAAAGTTTTGCTTGAAAGATAAATATCTGTATGGTATAATCATTATTGCTTATTGAAAGAGACAAGAAGAGGTGTTTATATGAAAAAAGAACTACATCCAGAATACCACCAAGCAAAAGTTGTTTGTACATCATGTGGTAATGAATTCACTGTTGGTTCAACAGAAGAAGAAATCAAAGTTGAAGTATGTTCACAATGCCATCCATTCTATACAGGAAAACAAAGATTTTCTGACCGTGGTGGTAATGTTGAAAAATTCAATAAAAAATATGGAAGAAATAAATAAGGTTAGGATTCTAACCTTATTTTTTATATGTATTTATGAAAATCAAAGATATTTTAGAAAAAGAAAATGATGATTTAATCATTGCTCTTACATATTTATTAAATACAAATAAAAATCTTTTATATCTGAAAAAAGAAGAAAAATTAGAAAAAGATATAGAAGAAAGACTTTTAAAGATACAAGATAAGATTAGTAAAGGATATCCACTCCAATATGCAATTGGCAAGTGGAATTTTTATGGTCTAGATTTATTAGTTGATAAAAGAGCTCTAATACCAAGATATGAAACAGAAATACTTGTTGATTTGATTATCAATGATAAGGTAAAAAAAGATAAGATTTTAGATATAGGTTCAGGATCAGGGGCTATTTCTTTGGCACTTTCTTATAATTTGAAAAATTCAAAGGTTCTTGGAGTGGATATTTCTAAGGATGCTATTAATCTTTCTAATGAAAATAAAAAAAACTTATCTATAAAAAATGTTGAATTTAAAGAAAGTGATATTTTTTCAAATGTAGAAGGGAAATTTGATATTATTGTATCAAATCCACCTTATATAAATAAGGAAGATTTCGAAAACCTAGATAAAAAATTATCTTATGAACCACAAAATGCCCTTTTGGGTGGAGATGATGGCCTATTTTTTTATAGAAAAATAATTTTAAATGCAAAAAAATTTCTTAATAAAAATGGTAAAATATATTTAGAGATAGGTTATGATCAAAAAAATCCTATAATTAAGCTATTAAAAGAAGAAGGATATAAGGATATAAGAGCTTACAAGGATTTTAATGATTTTGATAGAATTATAAAGGCTTGTATCTAAGGAGGATATATGTTAGAAAATTTAGAACATATGAGAGAAAACTTCAAAGAGTTAGAAAAAAAACTAGCAGATCCAGAAGTTTTGTCTGATACGGATAAGTTTAAAAAAGTTTCAAGAGAATACAATCAATTAAAGCCAATTGTCGAAAAATATAATGAGATAAGAGCGGCTGAAGATATGATTGAAGAAAATACAGAACTTTTAAAAGAAGCTGAAGATAAGGAAATGATTGATCTTTTAAAAGCTGAGATAGATGAAAATAAAAAAATCTAGAAAAATATAATGAAGATTTGAAAATTCTTCTTATTCCACAAGATCCTAACGATCATAAGGATGTAATTGTAGAAATTAGAGCTGGAGCTGGTGGAGAAGAGGCAGGTCTTTTTGCTGGAAATCTTTACAGAATGTATCACATGTATGCTGATAAGCAAAATTATAAGACAGAAGATATTGATGTATCAAGTCAGGGAATAGGTGGAATGAAAGAAGCTACCTTTATAGTTAGAGGTGAAGGTGCCTATTCTAAATTAAAATATGAATCTGGGGTTCATAGGGTACAAAGAGTTCCAGAAACAGAATCCGGTGGTAGAATTCACACATCAACAGCTACAGTTGCAGTTTTGCCAGAAGCTGATGAAGTTGATATAAAAATCGATCCAAATGATATAAGAACAGATGTATATAGGTCAAGTGGAAATGGTGGACAAAGTGTAAACACAACAGATTCTGCCGTAAGACTTACCCATATTCCAACAGGGCTTGTAGTAACTTGCCAAGATGAAAAATCTCAAATTAAAAATAAAGATAAGGCAATGAGAGTTTTAAGGGCAAGATTATATGAGATGGAAGAAGAAAAAAGACAAAAAGAAATTTCTGATAATAGGAAATCTCAAGTAGGTACTGGAGATAGGTCAGAAAGAATTAGAACTTACAATTATCCACAAGGAAGAATAACAGACCATAGGATAAATAAAACTATTTATCAATTAGATGATTTTTTAGATGGAAATATTGAAGAAATGATAGATTCTTTGATAACAGAAGACCAAACTAGAAAATTAAAAACAATGGGAGAAGACTAATTGTTTGATTTTCTTGCAAAAAGATTTGTAGAAGACTACAAATCTATAGAAAATGAAAGTGTAAGATTAAAATTGATTTCTCTTTCGGGATTTGTAGGAATTTTAATCAATGCATTTTTATTTTTAATTAAAATAAGTATAGGCCTAATTGCATCATCCTCAGCAATTTTGGGTGATGCCTTTAATAACATGTCAGATGCTTTGACAAGCCTTATAACCCTAATTGGAGCTAAGGCAAGTAGTAAGCCTGCTGATAAAAAACATCCATATGGACATGGTAGAAGTGAATATATAGCAAGTTTTTTGGTTTCAATCCTAATAATGTTTGTTGGATTTTTATTATTTACAAATTCTATAGATAGTTTTTATAAGGGAAATTTACCAGAACTTTCCAGATTAAGTATAATAATTTTGATATTTTCTCTAGGATTTAAGTTTTATATTTATTTTCTAAATAGAAACTTAGACAAAAAACTAGATTCAAAATTAAATTTTGCAGTAATGATTGATGCAAGAAATGATATTCTTTCTACAATATCAATCATAATTGCAGTTATTTTACAAAAATATATAAGTTTTAATCTCGATTCACTTTTGGGAATGATTTTGTCAATCATTGTATTTAAACCAGGTTTGGAATTATTTTTAGATACTATTGATAAACTTCTTGGAAAAGGAATAGGCAGTGATCTTCACAAAAGAATTGAGGAAATAATTTTGGACGGAGATTTTGTTCATGGCTACCATGACCTATACATCCACGAATATGGAAGAGGAAAACTTGTAGGAAGTTGCGATGTTGAAGTACCATCAAATATAAGCGTAGGTATAATGCATCAGGCTGTAACAAATATTGAACTTAGACTTAAAAATGAGTTAAATATTTCTATAACCATACACATGGACCCAACTTATTGTTTGATAGAAAACGAAGAAAACGAAAAAATTATTGAAAAATTAAGAAAGTCAGTGAAAAATGGAAACAGAGATATTGAAAATAGATAGAGAAAATGTTGATGAAAATATCTTAAAGCATGCAGCTAAAATTATAAAAAACGGAGATCTTGTAGCATTTCCAACAGAAACTGTATATGGATTGGGTGCTGATGGATTAAACCCTGAGGCTTCTAGAAAAATCTTTAAGGCAAAAAATAGGCCAGAAGACAATCCTTTAATTCTACATATTGATGAGGATTATAAATTAGATGAATTAGTTGAAGAAGTCGATGATAGAACAAAATTTTTAATAAAAAATCTTTGGCCAGGTCCACTTACAGTTATACTCAAAAAAAGTTCAAAGATTCCAGATATAATTACTGGTGGTGGAGATACAGTTGCTGTAAGAAGGCCAAAAGATAAGCTTGCAAGAGAATTTATTAAGTTTTGTAACAGGCCAATAGCAGCACCTTCTGCCAATATTTCAGGAAGGCCATCTCCAACAAATGCCAAGGATGTTTTTTATGATATGGATGGAAGGATTCCTCTTATTATTGATGGTGGAAGTTCTGACATAGGGATTGAATCTACAGTAATAGATATGAGCTTAGAAAATCCATGTATTTTAAGGCCGGGGTACTATACTTATGAGTATATAAAAAAATTTATTCCTAATGTTTGCCTGGATGATTCTTTGGTTGATGATACAAAAGTTCCAAGATCCCCAGGACAAAAATATAAACACTATGCACCAAAAGCTCAGATGAAAGTTTTTGTTGGTGAAAAAAGTGTAGAAAAGATAAATGATTTAGCTTTAAAATATAAAAATGATGGAAAAAAAGTAGGAATTTTAGTTTTTAATAAGTATACAGAAAAATTTTCATCATATATTACACTTTCTTTGGGAGATAAAGAAAATTTAATAGAAATGAGTCATGTACTCTTTGAAGCCTTAAGAGACCTTGATAGAAAAGGTGTAGATATAATACTTGCACAAGGTGTTGAGGAAATTGGCCTTGGAAAGAGTATAATGAATAGGATGAAAAAGTCAGCATCAGGAAATATTTATAATTTATAAAGGAGAGACGATGGGTAAAGTAACAGTATTAGATCATCCAGTGATCAAACATAAAATTTCAATTTTAAGAGATAAAAATACAGGTTCTAATGAATTTAGGTCAATAATTAGAGAAATTACAATTCTTTTAGCATATGAAGCTAGTAAAGATTTTACTTTAGAAGAATATGAAATAGAAACTCCAATTTGTAAAACAACTGGCTATAGACTTTCTGGAAAAAAATTAGGTATAATTCCAATTTTAAGAGCAGGTCTTGGAATGGTTGATGGACTTATAGAAGTTTTCCCAGCAGCAAGAGTTGGTCATATTGGAATGTACAGGGATGAAGAAACAATGAAACCTGTAGAATATTATTTAAAAATTCCTAAAGATTCTAACAAAAGAGATATGTTGGTAGTAGATCCTATGCTTGCAACAGGAGGATCAGCTTGTGATGCTATTCAAAGATTAAAAGAAAAGGGATGTACATCTTTAAAATTATTAAATATTATAGCAGCACCTGAAGGAATTAAAAAAGTACAAGAAGAACACCCAGATGTAGATATTTATATAGCTCAACTTGATGAAAAATTAAATGATGATTGCTATATAGTACCAGGATTAGGAGATGCTGGAGATAGATTATTTGGAACCAAGTAAGGGGAAATTATGAATAATGAAGAAATTTTAGTAGTCAGAAAAAATGGACCTTTACATGGTGAAGTTTATATTTCTGGAGCAAAAAACTCTGCTCTTCCAATTCTTGCAGCAAGTCTTCTTGCAAGTGAAGAAGTAATTTTAGATGAGGTTCCAAAATTAAAAGATATAGAAGTAATGGTAGAAATTTTAAGAAGTTTAAATGCCAAGGTTGAATATCTTACAGAAACTACTCTAAAAATTGATTCTTCAAATGTTAATAAGTTTGAAACTCCATTTGAGTTAATGGATAAAATGAGAGCATCTTTTATAGTGATGGGACCACTCTTATCAAAATTTGGACATGCTGTAACCAAGGCTCCAGGTGGATGTAATATTGGAAAAAGGCCAATAGATTTACACTTAAAAGGTTTTGAGGCTTTAGGTGCAAAGACAACAATGAACAATGAAGAAATATCTTCAAAAGCAAAAAATGGTTTAAAAGGTGAGGTAATATATTTAGATTTTCCATCAGTTGGAGCAACTGAAAATATTATGATGGCAGCTACACTTGCAGAGGGTGAAACTGTAATAGAAAATGCTGCTAAGGAACCAGAAATTGTAGATTTAGCATCATTTTTATCAAAAATGGGTGCAAAAATCACAGGAGCTGGAACATCTAATATTATTATAAAAGGTGTTGAAAAATTAAGAGGAACAAGACATACTATAGTCCCAGATAGGATTGAGGCTGCAACATATATGCTTGCGGCTGCAATTACTGGTGGAGATATAACAGTAAAAAATGTTTTAGGATCACATATTAGACCGATTATAGCAAAATTAATTGAAATCGGTGTTGAAATTGATGAAGTTGAAGATGAAGATATCATCAGAGTTAAGGCTTCAAAAAAATTAAAACCAACAAATATTAAAACTCTACCATATCCAGGTTTCCCAACAGATGCCCAATCTCAATTTATGGCTTTGATGACAGTTTGTAAAGGTGAATCATCTGTTGTAGAAACTGTATTTGAAAATAGGTTTATGCATGTAGACGAGCTTAAAAAAATGGGAGCTGCAATAATTACAGAAGGAAATAGGGCTGTAATTGTTGGTGTTGATAAACTTCATGGAGCAGAAGTTAAGGCCACAGATTTAAGAGCTGGAGCTGCTTTAATTCTTGCAGGGCTTATTGCAGATGGTGAAACAAAAATATCTGATATTTATCATATAGATAGAGGATATAGCGACTTGATTGAAAAGTTTACAAAACTTGGTGCTCTTATTGAAAGAAAACAGGTAAATAAATAATGAAATTTGAAGGCATAATAAAAAGTATAATTTATAGAAATGAAGAAAATGGATATACAGTTTTATCCTTAGAAACTTCTGATTCACCTATAACTTGTACTGGTATTATGCCTTTTTTTAATGAAAATGATCAAATTATTGTTGAGGGCGATTTAATTTATCATGATAAGTACGGGGAACAAATTAAGGTAGAAAGTGCAAGTTTAAAAAAACCTTCTGGTAAAAAAGCTATAATTTCGTATTTAGCAAGTGGAAATATTGAATCAATTGGTAAAAAAACAGCTCAATTAATTTATGAAAAATTTAAGGATGATTCTATTGATGTAGTTTTCAACCAAAGTGAAAAACTATTGACAATTCCTGGCATAGGAAAGAAAAAACTTGAAAAAATTAAAGAATCTACTCTTGATGCTAGAGATAGTAGGGAAGCTTTACTATATCTTCAAGGCTTAAATATTTCTTTTAATTTATCAAATAAAATTTACAAGGCTTATGGAGATAATACAATTTCTATTGTAAAAACAAATCCTTACAAATTGTCTGAAGATATTTCCGGAATTGGTTTTATCATGGCTGATAATATAGCTATGAATATGCAGATGAAAAGTGATTCTAAATTTAGGATTTCTGCAGCTCTTTCCTATGTTTTAAAAAATGATGCAGAAATGACAGGGTCTTGTACTATTAGACTTGATGATTTAATTGATAAGACTTTTTCCTTGATAAAAGTTGATAGAAATAAAATTAAAAATCAAATAAATGAAGATTTAATAAATTCAAAAATTCAAATTATGAAAATTGGAAATGAAGAATTTGTATATGATAAGGATATTTATAAGGCAGAAAAATCTACAGCTATTAATCTTTCGAGGTTAAAAAATGAAAAATATATTTTTGATTTAGAAATTAATGAAGACTTGGATGTTTTTTCTAAACAGCAGCAAGTTGCTATTAATGAAGCTTTTAATAATATGCTTTTGGTAATTACTGGTGGACCTGGAACTGGAAAAACTACAATAATTAAGGCCATTTGTAATATTTTGGATGATAATAATTTAAAATTCAATTTAGCAGCACCAACTGGGAGAGCTGCAAAAAGGATGCAAGAATCTACAGAAAATTCTGCCTTAACCATACATAGATTAATCGGTATAAAACCTGAAAGTCCAATTCCAGAATATAATGAAGAAAACCCACTAGATTGTGATTATGTAATAGTTGATGAAGTTTCAATGGTTGATATTAAATTAATGGATAAATTATTAAAGGCCCTATCATCAAATACGGCCCTTATTTTGGTAGGAGACCATAACCAACTTCCAAGTGTTGGACCTGGTAATGTTTTGAAAGATATTTTGGATACCGACATTAAATCGGTTAGGTTAAACAAAATATTTAGGCAGGCCCAAGAAAGTAATATTGTAGTTAATGCCCACAGGATAAATGATGGTTTGTATCCAATTTTAAATCAAAAAAATAAGGATTTTTCTTTATTGATTCAAATGCTAATAATTTTCAAAAAGATATTTTAGATTTAATTAAAAATAGGCTGCCAAATTATTATAAGCTTGATCCTATAAATGACATTCAAATTCTTGCGCCAAGCAAAAAATCTTCTTGGGGTGTCCTTAATTTAAATAATATTTTACAAGAAAATTTAAATAAAAACCCTAAATCTTTTAAAATTAATAATAGAATTTTTAAATTAAAGGATAAGGTGATGCAGGTTAGAAATAATTATGACCTTGAAAGTTTAGATCCAGGTAATTTTGATGATGGGGTATATAATGGTGATATAGGTAGAATTATTGAACTTGATAAAGAAAGGGAATCTTTAAAAATAGAATTTTATGATGGAAATATTGTTTCATATAAAAAAGAAGATATTAAAGATTTGGACTTATCTTATGCTATTACCATTCATAAGTCTCAAGGATCTGAATTTGATTGTGTTGTAATTCCAATGATGCCAACTTCATTTATGCTTTTAAATAGAAATTTATTATATACGGCCATAACTAGGGCAAAAAAATTGGTAATTTTAATTGGTGAAAAAAGAATTTTAAAACAAATGGTTAAAAATAATAATACTTCTCAAAGGCTAACTAATTTAAGCTTTTGGATTAAAGAATTATCAGAGGCTTTAAAATGATAGGAGATTTTTTATTTTTGGATGATGATTTGTGTTTATTTTGTAAGGAGGAAGTTAAGGAAAATTTTTCCTTATGCCATTCATGTTTGAATAAATTAGATTATGTTGATAATGAATTTGAAATTTTAGGTCATAGGGCAAGGGTTTTATATTTTTATAATCCTTTTATGGCAAGTCTTATTGGGGATTATAAGTTTAATAGGAACACTTCTATTTATAAAGTTTTTGGTCAAATGGTTTTTTCTTATATTAAGGAAAAATCTATGGATAATTTTGATTATATTCTAACAACCCCATCATCAAAATCTGTAGTTAATAATAGGGGTTTTGACCATGTTAGGCTTATTTGCGATTTTTTTATAAAAAATACCCATATGACCTATCTTAAAAATTTTAAAAAATTAAAAATACCAAGGCCCAACACCAATTATCAAGGGAGGAAAGGGCAAAAAATTTGAGAAATTCTTTTGTTTTCCAAGGTGATTTGACTGGGAAAAATATTTTGATTTTTGATGATATTATTACAAGTTCAAACACTGTAAAGGAAATTATAAGAACTATTGAAAAGGCAAATCCAAAAAATATTGAAATTTTAGCCCTTGCTTCAAGTCATAGGGTAAAAAAATAAGGTGCGATTGCACCTTATAGAACGTAGACAAACCCTCAAGCACGAATATCTGACTTCAAAAATTGTTGATTTCTAAATTTGAAATTCTAAAATCGCAAACTCGCTAAAGCTCGAACAGTGCGATTTTTGACGAATTTTCAAATTTGAAATCAAATCAATTTTTTTCGTATGATATTCTTAGCATGAGGGTTTATATACTTTGTCAACAGTTTGTAAGGTGCATATGCACCTTATTTTTATGCTTCTTCTTTTTCGCTTTCTTTTAAAAATTCATGAATTTTTACAGCTAGAGCCATCTCTATTCTTTTTTTGAAGACCTTACATCCGTAATCGTAAATTTTATTTATATCTCCACCAGCATTGTAATTATTTGCTGCACATCCTCCTGAGCAATACATTTGTGCCCAGCAATCTTTACATTTTTCTTGGCTATATAAATTATTTTTTTTGAAATTTTTAATTATTTCAGGTTTTTTGATTCCCTCAAAAACATTTCCTATTTTGAAATCATCATTTCCAACAAATTGATGGCAAGGATATAAATCTCCTGTTGGAGTTACTGCCATATATTCTGATCCTGATCCACAACCTGAAATTCTTTTGTAAACACAAGGACCATTGTTTAAATCTATCATATAATGGTAAAAAATAAATTTATCATCCTTGTCAATTGCATCAATCATCATATCTGCTAGTTTTTCATATTCTTGGTAAATCCTATCAAGATGTTCTTCTTTTAGGGCGTAATCTTCTTCATTATTCCCAACAACTGGCTCAAGAGATGTTCTTTTAAAGCCTAAATCTAAATATGTTTTTATATCTTCAGTAAAGTCTAAGTTATTGGCTGTAAAGGTTCCTCTCATATAATATTCTTTGTCGCCACGAGCCTTTACTAACTTTTGGAATTTTGGAACAATCTTATCAAATGATCCTCTTCCATCATGAGTTTTCCTAAATTCATCGTGTTTTTCTTTTCTTCCATCAAGAGAAAGAACAACATTTTTCATATTTTCATTTAAATATTCTATTTTTTCATCATCTAATAGCATGCCGTTTGTTGTAAGGGTGAAATTAAAATGTTTGTTAAATTCTTCTTCCTTGCTTCTTGCATAGTCAACGGTATTTTTTACCAAGTCCCAATTTAAAAGTGGTTCTCCACCAAAAAAGTCAATATCCAAATTATAGTGAGATCCGGAATTTTCTAAAAGAAAATCAATGGATTTTTTGGCAACCTCATCTGTCATGATGGCTTCTGGTCCATGATATCTTCCTTCTTTTGCAAAACAATATTCGCAAGAAAGATTACAAGTATGGCTTACATTTAAGCACATTGCCTTCAAGTAAGTTTTTCTTTTGTCCATATCGATTGTTAAATCCTTAAAATCATCTTCTGAAAATAGGACTTTTTCATCAACCAAATCTCTTACTTCATTATAAGCTTCATCAAATTGTTCTTGATTTATATTATGTAAATTTTTAATTTCATTTTCTATGTACGCTTTATCTTTGTTTTTATTTAATAGGCTTATAATATGATAAGAAATTTCATCAACTAGGTGAACAGATCCGGAATATACATCCAAAACAATATTATAACCCTTTGCCTTATATTGGTGTATCATTTTTTCTCCTTAATTTATAGTAAAATAGTATAGATTTATTCAATAAAAAAAATAAGGGCTTGCCCTTATTTATTTTTTGTGTTAACACATTCTTGGTTAGCAACTCCACAAGATGTTTTGCAAGCTGATTGGCAAGATGTTTGACATTCACCACAGCCACCGTCTTTTTTACTTTTGTGAAGATTTCTTGTATTTAAAGTAATAATTCTTTTCATATGTATCTCCTTTGTTTTTTATAAATTAATCTTAACAAAAGAGCTTATTTTTGTCAATCTATAATAGGAATTTCAAAATCATCAATTGATAAGTCAACTCCCATCATATCAAGGTATTTAATTTGGTCAATTATATCTTTATTTATAATTTCTCCTGGAAGAATAAGGGGAATTCCTGGTGGATAGGCATATATATAAGAGCCTGAAACTTTATTTTGAGCCTTATCTAAGGATATTTTTGAAATTTTTTTATTAAGGGCCTCCTTAAGAGAATATTTTTTCTCAGAATCTAAGAAATAAAATTTAAAATTTGATTTTTTATATTCTAAATTTGAGTCAATTTTTATTAGGGCAAATTTTAACCTTTCAAAACCTTTCTTGGTGTCAAAAATACTAGAAATTAAAATCACATAGGAGGAGTTTGCCATTTCAATTTCAATTTTTTCCTTATATAATAAATCAGCCAAGTCATTGCCATTGATATTTGTATTTTTACAAGATATTACAATTTTTGATAGGTCTTTTTTATCTGAATTTATAAACTTAAGGTGTTTTAACCTAATCTTGTAAAGATCATTTAAATTATCAAGCAAATTATCCCAAAGTCTAAAAAAAATTGGGAAATTTTCTATCATATCATCAATTGACTCACTTATAAGATAAGATGGTGATGATGTTTGAAAAATTGCCATATTTCTTCTTAATTCTTTGATATCAATGTTTTTATTTTTAACTATAATTCCACTTGCAGGTGTTAGGGCAGATAAATTTTTGTGAAAGGATGTTATGGCAAGGTCATAGGTAAAATTTTTCTCATATTCAGATAAGATAGTATGAGACCCATGGGCCATATCCACAAGTAAGTAAATATTTTTATTTTCTATAATTTTTTTTATTTTTCTCAAATATACCATATAACCTTCGTAGGAAGGAGAGGTGATAAAAACTAAGGAATAAGAATTTTTATTTATTTTTCTTCTAAATCCTTATAGTCAATGTCGTAGGCCATATCATTTTCATCAGTTTTTACCCCTATAAAATCAAAATCTAAGTCAAAAACTTCTATTGCATTAAAAACAGCCTTATGAGAATTTCTTTGGACTAAGATTTTTTTATTGTCTTTTGTTAAGCTCCTAAGAGAGGATAAGATTCCACAAGTTGACCCATTTGTAGAAATAATAAAGTCATAAGCTTTATATATTTTTTTTAATTTATTTTCCATATCCTTAAAAATAGTCTTGGGATCATTTAAGTTATCAAAATTTCTAATTTCTGTAATATCTCTTTGGTAGGATAGTTTTTTATTTAAAATATTATTATTTCTTTTATGACCTGGCATATGAAAGGGATAATAATCATCTTTTATATACTTATCTAGTTTTTCATTTAACATGTTTTTTCCTTTCTTTTTCTTAAATATTATACTATAATATTTTTTAGTAAAAGAAACTTTACAAATAAGACATCTTATTTACATAATTTAGGATATAATGTATAATTGTATCGTAAAAGTTTACAATAATTTAATATTAGATAAATAAGAATTTAATAAAAGAAAAGAGGGGATTAAAATAAAAAAGGACAGAAAACTAAAAATATCTTCTTTTGTAGTATCTTTGATAGTCATGCTTTTCTTACAAAGCTTTATAGAAGATTTTTCCTTCAAAGTTTATACAAATGAAAATATTGAAATAAGTCAATCTGAATCTGGTAGCCAGTATTCAGATAATTTTAAAATTAATTCGATTTATCAAGGAGACAAGTTACTAGATCTTAATAAAGTAGAGATGAAGGGTTGGAAAAAATCAAATACAAAAACTGGTTATCCAATTCAAACAAATGGTTATAGTAAAGATAATAAATTAAGTTTTAAACCGAGCCCTAGCTTGATGTTTAATAAACTTACAGTAAATTTCGAAACTGGCCCAGAGTATGCAACAGCAGTAATGTCTTATTTAAAAGATCACACTATGACTATGTATGCAAACTCAACAGATAATAGGTCCTATGTAGATATTAATTACACAGACTTCTTATCAATAGTAGGACAAAGTTTGATTTTTATTGGATCAATAATCTTATTTAGCTTCTTTATTTATAATATTCTAAAAAGAATCAAGGATTTAGAAAATAATAAAATTTTATACATAATAAAAGATTACAGTTTAAATTTTATTGTTTTTGCAATCTCTTTATTTGGAATGTTAAAAATTAAAAATCACATTACTGATGAAGTTTACACAAGTGTTTTTAATGCACCATATACTTACAAGGATATTATAATATTTGTATCTATGGTATTTTTGGCATCTCTTGGAATTAAAAGCATTTACAAGAAATATCCAGAAAATAAAAAAATTAATATTACAAACTGGGTTTTATTTATCCTAAACCCATTTTTATCATTCTATATACTAGAATCAGCATACAATCCAAATTTTTCATCAATGGAATTGATTTATGTACTAATAAATGCCTTGATATTGTTTTTAATTCAAGTGTTAATTTATATAGTAATTAGGAAAAAAAGACTATCAATGATTTTTATACTCCTAATTTCCATTGCATTTGGTATTGCTAATGATGCCTTATATATATTGAGAGATTCTCCACTTATTCCGGCATTTTTGGGATCCTTGGGAGTGGCTGCTGATGTAGCAAAAGATACAGTAATCCAACTTAGTGGTCATTCATTAATGGCATTTTCATTAGCAAGCTTGTGGATGTTTGTAATTTCTTCAATAAACGAAGGAAAAATAAAAATTTCTAAAAAATCTTACGTAAAACAATTAGTAGGATACGCTAGTATGTTTGCCATAATTACCGTAGTAAGTGTAAATTACTTTATAAAACAAAATGGAGTTGGGGTAAACTTATGGAGACCATCAAGAACCTATTATGTTGAAGGTTCGCCTTATAGTTTCTATAGAATTTTTGCAAATCAAATACTTACAGCACCAAAAGGCTATGATGAAAAAGAAGTTGAAAATACTTTGGAAGAATATTACAACAAGGACATAGGTACAAAAGATACTAAAAAGCCAAATATTGTAATAATTCAATCAGAAGCCCTAGCAGATTATTATGGAAAGGGAAATCTAAAACTAAGTGAAAATCCAATAGCCTTCCAAAGATCTCTAGATGAAAATGCAATTCAGGGTAATGCTTATGTTTCAGTTTTGGGCGGAGGAACTGTAAATTCAGAATACGAGACTTTAACATCAGTTCCATTAACATTTTTCCCACTAGGAGCATATCCATTCCAACAATATGTAAAAAATGGACACACATCAGTAGCAAGAGTTTTAGAAGACCAAGGATATCAAACATTTATAACCCATCCAAACAAACCAACAAACTATTCAAGACAAGAAGTTTGGCCAAATCTTGGATTTAAAAATGTAGCATTTTTGGGTGATTATGATAATAGCCCTGAAAGTTTTGAACCAACAAATGGTTTTATGAAAGATTCAGTAGCTTTTGATAAAATTAAAGAACAATTTGAAAATAAACAATCTGACAAGCCACTTTTTGCATATCTTGTTACCATGCAAAACCATGGTGGTTATACTTCAAATGTTCCTGGAGATATAAAAGTATTAAATGAAACTAATGGAGATGACCAAGGGGCAAGCCATTATGTAAATTTACTAAAAAAATCTGATGAAGATTTAAAAAATCTTGTTGAATATTTTAAATCATATAAAGAGCCAACAATTATAGCAATATTTGGTGATCATCAACCACAAAACTATGATGTATTCATGAAACTAATTAAGTCAGGTGGCAATTATACAAATAAAGATGTATTCTATACACCACTTACTATTTGGGCAAATTATGATATTGATGAAGAAAAAGATGTAAATATATCTGTAAATCAGTTGACCCCTTACTTATTAGAAAAAGCTGGAGGAATTAAATTGTCAGCATATCAAAAATATATGCTAGACATGCACAAAGATTATCCAATAATTTCTACTAAGCAAATATATAATAATAAGGGTGAAGAAGTAAGTAAAGACGAAGAATTTCAAAAAAGAAATAATAAGTTAAATTCTTTAATTTATTATGAAATGAAGCAAGATACAAAATCAGATAAATATTTTAATAAGGCTTCAAAATAAAATTTTCCGAAATCAAGTAAAACTTGGTTTCGGTTTTTTTAATGTTTAAAATAATATGATATAATAAATTAGAAACAATAAAAATAAGGAGAAGAAATGCAAAATCTAATAGAGGTAATTAGATCTAATTTTTCAAATCAAGTAGCTCTAATTATTATTAGTATGCTTCCTTTGATAGAATTAAAAGGGTCGATTCCAATAGGACTTGCAATGGGATTAAAACCATTTCAAACATATATTTATTCTATAATTGGATCAATAGTTCCTTCAATATTTATATTGATGTGGATTATGCCGGTATTTGATTATATGAAAAAAAAAGACTCATTAAAAAAAATAGTAGCTTGGGCTGAAAAAAAGGCCAAGAAAAAAGAAGGAAATATAAAAAAATACGAATATCTAGGCTTATTTTTATTTGTAGCTATACCACTTCCAGGAACAGGGATTTGGATGGGATCACTTATTGCATCTATTCTTGGCCTTAAAAAAAATGAAATCTTTTTTAACAATTTCTGTAGGAAATGTTATAGCGGGTATAATTATATATACTTTTTCTAGTTTTTTCTTTTAAGGGGTGTAAATGAATATCAAAAAAAAATTAATTAAGGCAATACTTATAATTTTAATGCTTATAACAGTTGGCTTTGCCTTTATATTTATAAAGGGATTTATTTCATCGGCAGTTGTCAAGGATGAAAATAAATTTACTGGTGAAGACCTAGGTAAAGGTAACAAGATTGAACAAAAGAATGAAAATGAGTTATTATTTGTATTCGCAGGGGTTGATTCTACTGGTGAGAAAGTAAATACAAGAACAGATACCCTAATGTTAGTTTTGATGAACAAGGATACAAAAAGTATAGATATTTTATCAATTCCAAGAGACACAAGAGTTTATGTAGAAGGAAATTTAGATAAAATAAATGCTGCCCATTCTTACGGTGGTATGGATGAAACAATAAAAACAATAAGAGATTTTTTATCAATTGATTTAGATTATTACGCAGAAGTTAGTTTTAAAGCTGTAGAAGATGGGGTAGATGCCTTAGGTGGTGTTGAAATAAATGTTCCAGAACAAATAGCATCAGCCCAAGGTATTAAGCCAGGACTTAATTATTTCGATGGTAAACAAGCTCTTGATTATTGTAGGTTTAGAAAAGGCTATGCCAATGCAGATTTAGGAAGAGTAGCTTGTCAACAAGATTTTGTTGTACAATTTATAAAAAATATGACCAAGATAAAAAATATAATAAAAATTCCAGGAGTAGTATCAAAAATAAATTCCAATATGGATTCAAATATAAAAATGTCAACAATCTTATCATTTGCATGGGCATTTAGAAATATTGACGATGCAGAAATAAACACACAAACTATACCAGGCTATCCTGATATGATTGATGGAATTTCTTATTATATACCAGACAATGAGGCAACAATTGATATAAGAAATAAAATTTTATATAATTATTTATTAGAAGAATAAAGGAGAGAATATGGACATCAAGTCAACAATTAGAGTTATCGAAGATTATCCGAAAGAAGGAATTTCATTTAAAGATATAACAACCCTTCTAAAAAACAAACAAGCCTACAAAGAAACAATGGATTTAATGGCAGAAAAATTAAAGGGTTTGGATTTTGATTATATTATAGGAATTGAATCAAGAGGATTTATTTTTGGAGCAGCCCTTGCTGATAGGTTAAATGTTGGATTTATTCCAGTAAGAAAACCAGGAAAACTTCCAGGTCAAATAAAATCTTTATCATACGACCTTGAATATGGACAAAGTAAGATAGAAATTCACGAAGATTCCCTAAATAAGGGAGATAAGGTTGTAATAGTAGATGATCTAATAGCAACAGGAGGATCAGCTAAAGCCTGTGCATCCTTGGTAGAATCCTTGGGTGGAGAAGTTGTATGCTTAGAATTTTTAATTGAACTTACTGATTTAAAAGGTAGAGATGAATTAAAAGATTACAATGTTATATCTTTAATAAAATATGATCATTAAAATAGTAAACCTCCAGTTATGGAGGTTTATTAAATAAAAACTTTAAAATATAATTAAGGGGTTAGAAAAATTACTTTCTAACCCCTTAATTTATTATGCTTTTGTAAAATTCTTCTAAAAATTTACTGGTATTTTTTATATTAAATCCCTTATCATCAATAGCCTTATAAAGATTTTTTCTTTGATAGGCAAAGCTATCTAAAATCATTTTCTTCCATTTTTCTTTATCATTAAGAGAAATAAATTCTACATTTTCTGTTAATTTTACATCTTTAGGTATACTATCAGAAAGTAAGCACTTAAGACCAGCGCTTTGAGCTTCTACTGCAGATAAAGGTAAGCCTTCATTTAAAGATGGCAATAAAAATAGGTCGGCTGCTTGTAAAATTTCATTTACATTTGATATTGATCCTAAAAATTTAATATTAGCTTCTAAATTTAATTTTTTGTTAAAATTTCCGATTCTTCTTTTAAATATCCATCTCCGACAAATAATAAGAGAATTTTATCATCAATTTTTACTAAATCTTTCATTAAATCAATCAAAAACTTTTGATTTTTGACTTGTAAAAAACTTCCAACGTGGACTATAACTTTATTATTAATTATTTTTAATTTGTTTCTAATTTCTTTTCTAATATCCTCATTGTAAATATATTTTTCCAAATCAATGCCATTTTTTATTAGAGTAAATTTGCTATCTTTAAATAAAAATTTTCCAGCTTCAATTGAACAAGCAAATTTATAATCAGAGTATTTAATTACATCATTTTTTAAGTAATCTCTAATAATTTTTTTAATACCCCTTCCATAATTTATTCCGTGGCTATGAGAAATAGTGATTAGTCCATGTTTTTTAGCCACTTTTAGTATAGTTGATTCGGTACCCCTAAAATGGCAATGTAGAATTTTATATTCTTTATGATTAGATAAAAAGTTTTCAAAATCTTTTTTATATTTAAAAGGATTTTTTGGACTAAACTTATCAATAGTGTAAATTTTTCCACCAAGTTTTTCTATTTTTTGTAAATTTTGATCACTACCAATACTGTGAACTAAAAAATCAAATTCAAACTCATCCCTATCTATATTATTAAATATTGAAATAAGTAGACTTTCAATTCCTCCAATATTTAAATCTCCTAAGACGTGGAGTATTTTAGTCTTTTTTTTCAAAACAAACTCCTTTAAATTAATTGAAATATTTCTTATATTATAACATATAAAATTTAATTTTATCTTATAAAAAACTTGCAAATCAATATAAACTTAGTATAGTTTAATTAAGGTCAAAGATGGTCAGAGAATGATGGAGGTTTTATGAAATATCAAGATTATTATGAAATTTTAGGTGTAGATAAAAAAGCAGATGCTGAGAAAATAAAAAAAGCTTATAGGAAGCTTGCTAAAAAATACCACCCTGACCTTCATCCTGATGATAAAGAAGCCAGTGAAAAATTTGCAAAAATAAATGAAGCTTATGAAGTTTTATCTGATGAGAATAAGAGAAAACAATATGATATGTTTGGTCAAAGTGGAAACTTTAGTCAAGGTCAAAATTTCGACCCATCTCAATATGGTTTCTCAGATTTATTTTCAAATTTTGGAGCTGGAAATGGATCTTATACCTACACAAGTAGTACAGGAGGATCCTCTGGATTTTCAGATTTTTTTGAAACCTTGTTTGGAGGAGGAAGAACTTCATCAAGGTCTTCATCAACAAATTTTGGAGGATTCGGATCAAGTTTTAAAAATGGATTTACAAAAGCTAAAAAATCAAAGATTAAAGCTAAGGTTAATATATCACTAGATGAAGCAATGAGTGGTGTATCTAGAACGCTCAAATTAAAAGATAAAGAAACAAATTCTATAAAAGAAATTAATATAAATATTCCAAGTGGAATGACAAGTGGGAAAAATTTAAAAATTGATGGTTCAAAATATAATTTGAATGCAGATATTTATGTAAAAGTTCAAATCAAGGAAGATTCAACCTATAGACTAGATGGGTTGGATATTATTAAAAAAGAAAGAATAAGTCCTTGGGATGCCTACTTTGGTGAAAAAATCACTGTCGACAGTCCAAATGGAAAGTTTAAAATAAATATTCCTGAAAAAATTGAAGCAGGAAACAAAATTAGGATTAAGGGTAAGGGATATAAGGATTTGAAAGGAAAAGTTGGAGATCTTTATATAGAAATTCTTATCGATAATCCAAAAGATTTAAGTAAAGATCAAATTGACCTATATAAAAAATTAAAAGAATTAAATTAGGAGGACACTATGGATTTTAACAAATTTACTCAAAAATCAACAGAAGCTATTAACGAAGCAAGTCAACTAGCTATCAAAAATGCCAACCCAGAAGTTGGCATTATCCACCTAGCTTATGCCTTGGTTGAAGATTCAAATTCATTCGTAAGCCAAGTTTTAGCTAATATGGGCTTGTACAAAAAAGTACTTAATAAAATGGAAGAAAAAATGGAAAACTTGCCAAGCCAATCCGGTTCAGCAAATATTTACCCAAATACAATTTTTCAAAGAATTTTATTAAAAAGTGAAGATTGCGCAAAGAAAATGGGCGATTCATTTATATCAACTGAACACATTTTCTTAACTATATTAAATGAAAATACTGAATTAAGTGATTATTTTAAGGAAATCGGCTTAAATGCTAAAAATTTCTCAAATGAGCTTAAAAAGGTCAGAAATGGTCAAAAAGTTATCAGCGATAATCCAGAAGAAACAAATAATCCTTTGGAAAAATACGGTAGAAATTTGACTAAAGAAGCAAGAGAAGGAAAAATTGACCCAGTTATTGGCCGTGATACTGAAATTAGAAACTGCCAAAGAATTCTTTCAAGAAGAAAGAAAAACAATCCGGTTTTAATTGGTAAACCTGGTGTTGGTAAAACTGCAATTGTTGAAGGACTTGCTCAAAGAATTGTAAATAAGGATGTACCAGAACCACTTCAAGGAAGGACAATTTTTGCCCTAGATATGGCAAGCTTAGTTGCAGGAGCAAAATACAGGGGACAATTTGAAGAAAGATTAAAATCAGTTATTGATGAAGTAAAAAAATCTGAAGGACAAATTATTATGTTTATCGACGAGCTTCATACAATTGTGGGAGCTGGAAAAACTGAGGGTTCAATGGATGCTTCAAATATTATGAAACCTATGCTTGCTCGTGGAGAGATAAAAGTAATTGGTGCAACAACCTTAAATGAATACAGGGAATATATTGAAAAAGACGGAGCTCTTGAGAGAAGATTCCAAAAAGTTTTGGTTGATGAACCAAGTGTTGAAGATACAATTTCAATTTTGAGAGGAATAAAGGATAAATATGAAATTTATCATGGAATAAGAATTCAAGACCAAGCAGTTATAGCTGCAGCAGAGCTTTCAAACCGTTATATTACTGATAGATTTTTACCAGATAAGGCAATTGATTTGATGGATGAGGCTTGCGCAACCGTAAGAACTGAAATTGATACAATGCCAGAATATTTGGATGAGGAAAAAAGAAGAATTTTACAAGTTCAAATTGAAATTGCAGCCTTAAAAAAAGAAGATGACGAAAAGAGTAAGAAAAGACTTGAAATGCTTGAAAAAGAATTAGCAGATGCAAATGAAAGGTATGAGGCTGATTTTACCAAGTGGAAGAGTCAAAAAGATTCTATAAATTCTGTAAAAGATATAAAAGAAGAAATTGACAAGGTAAAGGTTGAAATTGAAAAAGCCCAAAGAAATTACGACTTTGAAAAATTATCAGAGCTTAAATATGGTAAATTAAATGAGCTTGAAAAGAAATTAAAAGAAAAAGAAAAAGACCAAGAAAATAATTCATCAATAAAAGAAGAAGTTACTGATGAGGACATAGCAGATGTAGTTTCAAATTGGACAAATATTCCTGTAAATAAATTAGTTGAAAGCGAAAGAAGTAAGATTTTGGGACTTGCTGATAAATTACACGAAAGAGTTATTGGCCAAGATGAGGCAGTAGATAAGGTTTCAGATGCAATAATTAGGGCAAGATCTGGTCTTAAAGATATAAATAAACCAATTGGATCATTTATTTTCTTAGGACCAACAGGAGTTGGTAAAACAGAACTTGCAAAATCACTTGCAGAAGCTATGTTTGATAGCGAAAAAAATATGATTAGGATTGATATGTCAGAATATATGGAAAAATATTCTGTATCAAGATTAATAGGAGCAGCACCAGGTTATGTTGGCTACGAAGAAGGTGGACAATTAACTGAAGCTGTAAGAAGAAACCCTTATTCAGTAATTTTATTTGATGAAATTGAAAAAGCCCACCCAGATGTTTTCAATATTTTATTACAAGTTCTTGATGATGGAAGACTTACAGATAGCCAAGGAAGAACTGTAAACTTTAAAAATACAATTATAATCATGACATCAAATATTGGTTCATCATATCTAATAGATGGATTAAAAAAAGATGGAACAATTGATCAAGAAAATAGAAAACTTGTAGATGGGGCATTAAAAGCATCATTCAAACCAGAATTTTTAAACAGAATTGATGACATTGTAATGTTTAAACCACTTACAAGTGATCAAGTTTATAAAATTATCGACCTTCAAATTGAAGATATATCAAAAAGACTTGAAGATCGTGATATTACAATCGAGCTTAGCAAGCCTGCTCACGAATATATCTTAGAAAAATCTTACGATGTAGAATACGGTGCAAGACCAATCAAGAGATTCTTACAAGCAAATATCGAAACAAACTTGGGAAGAAAAATTATTGAAGGAAATATAATGGAAGGAGATCATGTCATAATAGATTTAGATAAAAATAATGAATTGGCATATCAAGTTAAAAATTAAAGAATAAATATAAAAAGAGAAAATTTATTTTTGAGATTTTCTCTTTTTTCTTTGTCTTAAAATGGGAGAAATTTTATTTTTAAAAATTATTTTTAGAATTATATTTATACAAGGACCTAGAAAAAACCCCAGAAATCGGAAAGGAATATGCATACAAAAAAACTAAAAAAACACAATATATAGTGCTCCTTGTTTTATTATATCTATATATGGTATACTAGAATAGTATTAATAAAGGAGTTGAAAAAATGCCTAAAGTTGTAAAAAGAAATGGTCAAAAGGTAGATTTTGACAAAGAAAAATAAAAATAGCCATAGAAAAGGCTATGAATTCACCAAATGGTGTTTTTATAGAAAAGCAAGCAGAAGAAATTGCAAATGAAATTGAAAAAAAGCGTCGAAAATAAAAGAGAAATTTCAATTTATCAAATAGAAGATAGGGTTTATTACAAATTAATTGATAAGAAAAATCCTGCAACAGCAAAATCATACGAGGCTTATAGGTCTGTCCAAGCCTACAAAAGAGCAGCAAACACTACGGATGATGATATAATTGGTCTACTTGAAAGAACAAATATAGATGTAATGGATGAAAATTCTAACAAAAATCCACTAATTGCATCAACTCAAAGAGATTTAATAGCAGGAGAAGTGTCAAAAGATTTGGCAAAAAGAAAATTAATTGATGCCGACCTTGTAGAAGCTCATGAAGATGGGGCAATACATATTCATGATTTAGATTATTTAATCCAACCAATTTTTAATTGTTGCTTGGTAAATATGAAAGATATGCTCGATAATGGAACTGTTATAAATGGGAAAACAATAGAAAGACCCAAATCTTTCCAAGTAGCATGTAATGTAATGACTCAAATTATTGCCCAAATCGCCTCAAACCAATATGGTGGTCAATCTATCAATATTTCTTGTCTTTCAAAATATTTGGAAGTTTCCTACAATAAAAATTATAAATTAGCTAAAGAAATTTTATCAAATGAAGATGAAATAAAAAAAATGGCTCAAAAATTGACCCAGAGAGACTTGGAATCAGGTATTCAAACTATCCAATACCAAATAAATACCCTTATGACATCAAATGGCCAAGCACCCTTTGTAACCTTATTTATGCATACAGACGAAAATGATCCTTACCTTGACCAAACTGTAAAAATTATAGAAGAAATTTTAAAACAAAGAATCCAAGGAATAAAAAATGAAGCAGGAGTTTATGTAACACCAGCCTTCCCAAAATTAATTTATGTATTGGATGAAAATAATGTAAAAGAGGAAAGCAAATACCATTATCTTACAGAATTATCCATAAAATGTACGGCAAAAAGAATGTATCCTGACTATATTTCTGCCAAAAAAATGAGAGAAAATTACGAAGGAAATGTATTTTCCCCAATGGGCTGCAGGGCGTTTTTGCCTCCATACAAGGATGAAAATGGAGATTATAAATTTGATGGAAGATTTAATATAGGAGTTTGTACAATCAACCTCCCTCAAATTGGAATACTAGCAGGTAATGACGAAGAAAAATTCTTCGAAATTTTAAATAAAAGAATGGATCTTGTAAAAAGAGTTGGTATTTTAAGGTACGAACACTTAAAAGACGTAACTAGTGACTCATCACCAATACATTTTCAACACGGTGCAATAGCAAGACTCAAACCCCACGAAAAAATAAAACCACTTCTAAAAAATGGCTATGCAACAGTAACGATTGGCTATATTGGAATATATGAAGCTTGTAAACTTGTAAAAGGAGTAAGCCATACAAGCGATGAAGGCAAAAAATTTGCCTTTAAAATAATGAACCTATTAAACGAGAAAAAAGAAGAATGGATAAAAGAGACAGGCTTACAATTTGCAGTTTATGGAACTCCAGCAGAAAATCTTACAAACAGGTTCGCATCAATTGATAAAAAAAGATTTGGCCAAATTGAAGATGTAACTGACAAGGGCTATTACACAAATTCCTTCCACGTTGACGTTAGAGAAGAAATTTCTGCCTTTGAAAAATTTGATTTTGAATCAAAATTTCAAGATATGTCATCAGGCGGCTGTATTTCCTATGTAGAAATTCCAAACATGGCAAATAATTTGAAGGCTCTTGGTACAATTGTCGAATATATTTATGACCATATCCAATATGCAGAATTTAACACAAAATCCGATTATTGTGCAAAATGTAATTATGATGGAGAAATGCTTTTAAATGACGACAACGAATGGTATTGTCCACAATGCGGAAATAAAGACAGGTCAAAACTAACAGTTGTAAGAAGAACTTGTGGATATTTGGGAGAAAATTTCTGGAATGAAGGAAGAACAAAAGAAATAAAAGCAAGAGTATTGCATATATAATAAAAAAAGTCTACATTAGTAGACTTTTTATGGAGGATTTATGAGATACGGGCAAATAAGAAAATATGATGTGGCAAATGGACCTGGAATTAGGACTTCATTTTTTGTCACAGGCTGTCATGCAAATTGCAAAAATTGTTTTAACAAGGAATACATGGATCCAAATTTTGGCAATTTTTGGACAGAAAAACAAACTCAAGAAGTAATTTCTTACTTAAAAAAAGATGAAATAGAAGGACTTACAATTCTTGGAGGAGAACCCTTTGAATCTACAGAGGATTTGATTAAAATTGTAAAAAAAATTAGAGAAGAATCGGATAAGTCTATTTGGATTTTTTCGGGATTTTTGTATGAAGTTTTGGTAAATATTGAAAATGCAAAAGAACTTTTATCTATGTGTGATGTTTTGGTAGATGGACTTTTTATGGAAGAATTAAAGGATTTAAGATTAAAATTTAAGGGGTCATCCAACCAAAGGACAATTGACATACAAAAATCTTTAGAAAATGAAAAAGTAATCCTCTTAGATGGGTATAATTAAAGTAGAAATAAATTTAGGAGGATATAATGGAGATTAATAAAAAAAGAAAAGGTATTGGAGGAATTGTTATAGCAATAATTGCAATAATTGCTCTTGCAATCATTGTTTTAATTCCTTCCTATAATGGACTTGTAAAACAAAGAGAACAATTAGACGAATCATATGCCCAAGTGCAAAATGTGGTACAAAGAAGGGCAGACTTAATTCCAAACCTTGTAAGTACTGTAAAAGGATATTCAAAACATGAAAAAGATACCTTGACAGAAGTAACAAATGCAAGGGCAGGGATAAAAGATGCCAAGGGACCAAAAGAATTAGCAGAGGCTAACGAGCAAATGTCCCAAGCAATTAGAAACATAAATGTAGTTGCAGAGGCATATCCAGAATTAAAAGCCGATAAGCAATTTACCCAACTTATGGATGAGCTTGCTGGAACAGAAAATAGAATTTCTGTAGAAAGAAAAAATTATAACGGTGAAGTTAAGGCTTATAATACAAAGGTAAAATCTTTCCCAACAAGCATTTTTGCATCAATGATGGGATTTGATAAGGCAGAATATTTTGAGGCAGATGCATCAGCCCAAGATGTACCAAAAGTAAATTTCGGAAGTTAGGTAATTTATGAGAAAAAGGAAGAATATAATAGTAACTATTTTATTTGCCTTTATTCTTCTTTTTCTACCTAATAAATCATTAGCAGAAAACTTACCAGAATCACCAAATACTTACTACTACGATGAGCTCAATTTAATTGACCAAGAAACCAAAGACCATTTAACAAAAGTAAACAAAGAACTTGAACAAAAAACAGGATCTCAAGTAATCTATGTTTCACTAAAAGATGTAGAAAATCAACCAATGCAGGTTGGAACAGATCTTTTAAATAAATGGAAAATTGGAGATAAGGAAAAAATAATGGTGTTTTGATTTTAATTTCCCAAAGAAAGGGCCAAGATAAAAAAGATATTTCAATTATCACAGGCTATGGAATTGAGGGAAGATTAAATGATGGTAAGGTTGGAAGAATAATTGATGAATTTATGCTTGATTATATGAGAGAGGGCGATTTTTCTAAAGGAATTAGGGAAGGTTTTAATGCTATAGTTTCTGAAATAGCAGAAGAATATCAAGTAGAATTAAATGGTGATTATGATAAATATTCTGAAAGACTAAAAGAAGACCAAGACGATGAAATAGATATTAGAACTTTGATATTTATATTTATAATATTTATAATTTTCTCAAGATTATTCGCAGGCCGTGGAAACTATCGTGGCGGTGGATTTACAGGAGGATTTGGAGGATTCGGTGGCGGATCTTTTGGAGGATTCTCCAGTGGGTCATCAGGCGGATTTTCTGGAGGAGGCTTCTCCGGCGGAGGAGGATCATCCGGTGGTGGCGGAGCAAGCCGTGGAATTTAATAAAAATTGGACCTTTTTAGGTCCTTTTTTATTTTTAAAATAAAATTATGATTAATTAAATGATATAATAAAAAAGGTGATTACATGTATATAAAAACTTCTGTTAGAAAACTTATTGAATTTGTTATGAGAAGTGGGGATATTGATAATTCTTTTAGGGACAATAATAGGATGGTTCAAGGAATCAAGGCTCATCAAAAAATTCAAAAATCCTATGATAAAAATTATAAAGCCGAATACTACCTAACAAATATTACCAAAATTGATGATATGGAATTTCATGTTGAGGGTAGGGCTGATGGTCTTTTGAAAAAAAAGGGTCAAATAATAATAGATGAGATTAAATCTACCACAAGAAATTTAGAAAAACTGGATGATTCTAATAAATTACATTGGGCTCAGGCTTTTTGCTATGGGTATTTTTATGGTGTAAAAAAAGATTTAAAAAAACTTACCATAAGATTAACCTATGTTTCACTTGATGATTACAAGACAAAAACTTTTGAAAAAGAGAAGAGTCTTGATGAACTTTATGATTTTTACATAAATTTACTAAAAGAATATATTAATTTCTCAAAAATTTTATCAATAAATCTTGAAAAAAGAAATAAAAGTGCTAAGGAATTATCCTTTCCCTATAGTGGCTATAGGAAGGGACAAAGAAAGATGTCGGTTGCAGTTTACAGGGCAATTTTAGATGAGAAAAAATTATTTGTTGATGCTCCAACTGGAACTGGAAAGACAATTTCTACAATTTTTCCTGCTGTAAAATCCCTGGGCGAAGGTCTATCAGATAAGGTTTTTTATTTGACTGCCAAAAATACTACAGCAAAAGAAGCCCTAAAGTCTTTGTATCTTTTAAAAGAAAAAAACTTATCAATAAAGGCCGTTTCTTTAACAAGTAAGGAAAAAATTTGCCTTAATGATGAAATCTCTTGTAATCCTGATGATTGTCCCTTTGCCAGGGGACATTTTGATAGAGTAAATGATGGCTTAAAAGATATTTTGGAAAATGAAGATATAATGGACTTTGATATTATAACATCTTATGCAGAAAAACACAGACTTTGCCCTCTAGAATTTGAACTAGATCTGGCCCTTTATTCTGACCTTATTATTTGTGATTATAATTATGTTTTTGACCCAAATGTATATTTGAGAAGATTTTTTGATGAAAGTATTGACGAATATATATTTTTAATTGATGAGGCCCACAATCTTTTGGAAAGATCAAGAAAAATGTTCTCTCATGAATTTGTGGATACAAGCTTTAAAGAATTAAGAGAGGGCATGGATCTCAAAAAAGGATTTAAAAATCATAAAATCAATTGATTCTATCTTGGATGAATTTGAAAAGATGTACAAAAACTATGGAAAAAAATTATTCTATTATACTACTGATAATAATGATGACTTTGACAAAAAACTAATAGGCCTTTCAAAAAAATTAGAAAAAGTCTTGATTAAGGATAAAAAAGAGATGATTATGATAAAATAGAAGATATGTTTTTTGAAATAAATCACCACCTTAAAATTTCTGATAATTTTAGAGAGGGCTTTTATCAAACTTTGACCTATGATGAAAATTCTATGGAAAAAATATATGAAATTAAGTGTATAGATCCATCAAAGGTTCTAAGTGAAAAGTATAAACTGGCAAGGTCGACTGTATTTTTTTCTGCAACCTTATCTCCAATGAATTTTTATATAAAAATGTTGGGGGCAGAAGACTCCTTAAAAGTTCACTTGGACCTACCCTTTGACAAGAAAAATTTTGCACTTTTGGCAAGTTCAATTTCTACAAGATACAAGGATAGGAATAACAATTTGATGGATATAGCTGATTTAATTCATGAATTTATTAATGCAAAAAAAAGGAAATTATTTTATATTTTTCCCTTCATTTTCATATCTTACAGATGTTTATGAATATTATAAAGAAAATTACAATGATGATATCTTGGTTCAAGAGAGGTCTATGTCTCCAATTGAAAGACACAAATTTTTACAAAATTTTACATATGAAAGCAAAAAAACAGCTTTCTTAGTTCTTGGAGGAATTTTTTCTGAAGGAGTAGACCTAAAAGGGGATAGGCTTATTGGATCTATGGTTATTTCTGTAGGTATGCCTGGTGTAAGTGATGAGAGAAATCTAATAAAAACCCATTTTGACCTAATATCTCACAATGGTTTTGATTATTCCTATACCTATCCAGGCTTAAATAAAATTTTCCAAGCAGCAGGAAGGCTAATTAGGGGAGAAAAAGATAAGGGCATAATTTATTTGATTGATGATAGGTTTTTGTGGGATAAGTATAGGAGATTATATCCAAGACATTGGTCAAATATAAGAGAAGTAAAAAACAAAAAAGAATTAAAGATCTTAGTTGAAAGATTTTGGAATAAAGGAGAATAAATGAGACAAAAAGCTATAAAAGATGTAGAAATAATTGATATGTCCTATCCAAACATATCAATTGGGAAAATAAATGAAGAAAAAACAGTCCAATTTAAGGGTGGAGTTCTAGGACAAAAAGTAAGGGTAAAAATCACCAAAAACAGAGGAAGTAATAAAAAAGGTAAATTTATGGAAGTTTTGGAAGAATCCAAAATAGAAAACGCCAAAGAATTTTGCCCTAATGCCGGTATTTGTGGAGGATGTTCCTACCAAAAAATGGGATATGAAACTGAACTTTTACTAAAGCACAATATGATGCAAAAACTTTTAAAAAATCATCATATAGATATAAAAGAATTGTCCATAGTAAGAAGTCCAAAAATAAAAGGATACAGAAACAAAATGGAATATACTTTTGGAGATGCTTACAAGGATGGTCCCTTAGTTTTGGGTCTTCACAGGCAAAATAGATTTTATGAAATTGTCGATACAGAGGGATGTAATATTGTAGATAAAGATTTTGAATCGATAAGAAAACATGTACAAAAATATTTTAGGGAAAAAAATACAAGTTTTTATCACAAAAAAGCCCACACAGGCTTGCTTAGAAATCTAATAATAAGAAAGGCTATGCACACTGGAGAAATAATGGTCATACTTGTAACAAGCTCTGAAAAATCATTTGATCCAATGAGAAGAGACCTTTTTGCCCACAATCTTTTAAATGCAAAAACAGATGGGAGAATTGTCTCAATCTATCATGTAATAAACGATAGTTTGTCAGATGCGGTAAAAGTAGATTCAATGGAGCTTTTATTTGGGAAAAAATATATAGAAGAAAAAATGAATGATTTGAAATTTCAAATTTCACCCTTCTCATTTTTCCAACCAAATGTATTTACAGCAGAAAAAATTTACCAAAAAGCTATAGAATTAGCAAATGTAGATAAAAATAAAAATATCCTAGACCTATATTCAGGAACAGGAACCATAACCCAATTATTTGCAAAATCAGCAAATAAGGCAATGGGAATAGAAATAGTAGAAGAAGCCGTAGAAAAAGCCTTCGACAATGCAAAAGAAAACCAAATCGAAAATATAGACTTTATAGCTGGAGACGTTTTAGAAAAAATCAACCTAGTAAAAGGAAAATACGATATAGTAGTTCTAGATCCACCAAGAGAAGGAATAAACCCAAAAGCAATCAAAAAAATAATGGACATAAATCCAAAAGAATTTGTCTACATCTCTTGTAACCCAAAAACTCAAGTAAGAGATATAGAAATATTTATGGAAAATGGATATATAGTAGAAAAATACCAAGCCTTTGACCAATTTCCTAGGTCAAGACATGTGGAGACGGTAGCTCTGTTGTCCAAACTAAATACAGAACATCATTTAGATATAGAAATAGGGGAAGATGAATTATCTGAAATTGACTTTTCAAAAGACGCAACTTATGGAGAAATTAAAAAGTATGTGTTAGAGAAATACGGACTAAAAGTTTCAAGCCTATATATTGCACAAATAAAAAGGAAACATGGTCTAATAGAGAGAGAAAATTATAATTTTAGTAAGAAAGAAAATCAAAGAGTGCCAAATTGCCCAGAAGAAAAAGAAAAAGCAATCGAAGATGCTTTAGAGCATTTTGGAATGATTTAAATAATATCTAAGATTGAAAATTTTAAAATTAAGACTTAAAAACTTTAAGATTAAAAAGATATGTACTTCTTATATAACCTAAGAAGATTAATTGAAAATCAGGGGAACGATGATGGTAAAATAAAAAATTTTAACAACTAAAGAAGAATTAGGCATTATTGCCAAAGAGGTTTTTATGAAGTTAAAAATACTGAAAAAGACTTGTTAGAATTGAAAATTTTAGATCATTGTGCAGGGTTTCGTGTCATAATAGTGATAGAGGCAAATAGTTATGTAAATATAAAGAGTTCAAGACTTCTACCAAAGTTTAAAACTCAAAAAATAAATAGTTGGTGTGCTGCTTAGAGTAACCATTTTGATAATGTGGATGCGAAACAAAAAGAGATAATCAGACTTCGTAAAAAATTGAAACAGGTTGAAATGGAGAATGATATTTTAAAGCAAGCTGCACTACTGTTAGGCAAAAAATAGACCTCATTATCTCGAACCGAGATAAATATAGCATTAGTGCAATGTGTAGACTACTTGGGGTCACAAGAAGTTTAGTCTATTATCATTTGAACAAAGAAAAAGATGTGAAATTAGATGAAGATGAAAAACTAATAGAAGAAATAAAAGAAATATTCAGAAGAAGTAGAAACAACTATGGAACACGCAAAATAAAAAAAGAACTAGGGAAAATTGGATATAAAATATCGAGAAGAAAAATAGGCCGAATAATGAAGAAAAATGGCCTAGTCTCAAACTATACAGTAGCACAATATAAAGTAATAAGGTCCAAATGCAACGAAGAAGACATCCCTAACCTTTTAAATAGATAATTTGACAATAGAGACTATTTAGAAGCAATAGTAAGCGACCTAACATATGTAAGAGTAGGAAAAACATGGAATTATATAT
>NZ_ABXA01000043.1:120000-166321 GCF_000173355.1 Anaerococcus hydrogenalis DSM 7454
ATTAATTATCTCATTTCCCTAATTACAAGTTAATAGTTTATTTTTATATTCGGACCTATTAAAGGAAATCTTTAGTAGGTCTTTTTTGTTTACTTAAAATTATCTTATCTGTCCCAAGAAATATGAGAAGCAAGAATTGTGTATGATGTTAAAAATAAGTGTTATATTCTTGTCTGTTATATGGGAGGTGAATTATGCGAATAGAAAAACTGAATAAGAAAAAAGAAATTTTATTTGAAGAACACTCAAAAGACTATGTATTAGCAAAACCAAAAATAATAAATAAATTTCGATAAATCTCGTCTACTATATTTATGGCATTTTATTTATATAAATGATAATTATATATTATAAGTAAATTTAGATTTAGAGATAATTTAAAACATAAAAACATACTTATGGAGATATATTCTCACATACGACACTTACTTAAATATTAAAATTTATCAATACTGATCACTCAATTCATGTGTAAGCTGTAGCCTTATTACGAAAAAAATAATAAATTTATATTAGAGTAGCCTTTTAAAGCTACTCCTTTTTTTACTATATGAACAAAAAGAAAATTGCTATAAAATTATTTAAATTGAAGATTAAAAATTTAGATTTTTTATGAAACAAATATTTTAAAATATATTTTGAGAAATATATAAAATAAATTTAAAAAATACTTTTAAAAGCTTAAGATGGGGGTATTATTATAACAAAGAACGTCTTATATATTAAAGAAAGAATGGATAAGTATGAAAAAATATAAAAAAAATAGAGTCATATTCGAAGAGAAGGTTTTTGATAAAAAAGAAAACCTATTTATGGAACAAGAAAACTATCCGTTGGACTTGTTTCTTGCATGCTTGGATTTATGATGTTTTTGCCAACATCAAAAGCAAGCGAAGAAGATACAATTTCAACAAATCAACAAGTTGAAGATAAAAACCAAGTTTTGGACAAAACAGATGATTTTGTTCAAGAAAAAGAAGAAGTCAAACCTTTAAATGATCAGACTGATAGCAAAGTTGATAGCGAAGAAAATTTGTCAGAACAAAAGCTAGATGGTCAAAATAAGGAAGAAGATATAATAAAAGAAGAAAAGACTGATGATGATTTAGAAAATAAAGAGGAAGAACTATTAACAGCCGAAGAAATTCAAGCCATTAGAGATAGGGCAAATTCACTAGAAAACGATTATTTCTTTAATGGAAACATGGTAGAAGAATTAAAGGCAGAGCTTAGAAAAGCCAAGGCTGACCCATCAGTAAACTATGAAGAAGCTAAGGCCCGCCTAATAGATGAAGCTATACAAAAAAATGCGCCTACTCAAAAAGCCCCAGGGGAAGAAAGAGCAGTAGATGTAAAAGCACCTACAATAAATCCTGTATTGTATGATGCCACAACGATTTCAGGAGGCAATTTAGTAAAAACTAGAATTAATAAAAAGATTGTAATAGCAACAGTCCATGTAAGCTTAAAAGATAGTAGCGGGACTGAAAAAGCTAATCTTTCAGTTACACCTAAAAGCGGAACAACATGGAAGGTAGGCTTACCTGAAGGCGTTAAAGTTGCAGAAGGCGATACGGTTACTGTCTACCAACAAATAGGCGAAGACAAATCAACGGAGGTAACTGCAAAAGCACAAGCGTCTAAGGCATCTTTAAACAAAGATAAACTCAAAATGCCAAGTGGAGAAATTTGGATTGAGCAATACGTTGCCAATATAGTTAACGATGACGAAAAAGCTGAAGCTTTAGATTTGTTTAATAAAGAAAATACGGATATAGCTGGTGATATTAAGTCTGTAGTATTTAAAATCTCTGGCGTAGATTCTAAAACTGCTTCTTATACAGTTAATTATACTGATGGAACAACATCAGGAGAAATACAAGCTCCAGATTTAAGAATAAACAAAGTCACAGAAACCTCAAGAACACCTGAGATTGAAAGTATTACAATTGCAGACAATGTAATTAAGGGAAAATTGGGTGGAGATGGACCTTTTGATGGCATAAAGGTACAATTAGTCCTTAATGTTAATAAGGGAAAATCAGGTGATTTTTGTACTGACAAAGGATGTAAAATTGACAAAGACTCGTCTGACCCTATAGAGGTAACTGTACAAAAAGATGGAACTTTTTCCTTTACTTTAGAAGAAGGGAAAAGTTTAGATCTCGACCAAATAGTTGGAGTTTTTGTAAAAGAACCCCACAAATTTATATCTTGTTCTAAAACAACTGTAAAACCAGCAATACCTGAAAAGACAGAAGTTAAAGACCCTAGAAAATTAACTCCTAAAGACAAAAAAGCAATTGACTCTGCTATAAGAGAAGCAAATACAGTAAATGGAGAATCCAAATTACCAAACGGAACCGGAGACTGGGATGGAGTACCGGCAGTTATTCAATTTGATGAAAATGGCAATGCAATGATATTTAGTGGAAATGATGTAGCAGGTAATTGGGACCCGAACAATGATTATAAATTTGTTCCAGAAATAAATGAAGATGGTTCATACAAGGTAAATGATGGAGCTCAACCAAAAATAACAATCCCGGCTAAAGACCTTCTAAAAAACATTGGGCCAGATGCTCCAAAAATAGAAGAAACTGAAGATAAAAAACAAATCACAGTTAATCCTATAAGCAACCCAGCTGACACAGATATAATCGAGCATACCGTAATCTACACAGGCACAGATGGTCAAGAAAAGAAAATCGTAGCTAAATATGATATAGAAAATAATACATGGACTATCTCAGAAGGTAGCGAATTTGCTAATATTGATTCAAAAACAGGTCTTATAACAATAGATAAATTAAAGATCAAAAATGAGACTGAAGTAAAAGCTCTTGTTCAAGACAATGGGGAATATGTAGAAAATTCTGATAAGAAATACTCACTAGAATCAAAATTGAAGGTAACAAAAACCAAAGCCGACCAAGTCACAGAACTAGGAGGCCTAGATCCAGTAGAAATCAGAAAATGGGTTGGAGAAGATATTGGTTGGTCAAAAGGTATAAAAGTTAAAAAAGATGAAAACAAAGAAAGTATAAATAAACTTTTAGAGGGTGCAACAATAACTGATGCTACTGATACAAAAAGAAATACTGAAAAAGAAGGAGATTTTGTTGGTAAAATTTCTGTGAAATTTGATGATGAATCAGAATTAATAGTAGAAAACCAAACCCTATACGTCAGAGACCACATCCTACCGATAACAGAAGAAAAAGTACCAACAGACGCCCTAGAAGTAGAATTCAAACTAGGCGAAGGTACAAAGGTAGATAATACTACTAGTGGAGCAATAGAAGGTAATAAAGATATTCCAACACATTACTCATCATACAAGGTAAAACCAGGCACAGACCTAAAAGAATATAAGCTCCCATCACTAAATTCATCAGTAATTGATAACATAAACCTATCGGCAAAAAAAGGCTACACAGAAGCAGTATGGAAAGATAAAAATAATGGTAAAAACTTTGTAGCAAGTACTGATAACAAAGTCTTCACAGCCACAGCCACAAAAACCTATGATGTAACCCTACAGGGAAACAATGGTAAAGATGATGAAAAAGACCAAGTAAAAATTTTCAAAACTGGAGAAACATATACTTTACCAGCTGGTAATACCTTCACCCCACCAAACGAAAACCAAGAATTCTCTGGATGGAAGATAGACGGAGATACCACTCTCAAAAACCCAGGAGACCCAATAACAGTAGATGGCGACAAAGTAATAAAAGCCATCTGGAAGCCAATAGAATTCAAGGTAACATTCAAAACAGAAGATGGTGCAACAGGAACAATGGACCCAGTAACCGTCAAAAAAGGCGATGGATATGAAATTCCAAAACCTACATTTAAACCAGATGAGAATAAAGAATTCGCTGGCTGGAAAATTGAAGGCCAAGAAGGACTTAAACAAGCTAAAGATAAAATAGATAAAATCTCAGGAGATGTAACCCTAATAGCCACATGGAAAAATATCCAAGTCAACGTAACTTACGATGCTAACAGTGGTAAGGGCAAAATGACCGAAACAGCCAAAGACAAAGGATCAAAATATACTGTAAAAGATAACAAATTTGATGCCCCAGATACAACCCAAGAATTCGATACATGGGAAATAGACGGCAAGAGAGTAGCTCCAGGCACAGAAATAGAACTAACCAAAGATAATACCGTAATAAAAGCCCTCTGGAAAAAAAATCCAAGTAAATGTCACCTACGATGCTAACGGTGGTTCAAGAACTATGGAAGGTAAAAAAGTAGACAAAGGCTCAAACTACACAGTATTACCAAATGATTTTAAAGCTCCAGACGATACACAAGAATTTGACACTTGGGAAGTAAATGGAGAAAAAGTAGCCCCAGGAACAGAAATCAAAGTTGATGATAACACTGTAATAAAAGCTCTTTGGAAAAAGATCCAAGTAAATGTCACCTACGATGCTAACGGTGGTTCAGGAACTATGGAAGGTAAAAAAGTAGATAAAGGCTCAGACTATACAGTATTACCAAATGGCTTCAAATCCCCAGATGACACCCAAGAATTTAGTCATTGGGAAATAGATGGAAAAGAAGTTGAAGCAAACAAAGCAATTAAAATTGATAAAGATACTAAAATTAAAGCTATTTGGAAAGACATTGAATACAAAGTTACTTTTAATGGAAATACAGGAACGGGTAGTATGCCTGAAAAATTAGTAAAAAAAGGTAATGAATATGAACTACCTGCAAATAGATTTACTGCTCCAGAAAACAAAATATTTAGCCACTGGAAAATTGGAAATGAAGATAAAAATCCAGGTGATAAAATTACTGTAAATGGAGATACCGAAGTTATAGCTATCTGGAAAGATATCAAAGTAAAAGTAAGCTACAATTCCAATGGTGGAAGCGGAACAATGGACGGTGCTGAACTAACAAAAGGTTCGACCTACAAGCTATCATCCAATAAGTTCACCGCACCAGCAAACAAAGAATTTGCAGGCTGGAAAATAGGCGAAAAAGAATACGCACCAGATGCAGAAATCATCGTAAACGAAGATACAACAGTCAAAGCAATCTGGAAAGACAAAACACCTGAGACCCCACCAGTAGAAAATTACACAGTAAGTTTCAAAACAGAAACTGGTGCAACAGGTACAATGCTAGATCAAACAGTAGCAAAAGGAAAATACACTCTACCAAATCCAACATTTACAGCAGAAAAAGGCAAAGAATTTGCAGGCTGGAAAGTAGGAGAAGGTACAGACCTTAAGACAGTAGGAAGTGAAATAGACATCACAGGAAATGTCACCCTAACAGCAGTTTGGAAAGGTGAAGTTACAGAAACAGTTAAAGTAAGCTACGACGCTAATGGCGGTAGCGGAACTATGGAAGGCAAAGAACTAACAAAAGGTTCAACCTACAAACTATTAGCCAATGGGTTTACCGCCCCAGAAAACAAAGAATTTGATACATGGGAAGTAAATGGAGAAAAATTATCTCCAAACTCAAAAATAACTGTAGACAAAGACACCGTAATCAAAGCCATCTGGAAAAATAAAATACCTGAAACTCCACCAGTAGAAAATTACACAGTAAGTTTCAAAACAGAAGCTGGTGCAACAGGTACAATGCTAGATCAAACAGTAGCAAAAGGAAAATACACTCTACCAAATCCAACATTTACAGCAGAAAAAGGCAAAGAATTTGCAGGCTGGAGAGTAGGAGAAGGTACAGACCTTAAGACAGTAGGAAGTGAAATAGACATCACAGGAAATGTCACCCTAACAGCAGTTTGGAAAGGTGATGAGCCTGAAACTCCACCAGCTACAGAAACATTCAAAGTAAGCTATGATGCTAATGGTGGATCTGGAACAATGACAGGTGCTGAACTTAAAAAAGGTTCAACCTACAAACTATTAGCCAATGGCTTTAAAGCTCCAGATAAGAAAAAATTCAAAGGCTGGAAAATAGGTGAAACAGAATACGCTGCAGGAGATGAAATCACTGTAAATGAGAATACAACAGTAACAGCCATTTGGGAAGATATAACAACAGATCCAAGTACCCCAGATTCAGGCACAAATCCAGACCAAGGTGGGGATAAACCAAACCCAGGAACAAGACCGGGCGAAGGAGACAATCCAGATAAGCCAGGAACAAGACCAGGTGAAGGAGACAATCCAGATAAACCAGGCACAAGACCAGGTGAAGGAGATAATCCAGAAAATCCAGATAAACCAGGAGAAAATCCAAGACCTCGTACAAAGCCAAATGGTGGAGAAAATATTTCTAAACCAAAACCAGATGATGATAAAATTACTAAAAAACCTGAAGATAATAAAGAAAATTCTCTAAATAATAGAAAAGTTCAAGTAACTAGGACAAAAGATGTGAAAGAAAATGTTCAAACAGGAGTAGAGTCTTTAGGAAAAATAGGAGGAATTTTATCAGCAGCTATTGCAGGTTTGTTTGCAAGTAAAAAAAGAAAAAATAATAAATTTTATTAAATGAGAAAAGCGATGAAGTAAGCTAGCCAGTCTATCTTACTCATCGCTTTTTTAAGTTATTTTAAATTTATATAAAAATATATAAATATTACAGTGATAATTAATATACTAGATTAATTTTAGGAAAATCTCTCATATTATACTTTTAAATTTGGGTATAAAATTTTTAGAAATATATTTTAGGGTGAATTGTATGGTTATTTTTAAACTTTTATTAATAATATTAATTTTTATTTTTTTGAATTTTTTACTTAATAAATTTTTATTGTTTAAGGAAAAAGATAAAATAAAAGGCTATGGGAAAAAGATTGAAGTTTTTGGTAAGAAAATGAATGTAGTTGAAAAAGGATTTGAAAATAATAAGATAATAATTTTAAGTCCTGGTTATGGGACTATTGGTCCTGGGCTTGATTTTTTGCCCTTGATTGATAATTTATCCAAAGATTTTCATGTGGTGGCGATTGAGCCTTTTGGATATGGGGATTCGGATTTTTGTGGAAATTCTAGAAGTGTAGAAAATATTACTTTTGAGTTGCACGAAGTTATAAAAAAGTTGGGATATAAAAAATATATTTTATGTTCTCATTCAATTTCAGGCATTTACTCAATATATTACTTAAACAAATATAAAGATGAAGTTATTGGATTTGTTGGCATGGATACATCAGTTCCTAATCAATTAAAATATACTGGAAATATATTTTTTCCAAATCTTAGAAAATATTCAAATAAGTTAGGTTTTATTAGGCTTATATCATTTTTTAAGGCTGATTTTTTTATTGCAGGTAATAAATATTATAGTAAAAATATAAAAAATCAGCTAAGATATAGGCTTTATAGGGATTTTGCAAATGAAGATAATTTGAATGAGGGTATAAATTTTGAGAAAAATTGGAAAAGGATCAAAAATTTAACCTATCCTGAAAATATTAAAAAAATATTTATTCTTGTTAAAAAAGAGAAAGGAAAGAAGGACTGGAGATATATTGAAACTAAAAATTCTTTTTTAAATAAAAAGGGGAAGATTTATTTGCTTGAAGGAAGCCATTATATTTTTAGGGATAAATTTATGGAAATTTCTAAAATTATTAGGGATGAATTCTTATAGAAAAAGGCTATTTTTTATTAATAGCCTTATTTTAATACTTCTCCTAAATATTTTAATTTATCAACTTGTTCTTCTCGACCCAGAACTATAAGAACATCTCCAATTTTAAAAGTATAGTCTACAGGTGGATTGAAGATCATTTCTTTATCTTCAAATTTTTTGATTGCAAGTACTATAAGTCCTGTTTTTTGGGGGATTTGAGCTTGGAGTATGGTTTTATTTTCAAGGTAGGAGTCTTTTTTTACAATTACTTCTTCAAGGTCAAGTTCTACATCTCCAATTCTTGTTGCCACATCCAAAAATGAAATTATATTAGGTTTTATCATTAAAGATGCCATTCTTTTTCCACTAATTTCAACTGCTGATAGGGTTTTGTTTGCACCTACTTTTAATAATTTTTTACTGCCTGCTTTTGTGATAGAATTTGCTATTATATATATTTTTTTGTTTAAATTTCTTGCTGTAAGTACGGTTACTATGTTATCAACTTCAGAATCCAAAGTTGAAATTAGGCCTTTGGCTTTTGTAATTCCGGCTTTTTCTAAAATCTCTTCTTCAGTAGAATGGCCTTCTATAACTAAAATATTATGGTGACTATAATCATCAAGGTCCTCATGTTTGTCTGTTATAACAACAAAATCTAATTTTTCATCTACAAATTTATTTATAATTACTTCTGCTAGTTCACCAGACCCACAAATTATATAATGGTTATTTAAGGCTGCGATTTTTCTTTCCATCTTATTTCCCTTCCATAAATCTAAAAACTTTCCTTCTACAAGCATAGCTACAACTGTTGTAAATGCATAACCAACTATACCAACTCCTAAAAATATCATTATTACCGAAAAAATTTCAGATTGGTTGCTGGTTTTTCCTAACTCAGTAAAACCTACAGTTGATATAGTAATAACAGTCATATATAAGGCATCTACAAAGTCTATTTCTAATAATTTCATATAACCAATTATGCCAATAATTAACAAAAGAACAAAGGCATAAAAAATAAATTTAAGTTTTCTTTTCTCTTCCATAATATCTCCTCGTTGCTTTGATTATAATATAATTTGTTAGAAAATACTAAAATACTTATTAACTGCTATTAATATTTTAAAAATAATTGTATTTGACACTTAGATTTATATAGTCTAGCATTTAATTAGATATTAAAAAAATTTTGAGGAGAATATGAAAAATAAGTTAAGATATTTATTTATTATTTTTTTAATCATAATTGTGGCAATTTTTATTATAAATTCTACAAATAAAAATATTAAGAAAAATAATAAGAGGATAATTATTGATGAAAAAAATAGTAATAATTATGTAAAAAAGAACAAGAAAGAAAAAGATGATGAAGTAGGTAAGGATAAAATTTTATCAGAAAAAATAGAAGAAATTATCGATCAGGAGTGTGGAAATTTGGAAGGGGATTGGCAGGTGGCTGTTGATTCTTTAGATGGTGATTCTGATATTTCTATTTATAAAAGTTCAAATTCTAAAATAGAAAGTCTTCCTTCAGCATCAACAATTAAAATTTTCCTCGCTCTTGAGGCTTATAGGCAGGTTGAAGAGGGGATTTTGGATGAAAAAAATGTTGAAAATGATATTTATTTGATGTTAAAAGATTCTAATAATGAGTCTGCAAATAGGCTGATTGATTTGATTGGAAACTATGACATGGAAGTTTCTAGTCAAAAAATTAATGATACAATAAAAAAAATTACTGGAGAAAATAAAACGGGACTATATAGGAAGATGCTCTATGAGGGAAAGGAAAATATGGCAAGTGCTACAGATTTAAATATGGCCCTTAGGGATATTTATTTTGGAAAATATGTAAATAAAGTTCATTCAAAAAAGATGATGGAGGCCATGGCAGAAAATAATACTACTTCCAAATTTAAATTATTGGGAAATTTACCCAAAGATGCTAAGGGATATTCAAAGTCTGGAGAAATACCTGATAAGGGGGTTGAAAATGATGTAGCTATTATAAGTATCGGTGGAAAAGTTTTTGCTATTTCTTTTTTAAGTCAGTATCCAAATCCTGTAAGTCATGGACAAGGTCCACAATTTACTTGTATGCAAAATCTTGGTAAAAAAATAAGTGAAGCTTTTTTACAATATAATTAATAAAAGCTCTTAAAATAGTAATATTATTTTAAGAACTTTTGTTTTTTATTTTCTGATTAATCTTTTTACCATTAAAATAATAGAAATTATCATCATGATAATCGCTAGAATTGTAAAAATAGTAAAAAATATTTTTATAGGTCCATCAATCTTATCAACTAAAAAATTAGCCTTGTAAAGAAATTTTTTAATATAGGAAAAGTATTCAAAAGTATCCAATCCTTTAAAACCCCTAAGTATATTTTTAAATAATGATAGGGCTGGTTTAATTAAAATAAAAGAAATGACATAGAAAATTAGAGACAAAACATTAGCTCCAATTTCAACTATTTCTAAAGCTTTAAAACTTTTATTAAAAATTAAGCTTATAGAAAATAGGATAAGGCTTAGTATTAAAAATAGTAAAATTAAATAATATACATTTACAATTGACGATAAACTATTTGGTAAAGTTTTCAAATTTATTTTTTCTAAATTAGAAAAAGACTTAATTAAACTTGAAAATCTACCTAAAAATATAAATGAAAGACCTAAAACTATAAATTTAAATATTAAGCACAGGATAATACTCATACTTCTTATCTTAAAATTTGTATTTCTCATTTTTTCTCCTTTTAAATTTTTAAAAACATTCTTTAGTTTATATTTAACCTTATCTTAAGCTTTCTAAACATAATACTTATGGACTAAAATTAAAAAATATTATATAATAACAAGAAATTAGGAGTTATAATGAAAGAGTTTATAGAAGTATTTTTTAGAAAAAAAGAAGATGGTTTTGTCTTTAATTCATATGGCCTATTACATCTTTTCTTATTCACATTTATGATATTTTTGGGATATTTGATATATAGGTACAGGGAAAAAATTAGAGAAAATAAAAAATTGTATAAAGGTGTAAGAAATTCTTTTTTGTTTTTATTAGCGTTTCAACAGCTTAGTTTCTTATTTTTCTTGTCTTTTGTAAGGCATGATACTATACAGGAAGCTCTGCCTCTTTATACTTGTAGGATAAGTATTTATAGTGGTTTTTTTGCCTTATTAAAAAATAATGATAATTTAAAAATTCTTACTATATTTTGGGGTTTAATTGGGGGAATTATTGGACTAATATACCCAGACTTAATGGCTTATTCCTGGCCACATATAATGTATGTAAATTTCTTTTTAACCCATTATTTGGTATTTTGGACCTCTCTTTTCTTTTTATTCGTAGATGAGGTTGTCATAAAAAAAGAAAATTTAAAATTCATGTTTTATTTTGTAAATATATTTTTGCTAGTTACAGAATTAGTTAATTTAAAATTCAATTTAAATTACGCCTACTTGACTTATAGTCCGATTTTTAAATCTAGACTAGAAATTTTGCCAGGATTTATTTATTTTATTTTGCTTGTGATTTTGTATAATTTTTCTATTGTTTTAAATTATTATATACTTAAAAAATTTAAATTAGCCAATTGATCTATTTTTGAAAAATAAATCAATTGGCTTTTATTTATTTGATAAAAAGAGTACTATAATAGTGACAAGTTTATTAATATTTATAAATCATGCAAAGGTTTTTAATGAAAAATTAGGAGGTATTATGAAAGAATACGGCGTTTTTGATATAATTGGACCGATTATGATTGGCCCTTCTTCATCTCATACAGCAGGAGCTGCAAGAATTGGGCAAGTTGCAATTTCCATTGTAAAAGATGGTTTTACTAGGGTAGATTTTCATTTACATGGATCATTTGCCCAAACTTATAAGGGACATGGAACAGATAAGGCTCTTCTTGCTGGAGTTTTGGGATTTAGACCAAATGATAAAAGACTTAGGGATTCTTTTCAAATAGCAGATGAGAGAGGACTTGAATATCATTTTATAAAAGATGATTTGGGAACAGTACATCCAAATACAGCAAAAATAGTTTTTTATTATCCAGATGGAACTACATCATCAGTAACGGGTTCTTCAATTGGTGGTGGAAATATTGAAATTATTGAGATAAACGATGTGACAATTTCATATAATGGTAAATTCCCAACAATTATTTTAAGGTATAGGGAACAAAAGGGTGTAATTTATAAGGTCAGTAAACTTTTGGCAACCAATGACTACAACATTGAAAGTATGAAAACTGTTAAATCAGATGATGAGGTAACCTTGATTGTTGAATTGAATGAAAAACTTGAAAAAAGTATTATTGAACAAATTATAAATGATGATAGGTACGATTATGCAAATTATATAGAAGGGGTTAGATAATGTTTAGAAAAGCTGGAGAAGTTATAGAAGAATGTCAAAGAAGAAATCTTCATATTAAGGATTTGGTTTTAGAAGAAGAATTAAAATCATCGCAAATTAACAAGGATGATATTTTATTTAACTTAAGGCAAATGTTTAAGGTAATGGAAGAATCTGCAACTGGAAATCTAAATCATGAAACAAAAACAGCTATGGGAATGATCGATGGATTTGCAAAAAAAATGAACACATATTCTCAAAATGGAAAATCTATTACAGGATCATTTATAACTGAGGCTATGGCCATGGCTTTTTCAACCCTTGAAATAAGTGCTGCCATGGGAGAAATTGTAGCAAGTCCAACAGCGGGATCTTCTGGAATTTTGCCAGCAATTTTATATTCTCTCAAAAAAAGAGAAGGATTTTCTGATGAAAAAATGGTTAATGCCATGCTTACAGCTATAGGAATTGGAAAAATAATTGGATTTTACGGTTCTTTTGCAGGAGCTGAAGGAGGATGCCAAGCAGAAACAGGATCGGGAGCCGCTATGGGGGCTGCTGCAGCATGTTATCTATATGATCAAAGCCCAGAAGTTTGTTTTCACGCAGCAAGTTTTGCCTTTTTACATGTCTTAGGGCTTGTTTGTGATCCTATAGCAGGACTTGTAGAATATCCTTGTACTTTTAGAAATGCATCTGGAGTTGTTAATGCCTTTATTTCTGCAGATATGGCAATGGCAGGAATTACAAGTATTGTTCCATTTGATGAAGTTTGTAAGGCAGCAGGAGATGTTGGAGCAACCTTACCAGAATCTTTAAGAGAAACAGGAATAGGTGGGATAGCAGGAACAGAGACTGGAAGAAAAATAAGAAAGAAATTTTTCTCTTTAGGAAATGATGCTACAAAAGAAAATAAGTAAATTAGTAGATTTTATTTATTAAATATTAAAAAATTTTTTCCCATCTTGAGCGAATATAGTTGAGGGAGTAAAGGAGTTTAAGAGATCTCTCTCCACTCCCTCTGGTCGGTCGAGATGGGTTTAGCTTAATTTTATTTTTAATTCTTAATGATTTATTAGATATTATTACAAAATTTTAAGTAGGCTTTTGCCTACTTTTTTATTTATTTTTGGGAACAAGTATTTAGAATTAAAAGTAGTAAGGGAATTTGAGAGATCTCTCCACTCCCTTTGGTCGGTCGAGATGGGTTTTAGTATAATTTTATATTTAAATTTTTAATTACTAGATATTATCACAAAACTATAAGTAGGCCTTTGCCTACTTTTTTTTATTTTATTTTTGGGTATAAGTCTTTTGAGAGGAGTTTATATGAAAATTAATTTTATTAGAGCTTTTGAAGATAATTATATTTGGACAATTGAAAAGGATAAAAATGTAATTTTGATTGATCCAGGCGAGGCTTATCCTTGTTTTAAATATTTAGAAGATAAAAATTTATATGCAATTTTACTAACCCACAAACATATGGACCATGTTGGGGGAGTAAGGGAATTAAAGGAAAAATTTAAGGATGTAATTGTTTATGGACCTATTGAAACTGAAAATTTAAATGATAAAACTGTAAAGGATTCTGATGAATTTGAACTTTTAGGATTTATTTTTAAAGTTTTAAAAACAAATGGTCACACAGATGAGCAAATTTCATATTTAGTTGAAAATAAGCTCTTTTGTGGGGATACTATATTTTCTTCAGGATGTGGAAGGGTATTTACAGGTGATTACCAAAGTTCCTTTGAATCTGTTCAAAAAATTAAAAATTTGGATAAGAATACTTTGATTTATCCAGCCCACGAATATACTATTGATTGTTTAAAATCATCAAAAAAAATTATCAAGGATAAAATTATGGATGAGGCAATAGATGAGGCTAAGGAAAAAATTTCGAAGGGATTTCCTAGTCTTCCTACAAGTGTTGAAAAAGAATTTTTGATAAATCCATTTTTTATGGCAAAGGATTTGGATGAATTTAAGGAATTTATAAGAATTAAAAATTGACTTAAAATTTAAAAAAATTTATAATATTAGAAGGGAATGAAGTTCTCCCTTAGAAAAATCTAAAACCGCATTTATGCTGATGACTTCTGTAACTATTTAGGGACAGATTTCATCAGTTTTTTTGTCCCAAAAGGAGGAATTTATGTTAATATCACTTGGCCTAATAATAATCATTGGCCTTATACTTGGATTTATTTGTAAAAAATAAAAATACCAGCCCTTATAGGCATGCTTTTTACAGGAATTATTTTGGGACCCCATGTCCTAAATTTAATTGATCCTAAAACTTTATCCATATCTGCTGAACTTAGGCAAATTGCCCTTATTATTATTTTAATAAAGGCAGGACTTTCTTTAGATATTTCTGATTTAAAAAAAGCTGGAAAATCTGCAGTTTTATTGTCCTTTCTTCCAGCAAGTTTTGAAATTTTAGGATATTTTATTTTTGCAAGGATTTTTTTCAAAATAAGCCCTATAGACGCCTTATTAATGGGGTCAGTTCTTGCTGCAGTATCTCCTGCAGTTGTTGTTCCTAGGATGGTAAAATTAATTGAAGAAAAAAGAGGTGTAGAAAAATCAATCCCACAAATGATTCTTGCTGGTGCATCTTGTGATGATATATTTGTTTTGGTTTTATTCTCATCATTTTTATCCATGGCAAAGGGTGAAGATGTAAGTTTGATTTCTCTTCTTAATGTGCCAGTTTCTATAATATTAGGGATTTTATTTGGGTCTATAATAGGCTTTATTTTATACTATATTTTTGAATATTTTTATAAAAAAGACCTTTTAATTAGAAATTCTACTAAAGTTATAGTAATTCTTGCCATATCATTTTTACTTGTTGCCATGGAAAATTTATTGAAAAATAGGATTGCTTTTTCAGGTCTTTTGGCTGTTATTGCTATGAGCTGTGTCTTTAAAATTAAAGCAAAGGACGAAGTTTCTAGTAGACTTTCAGAAAAATTTGGAAAATTATGGATTTTTGCCGAAATATTATTGTTTGTTTTGGTTGGAGCTGAAGTAAATATTTCCTATATATCAAATCTTGGTTTAATGGCAGTAATTCTTGTATTTTTAGCCCTAATTTTTAGGTCAGTGGGTACAATTATTTCAATTTCTGGATCAAACTTAAATAAAAAAGAAAAATTATTTACAGTTTTTTCTTATATGCCAAAGGCAACTGTCCAAGCAGCCATTGGGGCAGTCCCACTTGCAAATGGACTTTCTAGTGGAGATATTATTTTATCAATGGCAGTTTTGGGAATTTTGATAACAGCGCCAATAGGAGCGATTTTTATCGATAATTTTTATAAAAAATTACTAGCTTAGTTTTAAATTTAAGGAGTTTTTATGACCTTACAACAATTAAGATATCTAATTGCCATAGCAGAGGAGGGTTCAATTTCAAAGGCAAGCCAGGCTCTGCTTGTAAGCCAGCCTTCCTTATCAAAGTCTATGTTTGATTTGGAAAAAGAAATGGGAATAAAAATATTTACTAGAAATAACAGGGGAGTTAATTTAACTGAAGAGGGAGAAATATTTTTGGCCTATTCTAGGTCAGTAGTAGAACAGGCTGATTTTTTGGAAAATAATTACAAGAAAAAAGAAGTTCTAAAGAGAGTTTTTTCTATTTCAAGTCAGCATTACGCCTTTGTTGTTAATGCCTTTGTAATGCTTGTTAAAAAATATGGGGAAGAAAAGTATGAATTTTCTCTAAGAGAGACTACGACTTCTCAAATTATTGAGGATGTAAAAACTCTTAGAAGTCAAATTGGAATAATATATCTTTCAAATTTTAATAGGAATATTATTTTGGGAATTTTGGAGAGAGAAAATTTAGAATTTCATTCAATATTTAAGGCAAGTCCCCATATTTTTATTTGTAAAGATAATCCTCTTGCAAAAAAAGATGTAATTAGCCTTGATGATTTAAAAAAGTATCCTAGACTATCATATGAGCAAGATAATTATAATTCCTTTTATTTTTCAGAAGAATTATTTCCAACAGAGTACAGTCCCAAAAATATTGTAGTAACAGATAGGGCTTCAATTTTTAATTTAATGATTGGCCTTAATGGTTACACTATTACATCTGGGGTTTTATCAGAAGATTTAAATGGGACAGGAATTATTGCCAAAAAATTAGATGCTAATGAGGAGATGGATATTGGTTATATTTCCCTAAAAAATAGGCCATTAGATTTTATTAGCCAATCCTATATTAAATATTTAAAAGAATATATAGAAAATTTTTCTAAATAGGTGCTATAGAAAAAAACTATATCCAATAATAGAAAATAAGTATTAACACTAATAAGCCAAATTGCTTTATACTTTATGAAAGAATAAAAAAAGCAATGGCTTATTTTTTTAGCCAAAAAGGAGATAAAAATGAAAACATCTATTATTGGATTTCCAAGAATTGGAGAAAATAGAGAATTGAAATTCGCAACAGAAAAATATTTTAGAAATGAAATAAAATTTTCTGAACTTGAAAGTGTTGGAAAAGAAATTAGAAAAAATGCGTGGCAAAAACAAAAAGACTTAGATTACATAGTATCTAATGATTTTTCATATTATGATTTATTTTTAGATACAGCTTTTACCTTTAATGTTATAGCTAAAAGGTATAGACAATTAAACTTATCTGATATCGATACATATTTTGCAATGGCAAGAGGCTATCAAAAAGATGGACTTGATGTAAAGGCTCTTTCAATGAAAAAATGGTTCAACACAAATTACCACTATATGGTTGCAGAAATTGAAGATGATACTGAAATAAAATTAAATTCTACAAAAGCCTTTGACCAATACAAGGAGGCCAAAGATTTAGGTTATGAAACAAAGTCAACTATAGTTGGTATTTTTACATTTTTAAAATTATTGGATTATAAGGGAGAAAAAAATATAAATGATTTTAAAGATGACTTTGTAAAGGCTTATATTTCTTATATAGAAAAATTCCAAGAACTTGGTCTTAAAAGTCTTCAGTTTGAAGAAGCCTACCTTGTTTATGATTTAAGCAAGGAAGATATTGACTTGTTTAAAGAAGTTTATAAAAAAATCTTAGCTAAAAAAGGCTCTATAAAAATAATACTTCAAACTTATTTTGGTGATATTAGAGATATTTACCAACAATTGCAAGAACTAGACTTTGATGGTATTGGTCTTGATTTTGTGGAAGGAAGAAAAACTTTAGACTTAATTGAAAAATATGGATTTGCAAAAGGCAAAACTTTATTTGCAGGACTTATTAATGGAAAAAATATATGGAGAAATTCATATGAAAAAACATTAGAAATAATTGAAAATTTAAAGGAAAAAGAAATAGACTTTGTAATCCAAGCCTCATCATCTTTAATTCATGTTCCTTATAGGGTAGATTTTGAAGACAAATTGGATGAAAAATATAAAAAACACTTTGCCTTTGCTTATGAAAAGCTAGAAGAATTAAATGATTTGAAAAAATTAGCAGATCTAGATTACAAAGAGGATCAAGATTTTATTAATAATAAAAAACTTTTTGAAGATAGAAAAAATCTTTGCGATAGGGAGGTTAAAGATAGGATAGAAAATCTAAAAGATTCAGATTTTATAAGATGTGATTCTTTTGAAAAAAGAGAAGAAATTCAAAAAGAAGCATTAAATCTTCCTTTATTTCCAACAACAACCATAGGATCTTTCCCACAAACTTTAGATGTAAAAAGAAATAGGAAAAAATATAAAAATGGTCAAATAACAAAAAAAGAATACGAAGAATTTAATTACAAAAAAATTGAAGAATGTATAAGGCTACAAGAAGACTTGGGGCTAGATGTCTTAGTTCATGGTGAATATGAAAGAAATGACATGGTAGAATATTTTGGTGAACATTTATCAGGATACTTGTTTACAAAAAAAGCCTGGGTTCAATCTTATGGTACAAGGTGTGTAAAACCACCAATAATCTGGTCTGATATAAAAAGAGAAGAAAAAATTACAGTAAAATGGTCATCATATGCAAAATCTTTAACAAAAAAACCAATCAAAGGGATGCTAACAGGTCCTGTAACAATTTTAAATTGGTCTTTTCCAAGAGAAGATATATCTGTAAAAGAATCAACTTATCAAATAGCCCTTGCGATTAGGGATGAGGTTTTAGACTTGGAAAAAGCAGGAATAAATATTATACAAATAGATGAAGCAGCACTTAGGGAAAAATTGCCACTAAGAAAATCAGATTGGTTTAGCCAATATTTAGATTGGGCAATTCCAGCATTTAGGTTAGTTCATTCAGCTTGCAAGGTAAATACCCAAATCCATACTCATATGTGCTATTCTGAATTTACAGACATAATAAAATCTATTGATCAAATGGATGCTGATGTAATTAGTTTTGAAGCTTCAAGGTCAAATCTTGAAATACTTGACTCCTTAAAAGAAAATAATTTTAGAACGCAAGTTGGACCTGGTGTTTATGATATTCATTCACCAAGAGTTCCTTCTGTTGAAGAAATTGAAAATACTTTAAGAAAAATTCTTGAGAAAGTTGATTATAAAAAGCTTTGGGTAAATCCAGATTGTGGCTTAAAAACTAGGGGAGAAGAAGAAACTGTAAAGGCTCTTCACAATTTGGTAAGGGCAAGTAAGGAGCTTAGAGATGAATATAGGAAGTAAAGATTGTGTTTTAAGTTTTGAAGTTTTTCCACCTAGAAAAAATTTACCCATAGAGTCAATTTATAATACTATTGATAGATTAATAGATTTAAAACCTGAATCAATTTCTGTAACTTATGGAGCCGCAGGAAATGATACAAGCAAAAGAACTTTTGAGCTTGCAGGCCAGATAAAAAACATGGTGTAGAATCAGTAGCTCATTTAATTTCTATAGGTTTGAGTGAAGATGAACTTACAAGAAAATTAAAAATTTTAAAGGAAAAAAATGTAAATAAAATATTAGCCTTGAGGGGAGATATACCAAAATTTTCATATGAAAAAGGTGATTTTGACCATGCATCTGATTTAATAAGGTCTATAAAAGAAAAGGGAGATTTTTATGTAATGGCTGCAGCCTATCCAGAAGGCCATATTGACAGTCCAAATCTCGTCGAAGATATAAAAAATTTGAGAAAAAAAGTTGATGCAGGTTGTGATAGTCTTGTTACTCAATTATTTTTTGATAATGAAGATTTCTATAGGTTTAGGGATATGTGTGATTTGGCAGGAATTGATGTGCCAATACAAGCAGGAATTATGCCTGTAATAAATAAAAAACAGATAGAGAAAATGATAAGTTTAAATGGTATAAAACTTCCAAAAAAATTTTTAAAAATTATGAAAAGGTATGAAGATGATAAAATAGCTATGAGAGATTGTGGAATTGCCTACGCAGTAGATCAAATAGTAGACCTTATTTCCTCAGGAGTTGAGGGTATCCACCTCTATACAATGAATAATCCCTATATAGCAGAAAAAATTCACGAGTCGATTAAAAACCTTATAAAATTATAGGCCTATAAGAAATTGTTGCAAAAATAAATTTGCAGCAATTTTTTTATAGAATTTAAAAGATTGATAAAAACAATTATTATTTATATAATATTATACAGAGCGTAGACAAACCCTCAAGCACGAATATCTGACTTCAAAAATTGCTGATTTCTAAATTTTAAAATTCTAAAATCGCAAACTCGCTAACGCTCAAACAGTGCGATTTTTGACGAATTTTTAAATTTGAAATCAAATCAATTTTTTACGTATGATATTCTTAGCAAGAGGATTTGTATACTTTGTCAACAGTCTGAATTATTATTTATATAATAATAATGGTTTTTTATAGAAGGTGATAGTATGAAAATAGAAAAAGTAAAATTAGAAAACGGTGAAACTATAGCCTATAGGCATGTAGGTAAAGGAGAAAATAAGGTGATTTTAATTCATGGCTTCCAATCATCTTCCCAATTTTTTTGAAGATTTGTTGGAAAGTCTTGATGAAAATATTGAACTTTTTGCCCCGGATTTAATTGGCTATGGGGAAAGCTCTTATGAAAATAAGCACAAGGAAATGGCAGATTGGGCCAAAGATTTAAAATATTTTTCTCAAAAATTAAATTTAAAAAATTTTAGCCTAGCTGGTTGGTCCTTGGGAGGACTTGTTGCTATGGAGTTTGCTGGTCTTTATCCTGATTTGATAAAGAATTTGATTTTGATAGCCTCTGTTGGTGTTAAGGGATTTATAATGCCAAAAGATAAACAGGCGAAAGATGATGATAGTAAGTTAAAACTTCCTAATTTTTAAAAAATTTTAATATAAAACACGACCATTCTTTTACAGTTCCGATTTTAAATGGAATAAAAGATAAGGATATAGATTTTTTTGAAGACTTGTTTAAGCAAACTATATATAATGTAAATAATCCGAATCCTGACGATTTGAGAAAAATGGCAGAAGATTTTTTGAAACAAAGGTGTTTTTTGGAATCTCTTTTAGCTATGGTTACATATAATAATACAAATAAGGGTGGAAGTGGACTTATTGAAAAAATAGATAAAAAAGTCACTTGGATTCATGGAGATAAGGACATGGTAGTTCCAATCGATGATGCTATTGAAAGTATAGGATATTTTCCAAATAAGGTGGACTTTATAAAATTTGATAATTCTGGTCATGCTATTTTTGTTGATGAAAAAGAAAAGTTTATAAAAATATTTGAAGATTTGGTGAAAAATGAAAATTAAAATAATTTATTTTATTATAATTTCTATAATCTCACTTATATTGACAATTTATGATAAAATAGCCTCTAAAAAGTTTAAGAGAAATAGAATTAGGGAAAATGTACTTTTATTTTTTGCTTTTATTGGTGGAAGTCTTTCTATGTATATTACTATGAGACTCATTAAACACAAAACCTGCCACAAAAAATTTATGATTTCTCTTCCTATTATAATAATTTGTCAGTTATTTATAATATTTTATATATTTCGTTGATTTTTTGTTAGATTTCTTATAAAATTAGAGGTAAATAAAGAAAAAAGGATGGAAGATGGAAAATATAAACAGTAATTTTAATAAGAAAGTAAAGGCTGCTTGCAATAAGAAGGAAGATTTATTTGACTCAAGTATATTAAAATATATTTTTAGGTCAGCCCTTGCAGGAATTTTTCTTACTTTAACAACCCTTGCAGGTTTAATAGCAGCAGATCATTTATCAGGACTAAGTCCTGTTATGGCAAAGCCAGCTTTTGCAGGAATTTTTGCAATTGGTCTTTGTTATGTTTTGTTTTTAAATGCAGAACTTGCAACAGGAAATATGATGTTTTTGACAGCAGGAGTTTATAATAAATATATTAGTTTAAAAAAGGCTATTATTATTTTATTAGTTTGTACTCTTGGAAATTTAATCGGAGCATATTTGGTTTCATTTGTGACAAGTCTTACTTCAGCAATAAATGCCTTTGATGCCAATAGTTTTCTAACAAGTCTTGTTAGTGCAAAATTAGATAAGACAAGTATGGATATTTTATTTGCAGGATTGTTGGCAAATGTATTTGTAAATTTGGCGGTTTTATCATTTGTACTTGTAGAAAATCAAGCTTTCAAAGGATTTTTGATAATGAGTGCTGTATTTATGTTTGTATATATAGGACTTGAGCACGTTGTGGCAAATTTTGGATTATTTTCTCTAGTACAATTTTCTGGAAATATGAAAGAAAATTTCACCTTGGCAAATGTACTTAGACAATGGATATTTGCATTTTTAGGAAACTATCTTGGTGGAGGAATTTGTATAGGCCTATTATATGCTTGGCTAAACGATACTAAATCTAAATTTGTTGATTAATAAAAATATTTTACAAAGCGGCAAGAGATATTGCCGCTTTTAAATTTGAAAAAAGGGTAAGTATAGAAAAGTGGCAAAGGAGAAGATTATGAAAGAATACGTAGATTTATATGATAATTTTAGAAATAAAACTGGAAAAGTTATAGAAAGAAGAGATATAGTTCCTAAGGGCTTATTCAGACTTATTATTCACGTTTTGATATTTGACAAAAAGGGAAGGTTATTAATTCAAAAAAGAACAAAAAGCAAAAGATCTTGGCCTGATAAGTGGGATTTAACAGTTTCAGGAGCTGTATCAAGTGGGGAGACTTCTCAAATTTCTGCATCAAGAGAATTATTTGAAGAGCTTGGTATAAAATATGATTTTTCTAATTCTTATCCAAATATCTCAATAAATACTGGCTTTAGGATTGACGATGTTTATATCATAAAAAATAAGGATATCAACTTAAAAAATTAAAACTACAAGAAGAAGAAGTTTCTGATGCCAAGTTTGTAAATTTAAAGCAATTATTAGAAATTATCGATAGGGGAGAATTTGTTCCTTACCAAAAAGATTACATTAATTTATTATTTTATTTAAGAGATAATACAAATTTATTTGAAAATTATTAATATCAATTATCATTTTCCTTTAAAAAGGTGTATAATAATATAGAATTCATAGTAAAAGACTAGGAATAAATTTTAAAGGAGGAAAAATGAAAGACAGTAAAGTAATTTTAGTAGGCGATGGAGCTGTAGGAAGTTCTTTTGCTTATGCTTCTACAATTCTTGGTATTGGAAGAGAATTGGGAATAATTGATATAAATGAAAAAAAAGGCTGAGGGAGATGCAATGGATCTTTCTGATGTTCTTTCTTTTACAAATCCGAAACAAATTTACAAGGCAGATTACAGTGATTGTAAGGATGCAGAAGTGGTAGTTATTACTGCTGGAATTCCACAAAAATCTGGTGAATCTAGGCTTGATTTAATAGAAAAAAATCTTAAAATTTTTAAAGATATGATTGGACAAATCGTAGATAGTGGTTTTGATGGAATATTTTTGGTTGCATCAAATCCAGTTGACATTTTAACATATGCAACTTGGAAGTATTCAAATTTCCCGGCAAATAAAGTTATAGGAACAGGTACAACTCTTGATTCTTCAAGGTTTAAAAAAGAAATTGCAAATTTAATTGGAATTGATCCAAGAAGTGTCGAAGCATTTATAATGGGAGAACATGGAGATAGTGAATTTCCAGTTTGGTCTCACACAAATGTTGGTGGTATGCCTTTATATGAATGGGTAAAAATGCATAGCGAAACTGATGAAAAGGAACTTTTGGATACATTTGATAAGGTAAAAAATGCAGCTTATGAAATAATTGATAAAAAAGGTGCAACTTTTTATGGAATAGGCATGGCCCTTGCAAGAATAGTTGAAGCAATTATTAACGATCAAAATTCTGTATTTTCAACATCATCATATCTTGATGGAGAATATGGTCTAAATGATATTTATATCGGAGTCCCATCAGTTATAGGAAAAGATGGGGTGAAATGGGTTTTGGAAGTTCCACTTACAGATACAGAAAATGAAAGAATGCAAGCAAGTGCCAAAACTTTAAAAGAAATAATCGATAAATCAAACTTATAAAAAATTACTGTCACAAATTTTGTGGCAGTTTTTTATTTATGGGTATATTATTTAAATACAATATTAAAAGGTGGAGATAAATATGGCAGATATAAAAAAAATTAAGGAAATGGAAGAAATTTTAAATAAGAATTCTAAGGCTGTTGAAGAGTTTAGAAAAGCTTTAGAAAAATTTAAAAAAAGTCAAAAAGATTTCAAGAAACTTTCTGATTATTATTCATCACAAGAGTATATGGATGATTTGGACCAATCAAACCAAGGAAAAATTGACCCAGAAATAAGTCAGGGAATTTTTTCAGAAGATTTAGTTTATGATTTACTAGGTGATAATTATTATTTGGCAGTAGATATGCTTGAACTTGCGACTAAGATAATTAAAAATAATTAATTTTAAAAATCCCTCAGCATTTATTTGCTGAGGGATAATTTTATTTTCTTCTAACAGCCCTAACAATTGCTGAAACCAAAACAATTGACATAATAGCTTCTGGAAGACCATTTGTAATTATTGCTCCAAAAATTGTGCTTCTTGCAGCATCTACTGAAATTCCTAGGGCTTTTACATATTTTTCTGCATAAAATAAATAAATAAAACCCATTACAAAAAGTGTATTAGTCATAGTTCCAACAAAGGATGCTATGGAAACTGATAGGTTTGAATTTTTATTTTTGTAAGTTAAAAAAAGCATTGAAATTGCTATAATTGTAATAATTATAGATAAGACAATTTGATAAATTTTTGCCTTATTTGTGAAATTATAAAATACTAAATAAATCAAAAATCCTGTTAGAATTGTCCACAAAATTAAGGAAATTTTTCTGATTTTCTCATTGTTTTTATCTTTTAATCCCTTAAAAGTAAGTCCTGCAAAAATTCCTATTAAAATTCTTGGCAAAACGGAAACAATAGGATTATAAAATACAAATGAAATTGGACCTGGCCTAAGCATTGCATTGGCAATTGATGAAAGTCCAAAAATAAATCCTACAAGCCCACCAACTAAAGGGCCTTCTAAAATTGCTGCTATAATTACTGGAATGTGCATGGTGGTTATATTAATTAAACCTAAGGGAATATATCCCATTGGAGTCAATCCTAAAACTATAGTAATAGCTCCAAGCATTGCAACAGTAACCATTTTACGTGTTTTTTCTTTATTATTCATATTACCTCCTGATACAACTCCTAATGGATGTCGTTCATATTCTATTAATATTATATGATAAAAAAAATAAATGTCTAAAAAATAACCTAAAAATTTAAAATTGGAAATACAAAAAAGTATAAAAAAAACGTAGATAGAAATCTACGTTTAAAAATTGGTGCGCCATCAGGGATTCGAACCCTGGACACCCTGATTAAGAGTCAGGTGCTCTACCAACTGAGCTAATGGCACTAACTTGCTGACTTATTTATAATACCATTGAAAAATAAATTTGTCAACAATTTTTTTTATTTGCTAAATGCCCAGACATTTGCTATTTGATCTTTAATATCTTCATAAGGCCATTTGATTTTAGTATTTTTAATAGAATTTGGGTCATTTATTAATAATTTCCCATCATCATAAGAATCAATTACCATAATATGTCCAGCTGTTGTAAAATAACCATGGCGAACAGAAACTATTAAGGGTCCCTTTTTAAGGGCGTTTTTAATTTCTTTTTCGTCGTTTTTAATCTCTTTAACATTGATGCCGTACTTATCAGATTCAGCTTTAAAAAAACTCCAAGCAATTCCTTCGTGGGTCATATAATTTTTTGCATCTTGGGCAATTATCCTAGGATTAATATTTTTATCATTTAAAAGTCTAGATAAAACCATGGACATAGAAGTTGGCCCACATCCAGAAATTCCAATGGTTTCACTTTCAATAATTTTATCATAGGCCCACCTGTCATCCCATTGAACGTAATAGGGGGTTTTTCTACCAAGATTTATACTTTGACCTTCAAAAAAATTAAAGTTTGTCTTGCCATGATTTAGATTATAAATAAAATTAACGGTATCTGTATCATTTCCAATTAAAACTTTTTCGATATGATTAAGCTTATCGAAATTTTTTAAGGCCCATTCTAATTTCTTATTTTTATGAATATTTTTATTTATATAAGATTTGAGCTCATTTTCATCAGTAGTTCTTATTTTCGCCTGGTAATTATTTTTATCATTCATAATAGAAACCATATTAGCCTTGGCATTTTGATCAACTTTTATATGTTTTTGTGTGATTTTTTCTACGTCTCTTAATGTATTAGAAAAATCTTCATTTTTTATTTGACTTTCGTCCTTACCACAAGAAGTCAGCGTAAAAATAAAGATTAATGTTAAAATAATTTTTTTCATTGATTCACCTTTTCTTATCAATTATTATATCAGAAAATTAAAAATCTATTAATTTAAATTTTATAAAAAAATCATCTTATATTTTTGTTTTTTTGTCAAAAATATAATTTATGCTATAATATCAAAAGGATGTTTACTTGGGACCCATCCGAAAAAAAATCAAGGAGGTATATATGTCTGATCAAAGATATAATTTTAAAGATACGAATTTTTTAGTTAAATCGGCTGTAGTTGCGGCCTTATATGCTGTAATTACATTGATGCTCCCATCACTAGCCTATGGTCCAATCCAGTTAAGGTTAAGTGAAATTATGGTTTTATTGGTATTTTATAATAGAAGATTTATACCAGGACTTTTATTGGGATGTTTTTTAGCTAATTTCGCATCAGATATTGCAGTATTTGATGTGATTTTTGGAACTTTTGCTTCATTTTTGGCATTTTCCTTAATTATTAGACAAAAAAATTTATTTATAGCATCATTATTTCCGGTTTTATTTATGTTTATACCAGCTATAGGTACATACTTACTATTAGATTCATCAACTGCATTTATAATAATGCTAGTTCAATTTATGATTTCTGAATTTATAGTTGTATCTGTAATTGGTTTTATTATTTTTAAAATTCTTGAAAGAAATAGTGGCTTTATGAATATAATTAAAAATTTTTAAATTTAAAAAAAGAGTGCAATCAAGCACTCTTTTAAAATTTACTTATTTTTCTTCTTCATCTTTAGAATTTTTTTCTTTAAATTCTTCTTTTGTTAGTACATCAACAATTTCAGCTTTTACAGCTTGAACTTTGATTCCTGTAAGAGAGTTTACTTCTTTTTTAATATTTCTATCTAAAGAAGCAAAAACTTCTTGAGCTTTTTTTCCATATTCAAGGATGATTTTTGTGTTTACTACAGCGTTTTTAGCATCATCAACATCAATTGAGATTCCTGATGTATTTTCTCCGTCAGTGAAGTTATCAGCTATTGATGAAAATACATTTTTTTTCAATTCTAAAACACCATCAGTTTTTACTAAAACTTTTTTTGCAATTTTTGCAATTACATTATCATTTATTGTATATTCACTTACTTCATTAGCATATTCAGCTTGAACATCTTTGTTTTCAATTTTATCCATTATTTTCTCCTTTTAATTTTTATCTAAATTGATTACTTTATATTATTACCCCAAATGGTTTGAAACAAACATTTATTTAGATAGCTTTTTTATAATTTGCTCGATTTCCTCAATTTTTTCTTTCCCATCATCTTTACTTCCGTTTTCAACGGCATGATAAACACAATGTTCAAGGTGGGAGGAGAGGACATCGGTGTTCACATTTTTTTAATATAGAAATTGATGCCATTAATTGATTTGATATGTCTATGCAATACCTATCACTTTCTACCATTTTTATTAGGCCATCAATTTGTCCTTTGACTGTTTTTAATTTTCTTAAAGTTTTATCCTTATCAGCCTTCATTATTTGTACTCTATACCAACAAATTCATATCCAGCATCATTGATTTTATCAGCTATTTCTTTTTCATCAATTGATCCAAAAAATTCAACATTTGCAAGCTTTTCATCTAAATTTACTTCAGCATTTTCAATTCCTGCAATTGATTTTAGTGTTTCTTCTACACGATTTTTGCAGTGGTTACAGCTCATATTGTTAACTTTTACTATCATTTTGTTTAATTCTTTCATTTTATTCTCCTTTTTTATTTTATTATTGTCATTTTCTATAATTTCTTTAATTTTTTTATCATTTTCAAAGTTAGCCTTAAAATTTCTAAGTCTTAGTGAGTTTAAACATACAAATACTGATGATAAACTCATAGCAAAGGCTCCAAACATTGGTGAAAGTTTTATGCCAAAACTTGGATATAGGAGTCCTGCTGCAAGAGGGATTCCTATTACATTATAGAAAAATGCCCAAAATAAGTTCTCTTTTATTGTTTTTATGGTGGCTTTTGAAAGTTTTATAGCTGATACAATATCTAAAATATTGTTTTTTATTAAAATTACATCTGCAGATTCAATTGCTACATCTGTACCATTTCCAATAGCCATTGCCACATCACTTCTAGCTAGTGCTGGTGCATCATTTATTCCATCGCCAACCATTAATACTTTCTTACCCTGATTTTTAAGTTTTTTAACTTCTTTTTCCTTATCTTCTGGTAAAACTTCTGCATATTTGTAGTCAATATTTAAAGATTTTCTAATAGCTTCCGCAGTTTTTTCGTTATCTCCCGTAATCATTCTAACTTCATAGCCCAATTTTTTCATCTCATCAATGGCAATTTTTGATAAGGATTTTGGCCTATCTTGGACAGCTATTATCCCTATAACCTCTTTTTCATTAGAAAAATACATGGAAGTTTTTCCTTGGCTTGAAAGTTTATCTGATTTTTTTTCGTAAGATTTTAAGTTAATATTTTTTTCTTTCATTAAGGAAATATTTCCACCATAATAAATTTTATTTTTATAGCTTGCTTTAATTCCCTTTCCGCTTATTGATTCAAAATTTGAAACTTCAATATTTTGGATATTTTTTTCTTCTGCAAATTCATTTATGGCATTTGATAGGGGATGCTCACTTTTAATTTCCATAGATGATGCAAGTTTTAAAAATTCATTTTCATCTAAATCTGTAAGAATATCAGTAACTTGAGGTTTACCTTCAGTTATTGTTCCTGTTTTATCAAGTAAAATTGTATCTACCTTATGAAGATTTTCTAAACTTTCTGCATTTTTAAATAGTAATCCATATTCTGCACTTTTTCCTGTTGCAACCATAATTGCCATTGGAGTAGCAAGTCCCAAAGCACATGGACAAGAAATTACTAAAACTGATATTGCAAGGTTTAAAGAAAATTCAAACCCATATCCCAAAAACATCCAAGTTATAAAAGTAATTAAAGAAATAAGCATTACAGCCGGAACAAAAACTGCTGAAATTTTATCGGCAAGTTTTGCGATTGGGGCCTTACTTTCATTTGCCTCATTAACAAGTTCAATTATTTTTGAAAGAGTTGTATCTTCTCCTACTTTTAAAGCTTCAAAAATAAATGAACCTTGCTTGTTAATTGTTGCAGAAATTACCTCGTCGCCAACATTTTTATTTACAGGCATGGATTCACCAGTTATGGCAGACTCATCGACAAGGGAGGATCCTTCCTTAATGATTCCATCCACTGCTATTGATTCTCCAGGCCTTACAATAATCAAGTCACCTTTTTTTAAATCTTCTACAGGGATTTCTTTTTCCACTCCATCAAGTAAAATTCTTGCCTTTTTTGGAGCAAGATCCATCAAAGCTTCCAAAGATTTTTTGGTTTGGCCCTTGGATCTTTTTTCAAAATATTTTCCAAGAGTTATCAAAGTCAAAATCATAGCAGAAGATTCGAAATATAAATTTGTCCTATACATTTCTACAATATCTAATTTAGAAAAACCAAGGCCATAAGCCATCCTAAATATTGCAAAAATTCCATAAACAACAGCTGCAAAAGAACCAAGCCCTACAAGGGTATCCATATTTGGGGCCTTGTTGATAAGTCCTTTGAACCCAGAAATATAAAAAATTCTATTTACAAATATAACTGGAATTGTTAATAAAAATTGTACAAAAGCAAAATTTACGCTACCTTCTACACCATGTAAAAAATGTGGTAGGGGCAGGTTAACCATATGTCCCATGGAAACATACATCAAAGGAATCATAAATAAAAATGAAATAATTAACCTATTTTTTACATTTTTTTCTTCATTATTATTTTTTGAACTATCCTCAGATTTTTTTTTCATTAACTGGGCTTGCACCATAGCCTATTTTTTCAACTGCATCTATAATATCGTCTTTGGAAATTTTCTTCTCATCATATGAAACATTCATTGTTTCGCTAACAAGATTTACATTTACACTATTAACACCGAGTTTTTCTACAGCCTTTTGAACATTGGCCTGGCAAGATGCACAAGTCATTCCAGTAACCTTAAATCGTTCTTTCATTTTACCTCCTTACTAACACCCTATGGGGGTGTATACTTTTATTATATTATAAATATTTTTTTTGTAAAGAAATTTAAAATTTTCGGGTAAAAATTTACAAAGGAGTAAAAAATGAAAAGATATAATATGATTTTTAAGGGAAGAGTTCAAGGAGTTGGATTTAGGTACAAATCTTTTATGATTGCAAATGAACTAGGACTTACAGGAGATGTTTATAATTTGTATGATGGAGATGTTGAAGTTAATGTCCAAGGAGATCAAGAAAAAATTGACATATTTTTGGATAGACTTTCTCACGATAGGTTCATTAGAATTGATAAGGTAAATATAAAGGAAGAGGAAATAAAGAATGATGAAAAAAAATTTAAATTATCATAAAAAAATAAGGAGCCTTGAATAAACAAGGTCCTTAATCTTTTTTAAATATATTTTCTATAAGAGGATTAATAATTGCAAGAATTATTGATGCAAAAATTGCTGTAGAAAATGAATCAATACTAGCCCCACTTGATAGGTTAAAGGTAATTTCCAAAACTATTGCATTTACTATAAAGGAAAATAATCCAAAAGTTAAAATAGTTAATGGAAGTGACAAAAGTTTTAATATTGGTTTTATAATCGCATTAACAAGTATCAAAAGTATGGCTGTGATTATAAAAGCCTTATTTTCTGTAAAACTTATACCAGAAAATAAAATATCAAGTATATATAAGCTTATAGCATTTACTAGACATTGAATAAGTAATTTCATAATTATCTCCTTTATTTTTTATTTTATTTTACGGGAAAATGGAATAAATTCAACATATGAAAGAAAATGAATGAAAATGATTGACTTTGAATGAAAGGGCGTTATAATATTAGCAAATGATATTTGAAAAAAGAATTGAAATAATTTTAAATATTTTAAAAAAACAAAGACAAGTTTCTAATAAGATTTTAAAATCAAATTTAAATGTTAGCGAATCTACCCTAAGAAGAGATTTGGATTATCTAGAAAATAGAGGATATATCAAAAGAGTTCACGGGGGAGCAGTTCTTTCTAATATTGAATTTGAAGAAAAATCCTATGATAAAAATGTTGTGTCAAATATTGAAAGTAAAATAAGAATTGCCAAAAAGGCTTCAAAAGAAATTTTTGATAGCAAATATATTTATCTTGATGGGGGAACTACTATAAATCAACTTATAGATTACCTACCACAATGTTGTACTGTTATCACAAATGGAATTATGCATTTGGAAAAACTAGGAAAAAATAATATTAAAACAATTTTTCTTGGTGGAAATTTTAAGACAAGAACAAATGTTGTAATTGGAGAGCAAACTTTGGATAATTTGTTAAAGTATAATTTTGACCTTTGCTTTATTGGGGCAAATGGATATTGTAACGGCGAATTTACAACCCATGATCCTAATGAAGCCATAATCAAAAATACTGCTATTAAAAGATCAAAAAGATCTATAATTTTGCTTGATAGGTCAAAGTTTGGCAAGGTTTATTTTTCTAAAATATGTAATATTGAAGATGTAGATTTAATTACGGAGGAGCTATGATTTATACACTTACCTTAAATCCATCTATTGACTATGTTTTGAGAATTGAAAGATTTGATGATGGACAAACCATAAGAAGTAAAAGCGAAGAAAAATATCCTGGTGGAAAGGGAATTATGGTTTCCAAACTTTTAAAAAATCTTGGAGCAAAGTCTATAAATATTGGTTTTTTAGGTGGTTTTACAGGAGAATTTATTAAAAATAAATTAGAAAATCTAGGAATTGACCAAGAATTTACAAAAATTTCTGATGATTCAAGAATAAATGTAAAACTAAAATATGATACAGAAACTGAAATAAATGCCCAAGGACCCCAAATAAAGGAAGAAGAAATTGAAGAATTTTTAAATTATTTGGATAATCTCAATGAAGATGACTTTGTAGTAATTTCAGGATCAATTCCAAAATCTCTGGGAGATGATTTTTATAGGGTTATTGTAAACTTACTTGAGATGAATAATGTAAGATTTGCCCTTGATACTTCAGGGAAAAAATTATTTAACTTATCTGCTTATAGGCCTTTCTTGGTAAAACCAAACAAGGATGAGCTTGGTGAAATTTTTGAAGATAGCATTGATAGTGATGAAAAAATAATAAAATATGCTAGAAAATTGATTGATCAGGGAGCAGAAAATGTAATTGTATCTCTTGGAAAAGATGGATCAATCTTTGTTGATAATAATATGGCTTATAAGGCAAAACCAATTGAGGGAAAATTAATTAATTCTGTAGGAAGTGGAGATAGCATGGTTGCAGGATATATTTATGGATATATGAGGGGGCTTTCAAAAATAGATTCATATAAACTTGCAATTGCTTGTGGAAGTGCAACAGCATTTAGTCCTGATATTGCAGAAAAAATTTAATTTATCAAATATTAGAAAAAGTTGAGGTAGAAGAATGCAAATAAAAGATTTATTAAAAAGAAATCTGATGATTATGGAGCTTAAATCATCAAACAAAATGGATGTTATTGATGAAATTGCTCAAAAATTTTTCGATGAGGGAATTGTTGGAAGTAAAGAGGAATTTAAGGAAGGCTTGATTAAAAGAGAAAGCGAGACTTCAACTGCCTTGGGTGAAGGTATTGCAATGCCACATGCAAAAGTCGATACTGTAAAAGAACCTGCAGTTTTATTTGCGAAAAAAGCAGAAGGATTAGATTATGAAGCTCTTGATGGAGAAGATTCATTTGTGTTTTTCTCAATCGCTGTACCAAATGGGGAAAATAATCTTCATGTTCAAACTCTTGCGAAATTATCAAAAATGATTTTGAAGGAAGGCTTTATAGACAAATTAAAAGCTGCGAATAGTCCTGATGAGGTTTATGAAATTATTGATTCATATTCAGAAGAAGAAAAAGAAGTTTCAAAACCAGTAGAAGAAAATGAAAGTTCAAAATACATTATAGGTGTAACAGCTTGTCCAAATGGAGTTGCTCACACTTATATGGCTCAGGAAGCATTAGAAAATGCTGGAAAAAAATTAAATGCAAAAATTAAAATAGAAACAAACGGATCAGACGGAGTTAAAAATAGACTTACTAGCGAGGATATTAAAAATGCCGAAGCAGTAATTATTGCAGCTGATAAAAAAGTAGAAATGGCAAGATTTGATGGTAAAAAATTAATTCAAAGACCAGTTTCTGATGGGATTAGAAAAAGCGAAGAGCTAGTAAAAGATGCAATTGATGGAAAATTCTCAGTTTACCACGCAAGTGGAAGTGATAGTAAGGTGGAAGAAGTTTCTACAGAAAAAACTAGTCTAAAACAAGAAATTTATAAAGATTTGATGAATGGTGTAAGCCACATGCTACCTTTTGTAATTGGTGGTGGAATTTTGATGTCTATATCATTTTTGGCAGAAAGATTTTTGGGAGATAAGTCCCTTGCCTTTACATTTTTAAATAAGATTGGTTCTGGGGCATTTTCTTTCTTAATTCCAATTTTAGCAGGATACATTGCTTATTCAATTGGAGATAGACCAGCCTTAATGCCAGGTATGGTTGCAGGATTTCTTGCTAGTGAAAGTGCAGGATTTTTGGGAGGATTAATTGGAGGTTTTCTTGCAGGATTAATAATTAACTTCCTTAAAAAAATATGTAAAAAAATGCCAAAATCACTTAACAGTGTAAAATCAATGTTGATTTATCCTGTTTTTGGTTTATTAATTACAGGCGCCTTGATGTTTTTCATTATCGATCCTGTTTTTACTGGAATAAATGACGGCTTAAATAATTGGCTAACAAATATGGGAGCTACAAATAAAGTTTTGATTGGAGCTTTATTAGGTGGAATGATGGCTGCTGATATGGGTGGTCCAATAAATAAAGCAGCTTATACTTTTGCAACTGGTGCCTTTATTGGAACAAATGATGGGGCATTTATGGCTGCTGTTATGGCAGGAGGAATGGTTCCTCCAATTGCAATTGCCCTCGCATCAACTTTCTTTAAAGATAAATTTACAGAAAATGAAAGAAAATCAGCAGTAAGTAATTATTTATTAGGTCTTTCATTTATAACAGAAGGAGCTATTCCTTTTGCAGCAGCAAAACCACAATTAATTATTCCTATATCTATTGTGGGAAGTGCTATAGCAGGAGGACTTACACAGTTATTTAATGTAAGTGTACCAGCACCACACGGTGGAATATTTGTTTTACCAGCAATGTCATCATTAAACCAAGCACTTTTCTTTATCGGTTCATTTGTAATTGGTTCAATAGTATCAGCAATTTTATTAGTAATCTTTAAGAAAAAAGAAATTTAAATTATATATTCACCAGCTTAAGATAACTTAGGCTGGTATTTTTTAATTTGAAAAAATTGGGTATAGAAAAGACAAAGAGAGGTTTTTTATGAGTGAATTAAAAAAAGTTATAGATGAACAAAATATATTTTTTAGAACAGGAAGAACAAATACAGAAGATTTTAGAAAAAAGGCTCTGATAAAATTAAAAAATTCAATAAAAAAATATAGGGAAGATATTTTATATGCTCTAAAGATGGATTTAAATAAATCTACTACTGAGTCATACATTTCAGAAATTGCAAATGTATATGGTGAAATAGACTTTGCCTTAAAAAATTTATCAGATTGGATGAAGGATAAAAGAGAGATTACCAACATAGAGGCAGCTCCCGCAAAATCATTTACAAGATATGAACCTTTGGGCCTTACTTTAATAATTTCTCCATGGAATTATCCATTTTTACTTGCTATAGATCCAATAGTTAATGCAATTTCAAGTGGCAATACTATAATTTTAAAAACTTCAAGAAAGGCTGTTTATACATCAAAAATTATAAAAAAATTATTAGATGAAAATTTTGATAGGTCTTTTATTTATTGTGTAGATAATGAAAAGGTAAGTCATGAAGAACTATTATCTTATAAGTATGACCACATATTTTTCACAGGATCTTCAAAAGTTGGAAGAGAAATTATGGAAAAAGCAAGCAAAAATTTGACTAAAGTTACCTTGGAGCTTGGAGGAAAATCTCCTTGTATAGTTGATGAAAGTGCAAATTTAAAATTTGCAGCAAAAAGAATTATATGGGGAAAACTTTTAAATAGTGGACAAACTTGCGTAGCTCCAGATTATCTTTTAGTACACAAGGATGTTAAAGATAAGCTTTTAAGGCTTATGAAAGAAATGATTTTTGAATTTTTTGGCGATAGGGCGATCGACAATCCTGATTATCCAAGAATAATTGATAAAAAAGCTTTGGATAGGTTAGTTTTTTTGATGGAAGATCAAGATATTTATACTGGTGGACTTTATAATTCAAAAACTTTAAAAATAGAGCCTACTATTATTAATAATGTAGATTTTTCAAATAAAATTATGAAAGAGGAAATTTTTGGTCCGATTCTTCCAGTGATTGAATATGATGATATTTTTAAGCTTATAAATAAATTAAAATTTATGGATAAACCTTTGGCACTTTATATTTTTAGTGAGGATAAAGACCACATTGATAGATTAACTTATGATTTATCATCTGGTGGTGTTTGTATCAATGATACTATTATGCATTTATCAAATCCTAATTTAGAATTTGGTGGTGTAGGAGAAAGTGGAAGTGGCGGATACCATGGGAAATTTGGTTTTATGAATTTTTCTAATAGAAAATCTATTATGATAAGGTCCAATAATATTGATGTAAATATAAAATATCCTCCTTATTCAAGAGGTCAAGAAAAAATAATTAAGAAAATTTTTAAGTAAGTCCTAAGTTTTTAGGACTTTTTTCTTTTTATTTTAATTTATTGAAGAAAAAAAATATAAAAGTATAATATTTTTTATAATCAAGGGGTGGTTTAATGGTTTTTATATCTGATGATAAAAAAAATGAGATTTTAGAAAATTCAGATATTGTGGCGATTATTGGTGATTATGTAGATTTGAAAAAATCTGGTAATTCCTATAAGGGTTTGTGTCCTTTTCATAATGAGAAGACACCATCTTTTACGGTTGATGACAAGAAACAATTATTTCATTGCTTTGGCTGTGGCGAAGGCGGTGATGTTGTTTCTTTTATTATGCACAAAGAAGGTCTTTCTTATATTGATTCTATGAAATATTTGGCCAGTAAGGCAGGTATTAAAATAGATGATTCAAAATCTAGTAGAGAAAATAAGAGATTAAATAGGCTATATGATATAAACAAAGATATAATGATGTATTTTTATAAAAATTTACTGACTGATAAGGCTGGACAAATTTATTTGAAAAACAGAGGGTTTAGGTCAAATATAGTAAATACTTTTATGCTAGGATTTGCTAAAAATTCTTGGGATGATTTACTATCTTATGTTAAAGAAAAAGATTATCTTTTGGATGATATTGAAAATCTAGGTTTGATTAAAAAATCTAAAAATGGAAAATATTATGATAAGTATAGGAATAGGTTGATTTTCCCAATTATTAATCATTATGGTAAAGTTATTGGTTTTGGTGGTAGAAGTATTGATTCTACTATGCCCAAATATTTAAATTCTCCAGAAAGCGAAGTTTTTAAAAAAAGATATAACCTATATGGCTTAAATATTTTTAAAAAGCAATCTAATAAAGATATTATCTTGGTCGAAGGTTATATGGATGTAATTGGTTTAAATAATCAAGGAATAGACCAGGCTGTTGCAAGTCTTGGAACAAGTCTTACAAACGATCAGGCAAAGTTATTAAAAAGATATGCAAAAAATGTATTTATTTGCTATGACGAGGATAATGCTGGAATAAAAGCTACTGATAGGGCCATTGAAATACTTTTAGATGAGGGGATAAAACCGAATATCATTAGCCTTGAGAAGGGGCTTGATCCTGATGATTTTGTAAAAAAATATGGTAGGGATGCCTTTATTAAAAAAATGGATGAAGCTAGTGATGTTTATAATTACAAGTATAATAAGATTCTTGATATATATGCATCAAGTAAGGAAAATGAAAAATTTGAAAAATTAAATTTATTTATAGAATTTTTAACTTCGATTGAGTCGGATCTTACAAGAGAAATTTTTGTTAATAATGTAAGTAAACTTTTTGATATAGACAAATCTACTTTAAAAGAATCTGTCTTAAAGTATAATGATAACTACAAAAAGACTTTTAATAAGAAGTTTTCTGATGAAAGTTCATATAAAAAAATTATAAAAATCAAAGTGTACTTGTAGAAAGAAAAAAATATTCTGTATCTATAAATGAACTTGAAACTTTAAGATTGTATTTAAATCAAAGGGATGATTATAAAGAATTTGAAGATTTCTTTGACCAAGTTTTAGTTGATGAAAATATATTAAAAATTAAAGCTTATATAGAAAAAAATGGTATGGAAAAAATTAGTGAAAATTTTACAAACGAGGATCAATTTATAATTGACTATATAAAGGATAAGTCTAACAAAATTGTAGCTAATGAGTTAAAAGATAAGATAAATTTAGAAAATAGAAGAAAATTATTGAAAAAGTTAAGAAATAGAGACTAATCACTTCAAGGTGGAGGGGAGACTTATGACTAGTGATAACGAGAAAATGCTAGAAGATGATCTTCTAAAAGAAATAATAGATGAGTTTAAATCTATTAGTGAATCTCAAGATGGTATTGTAACTTATAAGCAAGTTTACACCTTTGAGACTTTTAAAGAAATGGAAGATGAAAGCAAAAAATATGTTATAGGCCAAATTATATCTAATGGAATAGAAATCGTTGAAGAAGAAAGAACTGTCTTGGATGAAGAAGACGATGATGAAATAATTGATGATATTGACGATGAAGACGAAGATTTTTCTGATGAAAAGCTTGAAGATCATATGAAAAAAGTATCAAAAAAGCAAAAAGTTGAAAGAAAAATTGTTCAAGAAGAAACTATCACTGGTATAAAGTTGGATGACCCTGTAAAAATGTATCTAAAAGAAATTGGAAAAGTTAAACTTTTAGATGCTCACGAGGAAATATTTTTAGCTAAGAAAATGGAGCTTGGAGATATTGCTTTAAGAAGCAAAAATGGAAGAAAGTTAACCAAGCAAAACAAGATGAAGCTTGCCCTTGATATTTTTTATGGTGATATTTCCATAACTATATTGCGCGCTAATAAGATGATTCTTGAAAATAAAGAGATAGATGAAGAAATACAAACAAATCTTAATTCATTGATAGAAATTGGAAATCAATTTGAAAATATGTTAAATCAAGAATTGACTGATGAGCAGTTAGAAGCTATAAAATCAAAAATTTTAATTTGTAATATTGCTCAAAAATCTATTTCTGATAAAGAATTAAGCGAAAAAGAAGCTAATATCTTGTGTGATTTGTTTGATAATTTTGGAAAACTTGTTTCATCTGAAGAATCAGATGATATTGTATCGTTAATTTATTTAGCATTTTCAGACCTTTATAAAAAAGGAGCTGAGGATGAAATATTTAAAACAAATGATAGACTTTTGATAAATGATTTAATGAATTTTGCTAACAAGGCTAAGCAAGTTTCAGAAAAAAGACCTTTATCAGAATCATCTATAAAAGATTTGGAAAGATTTGAAAAAACTAAAGAGCTTTGCAAGAAAATTTTTGAAGACCAAGGATTTGATGCTGATGATGTAAAAAGATTAAATAGGGCTATATTTGATGCGAATAGGGCAAAGCAAAAACTTGCTGAAACAAACCTAAGACTTGTAGTTTCAATTGCAAAAAAATATGTGGGTCGTGGAATGAGCTTTTTGGATTTAATTCAAGAAGGAAATATGGGCCTTATGAAGGCAGTTGATAAATACGACTACAACAGAGGATTTAAGTTTTCAACTTATGCAACTTGGTGGATAAGACAAGCTATTACAAGAGCAATAGCAGACCAAGCAAGAACAATTAGGATTCCTGTTCACATGGTTGAAACTATAAATAAATTAGTCAGGATTCAAAGACAATTAGTTCAAGATTTAGGTCGTGATCCATCAAATGAAGAAATTGCAGAACAAATGGGAATTGAAGTTGAAAAAGTTCAAGAAATAAGAAAAATTGCCCAAGAGCCAGTAAGTTTGGAAACACCAATTGGAGAAGAAGAAGATAGCCATTTGGGAGATTTCATAGAGGATGACACAGCTATAAATCCAGATGATGCAGCAAATTATTCAATGCTTAGAGACCAATTAAATGATGTTTTATCATGCCTTGGTGCAAGAGAAAAAAGAGTTTTACAATTAAGATTTGGTCTAATTGATGGAACTCCAAGAACTCTTGAAGAAGTTGGAAAAGAATTTGATGTAACACGTGAAAGAATTAGACAAATAGAAGCAAAGGCATTAAGAAAATTAAAATCGCCTAATAAGAGTGAATTATTGAAAGACTTTTTATAAATGAAAATTACTAAAAGATTAGAAAAAATTGCAAATCTAGTCGAAGAAGGTAAAAGGGTAATAGATATTGGGACTGATCATGGATTAGTCCCTTTATATTTAGCAAAAAATAATATATCAAAAGATATATTAGCTACAGATATATCTGCCAAAAGCCTTAAAAAACTAGAAGATAAGATTGATAAAAATTTAGAAAATATAATAAGAACCAAGGTCTGTAATGGCCTAAATGGAATAGATATAAAAGAAAATCAAATTGCAGTAATTGCAGGCATGGGGGCAATTACCATAATTGAAATTTTGACCCAAAATATAGAAAAGGTAAGAAAACTTGATTATGTAATTTGTGAAGGAAATATTGGAAATGAAAAACTTAGGAAGTTTTTAAATGAAAATGATTTTTATATAGATAAAGATTTTCTTATAAAAGATGGCAGAAAACATTATGACATAATTAGGTTTAGAAATGGAAAAGACAGAAAATTAAGCCTTGGAGAAATTTATTTTGGTAAATTTATATACCATGAAAAAAATCCCCTTGTAATGAAAAGAATTGACCAAATTTATAAGAAAAATATAAGATTTAAAGAAAATATAGAAAAATTTTCTAAAGATAAAGAAGGTCTTGATTTAATAAATGAAAGACTTGAAGCAATAAGGGAGGTTAGAAATCATGAAAATTAAAGAGGTAATAAAATTTTTAGAAGACAAATTTCCACTAGATTTACAAGAAGAATGGGATAATTCTGGTTTACAAATAGGAAATGTTGAAAATGACTTAAAAGATATAATGATTTCTTTGGATTTGACAGATGAAGCTATAGAAAGCGCCATAGAAAATTCATGTAATTTAATTATTAACCACCATCCTTTTATATTTTCTCCAATAAAATCAATAGATTTATCCGATGATTATAATAAAAAAATAGAAAAATTAATAAAAAATGATATAAGTGTTTTTGCTATGCACACAAATTTAGATACAGCTAAAGGTGGTGTAAATGATAATTTTGCAAAAGTTTTAGAACTTGAAAGAGTTGAATTTTTGGACACAAAAAATGACCATCCTATGGCAAGATTAGGATATACAAAAGAGCAAAATGCAAAAGAATTTGCAGAATTTGTAAAAGAAAAATTAGCTTGTAAGGGCCTGATTTTATATGGAGATAAGGAAAAAATCATAAAAAAAGTTGCCCTTTGTGGGGGAGCTGGAAGTGATTTTATAAAAGATGCTATTGAAAAAAAATGTGATGTAATTATTACAAGCGATGTAAAATACCATGAGGCAATAGATAACTCTAAAGATATAGTAATAATAGATCCAGGTCATTTTGCAAGTGAAAACCATATAATTTATATGTTAGAAAATTTACTAGATAATCATTTTGCAACTAGAATTTACACAAATACACCAAAGAAAGCATATAGATTTTTTATTTAAATCTTTACAAAAGAAAAATAAGTGATAAAATACATTAAGGAGTAAATTGAATAATCGCGTCAAATGACGAGGAAAGTCCGTGCACCACAGAGTAAGGATGCTAGATAACGTCTAGTAAGGGTGACCTTCAGGCAAGTGCAAAAGAAAGAATACCGCCAATTTTTTTGGTAAGGGTGGAACGGTGAGGTAAGAGCTCACCAGATAATTAGTGATAATTATGCTGTGTAAACCCCATCCGGTGCAAGAACAAAAGGGACATTAGGATTTCTACTCGAAACGGTCCAGTATGGTAGTTCGCTTGAGCTAATTGGTGACAATTAGCCTAGATAGATGATTATTTTTAACAGAACACGGCTTACAGATTTACTCTTTATTAAGAAAATTAACTATCCTTAAATATTTAAGGGTAGTTTTTTATTTGGTTTTTTGTAACTAATAAAATAAAAATTAAAAAAGTAACGATTAATAAAAAATAAAAGATGCAATTTTATATAAATTGGTAATAATTTGTGAAATATATAAATAAAAATAAAAATACAGGATAAAAGTGTAATTTTTTTGTAACTAATTATTGACATTTTTGTCAAAAAGATATATTATTATTCTAGATTTCATAACAGATATAATAATTAATTTTAAAGACGGAGGATACAATGAGTAAGAAAAATATAGGATCGACAATAGGAGTGTTAGCTGCAGTAACTATCGGAGCAACAGCTTACGCTTCAACAATCAATAATTTAGATAAAGAAGATCAATCAAAAAAAGTATTAGATAGTAATGTATCTTATATTGATAAAGAATATGCATCAACTGCAAAAAAAGTAAAAAAGACTACGCTGATGAAGTTAGCAATACAAAATTTGCAGAAAAATCTGTAGATAAAAAAGATAATAAAAAAGATGCAAAATTATCTAAAGTAAGAAATTTGGCAGATCCTACACTTTTTGAATCATCAAGTGAAGAAGCTATAGTAAAAGCTGTAGATGAAAAAATACAATCAAATAAAGAAGAAGATAAGAAAAATGAAGAAATAACTGTAGATCAAGTTTTACAAGAAAGCCCAATTGTAGAAAAATTTGTAGCAGTTGATACTTTAAACTTAAGATCTTCTAAATCAGACCAAGAAAACAATGTAATAGATGTTTTAAATAAAAACGATAAGGTTAGCGGAAGAGTTGAAGATGGCTGGTTAAAAACAGACAATGGTTACATAAAACTTGAATTTTTAGCTGATAATTTTATAGAAGATACTAAAAAACAAAATGCAGAAGAAATTTTAGCACAAGAAGAGGCTAAAAAGGCTGAAGAAATAAAAGCTCAAGAAGAAGCTAAAAAAGCCCAAGAAGAAAAGGTTAAAGATACTGAAGAAGTAAAATCTCAAGAAAATCAAGCAATCTCTTATACTGGTTGGGTAAATGCTGATGCTTTAAATATTAGAAGTGATGCTAATTTAAATTCTAATATTGTAGGAGCTCTTACAAAGGGAGATAAAGTATCAGGAACACTTCAAAATGGTTGGTTAAAAATTAATAACAATGGAAAAGTTTCTTATATTTCAGCAGATTTTCTTTCAAATACAGAAGTTAAAAAACCTGTAGTTGAGAAAAAAGAAGAAAGTAAAAAAGAAACTACTAATCAACAAGCACAAAACAGAACAGCTAACGTAAAACAAGAAAATAAAGTTCAATCTCAAGCTTATACAGGTTGGGTTAACACAGCTGCCCTTAATGTAAGAAATGGAGCATCAACTTCAAACAATGTAATAGGAAATTACACTATGGGGGATAAGGTTAGCGGACAATTAGCTAACGGTTGGTTAAAAGTTAATTATAATGGACAAACTGGTTATATTAGTGCGGATTTATTATCAAATTCTGAAGTAGCTAAGCCACAAGAAGTTGTTCAAAATAATTCTAACAACCAAGAAAGAAGTCAACAAAATAATACTGTAACAGCTCAAAAAACTGTAGCTCAAACACAACAACAAGCACCAGCTCCACAAGCATCAGGTAGTGGACAAGCTGCTGCAAATATTGCTAGTCAATTTATAGGGACTCCATATGTATGGGGTGGAACTTCACCAAGTGGATTTGATTGTTCAGGGTTAGTTCAATATGCTTATAGGCAAGTAGGTGTAAATATATCTAGAACTAGTCAACAGCAAGCAACTAATGGATACTCTGTAAGTTTATCAAGTTTACAAGCAGGAGACATTTTATTATTCTCATATGGTGGATCAGTTGATCACGTTGGAATAGTAACAGATTCTAGTGGAAACTTTGTTCACGCATCCAATCCAAGTACAGGGGTTATTACAGGAAACGTATATGATCCTTGGTATCAATCTGTATGCGTTGGAGCAAGAAGAATATTTTAAGTAAAATAAATTTTAAACACCCTGCGGGGTGTTTTTTAGGTGGATAAAATGAAAATTATAAATTCAAAAGATATCAAAAATAACTTATTAACAAAAATAAATAGGGAAAAGAAAATAAAAAATTATTAATAATCTCTCAAGGAAAAAATTTATCTGTCAGTCAATATAAAAATGCAATTTTAAAAAGATGTAAAGAATACGGTATAAATTATCTTGATAAGAATTTTGGTGATGATAAAAATCATTTTGATATTATTGATTACTGTGAAAATTTAGAAAATATAGATGGTTTTATAATATTACAACCCCTATCAAAAAATACAGACCTAGATTATTTAAGGAAAAATATGTCCTTTGAAGATCTGGATGGTTTTAGATATGATTCTTTAGGTAAAATTATGGATAAAAATTTTAAAAATTTGCCACAAACAGCAAGGTCTATAATTAAATTTATTGATTATATGGATATTGATTTAAAGGGAAAAGATGTAATAATTGCAAACTCTACTAATGTAATTGGTAAGCCCCTATCTATGTATTTAAATTATAAGAAAGCTACAGTTACTTTATTTAATTCTAAGACTATTAATCAAAAAGAAAAAATAAAAAGGGCTGATATATTTATTTCAGCTATAGGCAAAGCAAATTTTTATAATGTGGACTATTTTAGAGATGGTCAAGTTTTAATAGATGCAGGTACAAGTTTTATTGATGGAAAAATGTACGGAGATATAGATTATGATAGTTTAGAAAACTTAAAAGTTGATATTGTTACTTGCAAAAATGGGGTAGGGTCAATTACTACTTTATCCTTAATCGAAACTTTATTATGTGATAGTTAAATTTAAAATATTTTTCTTTATGGTATAATTATTGAAGTAATTAAGGTCAATAGTAGAATATAGGAAATATTTATATGAGAAATTTCAAAATAGTTATATTAGGTACAGATATAAATGCTTATGGACTAGCTAGGAGTGCTCATGAGCTTTACAAAATAAAATCAGTATGTATGGGTGTAAGGCCTTTGAGAGACACTAGATATTCAAAAATATGTGAGGTACATACAAAGGAAAATTTTGAGGATGATAATATTTTTGTTGATGAATTAATAAAAATAAAGCAAAAATATTTTGAATATCAACTTATTTTGATTCCTTGCTCTGACGAGTACGCTTCTTTAGTTATTAACAATAAAGAAGAGTTAAAAGATTATTTTTTAATTAATATTATTGATAAAGGTATGCAGGAAAAATTAGAAAATAAGAAAGATTTCTATGGAATTTGCGAAAAATATAATTTAGCTTATCCTGATACTGTAATTATTAAAGGTAAGTCTGATAAGGATATAAAAAAAATTGAGGATAAACTTTCATATCCTATAGCTTTAAAAGCTAATGATTCTATAAATTATTATAACACTCACTTTGAAGGCAAGAAAAAAGCCTATAAAATTTTCAATAAAGATGAACTTATAAATACTATCGATCAAATTTATAATGCTGGCTATTGTGGTGAAATGATTGTGCAAGATTTTATACCAGGAGATAGCTCTAATATGTTTGTTTTAAATGCTTATGTTGATTCAAAGTCAAAAGTTAGGATGATGAGCCTTGGTAAATGTTTATTGGATGAAGTTTTACCTTTAAATATTGGAAATTATAATGCCTTGGTTACTAGTGGTGATGATAGAATATATGACCAGTATAAGAAGTTTTTGGAAGAAATTTCATACAAGGGTTTTGCAAATTTTGACTTAAAATACGATGAAAGAGATGGAAAGTATAAGGTATTCGAAATAAATATTAGGCAGGGAAGGTCATCTTTTTATATGAATTCTACTAGCAATAATTTTCTTAAGTATATAGTATATGATTTAATTTTTAAAAAATATGAACCTTGTTATTTTGAATATGAAAATGGATTATGGTTGTATGTAGATCCTCTGGTATTAAAAAAGTACGTTAGTAATAGGGATAAAGAATTAGCATTAAGACTATTAAAAAATGGCTATGTATTTACAACATGGTATGATAAGGATAAAAATTTTAAAAGGTATTTACATTATATGAGAAGAAGAATTTCTACCATTAAGTACTATCCTAAGTATTTTAATAAAAAGATATAGATTAAATTATATAAAAAAATGGGTTATGCTTTTAGGTCAGTTTGTGATCCTATCCATAGCTTTACACAACCACGATATAATATGATAATTGACCTGTCTCTTGGTGATGAAGAAAAAATATTTGAAAATTTTTCTAGTAAGGGAAGATATAATATTAGAAAATCCATAAAAGCTGGAATTGAAACTAAGATAGAAACAAATGAAAAAACTTTAGATGATTTTTACCAACTTACTGAAATTATGGCCAAAAGACAAGGCATTACTTATAGGCCAAAAGAATATCATAAAAGGCTTGTTGAAAATTATGGATGTAAAATTTTCTTATCATATTATGAGGGGGAAGTTTTGTGCTCATCGATTGTAGTACCATACAAAGATAGCCTAACATACTTGTATGCTGCAAGTTCTAATGAAAAAAGAAACAAAATGCCAAATTATAATATGCTTTGGGAAGAAGTTAAGTATGGTGTAAAAAATGGATACAAATCATTAGACCTTGGTGGGGTATTTTCACTTGATAAAAAAGATGGTCTTTATAGATATAAAGAACATTTTTGTCATCCAAATAAATATACAGCATATATTGGAGAGCTTGATGTTGTTTATGATAGGGACCTTTATGAAAAATTTTTAATAACAAAATAAATTAAAAAGCAAACTTTATTGTTTGCTTCAGACTGTTGATAAACTAAAAATTTTCCCATTTCGACCGAGTGCAACGAGCGGAGAAATCTCTTGAGATCTCTCCATGCGTTCGTTTCACTCACTTAGTCGAGATGGTACTTAGCTTAATTTTTATTTCAAAATAAAATATTATCTAATTTCATACTTTGTCTATGCTCTGAAGCAAACTTTATTGTTTGCTTTTTTTATTTGAAAATTTCACAAAAAAATAGCTAGATCTCTCTAGCTATTAGTGATTTTAAAGATTTATATTTTATTAAACTAATTTTTTAGCAGCTTCTAGTGCAGCTTCATAGTCTGGTAGTTCGGTATTTTGTTCAAGATATTCAACATGAACTAATTTATTATCTTTGTCTACTACAAATACTGCCCTGTTTTGTAATTTTAATTCTTTTATTAAAGTTGCATATTTGTCAGCAAAATCTAAATAATTATAATCAGAAACTGTTTTAC
>NZ_ABXA01000042.1 GCF_000173355.1 Anaerococcus hydrogenalis DSM 7454
TTTTTTTGTCCACTTAAGTGAGTTGAGCGAACGAAAGAGAGCGAAACAAAAAACCACCTGCTATGCAGGTGGAGGTATTAAGCTTTAGCTTTAAGCACCAAGAAAACCTCCTTAATGTATAATTGTGATAGTCACATGCACAATTAAACAAGGAGGTAATCATGGATAAAAATACTTTATCACATACAAGTTGGAGATACAAATACCATATAGTATTTGCACCAAAATACAGAAGACAAGAAATATATAGACAATTAAGAAAAGACATAGGCAGCATACTTCGAGAATTATGCTCAAGAAAAGGGATAAACATAATAGAAGCAGAGTTATGTCCAGATCATATCCATATGCTGGTAGAAATACCACCAAAGTACTCAATATCACAAATAATGGGATATTTAAAAGGAAAAAGTTCACTGATAATATTCGATAGACACGCAAACCTAAAATATAAATATGGCAACAGACACTTTTGGTGTAGAGGATATTATGTAGATACAGTAGGAAGAAATGAAAAGAAAATAAAAGAATATATACAAAATCAATTAAAAGAAGATTATTACACTGA
>NZ_ABXA01000041.1 GCF_000173355.1 Anaerococcus hydrogenalis DSM 7454
TTTTTATTACTAAAGGCAATTAGAAATCCTTATAAAATTTTTAATCTATTCTTTAGTAAAGAAACTAAATAAAGATATTACCTATCTTGACTAGATTATTGTGACTTGAGTTTGCACAATAATCCCTAAAACTAAGTGCGAAAGCACGAGAAAGTTTGCGTAGCAAACGTGTTTTAGTGCTAGTGAAGTGCATGGAGAGATTTCTTTAATTTGTTTTATATTAAAATAATCTTAATTCCTTGGATTTTATTATATTGAATTAATTACAAGTATTTATTTCATGATAATATAAAGTAAATCAGAGATCTCTCGACTGCGCTCGAGATGGGTTTTAGTTTTGTTCATATTTTATTGCTAAAGAAAGTTAGAAATTCTTATAAATTTTTTTAACTTATTAGTAATAAGATAAAGTAAATTAGAGATCTCTCGACAGAGCTCGAGATGGGTTTTTGGTTTGTGCTTTTCTTATTACTAAAGGAATTTGGAAATCCTTATAATAATTTTTTAACTTAAAATTAAATGAAATTTGATATTTTAGATTAAACTACCAATAATATATTCAAATCAATTCTTTAGTAAAAAACTAAATAAAGATATTACCCATCTCGACTAGATTATTGTGCCTTGAGTTGGCACAATAATCCCTAAAACTAAGTGCGAAAGCACGTGAAAGTTTGCGTAGCAAACGTGTTTTAGTGCTAGTGGAGTGCATGGAGAGATCTCCTTATTTTGCTTTATATTAAAATAATTTCTATTCCTTGGGTTTTATATATGGATATATTACAAATTTTATTGATTTTTTCTTTTTTTCTTGTAAACTATATACAGATATTATTATTTTATATAAAATAAATTGTTACTCATTGGTAAATGAGTTTTTTATTGGCTATTAAGTTCACGAATAACCAATTATATAAATTCGTGAAAAGAAAGGTTTTAAATTGTATGAACAAAAATAAGATGAATATTCTTTTGTTTCTTTCAAATAATAAATTTGTTAGTCAAAGGGATTTAATGGAGAGAACTGGATATTCTTTGGGCTTTGTTAATAAGGCTATTAATAGTTTGAAAGATGATAAATTTTTGGATGATGATTTTAATATCTCTGATAAGGGACAAAGTTTGATTGATAAGAATAAGCCTAAAAGGGCGATTATTTTGGCGGCAGGTTTTGGTTTGAGGATGGTTCCTATTAATTTGGATAGTCCCAAGGCCCTTCTCGAGATTAAGGGTGAGGTTATGGTGGAAAGGCTTATTAGGCAACTTCACTCAGTTGGAATTTCTGAAATTTATATTGTGGTTGGTTTTTTGAAGGAAAGATTTGAGTATTTGATTGATGAGTTTGGGGTAAGGTTAATCGTTAATGAATCTTATGATTTAAAAAATAATCTTTATTCTCTTGATTTGATTTCTGATAAGCTTGATAATGCTTATATCATTCCATCAGATATATGGTGTAGGGAAAATCCTTTTAGGAAAAATGAGCTTTATTCTTGGTATATGGTTTCTGATAAGGAGTCAACTTATAGTAAGATTAGGGTAAATAGGAAAAATGAACTTGTTACTATCAAGGATGAGGATAAGGGAAATTCTATGGTCGGTATTTCTTATTTTACCAAGGATATAGCTGATAAGTTAAAGGGAAATATTGATAAGTTAAAAAAGGATAATGAAAGTTATCAAATGTTTTGGGAAGAGGCTCTTTTTAATTTTTCTAATATTAATATTGCAGCAAGACTTGTTAAGGCTAGTGATTTTGTTGAAATTGATACTTATGAAGATTTAAGGGAGCTTGATAGGGAGTCTAGTAATCTAAAGTCAGATGTTATTGACCTTATTTGTAAAGTTTTTGACGTCCATAAATCTGATATTAAAAATATTAGTGTCCTAAAAAAAGGTATGACTAATAGGTCTTTTTTGTTTTCTTGTAAAAATAAAAAATATATTATGAGAGTTCCTGGAGAGGGAACCGATAAGTTAATTAACAGGTACGAGGAGGCCAAAGTCTATAAGCTTTTAAAGGGGAAAAATATTTGCGACAATATTATTTATATGGATCCTGAAAATGGCTATAAAATCACAGAATTTATTGAAAATTCAAGAGTTTGTGATCCGGAAAATATGGATGATGTTTCAAAATGCATGGAAAAACTCAAAGAGTTTCACAACTTATCCTTATCTATTGATCATAACTTTGATATTTTTGATGAGATTAATTTTTATGAAAGTCTGTGGAATGGCAAAAAATCTGTTTACAGGGACTACCAAAGGGTTAAAAAAGGGGTATTTTCTTTAAAACCTTTTATAGAAAAAAATATTGGCAAAAAATCCCTATGCCATATTGATTCTGTGGCTGATAATTTTTTGTTTACAGAAGATAAAAGTGTGAAGCTAATTGATTGGGAATATGCAGGTATGCAAGATCCCCATATTGATATAGCCATGTTTTGTATTTATTCCATGTACGATAAGGAAAAAATTGACCAAATTATTGATATTTATTTTGATAATAAGTGTGATTTTAATACAAGATTAAAAATTTATGCATATATTTCATCTTGTGGTTTGTTGTGGAGCAATTGGTGTGAATATAAGAGAAATTTGGGAGTAGATTTTGGGGAATATTCTATTAAACAGTACCGTTATGCTAAAGAATATTATAGGATAGTAAGAAAATATATAAAAGAAGAGGAGAAGATGGATGTATAAGGTAAAAAGGGCAATAATTATGGCAGCAGGCTTTGGAAATAGGATGAAACCTGTGACCTTAGATACGCCCAAACCCTTAATAAAAGTTAATGGTAAGAGAATGATTGATACTATAATTGATGGTTTGCATAAAAATGGTATAGATGAAATTTATCTTGTGGTTGGATATTTATCAGAAAAATTCCAGGAATTATTGGAAAAATATCCAAATTTAAATTTTATAAAAAATCCCTATTATGATACTTGTAACAACATTTCTTCTTTATATGTAGCTAGAAATTTGATTTCAAATGCAATAATTTTGGATGGGGACCAAATTATTTATAATGATGAAATTTTAAGTCCAAATTTTGAAAAGTCTGGTTACAATAGTGTATGGACAAGTTCTTATACTGACGAGTGGCTACAAAATGTAGAAGATGGGAAAGTTATTTCTTGTAGTAAAACCGGTGGTAAAAACGGTTGGCAATTATATAGCGTTTCTCGTTGGAATGAAAAAGACGGGAAAAAATTGAAACATTTTATAGAATTAGAATTTGAAAATAATAACAGGCAAATTTATTGGGACGATGTGGCCCTATTTTGCCATCCGGATGAATTTGATTTGGGAATTTTCCCAATGAAAAAAGAAGATATTGTTGAAATTGATAATTTTTCTGAACTTTTGGCCATAGACCCAAGTTATAAAAATTATCCCCAAAAATAGCTTATAATTTTAGAAAATCTTTATAGTTTAAATTTGGGTAAAAAAATTCCATCTCAAAATATATGAGATGGGAATTTTTTTAGTCTCTTTTAAAAAATATCTCTTGTATAAACTTTATCAATTACATCATCAAGACAAGCATCATACCTATTAGCTATGATTGCTTGGCTCATTTTTTTAAATTTCTTTAAGTTATTTACAACTTCTGACCCAAAGAAAGTTTGACCGTCTTTTAGGGTTGGCTCGTAAATTATTACAGTGGCTCCTTTTGCCTTTATTCTTTTCATAACCCCTTGAATTGAAGATTGACGGAAGTTGTCAGAGTTTGATTTCATTGTTAACCTGTAAACGCCAATTACACATTCTTTTTCTTTTTCTGGCCTATATTGAACATCTTCATTATAAGAATAATATCCTGCAATATTTAAAACTTGATCAGCAATAAAATCTTTCCTAGTACTATTAGCATCAACAATAGCAGAAATCATATTTTGAGGAACCTTATCAAAATTTGCTAATAATTGCTTAGTATCCTTTGGAAGGCAATATCCACCATAACCAAAAGAAGGATTGTTGTAATGAGAGCCGATTCTTGGGTCAAGGCAAACACCATTAATAATCTCTTCAGTATTTAAGCCCTTACTTTCAGCATAAGTATCAAGCTCATTAAAATAAGAAACCCTAAGAGCAAGATAAGTATTAGCAAATAACTTTACAGCCTCAGCCTCAGTAAAGCCCATAAACAAAGTATCAATATTTTCTTTTATAGCACCCTCTTGTAAAAGAGAAGCAAAAATTTCAGCCCTTTCACGACTCTCATCATCACAAGAAACGATAATCCTAGAAGGATAAAGATTATCATATAAGGCCTTAGATTCCCTCAAAAATTCAGGAGAAAAAATAATATTTTTAGTATTATATTTTTCCCTAACAGATTTAGTGTAACCAACAGGAATAGTAGATTTTATAATCATAGTAGCTGATGGATTAACCTTTAAAACTAATTCAATAACAGATTCAACAGCAGAACAATCAAAAAAATTCTTCTTAGAATCATAATTAGTAGGAGCTGCAATAACAACAAAATCAGCATCCCTATAAGCAGCCTCACCATCAAGAGTAGCAGTCAAATCAAGGTCTTTTTCCCTCAAATACTTTTCAATATAATCATCTTGAATAGGAGATTTTCTTTCATTGATTAAATCAACCTTTTCCTTAACAATATCAACTGCAGTAACTTGGTTATTTTGAGCCAACAAAGTAGCAATAGAAAGACCAACATAGCCAGTCCCAGCAACAGCAATCTTATATTTCTTATCAATATTTTTCATAAAACTTTTCTTTCCCTCCTCCACAAACAAATCAACAATATCAAAACCCAAAACCTCAGCCAAAGCCTGAAGTTGATCAATAGATGGCACATAATCACAAGATTCAATACGACTAATCATAGTCCTATTAATACCAGTAAGGTCTGAAAGATTTCTTTGAGAAAAATTCTTACTTTTTCTATAAGTAGAAACAAAATCAGCTAATTTTTCGACAGATAATTTTTTCATTTAAACTCCATAAATTTTAAAATATATGCTAATAATACCAATTTGAGAGTTTCGTGTCAATTTTAATAACAAAAATATACGAATTTTCGAAATATAAACAAAATTAGTAATTTAAAATAACAAGAGATACTTGCAAATTGAACTTTACATAAATTTACTATAAACTATTAATAAAGAATTATATTTTTAAATAAAAATTACTGCAGGTCTATATTAGTAGAAAGGAAGAAAAATGAAAAGAGTTATAACTTACGGAACCTTTGACCTATTGCATTATGGCCATATAAATTTACTGGAAAGAGCCAAAGCCTTGGGTGATTATTTGATAGTTGCAATTTCAACAGATGAGTTTAACAGCAAAGAAAAAAATAAAAAGACCTACTTTAGCTTCGAGCAAAGAAAAAAATTATTAGAGGCCCTAAGGTGTGTAGATTTAGTAATAGCTGAAGAAAATTGGGACCAAAAAAAATCAGATGTCCACCTTTATCAAGTAGATACCTTTGTAATGGGCGATGATTGGAAGGGCAAATTTGATTTTCTAGAAGAAGAGGGAGTAGAAGTTGTCTACTTACCAAGAACTCCAGAAATAAGCACAAGTCAAATAAAAAAGACTTGCATGAGAAAAATATTTCTAAAAAATAAGAACTGAATTTTTTAAAATTTATCTTAAATTATATAAGTTAAAAATATTCTTATGATTTATTTAATGATAAGATAAAGTAAATCAGAGATCTCTCCACTCGCTTTGCTCGGTCGAGATGGGTTTGAGTTTATCTCTATTTTATTGCTAAAGTCGTTAGAAATTCTTATAAAAATTTTTGACTTAATATTTATATAAAATGTGATATTTTAGATAAAATTTTAAATAATGCTCAATTAAATTCTTTAGTAAAAAATAAATAGAGATTATACCCATCTCGAGCGAAGTCGAGAGATCTCATTCATTTGATTTGTATTGAAATAATCTTTCTTCCTTGGATTTATATATTGATTTAAATTCAAGGAATTATTTAATAATAAGATAAAGTAAATCAGAGATCTCTCGGAACTAAAACTCATTTTCTAGGCAAATTCCTCCGTGCTCTCGCACTAGTTTTAGGGATAAATATGCCAAATCAAGGAATATTTATCGGCTCGAGATGGGTTTTGTCTTGGTCTTTATTTTTATTGCTAAAGGAAGTTGTAAATCCCTAAAAAAGATTATTTAAATTAAAATAAAATAAAATTTCATATTTTTAGATTAAATTATTAAATTGCATAATCAAATAAATTCTTCAGAAAATAAACTAAATAAAGATATTACACATCTCGACTAAACGTAACGAAGTGGAGTGCATGGAGAGATCTCTTTAATTAGTTTTGTATTGAAATATACCTTATTTCTTGAATTTTAATATATTGAATTAATTTCAATTATTTATTTAATGACAAGATAAAGTAAATCAGGGATCTCTCGGCACTAAAACTCATTTATTTCGTAAATTATTCCGTGCTCTCGCACTAGTTTTAGGGATAAATATGCCAAATCAAGGCATATTTATCGACTCGAGATGGGTTTTTGTTTTTAGCTTATTTTATTACTAAAGGTAATTAGAAATCCTTATAAAAAAATTTTTCAAATCTTTTCTTTAGTAAAAAACTAAATAAAGATATTACTCATCTCGACTAAAGGCAACGAAGTGGAGTGCATGGAGAGATCTCTTTAGTTTTTTTTATATTAAAATAATCTTAATTCCTTAGGTTTTATATTTGAAATTTTCATATTTAAATCTTCTTTATAAATTTTTTATCTCGTCTAATTTATAGGCTTATTTATTTAGTTTATTTTTCCATCTTATTATTTATGTAGGACCTTGTGATTTTTTATTAATTTATTTGAATTAATAAAACTCATTGTAGTATATTAATCAAATTTACAGTATTTTTATAAAATGTTGATAAATTATTTTCATTATTCTTTATTGACAATGAAAATGATTAGTGCTAGTCTATTTAGTAGATGATTTTTTAGCTTATTTTACTAATTAAAGCAAAGAATCAAATTTAAGAAAAGGTTTGTTTCATTTACCTTTTTGAAAATTACATAAGGAGGGAAAAATGAAAAATAAAAATATTCTTACGGATATGAGGCTACATTTTATTATTTTACTTGTAGTTATTGCAGCAGAGGCTATTGGAATTATTCCATTTGATTTTGGAATTGTTAAATTTAAGCTTCTACCAATGATCTACGCACTTATTATTGGAATTATTGTAGCTCGTACTTTAAGTTCTAGTTCTATTTCTGAACGTGATATGGCAAGGGCTGGTGAATATGTCAGCATTTCTTGTTTGTTTTTGATTGCCTACATGGCAACAGCTATTGGACCAAATATTTCCACAGTTATTAAGGCAGGCCCTGCTTTAATTTTACAAGAATTTGGTAACCTTGGAACAATCTTTATTTCTATCCCAATTGCAGTTTTTGTATTTAAAATGGATAGAACAGCTATTGGTTCTGGTTTTTCTATTTCTAGAGAAGAAGGACTTGGAATTGTTGCAAATTTATATGGATTAGATTCTCCTGAAGGTCGTGGAGTTATGGGTTCATACATAACAGGAACTCTTCTTGGAACTATTGCTTTTTCTATTATTTCATCAATTTTTATTAATATTTCATGGTTTAGTCCTGAATCTTTGGCAATGGCAGCTGGAACTGGATCTGCATCTATGATGAGTGGGGCCATAGCTCCAATTATTGAGGCTTTTCCTGATAAGGAACAAGCTTTGATGGGATATGGTGCTACAAGCCAAGTTTTATCAGCAGTTGATACAGTTTATGTTGCATTTTTCTTAGGAATTCCTATAGCAGAATGGTTATATAAACTTTGTAAAGGAAAAGAAAAATATGAGGCAGAAAAGGCTGCTCTTGCTCCAACTCGTCATATAGAGAAAAAGGATGACAAGGAAGTTAATGAAGGATTTGCAAAAACTCTTTCAAAATATTTGGGAGTTTTATGTATTACAGCAGTAATTTCTATAGCAGGTCTTTATGTTTCAAGTATTAGAATGGGATCAGATTCTACTATGTCAGATGTTTTAGTAGGAATGCTTTGGTTATTTGGAATTACAGTAATTGGATTAATTTTAGATCTTTTACTTCAAAAAGTTCATATAAATTTACCAACTATTTTATATATAGCATTCTTGGCATCTTTTGCATCTATTCCTGGACTTTCACCAGTTGCTGGACCATTTAATGAAGCTATGACTCATCTTGATTTATTGCCACTTTGTACACCAATTTTGGCATACGCAGGAATTTCTTCAGCAAAAGAATTAGATTCATTTAAAAAACAAGGTCTAAAAATTGTAGTAATTACTATTTGTGCCCTTTTAGGAACTTATATAGGTTCTGCAGTTATTGCAAATATTATATTAAAAATAATGGGTACAGTTTAAAAGTTTAAAGAGCCTTCCAAAATTTTGGGAGGTTCTTCTTTTATTTACTTAATTTAAAATTTCTATATTTTGTTATAAAAATTTTTTGAAAAATGAAATAAAAATATATACCAAACTTTCGGGTGAATATTTGGTATTTTAATTTATAGAAAACATGAAATTTTTTGAAATGTTTAAAATTAAAAGTTTTTAGGGAAAAGTAATATAATAAAAACTAACAATGTTATTTAAATAACAAAAATGAAGTGCAGATTAAAAATTATGTTGACATAAATAAACAAAGTTATATAATAATAATGACAAAAGATTAACAAAGAAAATTTACGGAGGGGAAAATGGCAATTAAAACTTTTGCAATTCCAAGAACTATTGTTCACGGAGTTGATAGTCTAGAATATCTTAAAAATTTAGAAGGAAAAAAAGCAGTTCTTGTAACTGGTGGTCATTCTATGAAAAAATTTGGATTTTTAGACCAAGCTAAAAAATATTTAGAAGAAGCTGGAATGGAAGTTATGATTCTTGATGGGGTAGAACCAGACCCATCAGTAAAAACTTGCCTTGAAGGTGGAAAGAAAATGGAAGAATTTGGACCAGATTGGATAATTCCAATTGGTGGAGGATCTGCAATGGATGCTGCAAAGGCTATGTGGATTTTCTATGAACATCCAGGCTATAGTTTTGAAAAATTAGCAGCTTTTGACAATCCACCACTTAGAACAAAGGCAAAAATGGCTTGTATTCCTTCAACATCAGGAACAGCATCAGAAATTACAGCATTTTCTGTAATTACTGATACAGAAAAAGAAATAAAATATCCATTGGTTCATCCTGATTTCGTACCAGATGTGGCAATTTGTGATCCAGTTATTGCAAGCAAAATGCCACCAAGAATTACAGCTCAAACAGGAATGGACGTTATGACACACGCAGTTGAGGCTTTCGTTTCAACATCAGCAGATGATTACACATCACCACTTGCAATCAGAGCAATCGAGCTTGTTTTTGGAAATCTTAAAAAAGCTTACGATAATGGAGAAGATATGGATGCAAGAGAAAAAATGCACGATGCATCAACCCTTGCAGGAATGGCATTTTCAAATGCTTCACTAGGAATAGTTCACTCAATGGCTCATAAAATTGGAGGAATTTTCCATCTTACACACGGAGAAGCAAATGCAATTATGCTTCCATACATTATAGATTACAATAGAAAAGCAACAGATAAATATGATAAACTAGAAAAAATTCTAGGAATTGATGATATAGCAGAAGAAATTAGAAAATTAAACGAGGCAGTAGGACTTACAGCAAATATAAAAGATGGTAAAAATACTGTAATAGAAGAAGATAAATTCTTAGAAGTTTTGGATAAAATGAGTGAAAATGCATTCAAAGATGCTTGTACCCTAACAAATCCAAGAGAAACTTCACCAGAAGATATCAAAAAAATATATGAAGCTGCATATTACGGCAAAAAAGTAGAATTTTAAGAAAAAAAAACCATATAACTAAAAATAATTCGATTAGCAAAAAAACAGGAGGTAGCTCCTGTTTTTTATTTAGTTTTTGTTTGGATTTTTTCTAAAGGACTTGGTAAATAATAGGATAAAATTAATAAAGGAGATCTCTCCACACTAAAACTCATTTACTATGTAAATTTTTCCGTGTTTTCACACTAGTTTTAGGGATAAATATACCAAATCAAGGTATATTTATCAGGTCGAGATGGGTTTAGCCTTATGCTATTCTTATTACTAAAGAAATTACTGAAAATTTTATTATATTTTTAAATAATATAATTTTTTAATATTTAATATTATAAACTTCAGCAATTAAATAAGCATGATAAATCCCCATCTCGACTAAGCGAAACGAAGTGGAGTGCATGGAGAGATCTCTTTAATTAGTTTTGTATTGAAATATACTTTATTCCTTGAATTTTATTATATTGAATTAATTTCAATTATTTATTTAATTACAAGACAAATAAAATTAGAGATCTCTCGACTGCGCTCGAGATGGGGTTTGTCTTGGTCTTTATTTTTATTACTAAAGGAAGTTGTAAATCCCTATGAAAGATTATTTAAATTAGAATTAAATGGAATTTGATATTTTAGTTTGTAAAATTCAATAGCCTATTAAAATTAATTCTTTAGTAAAAACTAAATAAAGATAATACCCATCTCGACTAAACGAAATGAAGTGAAGTGCATGGAGAGATCTCTTTTGTTAAATTGGCTAGTCTTTTAATTTATATCTTATGGTATATTTGAGTGTTTTATTTTAATTCATACTATTCCTTTTGCCTTATTTTTTATGAGATCTCTCGGCAAGCTCGAGATGGGATTGATCTTTTATTTATTTTTATTACTAATATTTGTAGTTTATTAGTTTCATTGCTAATTTTTCATTTTTAATTTAAATTAATGTAGATTTAAAAATATATAATTATATTTATCAAAATCTATTTAAACTTATTCGGAGTATAAAATTATATCAATGTTTAACCCATCTCGAGCGAAGTCGAGAGATCTCTTTCGTTTTCTCTGTAAGGAAATAACCTTAATTACTTGCTTTTATACTGATTTAAATTATTTTTACTATGGAAAATTTACAAAAATTTATACTTATGGTACTATAAATGTAACAAAAAATGTACTAAAAATGTAACCGAAGGTTTTTGTATGGAAGTTGAAATTGAAAATAAAATTAAGGAATTTAGAAAAGAGAAGGGACTTTCTCAGCATAAGCTTGCTAAAATGGTTGGGCTTAAGAGAAGGTCAATTATGGCTTATGAAAATAAGACTATAAGTCCAAGTCTTGAAACTGCTTATAAAATTTGCAAGGTATTGGACAAGGATATTAAAGAAGTTTTTATTTTTAAATAAGGAGGTAAAATGGGATTTTTATTTAATGATGTGAATGAATTTAGGGAAATAATAAATGAAAAATTCAAAAATACTGATTCGTATTTATTTGCTATTAAACATAATTCAACAGGCAAGGGATTTTTGAAATTATTTTTTAGTAATTTGTACAACACAGTAGATTCTTCAAGGACTTTTCTTTTATATTTTAATGAAAAGGGGATTTATGAAAAGGAAGTTTCAAATTCTACTAAGGGCGATTTTATTCTTATGCCTTGGGATGAAATTGAAGTTTTTGAAATCGTTGAAGAATATAGAAAAGCTTTTATAAAATTTCCTCATTTGGGTAAAAATATTTCTTATGAGATTGATTTTGATGAGAAAATGGGTGTTGATAATAGGAAAAATTTTGAAAATTTAAAGGAAAAATCTTGGCATAGGCTATAAATTTTTATTTATAGTCTATATATTTGAAAAAAATAATAATCCAATGTATAATATATGATAAGTAAATAGGACTTATAGGATTTACAGTAGGAAAAATTTGGGATAATTTTTTTGAAATTACAGGATTCTTTGTCCAAAGTTGGCTTTCTGCTTAGTGAAAGCGTGGAGTATAAAAAGAAGTGGTACCGCATTGAGATGCCTTCTTATGCTCTTTTTTTGTGCTTAAAAATAATTAAGGAGATATAAATGAAATTTCAATATGAAAAAGAATATGATTCAGTTTTTGATGAATTAAAAGATCGTGGATATTTTGAGGCTGCTACTGATGAAGAAGAGTTAGCTGAGAAATTAAAAAATGAAAAATTAACTTTTTATTGTGGGTTTGATGCAACTGCCGATTCATTGACAGTAGGTCACCTTATCCAAATTATGGTTATGATGAGAATGCAAAATTATGGCCATAGACCAATTGCCCTTCTTGGTGGAGGAACAACTATGATTGGAGACCCTTCCGGAAGAAGTGATATGAGAATGGTTATGACAAAAGAGAGAATTGACCACAATGCCAATTGTTTTTATAAGCAATTCCAAAGATTTTTGGAATTTGAAAATGATGGGGAAGATTCTGGCGACAAGGCGATAATGGTAAACAATGGAGATTGGCTATTAAATCTTCCATTTGTAGATTTTTTAAGGGATGTTGGATCAAATTTCCTTGTTAATGAAATGCTAAAAAAAGATGCCTACAAAAATAGGATGGAAAAAGGTCTAACATTTTTTGAATTTTCTTACATGCTTTTACAATCTTACGATTTTCTAGAATTATTTAGAAGACATAATTGTACACTAGAAATTGGTGGATCTGACCAATGGTCAAATATTATCGGTGGTTATGATTTAATTAGGAAAAAAGAAGATGAGAAAGTATATGGAATGACTTTCAAACTTTTAACAACAGCAGATGGCGTAAAAATGGGAAAAAGTCAAAAGGGAGCTGTATGGCTTGATGAGAAAAAAACTTCAGCCTACGAACTTTTCCAATATATGAGAAATGTTGATGATAGGGACGTAGAGAAATTCCTTTTAATGTTAACCTTCCTTCCAACTGATGAATGTAGAAGACTTGGAAACGGCAAAGATGCAAAGGAAATTAACCATGCAAAAGAAGTTTTGGCATATGAAATTACAAAATTAATTCACGGTGAAGATAAGGCAAAAGAAGCCCTAGAAGCATCAAAAGCCTTATTCTCTGGAGCTGGAGACGAATCAGCAATGCCAACAACTGAAATTGAAAAAGAAGAGCTTCCAATGGGAATACTTACCCTTCTTACAAAACTTGGCCTTACAAAATCAAATTCTCAAGCAAGAGATTCAGTAAAGGGAGGCGGAGTAAGTGTAAATGATGAAAAAATAACCGACCCAAGATTTGAAATAAATGAAGAATTATTCAAAGATGGAAAAATAATAGTTAAAAAGGTAAAAAACCTTCCACAAGGTTACAATAAAATAATATTTAAAATAGCTGGTGAAAATATAATTTTTCACCAGTTTTTTTTGTCCACTTAAGTGAGTTGAGCGAACGAAAGAGAGCGAAACAAAAAACCACCTGCTATGCAGGTGGAGGTATTAAACTTTAGATTTAAGCACCAAGAAAACCTCCTTAATGTATAATTGTGATAGTCACATGCACAATTAAACAAGGAGGTAATCATGGATAAAAATACTTTATCACATACAAGTTGGAGATGCAAATACCATATAGTATTTGCACCAAAATACAGAAGACAAGAAATATATAGACAATTAAGAAAAGACATAGGCAGCATACTTCGAGAATTATGCTCAAGAAAAGGGATAAACATAATAGAAGCAGAGTTATGTCCAGACCATATCCATATGCTGGTAGAAATACCACCAAAGTACTCAATATCACAAATAATGGGATATTTAAAAGGAAAAGTTCTCTGATAATATTCGATAGAAACGCA
>NZ_ABXA01000040.1 GCF_000173355.1 Anaerococcus hydrogenalis DSM 7454
TCTAATATCATTTGCAGGGATAGATTCACCACCATATCAATCAGGAAACTTTAGCGCAAAAACAAAGAAAAAATATCCAAAAGAGGAAACCCAATACTAAGAAAAGTACTATACATGGCAATTTTTATGTAATGAAAAAAGCAAAAAGAAGAAAACAATCCAGTATATAAATATATAATAAAAAAGAAAAGAGAAGGCAAGGCAAAAAAAGTATCAAATATAGCAGGAATAAACAAGTTTTTGAGAATATATTATGCAAAAGTAATGGGGGAAAAAATAAGGAAGAATTACAAAAAGCTGCATAAAAAAATAGAAAAAAAAGCCCAAACAAGAGGGCTTATTTCCTATGGTCAAATTTAGTAAAAAATTTATTTAATTTTTTTAAAAAAACTTGATTTTTCCTAGCAGGTTTCGAGCGAACGTAGTGAGTCGAGAAATCTCATGAGATCTCTCCATGCGTTCGTTTCACTCACTTAGTCGAGATGGTACTTAGCCTAATTTTATTTCAAAATAAAATATTATCTAAATTCATACTTTGTCTACGCTCTGGGCATTCTAGATTAACTAAGAATGCTTTTTGTTTTCTTTAAATTTTTTATATTTAAGATAGGCATTGGCACCCATAATTATAGTTACCAATAATATTATCCACCAAAAGGGCTTGTTATTTACAAATTGAATTATTGTTAGAATTATAAGAAGGACAAAAGTTATAGTACTTGTTACAAATTCTAATAAGTTAGAATCTTTAAAAATATTATTATTTGACATCTTTTTCTATAACATCATCCAAGGTTTTCCAAGATAAAAGTGCACATTTTACCCTTTGTGGCATATTTGAAATATTTTGGAAAGCTGCTGCATCTCCAATTTTTTCCAAATCTTCATCACTAATATCTTCTCTTTTAATCATTCCTATATAAATTTTTGCCATCTCTTTTGCTTCTTCAATTGTTTTTCCAACAATTTCATCGCACATAACAGAAGTTGCAGCTTGGCTTATGGCACAACCGTGTCCTGTAAAAGCTGCCTCTGTAATTACATTTCCATCATGTTTTAATTCCAAAACAATTTCATCTCCACATGAAGGATTGTGTCCTGGCTCTTTTATATCAGGATTTTCCAAATTTCTTTTATTTTTTGATTTCTTGAATTTTCTAAAATTACTTGAGTATAAACATCATTTAAGTCCATTAAAGTCCCATCACCTTTCTTACATTTTTAAGCTCTTTTGCAAAATATTCTACTTCCTCTTTAGTATTATATATGGCAAATGACGCTCTGCAAGTTGAAGATACATCAAGGTAGGTGTGAAGTGGCATAGCACAATGGTGACCACTTCTTACAGCTATTCCTTTCATATCTAAAATTGTTGCAACATCATGTGGGTGAATATCATCAAAGGTAAAAGAAACAACAGATCCTGTTTTTCTTTTTTCTGGGAAAAATACTTTTATATGGTCAATATCTTTTATTAATTCATAAGCATACCTTGCAAGCTCATTTTCATGCTTATAAATATTTTCCACTCCAATTTCATTCATAAAATCAATTGCTGCAGAAAGTCCTACAACTCCACCAACATCTTGGGTTCCTGCTTCAAATTTTTGGGCAGGAGCTGCAAAAGTAGACTCTTGTTCATAAACATATTCAATCATATCTCCACCAAGATTATATGGTTTCATTTTATCAAGCAAGTCATATTTTCCATACAAAATTCCAATTCCCATTGGTCCATACATTTTGTGGGCTGAAAAAGCAAGAAAATCACAATCCAAATCTTTGACATCAATTTTTCCGTGTGGAGCAAGTTGACAAGCATCAACAATTGAAATCGCCCCAACTTGGTGGGCAAGTTCTGTTATTAATTTTTGATCTGTCATCTCACCTGTAACATTTGATGAGGCAGTAATTGAAACAATTTTTGTTTTATCTGTGATCTTTTCTTTTACTTCATCGTAATTTAAGGAATAATCATCATTTAGGTAAACATATTTTAAAACTGCCCCAGTTTCTTTAGCTACCCTTTGCCAAGGAACCAAATTTGCATGGTGTTCTAAAATTGAAATTACAATTTCATCACCTTTTTTTAAATTTTCACTTGCATAAGAATAAGCCACAAGGTTTAAAGATTCTGTTGCATTTCTTGTATAAATTATTTCTTCATCCCTATTAGCATTTATAAATTCTTTAACTTTTTTTCTGGTATTTTCAAAAGCTTCTGTTGCCTTCCATGATAAAAAATGAGCTCCCCTGTGAGGATTTGCATTTGAATATTTGTAATAATCAGCTTGGGCATTTATTACTGAAAGAGGACTTTGGCTAGTTGCTGCTGAATCTAGATAAATAACTTTTTTTCCAGTTTTTTCTTCATCCAAAAATGGAAATTCTTTTCTTATTTTTTCTATATCCATCCTAACCCCTCGTATTCATTGAGTGAACTTTATATCTTACTTTTTCTCTCAATTCATCATGGTCAATTTTATCAATTGTTGGAGCAAAATTAGCTTCAAGCATCAAACTTTCAGCCTTTCTTTTAGAAAAACCCCTGCTCATTATATAAAATAACATGGCCTTATCAAATCTTCCTACACTTGCAGCGTGTTCTCCAGATACGTCCTTTTCTTCATTTAATAAAACTGGAGCAGACCTATTAATTGCATCAGGGCTAAGCATTACAGCATAATCACCGATTTTTCCATCAGCATGCTCGCATCCTCTTTTAAGATCAACAACACCCTTCCATCTTTTTTCAGCTTTTCCCTTAAGGGCACCATTGAAAAGACAATTTGATTTTGTAACTTTTGCCTTATGGTCATTGAAGGCACCAATATCTAAAAAGTCATCATTTTCTTTAAAATAAATTCCATTTTCTTCAAGATTTGATTCTTCTCCATCAAGGAAATTTCTTATATTTACATAAGACTTGTCTGCGCCTAGTTCAATATAGGAAATATCAAAATTTGCCCTATCACCAATTATTGATGAAATTTGTTGTAAATTTAGAGAATTTTCTAATAAATCTACAACTACAACCAACTTCACAGAAGAATCTTCTTCAAGATTTACCCTAATTAAAGAATTTAGGTAGGAAGAATCTCCCTCACTTTGAGAAAAATTAACTAAAAATGAAGATTTTGATCCTTTTTTTGCATTTATATCAATTTTATTTACAAGTTGTTTTGATTTTTGATCAAGATTTAAATTAATAAATTCTAAATCTTTTTCTCCATCAATATCCCTATAAATATCTAAATTATTAAATTTTTTATTCTCATCTAAGAAAGCTTGTGAAAGTCCATAATTCTTTTCCTTAAAAATTTCATCTAAAGATTTATTTTCTTTATTTGAGCTTTCTAAATTTTTATATCCTATTTTTTCATTTAAACTTGGAGCTTTTTCACTATAATTTAGCTTGGTATATGACCAAGTAGGCTCTCTCATTACATTTACTTTTTCCATCAGCCATTTGCTCCTTCCAATTCCATATCAATCAAATTATTCATCTCAACTGCATATTCTAGTGGCAATTCTTTTGCAACTGGCTCTGCAAATCCTCTTACTATCATAGATTTTGCTTCGTTTTCTGGAATTCCCCTGCTCATTAGATAAAATATTTGTTTTTGATCAAGAGATCCAATTTTTGCTTCGTGTCCACAATCTACATCATCATTTCTTATATCAAGAGTTGGAATTGTATCTGATTTTGATTCACGTGATAACATTAAGTTTTCACAATCTACAGTTGACTTTGATCCTTTTGCTTTTTTTCCAATTTTTACAAAAGACCTTGTCATAGATTTTCCATTTCCTTGAGTAATAGATTTTGTAAGAGCTGTTGAATAAGTGTTTGGGGCGTTATGAATCATTGAACAACCATTATCGATATATTGACCGTTTGATGCATAAGTTATTCCTGTATATTCAGCTCTTGCTCCTTCTCCATTTAAAATTGTGGTTGGATAAAGCATAGAAACTTTAGAACCAAATGATCCAGAAATCCATTCAACTTGACCATTTTCTTCAACTATTGCCCTTTTTGTATTAAGGTTGTACATATTTCTTGACCAGTTTTCTATTGTAGAAAATCTTACTTCAGCATCCTTGTGAACAAAAATTTCTACACTTCCTGCGTGAAGATTTACAACATTATATTTTGGAGCAGAACATCCTTCTATAAAATGAACTTTTGCTCCTTCTTCAGCAATAATCATTGTGTGTTCAAATTGTCCAGCTCCTGGAGCGTTTAACCTATAATATGATTGGAGAGGAATATCTACATTTACTCCCTTTGGTACATAAATTAAAGATCCTCCTGACCAAACTGCACCGTGAAGAGCTGCATATTTGTGTAGGGTTGGTGGAATTGCTCTTTGGAAATATTTATGAACAATTTCTTCGTGTTCTTTTAAGGCTGTATCAAAATCTGTAAAAATTACCCCTTGGTCTGACAAGTGTTTTTGAATTGAATGATAAACTTCCTCACTGTCGTATTGGGCCCCAACTCCTGCAAGAGATTCTTGCTCAGCTTGAGGTATTCCTAGCCTATCAAAAGTATCTTTAATTTCTTCTGGTAGGGCATCCCAATTGCTTTTTTTGTCAGTTTTTGGCTTAACATAAGTTGTTATATCTGCCATATTTAATTCTGAAAGGTCTGGTCCCCATGATGGATTTTCTGTTTGTTCAAAAATCAAAAGAGATTGAAGTCTTCTTTTTAACATCCATTCTGGTTCATTTTTCTTTCTTGATAATTCTTCTACTATTTCTTTATTCAAACCCTTATCGGATATATCTGAGTATTCAAATTTGTCAATGACATCATAAATACCCCTATCTATATCCTTAAAGGTTGATTCATCAAATTTTTTTCTGTCATTTTAAACCCACTCATATCCTTCTTTTTCGATTTTTTCCATTAGGCTTGCATCAGATGTTTCCTTAATTACTCCATCTTTTAAAACGTGAACATAATCTACATCTATATTTTCTAATAATTCATTGTGGTGAGTTACAACTATTACTGCATTATCTTCGCTTAAATAATTTTTGATTCCTTCACTTACAATTCTTACTGCATCAACGTCAAGTCCTGAGTCAGTCTCATCAAGCATGGCAAGTTTTGGATTTAACATTTTAAGTTGTAAAATTTCTGATTTTTTTCTTTCTCCACCAGAAAATCCTACATTTACATATCTGTTTGCATATTCTTCAGATAATTTTAAATCATCCATTTCTTTTTTAAGTTCCTTATTAAAGCCTAAAATTGATGGTTTTTTACCTGTAACTTCTTCTTTAGCTTGTTTTAAGAAATCTCTAAGTTTTACACCATTTATTGCATCTGGTGATTGGAAAGACATAAAAATTCCAGCCCTTGCTCTTTGATCAGTTGTAAGGTCTGTTATATCTTCTCCTTCAAAAAATATTTTTCCTTCTGTTACATCGTAAATTGGATTAGCCATGATTGAATTCATAAATGTAGATTTTCCTGATCCATTTGAACCCATTATTACATGCACTTCCCCAGCATTTACCTTTAAATCTATTCCTTTTAATATTTCAGTATCTCCAACTGAAACATGTAAATTTTCAACTTTTAATAATTCTTTCATTTTGTACCTCTTCTTATAATTTTCGAGAAAATAAATCTTATATCCATTAAAAAGTATACTACTTTAGTACGAATTGTCAAAACTTGAAATCCTAACATCTGATAAAAGATTTCATCTTAAATTTATTGTTCTTATTTTTCAGTATAATTTTAAAATTTTCACAAAGAAAAAACACTTTTAATTAAAAGTGTCCTTATAAGTAATTATTTTATTTTTAATATGATTATTTTCAACTAATAATTTGTTAGTTCATTTTCTATTAAATCTACCAAGCTTTTTACAGCTTCTTGTTCGCCTTCACCTTGGGCCTTTATAGTAATTTCTTCACCCTTGCCAGCGCTCATTGAAAGCACGGACATAATTGATTTGGCATTATAAACTCTACCATCTTTTTCAACGTTTATATCGCATCCATGCTTAACAGCTTCTCTAATAAAAATAGAAGCAGGTCTTGCATGTAAACCGATTTCATTCACTAATGTGACTTTTTCCTCGTACATAACTCCTCCATATTTTTGTTGATAAATAAATATTATCAGTCTATATTTTTTAAACTCAAGACCTTAACTCGCTATATTTATTATACACGTTTTCCCATAATAATACAACGATTTACTTCGACAATAAATTATCTTAAATTTTAGAAAATGATTTCCTTTCTGTAAACATTATAACATGAAATAGAAAATTAACAAGCTTGTTTTATACATATTATTTATATAAATATAAAAGAGGCCGAAGCCTCTTTGTTTTATCTTAACTCTTTTAATAATTCTATTAAGAATTTATAATTATTTTCTGTAGATTTTATATTTACTCTTTCTTCTGGTGAGTGAGCACCTTCGATTTCAGGACCAAATGAAACCATTTGAGTTTCTTTCATATCTTGTTTTAAAAGTCCACATTCAAGTCCACCGTGGGTTGTTAAAATTTCAGGTTTTTTACCATATAAATTTTCCCAAACTTTTACCATTTTCTCTAATAATTCGCTATCTTCTCTTTCCCAACCTGGGTATTCATTATCAGATGAAACTTTTGCTCCAAAAAGTTCAACTTGTCTTTTTATAACATCACGCCTAAATCTTTTTGCACTTGTTAGCTCACTTCTTGCAAGTACTACAAATGTTATATTTTTTTCATCTTCTTCAATTAAGCCAAGATTTGAACTTGTAACCATTGATCCATCAAATTTTTTAACAGGACCATCAGCAATAATTAGATTTGCATTTACTATTTTTTCTGATAATTCTTTTGTGAAAACTTCCCCATCATAAGAGCATTCTTCTATTATAATTTGTCCATTTGGATCTGAATTTTTGTATTCATGTAGGATATTTTCTTTTACTTCTTCTAATTTTTTAATTGCTTCTTTAGCATTTTCCACTTCTACTATTGCATATGAATGAGAAGGGATGGCATTTCTTTTTACTCCACCTTCAATTTTTGCAATTTTATATGAATCAAGAGTGTCAATTACCCTTACAAGTCCCTTGATAGCATTTAGTCTAAATTTATCAATTTCCATTCCTGAGTGGCCACCTTGGAAATTTTTAAATTCTATTGAAATGAATTCTCCATTTGCTTTTTCGTATTCTTTTTCAAAAGAGAATTTAATATCCATTCCACCTGCACAGCCTATTGTAAGGATACCTTCTTCTTCACTGTCAATGTTTAGAAGATATTTTGGATTTCCTAATTTTTTAGTATCAAGATTGTTTACACCAACCATTGATGTTTCTTCGCCTGTTGTAATCAAAGCTGCTATAGGTCCGTGATTAATTTCATCATTATCTAAAATTGCAAGGGCATAAGCTATTGCCATGCCATCATCAGCCCCAAGGGTTGTTTTGTTTGCTGTAACCCAATCCCCTTCTACAAGAAGTTCTATAGGATCTTTGGAGAAATCATGGTTAGAATCCTTTTCCTTTACAGCTACCATATCCATATGGCCTTGAAGTAAAATTTCTGGATAATCTTCACAGCCTTTTTTTTGCTTCTTTCTTTATATATACATTTAAAACATCATCTTGCCAATATTCTAAATTTCTTTCTTTTGCAAAATTAACTAAAAAATCTGAAATTCCTTTTTCATTTCCACTTTCTCTTGGTATATTTGATATTTCTTTAAACCAATGAAAAACTTCTTTTGGTTGTAAATCTTCGTATTTCATAAACCCTCCTATTTTTATTTTCTAAAAACATTATACTCGTTTTGAAAAATAAAAGTATAAAAATCAAAAGAATCTTGACAAATATTTATTTTTTCTTATTTCATTTGCCTTTTATTTGCTCTAATTTCTCATATGTAGTAAAATTTTTATATAAAATTAGATGGAGAGACAAATGATTAATACTTATTTATTATGTGGTGGACCTTCAAGTGAGCATGATATAGCTTTAAGAAGTGCCCTTAATATTTCAAAAAATTTAAACAAAGAAAAATATAAGTTAAAACTTGTATATGTTGACAAAAAAGGCAGGTTTTCAAAGGCCTTTGATTTTATAGATACAGATGATGAATTTGATCTTGTAAAGACTTGTAAGGAAAATATTCTAGAATCAATTTCTGACTTTCTTTTAGAATTAAAAGATAAGGATAAGGATAATACTATAATCATTCCTTGTATTCACGGAACTTATGGTGAAGATGGTACAATTCAAGGATTTTTGGATGCAATTGACATGGCCTACATAGGAAATGGACTCTTATCATCATCAGTTTGTATGGACAAGGTTACTGCAAATGACATTTTTGAAAAAAATAAATTATCTCAAGCTAGGTATCTTTATGCAAAGGAAGAAACTTTTAATGAAGATTTTGCAAAAAAATGCCAAGAATATATTAAATTCCCTATGATTGTAAAACCATCAGCAAATGGATCATCTGTTGGTGTAAATAAGGCTGAAAATATAGAAGAACTTTTAAAATTTGGAAAAGAAGCCTTAAAATATGACGAGAAAATCTTGGTTGAAGAGGCAATTATAGGTCAAGAAGTTGAAATTGCTGTAATTGGTGAAAATGAATTAATGGCATCAAAACCTGGTGCTTACACTACAGATCACACCTTCCTTGATTATGATGCAAAATATTTTGACAAATCTACTAAGGAAGAGCTTCCTTATCCTATTGATGAAAATCTTGAAAAAGAGCTTTTAGAATTTGCAAAAAAATGCTACAAGGCTTGTGGATGTCAAGGTTTTGCAAGGGTTGATATATTTTTGAAAGACAATAAATTTTATATAAACGAAATTAATACCTTCCCAGGTTTTACTCCTACTTCATTTTTTGCAAGACTCTGTAAAATTAGCTTTAATCTTGAATTTGAAGAAATTTTAAATATGTTAATTGAAGAAGGATTTAAAAGTTTTCAAAAAAGGAGATTTAAATGATTGAAAGAAGTCTAGATCAAATTTCTAAAATGCTTGGTGGGGAAATTTCTGATCCTGAATATGGCCATGTGAAAATCAAGGGTGTATCAATCGATTCAAGAACTATAAAAAAAGATATGCTCTATATTCCCATTGTTGGGGAGAAATTTGACGGAAGAATCTTTATTGAAGAATGTCAAAACGCAGGATCACCTGCCTTTTTGATTGACAAAAATTTTAAAATTCCAAAATCAATTAATATTCCTTATATTATAGTAGATGATACACAAAAAGCCCTAAGAGATTTGGCAAGGGCCTATAGAAAAAAGCTTGATATAAAAATTATAGCTATAACAGGATCAAATGGTAAGACAACCAGCAAAAATATTATCCATTCAGTCCTATCAGAAAAATATAAGGTAGAAAAAACTCATGGAAATTTAAATAATGAAATAGGTCTTCCCCTTACAATTTTAGATTTTTCAGAAGATACTGATATTGGAGTTGTTGAAATGGGAACAGATGATTTTGGAGAAATTTCTGTTTTGACAAATATAGCAAGGCCTGATATGGCAATGATTACAAATATCGGTGATGCCCATCTTTTAAAATTAAAAACAAGGGAAGGAATTGCCAAGGCAAAACTTGAAATTCTTGAAGGCCTAAAAGATGATGGAATATTTTTATATAATGGCGATGATGAAATCTTAAAAAAAGTCCTACCATCATATGATATAAAACAAAAAACTATATCCTTTGGTATGGGAGATAAGGTTGATTTTAAGGTTGAAGCTAGAGAATATACAAGTACATCAACAAATTTTTCCTACAAGGATGAAAATTATTCAGTTCCCTTACTAGGTTCCCACCAAGTTTATAATGGTGCCCTAGCAGTTTTGATTGGAAAATTATTTGACCTATCTTATGATCAAATTAAAGTGGGGCTTTCAAAATCATCAAACAATGCCAATAGGAATGAATTAATTGAAAGAGACGGCTTTGACATTCTTGATGATGCCTACAAATCAAATCCTCAATCATTAAAACAAGGTCTTGAGCTTGCTGGATTTTTGGATGGATACTTAAATAAAATTGTAGTTTTGGGAGATATGCTTGAGCTAGGGGATGATGAATTAAATCTCCACTACAAGTCTGGCCTTGATATTGATCCAAAAAAAATAAATTATTGCCTATTTTTTGGACCTCTTTGCAAGGAAATGTATAGGGCCAGTTTAGAAAATTTCCCACAAGATAGAAGCTTCTACTTTGAAAACAAAAACGACCTAATCGATAAATTAAAACTTCTAATAACAAAATCTACTCTGGTTTTTGTAAAAGGATCTAGAGGGCTTCATATGGAAGAAGTTATAGAAGCAATTTACGATTTTAGGGTATAAAAAATTAAAAAAGATTAGAAAAGATTAAATTAATGGAGGAATTATGATTTACACAGTTACACTAAACCCATCTGTGGATGTATTTTTGGAAGTGAAAAACCTTAATATTGGTAATAAAAACCATGTTACAGACGAATTTACCCTACCAGGAGGAAAGGCCCTAAATGTTTCTAGAGTTCTTTCTCAATTACAAATTCCGACTGTAGCAACAGGATTTATAGGTGGCCACCAAGGAGAATTTATCAAAGAATGGCTTGATAAAGAAAATATCATGACAGATTTTGTAGAAATTGAAGAAGCAAATAGGACTAATATAAAACTTCTTGTAAACAATGAAGAAACAACAATAAATTCAAAAGGACCAAATATAAGCCACTATGAAGTAGATGAACTATTATATTATTTATCTAGAGTTGGAGAAGGAGATACCATTGTTATGGGTGGGTCAATTCCTCCAATGGAAGAAAAAGCTGATGAAGATATTTATTCAAGAATGGTTTCAATAGCAAAGGCAAACAAGGCAAACTTTATAGCAGATATTCCTGCAAAATATTTACCAGATGTTATAAAAGAAGGACCAATCCTTGTAAAACCAAATGTAGACGACTTGATGGAAATTTTTGGTGAAAAAAATCGAAACAATTGAAGATATGGATAAATACGGTAAAAAAATAATTGAAATGGGAGCCCAAAATGCCATAGTATCTTATGGTAAAAAAGGATCAATGTTCTTCTCAAAAGATGGACATTCATACATTTCAGAAGAAATCCACGTAAACGAAGTAGTTAATTCAGTTGCTTGTCGTGATGCTATGATTAGTGGATTTATAGGAACTTTGGCAAGAACAAGCGATACTCTAGAGGCTTACAAGGTAGCAGTAGCAGCTGCAACAGCTACTGCAGAAGTTCTAGATCTTCCAACAAGAGAAGAAATAGAAAAAATCATACCAAAAGTTGTAATTAACCAATTTTCTTAAAAATAAAAGTGTTGGTAAGTCCAGCACTTTTATTTTTAAAAGAAAAAACTTTTATTTAATAAGTAAAAAGGAGAAATAATGAACAAAAAAACTATAAGTGTAATGCTCGCCTATGTAGGCGTATTGACCGGGGCAGGACTTGCCAGTGGTCAAGAACTTATGCAATATTTTGTGTCCTTTGGAATTTCTGGACTATTTGGTCTAGGATTTATAGGAATTTTTCATATTTTAGTTGGAGGAATAATACTTCAACTAGGATCACATTATCTTGCAGAAAGTCATATAGATGTAATAGATGAAATTTCAAATAAGTATGTAGGAAAATTTATGGATTGGGCCCTAGTAATAAATTGTTTTTTGATGGGCTTTGTTATGATTGCAGGAGCAGGGTCAAATTTAAATCAACAATTTGGCTTTAAACCTTGGGTAGGTTCTTTAATTTGTACACTCTTAATTATTTTTATAGGAATGTTAGACTTTGATAAGGTTACTCAAGTAATAGGAGCCTTTACCCCTTTAATAATTTTATTTGCAGTTGTTGGATCAATTTATACATTCCTAACAATAAGTCCTGATTGGCAAAGTTTAGATAAAATTGGAAAATCTGTCTTATCTCCCCTACCAAATCCTATCCTATCTACCCTAAATTATTTTGGTTTATGTATGATAAGTGGAATTTCCATGGCCTTTGTTCTTGGAGGTAGTAAAACTGATTCAGCAGAGGCTGGACTTGGTGGAATGTTTGGGGGATTAATGGTTGCAATTCTTACAGCCCTTGTAGGATTTACCTTATTTTTCACCCTACCAATAGTAAAAGATTCAGATATACCAATGCAAGTTGTTTTGCAAAATATCCATCCAATTCTTGGACTTTTGATGTCTCTAATAATCTTTGGAATGATTTTTAACTCATCAATTTCCCTATTTTATTCAGCAGCAAGAAGATTTTCAAATACAGAAAATAAATTTAGAAGAAACCTAGTAATATTTACCCTAATAGGATTTGGGCTTTCCTTTATGGGCTTTAAAAAGTTAATGTCCATCCTTTATCCAATCTTAGGATACCTAGGACTTGCACTAACTATAATTTTGGTAATAGCTTGGTTTAGAGAAAAAGAAGAAATAAAAAGAGAAATGAGAAGAAGATTTGCAATTTCAGTTCTTACAAGAAGAAAATTAGATGAGTTTGAAGATTTCGGAAAAATGGAAAAAGATAAACTAAATAGACTTGCAGAAAGATCTATTATTGATAATAAAGAAATAAAACAAGCAGTTCACGAAGAAATAAAAGAAGAATTAGAAGAAGAAAATAGCGAAGAAGAATAAAAATTAGACTGGATAAGAAGATTGATTTTCTTATCCAGTATTTTTTTGCTATATTTAAAAAAAAGATTAGATTGCTTATGTAAATCTGAAAATAAATTTAAAATATAGCAAATACAATTTAAGAGATCTCTCGACTAGGCTCGAGATGGGTTAATTCTTTTTGGATTTAATGACTAAAGTAATTTAATACTAAAATAAGTTTTGAATGATATTTATAAAATATACTTACTTTAGTAAATATTGTAAGTTATGATTTATTTGAAAATATAATTATAGAATCTATAAGCCTTTAGCAATTAAGAAAATAAGATAGTTACCCATCTCGAGCTTGTCGAGAGATCTCATGAATTATGTATTTCTAAAGGTTAAATTTAAACTTTAGCTAATCATATGATAGAGATCTCTCGGCTAGGCTCGAGATGAGTTAATTCTTTTTTGGATTTAATGACTAAAGTAATCTAATACTAAAATAAATTTTGAATGAAATTTATAAAATCTACTTACTTTAGTAAATATTGTAAGTTATGATTTATTTGAAAATATAATTATAGAATCTATAGCCTTTAGAAATTTAGAAAATAAGATAGTTACCCATCTCGAGCTTGTCGAGAGATCTCATGGATTATTTAATTCTAAAGGTTAAATTTAATCTTTAGCAAATCATGTTAAGTGATATCTTTTTTACTTAATTTATCAAATAAAAAAGCTCACTAATTAAAGTAAGCTCAGACTGTTGACAAACTAAAAATTTAACCATTTCGACCGAACGTAGTGAGTGGAGAAATCTCATGAGATCTCTCCGTGCGTTCGTTTCACTCACACTAAAACATGTTTGCTACGAAAATTTCTTCGTGATTTAGCACTTAGTTTTAGGGATAAATATGCCAAATCAAGGCATATTTATCTAGTCGAGATGGTACGTAGCTTAATTTTTATTATAAAATAAAATATTATCTACATTCTTACTTTGTCTACGCTCTGAGCTTACTAATTAAAGTAAGCTTATTTTTTATATTCCCATAATTATTTTTGCAACTTCAAAATAGCAAATTAATCCTATTGAGTCTACTATGGTTGTTATTAGTGGACTTGCCATTATTGCTGGGTCAAATCCTAATTTTTTGGCTCCCATTGGTAGTAGGGCACCTACAACTTTTGCTATAATTATTATTACAAAAATTGTGATTGCAACTATAGCAGCAACTTCCATGTCAACTCCATCAAATAATAAGCATTTTAAAAATGCTAGAAGTGACATAACTACTCCTACTATTACACCTACTTCAAATTCTTTTCCTACAACTTTAAACCAATTTTTTAAATCTACATCTCCTGTTGCCATACCACGGATAACCAAGGTTGATGATTGACTTCCTGCGTTTCCACCTGAGTCTGTTAGCATTGGGATGAACATGTTAAGGGCAATTATTGATTCTATTACTTTTTGACTTGACTTTAAAATTGTTGATGTAAATGATGCAGAAACCATCAAAAACATTAGCCAAGGCAATCTGTTTTTTGCAAGTTTCAAGGCAGATGTTGTTGAGTATTCTTCTTCATCTGGTGTTGTACCAGCCATTCTTTGGAAGTCTTCTGTTGTTTCTAACTCCATTACATCCATGATATCATCAACTGTGATTATCCCTATTAATCTTCTTTCGCTATCTACAACTGGAAGAGCAGTAAAACCATACCTTCTAAAAGTTTTAGCAACTTCTTCTTGGTCTTCGTAAGCCTCAACGCTGATTACATCCTCATACATCAAATCTTTTACTTTTGTATCTGATGGACTTGTTACAATCATTCTCAAAGAAACATATCCCAACAATGATTTTGTTTTGTCTGTTACATAGCAAGTATAAATTGTTGCACTACTTGTTCCTACTCTTTTTATCCTTTCCAAAACTTTTTGGCAGGTCATCTGTGGATTTACTTCTATAAATTCTGTTGTCATCAAACTTCCAGCAGAATCTTCTGGAAATTGTAAGAATTGATTTACTCTTTTTCTCATTTCTGAATCAGAATTTCTCAAAATTCTTTTTACAACAGTTGCTGGCATTTCTTCCAAGGTATCAATCACATCATCAAAGTTTAAAGCTGTTACAATTGCATCAAGCTCTGGGTCTGTGATTGATGTTAGAAGTCTGTGCTTGCCATCATGTTTTAATTCTGCAAATACTTCTGCAGCATCATCTTTTCTAAGAAGTCTATAAACAATCAAACTTTGCTCATTGTCAAGCTCAGACATAAATTCTTCTATGTCTACCGGGTTTGTCCTTCTTAAAGAATCCTTTAAAGCAGTAATATCTTTTTTTTCTAAAAGTTCATTTAGCTCTTTTATCCTTAATTCGCTATTGTAGCTGTTCATAATATCACCCCTTAATTTCTTCTAATAATGTATCCATAGCCTTATTAAATTGGTCGTCCTTATCAAGATTTTCTATATCTAAGCTATCATTATCTTTATTTTCAACCTCTATATCTGGTTTTACACCTATTTTGTGAATCTTTGTTTTATTTGGAGTAAAATATTCGCTAATTGTAATTTTAACCCCAGATCCATCTTCAAGTGGGAAAAGTTTTTGAACTATGCCCTTACCAAAAGAAGTTTTTCCGACAATTTTTGCCCTGCCTCTATCCTTAAAAGCACCTGCTAAGATTTCTGATGCTGAGGCAGAATTTTCATTAATAAGGACAGTCATAGGAGTCTTGTCCATATCCTTATCACTTTTTTCAACTATCTCCTTACCTTTTTTATCAACAGTTGAAACTATAACTCCCTCATCCAAGAATGTATCAGCAATTGCAAGACATACATCAAGACTTCCACCAGGATTATTTCTAAGATCCATAACTATTCCATCAACATTTTGATCTTTTAAAGACTTTAATTCTTTGGCAAATTCTTCCTTGGTTACATCTTCAAATTCTTTAACTCTTAAATAACCAATTTTCTTGTCATCTTTTTCTACTACCTTGCTATCCACAGTATCAACTTTGACATTAGCTCTTTCGACTTCTATTTCTTTTTCCTCAGCCTTTTCCTTGTCATTTTTTCTTAAAACTGTGAGTTTAACTTTTTCTCCAATATTTCCCCTCATTTTTGAAACAGCTTCTTCTAATTGATCAGCAGAATAACTCTCTCCATCAACCTTTGTAATATAGTCTCCAACTTTTATACCAGCTTTTTTGGCAGGGGATTCATCAAAAACAGAAATTGCCTTAATATAACCTTCATCGCTTGCTTGAACGGCAACTCCAATTCCAGCATACTTTCCGTTTACACCTTCCATAAGCTTTTCAAATTCATCTTTTGTATAATAAGCTGTATAGGGATCTTTCAAATTCTCAAACATTCCCTTCAAAGATCCATCATACAATTGTTTTTCATCATAATCGAAAAGGAAATTTTCATCTATTAACTCTTTCATAGCTTCCATTTGAGCCATATGTTTTTGGTTTTCTTGTGATAATAAGGGGCTATCTTTGGAAGAATTTTTACCAAGGGTAAAACCTGTAAATCCAATACCAATTACCAGCAAGAAGGCCAATAAAACCTTACCAATTTTTTTCATAATACCTCCACTTACATAAAGCCTAAAATTAAGGCTTTTATTATAATAAATACTTCTCAGTATTCTTCTATTTTAACACAATCAGAGCTTTTTTTAAATAAAGGAAAATTTTTAAAAAAATAAGCTGGAAAATAACTTTCCAGCCAGAGCGTATACAAAGTATGAATGTAGATAATAATTTATTTTAAAATAAAAATTAAGCTACGTACCATCTCGACTAAGTGAGTGAAACGAACGCACGGAGAGATCTCATTAGATTTCTCGACTCACTACGTTCGCTCGAAATGGGAAAATTTTTAGTTTGTCAACAGACTGGGACTATTTAGACTGTATGGTCTAATAGCCTTATTTTTTTCATATCTTTTCTTCAAATAATCCCAAATCATAGTGGTTGGTTATTATTATTTTTTTGCCATTTTTGTTTAAATCTTTGATTAGATTCGCTATGTATTTTGCTTTTCTTTGTCAAGTTCATTAAAAGGTTCATCTAATAAGTATAATTTTTATCAGTAAATAGAAGTAAAATCAAATATAAAAATTTAAATTCTCCACCTGATA
>NZ_ABXA01000039.1 GCF_000173355.1 Anaerococcus hydrogenalis DSM 7454
TAAAATTTGCATCAGATTTTTCCCACTTGGAGAAGTTGCAAAAGCTTATGGAANATTTAATGAAGAAAACTCAGCAAGCAAAAGAGCAAATATAATAATAGATGAAGAAGGAATTGTTAAGTGGTCAAAAGAATATCCACAAGCACAACTTCCTGATATAGAAGAAGTAATAGAAAATTTATAAAAAACATTTGACAAAAGTCAAAAAAGATAATATACTAATATAGCTGTTTGATTAACAGCTATATTTTTTATCTCAAAAATAGTACAAGAAAAAAAGTTTTTAAAAAAACTTCAAAAAAACTTGACAGAAAAAAATACGAGATATAATATAATAGTCGGCACCAAGAAAGAGGTCGTGTTAAACAAAAGAATTTAAAAAAATCTTTAAAAAAACTTGACAAGCTTTCAAAAAGGTGGTAGACTTAAATAGTCATTACAAATGACACATGAACCTTTAATAAAACAAAATAAAAACTACAAAGTTAATACTTTGAGACCAAATGAAAATGACAATAGTCAAGATCAAACTTTAATTGAGAGTTTGATCCTGGCTCAGGATAAACGCTGGCGGCGTGCATAACACATGCAAGTCGAACGATGAAACTTAGATGATTTCTTCGGAATGAACTTAAGTGGATTAGTGGCGAACGGGTGAGTAACACGTGAGTAACCTGCCTTACACAAGGGGATAGCCTCTGGAAACGGAGAATAATACCCTATAAAGTCTAATCAGCCCATGCTGGAAAGACCAAAGATTTATCGGTGTAAGATGGACTTGCGTCTGATTAGCTAGTTGGTGAGATAAAAGCTCACCAAGGCGACGATCAGTAGCCGGCTTGAGAGAGTGTACGGCCACATTGGGACTGAGACACGGCCCAAACTCCTACGGGAGGCAGCAGTGGGGAATTTTGCACAATGGGGGAAACCCTGATGCAGCGACGCCGCGTGATTTAGAAGGCCTTCGGGTTGTAAAAATCTTTTTTACGGGATGAAAATGACAGTACCGTAAGAATAAGGTCCGGCTAAATACGTGCCAGCAGCCGCGGTAATACGTATGGACCGAGCGTTGTCCGGAATCATTGGGCGTAAAGGGTACGTAGGCGGCCTAGTAAGTTAGAAGTTAAAGAATATAGCTCAACTATATAAAGCTTTTAAAACTGCTAGGCTTGAGAGATGGAAGGGAAAGTGGAATTCCTAGTGTAGCGGTGAAATGCGCAGATATTAGGAAGAATACCGGTGGCGAAGGCGACTTTCTGGTCATCATCTGACGCTGAGGTACGAAAGCGTGGGTAGCAAACAGGATTAGATACCCTGGTAGTCCACGCTGTAAACGATGAGTGTTAGGTTCTTGGAATAATCTGGGAGCCGCAGCTAACGCATTAAACACTCCGCCTGGGGAGTACGCACGCAAGTGTGAAACTCAAAGGAATTGACGGGGACCCGCACAAGCAGCGGAGCATGTGGTTTAATTCGACGCAACGCGAAGAACCTTACCAAGTCTTGACATATTTCGGAGGGAATTAGAGATAATTCCTTACGACTTCGGTCGACTGAAATACAGGTGGTGCATGGTTGTCGTCAGCTCGTGTCGTGAGATGTTGGGTTAAGTCCCATAACGAGCGCAACCCCTATCGTTAGTTACCATCATTAAGTTGGGGACTCTAGCGATACTGCCGGTGATAAACCGGAGGAAGGTGGGGACGACGTCAAATCATCATGCCCTTTATGACTTGGGCTACACACGTGCTACAATGGCAGATACAGAGGGCAGCGAAAGAGTGATCTGAAGCGAAACTCACAAAATCTGTCCCAGTTCGGATTGTACTCTGCAACTCGAGTACATGAAGTTGGAGTTGCTAGTAATCGCGAATCAGAATGTCGCGGTGAATGCGTTCCCGGGTCTTGTACACACCGCCCGTCACACCATGGAAGTTGGCAATACCCGAAGCCTGTGAGCGAACCTTTTAGGACGCAGCAGTCGAAGGTAGGGTCAGTAACTGGGGTGAAGTCGTAACAAGGTAGCCGTATCGGAAGGTGCGGCTGGATCACCTCCTTTCTAAGAGTAAAAAGTCGGTACGCTGACTTTTACCAAAAGAAAATTAATAAAAAAACTTTGTTTGGAACAAAGTAGACTTTGTAGATTAAAGGTTACATGGGGGTGTAGCTCAGTTGGGAGAGCACCTGCCTTGCACGCAGGGGGTCAAGAGTTCGAATCTCTTCATCTCCACCAAGCCCATAATCGAAAATAACGTTAGGTTACAGTAAATAACCAAACAAAACTCGAACAGGGCATTAAAATGAACCTAAAAAAATTAAATAGCTATAAATATTTCCAGTCAAGGAAGAAAGGGCACAAGGTGGATGCCTTGGCACATGAAGGCGATAAAGGACGTAAGTGAACGAAAACTAGGGTGAGCTCACAAAAAAGCACTGACCCCTAGGTCTCCGAATGGGGCAACCCGGTTGTGGAAGACACAATCATTACTAAGTGAATACATAGCTTAGTAAGGCGATACCCTGCGAACTGAAACATCTAAGTAGCAGGAGGAAGAGAAAGAAACATCGATTTTCAAGTAGCGGCGAGCGAAAGGAAAGAGCCTAACTCATTAGCGATGTCTTAAAGTTAGTCGAAT
>NZ_ABXA01000038.1 GCF_000173355.1 Anaerococcus hydrogenalis DSM 7454
TTTAGAAACAACTCCTGAAGCAACTGTTCTTCCACCTTCTCTTACTGCGAATCTTAATCCTTCTTCAAGAGCGATTGGTTTTTGTAGTTTGATTATGAATTTTGCGTTGTCTCCTGGCATTACCATTTCTGTTCCTTCTTCTAATTGGATGTCACCTGTTACATCTGTTGTTCTGAAGAAGAATTGTGGTCTATAGCCTGAGAAGAATGGTGTATGACGTCCACCTTCTTCTTTTGTTAGTACGTATACTTGTCCTTCAAATTCTGTGTGTGGGTGTACTGAACCTGGTTCTGCTATTACTTGTCCTCTTTGGATTTCGTTTCTTTGTACTCCTCTTAATAGTAACGCACAGTTATCTCCTGATTCTGTTGTTTCAAGTGATTTGTGGAACATTTCTATTCCTGTTACTACTACTTCTCTTGTTTTGTCTGTTAGTCCAACTATTTCTACTGTAGATCCAAGTTTTAGTGTTCCTCTTTCTACTCTTCCTGTTGCTACTGTTCCTCTTCCTGAGATTGTCATTACGTCTTCTACTGGCATTAGGAATGGTTGGTCGTTATCTCTTTCTGGGATGTCGAAGTATTCGTCTACTTCATCCATTAATTGAAG
>NZ_ABXA01000037.1 GCF_000173355.1 Anaerococcus hydrogenalis DSM 7454
ATTCTTACATAAATAATTTTATTAATGAAAATTTCGATAAAACCCTCTACCACCTATCAGGTGGAGAATTTAAATTTTATATTTGATTTTACTTCTATTTACTGATAAAAATTATACTTATTAGATGAACCTTTTAATGAACTTGACAAAGAAAAAGCAAAATACATAGCGAATCTAATCAAAGATTTAAACAAAAATGGCAAAAAAATAATAATAACCAACCACTATGATTTGGGATTATTTGAAGAAAAAGATATGAAAAAAATAAGGCTATTAGACCATACAGTCTAAATAGTCCCAGTCTGTTGACAAACTAAAAATTTTCCCATTTCGAGCGAACGTAGTGAGTCGAGAAATCTAATGAGATCTCTCCGTGCGTTCGTTTCACTCACTTAGTCGAGATGGTACGTAGCTTAATTTTTATTTAAAATAATTATTATCTACATTCATACTTTGTCTACGCTCTGAGGCTATTAGACCATACAGTCTAAATAGCCCTACCCTTATTTTTTGAATCTAGGATTTTTTCATCTAGATTTTTTAGGGCATCTTCTAATTTTTTTATCATTTTTTCTTTATTTCTCATGTGAGATGTTACTTTTACAAGATTTACTATGTGGCCTGATGAGTAGAGGACATTTCCCGGAACATCTAGATTTTTTAATAATTCTATTTGTTCTTCTAGGTTTTCTCTGTTACTTGTTTCTTTAAAATATCCTTCTTCTCTCATTTTATATAATTTTGAACCTCTTTGTACGTCTGTGCTCATTATAAAAATTCCTATTGGTGGATAGAGGTTTAAAAATTTTGCCGTTTCTCTTGCGTTTTCTTTTGAATTTCCATTTCCTGCAACTCCTTGCATTACTATAGCGTTGTAGGTCATATTGGCATATTTCATTTTCTCTATCCCTTTTTTATAATCTTTTAGATCTGCTCCCTTATCAAGCCAGTCTAGGACTTTTTGATTTCCTGTTTCTACTCCAAACCAAAGCTCATTGTAGCCTTTTTCTCTTAAGAGTTTTAAATCTTCTTTGGTTTTATTTTTCAAATTATAAAAACTGGCATAGGAAGTTATGGTTTTTACTTCTGGTATATATTTGTGGATCAAATCGGCAATTTCTACCAATTTTTGAGTTGAAAGAACGAAAGGATCTCCATTTAATAAATAAATTCTTTCTATTGGCCTTGGATAGGTCATGGAAATTTCCAAAATATCACTTTCTATATCTTTTATAGGAGAAATCCCAAAATTTGTCATATGATACATGGTGCAAAAGGCACACTTGTTGTGAGAACATCCGTAAGTCACTTCTAAAAGTGGAGTATAGGCTTCAAGAGGAGGTCTATAAACTTGTCCTGTGTAATGCATAATACTAAATCCTTTCTAAAAATTCTTCTATTTCTTTTTCTTGGCTTTTGTAGGTTGTTACAAATCTTGCTACGAATTTATCTTCTCTTTTTTCTCCTACTTCAAAATAGGCAAATTCTTCCCATTTTTTTATATCTTCTTTTGAAATTTCTACAAAAACTTGGTTTGAATCAAATTTATAGGCAAGTTTGTAGCCTTTTTCTTCAAATCCTTGAGCCAATTTTTCTGCCATTTGGTAGGCTTTTTTTGCTCCTTTTATATACAAATCATCTTGGAAGAGTCTTTCAAACATCATTCCTGTTACAAATCCTTTGGCAAGCATGGCTCCCTTTTGTTTTTGTAAATTTCTGAAATTTTTCTTCAAATTATCATTTACAATTACAAGGGCTTCGCCGAACATCAGACCGTTTTTGGTTCCTCCAAAATAAAATATATCGCAAAACTTGGTCAAATCTTTAAATTTTAAATCAGATTTTTCATTTGCCATGGCGTGGGCAAGTCTTGCCCCGTCCATAAATAAATATAAGTCGCGTTTTTTACAAAAATCGTAAATTTCTTCCAAATCTTTTTTACTATAAAGTGTTCCAACTTCTGTTGTATTTGATATATAAACTTTTCTTGGGACTGTGTGGTGTTCGTTGGTAAAAGATTTATATTTTTCTTCCAATAATTTTTTGGTTATTTTTCCGTCATTTGTTGGAATTGTTTCAATTTTTATTCCACAAGCCTCAATTGCTCCTGCTTCTTGGTCTTCAATATGTCCACTTGTAGCAGCAATTATAGATTCTTGAGGCATCATTCCTACACTTGCCCCAAGAATATTTGCACCTGTTCCCCCGTGGATAAAATAAATGTCTACATTTTCATCTTCTAATTTTTCTTTGATTAATTTCTCAGCATTTTTGCTATGATCATCAACCCCATATCCTGGATTTATTTGGTCAAGATTTTCTTTTATATAATCTAAAATTTCTGGATAACAAATATCAGAATAGTCATTTCTAAAATTAAACATATCTTCTCCTTATAAAAAACGATTTTCTTATTCTATCATACATTTTTCATAAGTTATTTCCATAACTTCAACTTCTAACAAATGATAAAAGAATAATAAAGCCACTGAGACTAAAATTTTATAAATTTTCATGGCATCTTTAAACAACAAATTAAATTTTCCCAAAGAAAAAACCAAAGCTTTAAACTTTGGTTCAGACTGTTGAAAAAGTATACAAATCCTCATGCTAAGAATATCATACGGAAAAAATTGATTTGATTTCAAATTTAAAAATTCGTTAAAAATCGCACTGTTTGAGCGTTAGCGAGTTTGCGATTTTAGAATTTTGAAATTTAGAAATCAACAATTTTTGAAGTCAGATATTCGTGCTTGAGGGGTTGTATACGCTCTGACCAAAGCTTTAAACTTTGGTTTTAAAATTTGTATTTTTTCATATTATCGCTTGCTATTGCAACTGTAGATATATTGTGCATGAGGGCTGATTGGGTATTTGTTATAAATGAACCCAAGCCTAAGGCGATTAATAGGGTATTGAAAGCTATTATTTTTTCATAATCATTTCTAACTCTTTTATCTACACTTCTTGAAAGTTTTATAAGGTCAACTAATTCTTTTAATGAATCGGTTTTTATGGAAACGTCAGAAATTTCTTTTGCAAGATCTGCTCCTTTAGACATTGAAATTCCTACATCAGCTTGGGATAGGGCAATCGAATCATTAACTCCATCTCCTATCATAATTACTTTTCTTCCCAAATCTTTCATTTTTTTGATATATTCTTCCTTATCTTCTGGAAGAACTTGGGATTTGTAAAAGTCTAGGTCAAGTTTCTTGCTTACAGCTCTTGCAGAATTTTCATTATCTCCTGTTAGCATTGCGATATGAGTAAAGCCTAATTTTCTAAGATTTGAAATAGTTTCTTTTGCATCTTTTCTAATTGGATCATCAATACATAAGACTGCCAACAATTTATTGTCAAAGGCCATAAATAAAAGTGAATATTCTTCTTTTAAAGAATTAATCAAATCCCCTTGGTCTGGGCTTATTTTAATTTTTTCATCTTCCAAAATAAAATGTTCGCTTCCAATTAAGGCTGGTTTTCCATCAATTGTAGATTTTATTCCATGAGCCATTACATATTCAGGCTTGGAGTGCATTTCTTCATGGTGAAGATTTTTCTCCCTAGCTTTTTTTACAACTGCTCTTGCTATAGAATGTGGGAAATGTTCTTCAAGACAAGCAGCAATTCTTAAGGCCTCATCTTCATCAATATCAAAGGAAATTACTCTTTTAACTTCAGGTTCTGACTTGGTCAAAGTCCCAGTTTTGTCAAAAATAATGGTATCTGCCTTTGCTATACTTTCAAAATATTTTCCACCCTTTACAAGGATATTTTCATCTCCTGCTTGGCTTATAGCCTTCATATAAGCTATTGGAATTGTAAGTTTTAAGGCACAAGAATAATCAACCATCAAAAATGATTTTGCTTTTATAAAATTACGAGTCAATAAATATGTTAAACCTGCCCCAATAAAGGAATATTTTACCAAAGAATCTGCCATAGACTCAGCCTTTATTTGTGCCAAGGATTTATTTTTCTCGCTATCTTCAATCAATTTTATAATATGGTTTAATCTAGAATCATCATATTTTTTCTTACTTCTTACAAGAAGGTCTCCCTCTTCAAGGACTGTTCCTGCAAAAACAGATGATTTTTCATTTTTTTCTACAGCCTTAGCTTCTCCTGTAAATGAAGATTCATTAACCATACCAAAACCTTCAACAACTTCTCCATCAACAGGAATTGTTGTTCCCATAGAAACATAAATCAAATCACCAATTTCAACTTCTTTTAAGTGTTTAAAGACTTTTTTGTCTCCATCTTTTACTAAAACTTGATCAATGTTTAGGGCTAGGGAAGATTTTAAATTTAACCTTGATTTTTTCAATGTATAATCTTCAAGCTCTTCTCCCAAAGATAAAAGGGCCATAATACTTGCAGCATCTGCAAATTGACCTGTTACAATTGAAACTGAAATTGCACTTGCATCCAAAAGAGCCACATCCATTTTCCTATTTTTCAAAGATTTTAACCCTTCTTTTACAAAAGGATAAGCCCTTAAAATTGTAAAAAATGGTCTAAGTGGCATTGGCATAATTTTTCCAAAAATTATCCTCTTGTATGCTGCATTTCTTAGTATATGAAAAATTGACTTATCAACTTGTGGGATAAAGTCTGCATCATCAATTTCAAAATCATCCAAAGATTTTAGATCAAAGTCAAGAATAAATCTTGCTATTTCTCCAATATAATCTTCATCGTAATTTATTATAATAGATTTTGAAATCGAGGAAATTTGGCAAAACTTTACACCTTTTATTTTTTCAATTTTGTACTTTAATTTGTTAACGTTAGAATCTTTAAGATAGTCTTCAAACAAAAACCTAGATCTACCGAGGGTTCTAGCCTTTATAGACGCTCTCATCCTAATCCTCTTTAGCTTCTTCTTTTAAATCTTCCTTTATTTCTTCTTTTATTTTCTCTTCAGCTTCTTTTTTAGCTACATTTTCAATATCAAGATTTGCCTTTGCTTCAGCTTCAAGTCTTTCTTCAATTTCATTTTTAACCTTAGCTTCTGCAACTATATCATCAGTTGTAAGCTTAATATTTTCTACAGTTTTATCAACTGCTCCCTTAGCTTTTAGTCCTTGTTGAACTGTAGCTACTGCAGCTTTTTTTGCAAATTTTGATGTAAGAATTTTTCCACCAATTGCTCCTGCTAATACTCCTGCTCCTGCACTTAATATTTTTTTGTTTAACTTAATCATCTCTTCCTCCTATGATTTTAAAATAATTATATCAATTCTATTCTAGCAAAATTTTTTATATTTTAAAAGCTAAAATTTTGATAGTTACAAATAGCTAAAAATATAAAATCTAAAATTTTATATTCTAAAAAGAAGACCTTCGCAAATTTATTTTTTGCAAAAGTCCTCCCTTTAAAAAACAATCAGTCACAATATGGGCATGATTTCTTTTTTGTTTTTTCTTTTTTGCTATGGCAAGTATCTGATGAACAAGAACTTTTTTGTGCACAATCCTTGCATCCAAAATTTGATCCTTCTTTTATAAATCTTGTATAGACAATATAAGAGCAAATGCCCAATATTACTAGCAAAAATATCCATGATTGTAAGTTCATAAAATCATCCCTTTCTATTTTTTACTATTTTCTAGCTAAATTTAATTTATAAGTTCTCTTTTCTTCTTTATATTTAACAGGTCTAAATATTAAGTATAAGATTACTGCTAAAACAATTAAAGAAAGTATTGTCATAATTGAAAATTCTTTATAAACAAAGAAGTTTGCTAAATGATAGAAAACAAAGGCAATAGCATAGGCAAATGTCATTTGATATCCTATCGCAATTAAAGTCCATCTATTGTTGTTCATTTCTGTTTTTATAGCTCCAACTGCTGCAAAACATGGCATACAAAGCATATTGAAAAGTAAGAATGAATATCCAGCAACTGGTGTTCCTATAGCTTGGTTGAAAGCTGTAATTAATTGTCTATTTGTTTCATCAAGATCTGCTCCAATTCCAAGAACAACACCCATTGTTGAAACTACGTTTTCTTTTGCAACGAATCCTGTAATTGTTGCTACTGCTGATTGCCATTGTCCAAATCCTAATGGTTTAAATAAAACTGCTAAATATCCACCTAAAACTGCAAGTATTGAGTTTTCTGATTCAGCTTCTACCAATTTAAATGAGAAGTCGAAGTTTGATAAGAACCAAATAATTATTGATGATACTAAAATTATTGTTCCTGCTCTTTTTACAAAGGCCATTCCTTTATTAAACATATCTCTTAAAACTGAAGTAACTCTTGGTGCGTGATATGGTGGAAGTTCCATAACAAATGGAGCTGGATCTGATGCAAATTCTTTAAATTTCTTTAAAATAATTCCAGAAATTATTACAGAAACTATTCCAATTATATAAAATGAAAATGTCACCAAAGCTTGGTTTTCTTTGAAAAATGCTCCTGCTATCAAGGCAATTACAGGAAGTTTTGCAGAACATGGCATAAAAGATGTAGTTATAATTGTAATTCTTCTATCTCTTTCATTTTCGATTGTTCTTGATGATTGGATTCCAGGAACTGAACATCCTGTACCTATCATTACTGGTATAAATGATTTTCCAGAAAGTCCAAATCTTCTAAATACCCTATCCATTACAAAGGCAACTCTTGCCATGTATCCTATATCTTCAAGAATTGAAAGTTGGGCAAATAATACTAACATTTGTGGTAAGAATCCTAATACTGCACCAACTCCTGATATAATTCCGTCTGTTGCAAGACTAACTAAAACGTCACTGATTCCAATATTTGTTAGAAAATCTGCAACAGCAGGTGTCATTGTATCTTCAAAAAATCCATTTACGGCATCAGTCGCCCCAGTTCCTATAGTTGAAATTGCTATATAATAAATAACAAACATTACAAGGGCAAAAATTGGAAGTCCCAAAATTCTATTTGTAACTATCTTATCGATTTTATCAGTTGTTGAAAGCTTTGGTGGAGCTTTTTTAAGAACTTTTTCTCCAACTTCTCCAAGAGCTTCATATCTTTCAGTAGTTACAATACCTTCAGCTACATCATCTTCTATTTTTTCAAAATCTTCTCTTATCTTATTAATATTTTCTTTCTTATCAGATGATAAAGAAATATTTTCAAACATATCTTCATCATTTTCAAAGGCCTTGATTGACAAATATCTTTCAAGTTTAGAATCAACAGATCCAGAAATTTCACTAGAAATTTTTTCCAAAGCTTCTTCTAATTCTCCAGAATATTTTAAAGGATTTGGTAAAGATAATTTATTTTCTGATTTTACAATCTCATTTATTAAGTCCTTTGTACCTTGTTTTTTGCTAGCAACAATTTCTACAACAGGACAACCCAAAATTTTAGAAAGATTATCTTTATCAATAACATCGCCGTTTGATTTTACTATATCCATCATATTCAAGGCAATAATTGTTGGAATTCCAAGTTCAATTAATTGGCTTGTAAGATATAAGTTTCTTATAAGATTTGATCCATCAACAAGATTTACAATAAGGTCAGGTCTTTGGTCAACCAAATATCCTCTTGAAACAACTTCTTCCATTGTATAAGGGGAAAGTGAATAAATTCCTGGTAAATCTTGGATAATAATATCCTTGTGTCCTTTTAATTTTCCTTCTTTTTTATCAACTGTAACTCCTGGCCAGTTTCCTACTCTTTGGCTTGAACCTGTAAGTTCATTAAAAAGAGTGGTTTTTCCTGAGTTAGGGTTACCAGCTAAAGCAACCGTATAAGCCATCTATTCCTCCACTATTATATTTTTTGCATCTTCTTTTCTAAGAGTCAATTCATAACCACGTAAATTAACTTGGATAGGATCTCCTAATGGGGCTATTTTTCTTACATAAACCTCAGTTTTTTTTGTAATCCCCATGTCCATAATTCTTCTTATGGTAGCTCCATCTCCTTTGATTTTTTTAATAACAGCACTTTCTCCTACTGCTACATCTTTTAAAGATTTCATTAATTTATCTCCTTAACATATATTCTCTTAGCTAGATCTTTGTTTAGTGCATATTTACTATTATCAACCATAATAATATAATTTACTCCATCAAAGAAAAATAATTTAATTGTCTTTCCCTTTACAAAACCTAGATTTGATAAGTGAGTTTTTATCTCATCATCTCCTTTGATTTTTATAACTTCTGCTTCTTGTCCATTATTTAATAAGGTAATTGGCATCTGTTCCTTCTTTCTATAATTAATTAGTTCGACTATTACTATAACAAATTTGATATAATGGCTTATAAATGTGATTTTTTTATAATAATATTCAATATCAGCAATCTCTCAAAAAAAAGAAAACCAGCTTAAGCTAAACTGGGCAATTATTATATTTGAGTTAATAATAGTTTATGTAAAAAACAATGATAAAAATTATCACTATCTTCATTTATGATTATACAACCAATTTATGATAGTGAATATCATTATATTGGTTTTTATTTTTTTATTTTACAATATTTATAAAAAATTTCTGGTTTTTTCTTTGTTTGGAAAAATTTATATAGCTTTACCCTTTAAAAATAAACCTTATTAATAATATTTAAAAAAATAAGGACTTTATTATTTTTTATGTTTATTACAATTTTTTGTCATAATCTTTCAATTTGAAAATTACTTTATAAAATTTTTTTTATTTTTAAAATAAAAGAAAAGAGGTCTTAGTGAAAATTTAATTCTTGTATAAAACCATTTAATAATTCCCATTTAAATAAGATAAAAAAAGCCTCCTAAGGCTTTTTATTCCAACTTATCTTAATTATTATCGAGAAATCTCAAAACTTTTTCATAGCTCTTTAAATCCACCTAAAAGCTTATACATTTTGTGCTTTTCTAATAATTTTAAGTATACTTATGCCATATCAAACACAATCACCCAGTTAAGATAGGTTTTAGCCTAATTTTTTATAAATAAATTAAAAACTGACTTTTCTATACTAGCTACTTATATTTCAATTTTTTTTGGCATTTTAAATTTTTTTCAGCTTATATAGGCTAGAAATTTATTTTATTGGAAATACTGAGCAAAATACTACCCCATCTCCCAAGTGAACTCCTATTACTGGGGTTACGTCTATTATTTTAAAGTCTAGGGCTTTTTTAATTTCTTTTTCTAGTCCTTCTTTTAATATTTCTATTTCATCTTCGCTGTCTGCCCCGCCTATTATAATTTGGTAAGAGTCGTATTTTTTACATAATTTTTGTATGTATTTTATTAATTCCTTGTAGGATTTCTTTTTCCCTGTCACTTTTTTTCTTAATTTTATTTCCCCATCTTCTATGCACAAGACAGGTGAAAAGGAAATTAAATTTGCAAGTTTAACTAGGGTTTTTGGCAGTCTTCCCCCTCTTTGCAAGGCATCTAGATTTTTTACAACTCCTGTTACATTTGCATATTTTAGGTTATCTAGACTTTTTTTGTAGATTTCATCAAGTCCTAGGCCATTTTTTGCATATTCTGATGCTTTTATTACTGGATAAATTGCTGCAATTGTTGCTGTATATGAGTCTATTACTTTAACTTTCGCATCTTTTCTTTTTTCTAGAAACTCATCTTTCATAAGCTCCATCATTTGGTTCATTCCTGAAAATTTTTTACTTATGGAAAAAACCAGAAAATTCCTATAGCCTTTTTGGTATTCATTTTCTAATAATTTTAGAAATTCTCCTGGTCCTGGCGTTGATGTTGTTACTCTTTCCTTGCTTTCTTTGTATTTTTTTAAGAAATCTTCCCTGCTTAATTCGTATAGGTCTGTATAGGACTTGTCTTTGAAATTTATTTTAAAAGGAAGAATTGATATATCGTATTCTTTTGCCATTTCAAGGTCTATATTGCACCCTGAATCTGCTATTATTTTTACTTTTTCCATTACTTCTCCATTTTTTTCTTTTCAAATTCTCAATTTTTCTAAACTATACTGTTTCAAATTTTTAAAACAATTTTATTAAGAATATTTTACTTAATTTTTTGCATAATTTTAAAAATAAATGCTTGATTTTTCATAAATCTATAGTATTATAAAATTATAAAGCTATGATGTGGAAAAGTAAGCTAGATGAATTTTTAGAGAAGCATTGGCTAGTGAAAAATGTTAAGGATTCTAGTATGAAAAATCACAAGCTCCTAAGGATTTTGAAAGATTTATGTAATCAATATTTTCCTCCATATTAGTTCCCGAAAACCTGTCATTATATAAAAGATGTTGCCATTGTCTTACCATGCCCAAAGTTTTATTCTTCATAACAACGGTTATAACTTTTATATTGTTATTTACTGCTGTAATAATTTCATTGAAATTCATATTAAAAGACCCATCTCCCGTTATCAAAACAACATTTCTATCAGGATTTCCAACTTTAGCTCCCATTGCTGCCCCATAACCAAATCCCATAGTTCCAAGTCCACCACTTGTCAAAAAAGACCTGGGTTTGGTTCTTCCACAATATTGGGCTGTCCACATTTGGTGCTGGCCAACATCTGTTACAAAAATCATATCCTCTCCCAAAGTTTTGGAAATATATTTTATAACTTGGTGGGGTTTTATCTTATCCTTACTATCTACCGGCCTATAATCTTCTTTTCTAAGCTCATTTATATGATCAAGCCAGTCACGCCTTTCTTTTTTTTCAATTTTTGATAAAAGAGCATTCAAAACTTCCTTAACATCTCCCACAAGCTTGTAGTCTGCGTAAATATTTTTATCAATTTCTGACTTATCAATGTCGATATGGATTATTTTTGCATTTTTTGCAAATTTTTTGGTATTTAAGGCAACCCTATCAGAAAACCTAACTCCGCAAGCTATCAACAAATCACATTCAGCAATGGCGTTGTTGGTGGAATATTTCCCATGCATTCCAAGCATGCCAAGATTTAATTCATCCTCATATCCCAAAACTCCAATTCCCATAATTGTGTTACAGGCAGGAATATTTGAAAGCTTGATTAATTTTCTCAACTCCTTAAAACTTTCTGATGCAGTAACTCCCCCACCTGAATAAATGATTGGTTTTTTTGAAGAATTTATGCAATTTGCAATTTCTAAAATCTCATCTTCATTGACTTGGTCTTTTTTTTCTTCTTTTAAGCTTTCCTTTTTTTCATAGTTACAAAGCTCTGCCATGATATCGCTTGGGATATCAATCAAAACCGGTCCCTTTCTTCCAGAATTTGCAATCATAAATGCCCTTCTTATAGTATCTTGGAGAAATTTTACATCCCTTACTATAAAATTATGTTTGGTAATTGGCATTGTTATTCCCATTATGTCAATTTCTTGGAAAGAATCCTTGCCCAAAAGTTTTCTTCCAGCATTTCCAGTTATACAAACCAGGGGAATTGAATCCATAAAGGCCGTTGCAATTCCTGTTACAATATTTGTAGCTCCAGGCCCTGATGTTGCCAAAATTAGGCCAACTTTTCCAGTCGATCTTGCATAGCCATCAGCTGCGTGGGCTGCCCCTTGCTCGTGGCTGGTCCTTACAAGTTTTAACTTATCTTTGTAATCATAAAGAGCATCAAAAACTTGGATAACAGAACCACCAGGATAGCCAAAAATTGTATCAACACCTTCATCAATCAAGGTTTTTACTATTATTTCTGCCCCTCGTATTTTCATAAAAGCTATTCCTTTCTAAAATTTCTAACACATTTGTAAAACTAACTTATCCCTTTTAAAAAACCCAATAAAAAAAGTCCCTTGTCTAATGACAAAGGACGAATTATCGCGGTACCACCTTTTTTCTTATTTTTTGTATAAAAATAAGCTCTCAAACATCTAACAATGCAGGGTTACGATAACGCCAACCACGGCGGCAAATCTTACTTTAAGTTCAGATTAACATAAGAAAAAGGATTTTCAAGCTCATTTTAAATATAGGTTTCCACCAACCACCTACTCTCTGTGATTCTCCATGACTTTACTCTTTTTTTCTAATAATTTAATAATGTTTTAAAATGTTAATAATATGATAGTCTCTTTGTAAAATTTTGTCAAATCTTTTTTGAAAATTTTACGAATATTTTCTATAATTATTGAAAATTAGAATTCTAAAATATAAAATAATAGGTAAAATTAAAATCCTCTTGCAAAAAGATAGAAAAAATTTAATTCTAAATTTTCATGAGGATTTATAGATTAAGATTTTTTATCTTCTATTTTTTCATCCTGATTTTTTTCAAATTCAAAAACCTTCCTAACTTCCAAAAAAGTTCCAATCATCATTGAAACTACTGGTCCCACAAGAGCTCCAAGTCCTGGAGATAGGAAAACCATAAAAGATACGCTTATTAAAATTGTTAAAAATGGATTAAGACCGATTGACCTTCCCAAAATTATTGGTTCTATAACTTGTTTAATTATAAAGGTTAGGGCAAATAAAATTCCAAGAGAAAATCCAAGTTTCATATTTCCCATAAAAATTTCTATAATAGCCCAAGGAATCATAACCATGCCTGCTCCCAAAACTGGAAGTAAGTCCACAAGGGCTATTAAAAGAGCGATTAATATAAAATATTTTATTTTTAAAATCCCAAGTCCAATAGCCAAAACCACAAAATTTATTATAGATGAAATTATAAGAGCCCTTAATAAGTCCTTTAGACCAAGACCAGCCTCTTTTAAATATTTTTTCAAAAATTCTTTTTTCATATTATATCCTTTCAAACACTTCAAATTGGGTATTTATATTATACTAATAATAAAAATTTGAACAATTTGTTCAAAAAAGAGGTGTGTATGAAAAAAATTTTGAAAATTTTCCTAAGCCTAGTAGGAATTTTCTTATTAGGATTTTTGATCCTCTTATCCTATCTTTGGATTAGAGAATATAGGCCAGAAAAAATTGAGGATGTAAAAGTATATGGTAAGGGAGAAGATATTCCAGAAATTGGCAAAAATTATAGGGTTATGACTTGGAATATAGGCTATGGAGGCCTTGATAAGGATACGGACTTTTTTATGGATGGAGGTCAAATGGTTTTTCCAATAAATAAAAATCACGTAGAAAAATCAATCGACCATATAATTTCTACCAGCAAAAATATAAATGCTGACATAAAATTATTTCAAGAAGTAGACTATGATTCTAAAAGGTCTTTTCACATAAATCAAGTGGATAAATTAAGGGAAAATTTCTTGGGCTCATCAACTTTCGCCCTAAACTTTAAAACAGATTTTATCCCCTACCCAATCCCACCAATGGGAAAAGTCCAATCGGGCATAATGACTCAAACTGCTTTTAAAATAAAAAAATCGAAAAGATACCAACAAGAAATCCCCCACAAGTTTCCAACAAGACTTGTAAACTTAAAAAGAGCCTTTAATCCATCCTATATTGACATCAAAAACTCGGATAAGAAACTTGTAATAGTAAATGTCCACCTTGATGCCTACGAATCAGGAAATAAAGGGAGAGTCGCCCAAACAAAAGAAATAATAGATTTTATAAACAAAGAATATAAAAAAGGAAATTATGTTTTAGTTGGAGGAGACTTTAACCAAGAACTTTCAGCAAAATTCAAAAAACTCCCAGAAGGAATTTGGAACCCAAGTCCCTTCCCAAAAGAAATGTTGACAAAAAATATAAAACTTTACTATGACAAAAATGGAAAAACATCTGTAGTAAATGATAAGCCCTACACAGGAAAAGACGCCTACCTTTCAACTATAGATGGATTTTTGGCAACAGATAATATCAAAATAAAAACCATAAAAACCCAAACAAAAGAAAATTTCCAATACTCCGACCACAACCCAGTTGTGATGGAATTTGTATTAAAATAAAAATAATATAAAAGCCTTGATAATTTCTATCAAGGCTTTTATAAATTCTAAATTATTCCCTTATCTTTCAAATAATAATAAATCCCATCCTCATCAACGCTTTTGCAAACATCATAGGAAACTTTTTTCAAATCCCTTGACCCATTTGCCATACAAATTCCATATCCAACAGCCTCAAACATCTCCAAATCATTATTACCATCACCAAAAGCAAGGCACTCATCCTTTTTTATCTTATAATAAGATAAAATCTCCTCAACGCCCTTGCCCTTGCCGCCATTTTTGGGAATCAAATCAACAGCCCTATCCCACCAGGCTGTAATTTTTGTAGAAGAAATATTTTCCATTGCCCTCTCATATTCATTTGCACTAATAGGCAAAATCGCTTGAAAAATATCATCATTTTCAATAATATCTTCAAAATCATCATAAACTTTAGGCTGACTGCCACCAAAAGAAAAATACTTCTCTAAATCAAAATTTGTCCCATTGCAGGCATAAAGATCCCTAGTAGCAATTGCCATAGGCTTATCCATGTCCTTAGAATTTTCCATCAAGGTGAAAATATCATCTTTAGAAAGGGGATTTTTAAAAATATCTTCCTTATCATTAAAAATCAACGACCCATTAAAACTCAAATAAGCATCAAAAGAAATTCCAGAAAAATCAGGAAGTTGGATAGGAGACCTGCCCGTTGCCACACAAATTTTTATCCCATTTTCCTTAAGTTTTCTCAAAGAAAGAGCAGTTTTTTCAGAAATCCCCTCCTTATCCAAAGAAATCATAGTCCCATCAATATCAAAAAATACCATCTTTATTTTTTCATTATTACTCCTAACTTTTTTAAAATAAAAATACACCCAAAATATTTATTATATTAAAATTTCAAAAATCAAAATATGGTCTAAACACCTATATAATAACATATAAAAAAAAGACATAGGATACAAATCCTACATCTTCAAATAAAAAATTAAATAAACTTAACAGTTTCATCAAGATCTTTTTTCTTAAAATGATTTTCCAAAGGCCCTACTCCATCATTTGCATATCCCAAATCAATCATAGCAAGAACTTTTTCATTTTCAGACAAAGAAAATTTCTCACTTGCCTTATCAGGATCAAAAAAATTAACCCAACAAGAATCCACCCCAAGACTTGCCGCAGCCAAAATCATATGACTTGCAACAATAGAAGCATCCTCAGCCCCAGAATTATATTTTCCACCAGGATAAACAAAAGCCTCACTCTCATCATAGGCCACAAGAAGAACAAGAGGAGCCTTGTACCTACATGGAGTTAAATCATCAACTTTTAAAAGTGCCTTTTCAGATTTACAAACTTAAATTCTTTGAATCTGATTGTTCTTAGCAGTAGGAGCAAACCTTCCAGCCTGAAGAATAAGATCAAGCTTCTCATCTTCCACCTTTTTATCAGAAAAACTTTTACAAGAAAAACGATTCTTAACAAGTTCAATAAATTCCATAAATTTTCCTTTCTAATTAATAATTAACCTTTAAAGATTAATTTAAAAACCATTTAAATATATCATACCTTAATAAGAGAAAATATATAATTTCTCAAATACTTTATCACTTACATAATTAATCAAGGTCTTTTAGTTGTATTTTTTACGTTCTAAGCTATAAATTTCAATACATCAAATGCCAATAATCAACAAGGGCAGTTTACTAAAAATGCTAATCCTGATTTATTTCAATACATCTAATGTTATTAATCAACTAATAAGTATGGACTACCAGCAGGATATTATTCTTTATTTCAATACATCTAATGTTATTAATCAACCCGAGGAGCATATTTACTATTTGCTACATAACAACAAATTTCAATACATCTAATGTTATTAATCAACAACAACTTTAAGATACATAGACAGTAAAATAAATATTCAATACATCTAATGTTATTAATCAACCCAAGATTGGACAAGGTTGGAATTAGAATTAAAAGGATTTCAATACATCTAATGTTATTAATCAACTTTTACCAATATTTAAAATTGCATTCCATGTGTTATATTTCAATACATCTAATGTTATTAATCAACTTTAAAGAATTAGCAGCCCCTTGTCCTATAGCCATTTCAATACATCTAATGTTATTAATCAACGTGATGGAGTTGTTTTATTTTACAGTATGGCTGAATTTCAATACATCTAATGTTATTAATCAACGACTGTACCATTTTATCCATTTGTGAAGACACAATTATTTCAATACATCTAATGTTATTAATCAACACGGGGGTGTGAATTACAAAATAATGAAATACAAACTATTTCAATACATCTAATGTTATTAATCAACAACAACTTTAAGATACATTGATAGTAAAAATGATATATTTCAATACATCTAATGTTATTAATCAACCAATGTAAAATAAACAATTATTTTACTCTTATATTCTAAGTATACCCTTTTTCTAATATCTTTAGTTTTTTTACCAGCTATTTTAGTTTTTTTGTTTTGTTTATTTCTAGGGTTTTTTATAATTCTGCTGGGAATTATAGAATAAAATCTTCTCCTAGTGATTTATATTTTCCTATTGTTTCTTCTTCGAAGCTTTCTTTGTTGTACATTTTTATTATTGTTACAAAGTCTTCTTCTTTTTTTATCACTTTTTTGATTTCTCTTTTTAGAGAAATAATTTTTGATGGGCTTATTTCTCCTCTAAATACTGAATTTTGATGGTGATTTAAATATTTTTTGCAAATTTTAAATACTTTGTTTACTCTTTTTTCTCCAACATCATAGAATAGAAATATATAATTATAATTTTTTCCCATTAATATTTCCTTTCTAATAAATAAGGTTCGAATTCTTTGTCTTCTAGTATATATTTTATTAATTTATAGCAATCTAACTTTATTTGTGTTTGATAGCTCATATTTCTTTTTAATTTTTCATTTTTAAATTTTGTTTCTATTCTTTTTTCAAAGGCTGCTATAAATATTTTCTTACCTTCATCATTTAGTATGCAGTAATTTTGATCTTTTAAAAAATGATCTTCTACCCTAATTTTTCTATTGTTTACCAAATCAAATATTGTTTTAAATACTAATATAGGTTTAAAGGCCTCGCACATATCTAGGGAAAGAGAAAATCTTGATTCGCTTGGTTCGTGCAAATAACTTATGGCTTGATTTAAGTGGGTTCTGTAGATTGCTGTTATGGTTTTTGTGTATAAAAGTGAATTTCCAAATGATATTAGGGCATTTATTGGATTATCTGGTGGTCTTCTTACTCTCTTATTTAAAATAAAATCTTCATTTAGAAAATATTTGAAAGAATCGTAAAATCCTTGCCAAATTTTTCCTTCTATATATAAAATTTGTTTGATATCATTCGATTTTTCAAGCTCTTTTGGGATTTCATTTTTTAAGTAATCAAGGAAAGTTTTCACTTCTTTTTTGTCATGTTTATAGTAGTGGTAAAGAACTTGATATATATTTTTCCCTATAGCTCCTACAATTTTTTTAGCTATTTCTATTCTTTTTTCCTTGTAGGCATCTACTTGTTTTACTAAAAGTTTTCCGCTTATGTATTTTTCTCTTGGATAAAATGTTCCTGAATAATTGCCATAATAATTGAAAAAATGTAGAACTATATGCTTACTTGCAAGAAAATCTAATAATTTTGTATTTATCGTAGTCTCGCTTAGTATATAAAGCTCTCTTATGCTTTCTATTGGTATATAAACATTTTTTCCCTTTACCCTATAAACTAAAGAATTATCTTTTCTTTTTATTTGTCCATCTGTTAAAAGATATTTTGTTTTTCCCATATTCCCACCTAAATCTTGCAATATTCATAATAAGCACACTTTGTACATCCCTTAATTTTTTTGAATTTTGGAATCTCTTCTTTTGAAATAAATACTTCTATTTCTTTAATTAATTTTTCGACTTCTTTTTCTTTTTTATCATCTAAGTCCAAATATTCTATTTTTTTGCCTTGATTGTTTTCAACAAATTCCAATTTTCCTTTTTTGATTATTCCTTTTTGCTTTAAAATATAGAGATAATAGTAAAGTTGCCATCTGGCAGCTTCTTTGTCTGCATCTGATTTTTTGATTTCTACCAAATATTTATCTGTAATTTTATCAACTACTATATTGTCTATTTTTATTTCAGCATTTTTCTTATTTTCACTTTTATTTAGGTGGATTTCTTTTCCAATTTTTACAAGTTCGCTGTTATCTTCAAAATTTAATTTGTTGGCAAACAAATAGCACTGTCTTTTGCAATGAAAATAATAATTTATTATTGTTCCATTCATATTATGTCTCCAAATTCATCATTTTCATCTTTATAATTTAATCTTTCCTTGTAAATATATCTTTCCCCGTCTTCTATATAAACAAGATTTCCTATTATATAGTTTGCTGTTTGTATATATTTTAAAAAATCTCTTTTTGAAATTCTATAGATAAAGTCTGACATTTGGGCTTTCTTTTCTGAAAGTTTTACAATTTTTTCGCTATAATCCATGTCTTTATTTTCAATAAGCTTTACGTATTGATTCCACATTTCAGATCCATTTATTTCTTTTCCACCTATCTTTAAATTTCTATTTAAAAATAGATCAAGATTTTGCCTCTTATCATCAATTAATTCCATGTGTTTTGATATTTTTTCGAAATTTAATTTAATAAGGTCTTTTTCAAAATTTATATAGGCATATTCGTCCCTATCATTTTTTGCTTTTTGTAATTTTAGAGTAAAATATCTGGAAAAATCTTTTGTTTGGAGATCTTTTCTTCTGTCCTTATTTCTCAGAGTCAAAATATCTTGGGCATTTTTATAAATTTTCTTTTCATCTGCCATATCAAAAAAATATGCTACAGCATCATTTTTTAAAGCTGACCTTCCAATTCTTCCCAAAAATTGTTCCTCGTTTTCAAGCATGGATATATCTTTGTAGCCAATGTCCATATCAATATCAACTCCAGCTTCTACAACCTGACTTGCAATTAATATGGTTTTTTTCTTAATTTCTCCACTTATTTGTCCAATAACTTGAGCTTTTCTTCTCAAATTATCATCACCTGTTAAGATTAAAATATTATACTTTTCAAAAAATTCTTCCTCATTTAAAATTTTAAAGAAATTTTCCGCGTCTTTTTTTCTTATAAATTCAACCAATATCTTTTGGTGATTTCCTATATTTTCTTTCATATGATTTAAAAGATGATCATAGTCAATCTTTCCCAAATCCAACAAATCATAGTTTATTTTAACCCTATTTTTAAACAAAGGCTCATCAAAAATTTCTCTTGGATTTTTAATCAATTTTCCTATATTCTTCTTTTTATCATCATCTAACAAAGCCGATAAATCTGGAAGAGTTGCCGACATAATAATTATTTTTAAATTAAAAGTCTTGGCATAAATTTCCAACATTTCTATAATTTCATTCCACAAATCCTCCCTATAGGCTTGGATTTCATCCAAAACAATTACAGAATTTGCAATTTGATAAAGACCGAAAATATTTTTTCTTTTATTTGAAAAAAGCGTATTAAAAAGCCCTACATTAGATGTAATTATAAAAGGAGAATGAAGAAATTGTCTATCGAGGAGAGATTTTATATAATAATCCCAATCTTTCATAAAATCATCATTGTCACTTTTTCCAATAGGTGTTATTGAATTTATTATAGAAATATTTTCTTCAATACTGGTTTTTTTATAATATTTTAATAGAGTATTTTTATTTTGTTCCACCAAGGTATTAAAAGGATAGGCATAAATTATTTTATCAATCTGATCATTTAATAATTTATAAGATAAATTCATAGCAGTATTAGATTTGCCAGAACCCGTAGGAGCTTCTAGGAAAAATATATTCTTATCTCTTTCCTCTTCTAAATTTTTTTCTGCATTTAGAAAAATTTTTGCCCTAAGATCATTTATATTTTCTTTTTTCTCATAAGACTTGTTTTTTTGGCTTTGTCTAATATTTTTTATGAGTTTTGAATTATTGTATATTTTTATAAGGTTATTTTGGTCAATTTTGGGAAGCTTTGTCTTATATCCATTCATATAATCAGTTGTAGCATAAAAGTCAGATGCAACTAAAACAGAATATATTAGTCTTGTGTAGATGTATATTTCTTTTGATTTTGATTTTTTGAAATCTATATAGGAAGAATCCATATCAAAATCATAGACTAGATCCATAATTTCATTTGAAATTTCCTCAAAATTATCAAAAAATTCTTCCCTTATATTATTATCTTTTCTTAAATATCTTAAAGTTTTATAAAATTTACTTCTTTCATCAATAAATAAATCAAAAAAATTATGACTTTCATATGAAAAGTCTGATAAATCACTATGGTGTCTTGAAATTATGAAGGCATTTAAAAAATAAGATAATAAAATTTTTCTTTTAATTCATCATCTATTTCTAAATTTCTAATTTTTCCTACAAAATTGTAAACATAAATAAATGATGAAAGTATAGAATGCTCTCCTTCTATTCCTAAATCTATAAGATCTATTTCAAAATTTTTTAATTTATTTCTTTGAAATCTCGAATTTATCTTTCCCAAATCGTGAAATAGTATTACAGAATCTATTAAATCTTTAAAATATGTATATCCTTCCCTTTCATCAAAAATACTTAGGAAAAATCTTTCAAAGACTTTTCCCAAGTTTTTTTCATCTATAATCTTTTTATAATATGCAAAAGTTTTATTAATATGATCTTCTAATTTTTCTTTATTATTTCCTACTCCTTCTATGTGACCTAGGTATTTATCTGGATTTTTAACTATAAAATCAAGTTTCATAAATTCCTTCTTCGCTGTAAAATACAAGTTTTAACTTATTATCATTATCTTCAAATATAACATTTTTATCTGTTTTTTTTCTAACTTCTCCATTACTTGCCAAGGTTTTTTTTCTTATATATCTTTCAGTATCCTCTTCTAAGAAAAATGGAAGATTTTCCTCGTATTTATAAATCTTACTTTTTAATCTCAGTTTGAAATCATCTGACCAAAAAAGAGAATCAATAATATTTTCATCACTTTTTTCTATATCAACAATTTCACAATCACTAATATTTGCCATGTGATCATTTGTTCCAAGATAAGGAGTAAAAGTTGTTTTTTTATCTAAAATATATTCTTTTATCAATTCACTTTGGTCATTATCTAATAAAATATAAATTAGCCATGAAGGATTTTCTAGCCAAACTTGTTTTACTATTAGATTTCCTCCTTCTTCATTTGATGCAAAGGCTGTGGAGTTATTAAAAGCTTGTAATTTTCTATCAAAAACTCCATTATTTCCCTCAGAAACTACAGAAATTTTAAGGTCTCTTAATTTTTTATAAAATTCAGGATATTTTTCCCTATCCTTCTCATTATAGCCCTTATATCCAAGAGTTGCTCCCAAAAGTCCAAGAAGAGCGACTCTATGAATTTGTCCATAAGTATAATATAGATAAGTATTTACATCTGGCTGTTTAAAAAAACCTGTTTTTCCACTTAATCTAAATCTCAAAGCTTTCATATTAAGCCTCGATTTTTTCTCTTGTGTATATATTATAAATTTCTATATTATCTGGAAAATCAACCAAGTCTATTTTTTCATTATCATAATAAACTTGAATTTTTTCTATATCATCTCTTTTTTCTATAATAGATTTTCCTGTAAAAATTATCTTATCTTTTGAATTTTCTTCAGAACTTTTTTCAAATTCAATGTAATTTGCAAGACTTGGAAGATAGGCATCTAATTTTGTTTCAACAAACATTGAAAATTCATTATTTGCTCCTTCTTTCGCATTTGTTGCATAGGAAGTTGCCGAATCAATTGCGGCTAACTTAAATTTCTCATAATCTTCTTCGCTATATCCTTCTGTAACTCCTAATTTTTTATAATCATCATAAGCCTTTGGATTTATTACAAAAGAATAGAAATAATGAGCTTCATCTGATACAATTTTATTTCCCAAAGTAGAATTTTGAGCATCTTCTCCTGGTTTATTTTTTTCTTTAGCATTAGGATCTCTAAAAGGAGATAAAATTTGCTGAACTTGAGCCCTGCTATCTTCATATTTGTTCATTCCTTGAGAAATTTGTACAGCTCCAGTTATAGAAATATTATTTCCTTTTTCTGCAAATGTAGCTCCAAAATTTTTTACATCTGTTGCTGAAAATAAGTTGGTCAAAATTTTTTCAGATTCACCAGATTTAATTTCTGTATCAAAAACTTGTTCATACCTTTCCTTTAAAGTTCTAGGCATCAAATTTCCTTTATTTCCTATAGTATAACTTTTTATATAAACTACTTTTTCGCCTTGTTCAGACCATTTTTTCTTCATCGTGTATTTTAAAGCCTTATCTGATCCGAAAATTTCACCAGAAGACAAAGATTTTGGGAATCCAGAAAAATCTGCATTCCAATTTGCCATTTTTGATCCTATACCAATAATTCCATAAACTCTTTTGTTAAGCTCTGTCATTTTCTTCTCCTTCACTTAGTTTTTTTCCATAAAGATATGATTCATCTAAAAAACCTGCTATTATCCACTTATCATCAGCCTTTTTCTTTTCAAATTTATAAACAAGAATTTGACTTACAGCCCTATTAAGCCTTATATCCTTAGCACTAATATTGTGGGCATAAGTTACAAGCAAGTGTTTCAAATTTTCAATTATTCTAGAAATTTTTTGTTCTCCCAAGAAATTTCTAATAAAGGTTAAATTTTTATCGCCAATATTTGAATAATTAAGCAATTTTCTCAAAACTTGGCCAAGGGCAAACAAAATTTCTTCGTCACCTTCAAGGGAAATTTCTCCAGCTGATTCTAATTTCTTTTTCATATTTTCTTGAAAGTCCATATAATTTTCCTCCTTATTTTCATAATATTCTTTCAAAGACAAATAATAATTAAATTGGGTAATAGCCTTGGTATTATAAGCATTTGTAAGAGAATACTTAATAGAATCATCTAAAATCCTATCTAAAATCCTAACTACTTCTTTATTTTTATTATTTATTATGGCCAATTCCAAGCTCTTCCCATAATTTAAAATTATCATTTTAAAATTCAATTCTTTTATATTCAAATTCTCCAAATTATACTTATTTCTTTGGTAATAATTATAGAAAAAAACTGAATCTATTTTATTTAAAAGTGTCTTCTTTTCAGTAACAAGACCGTATTTTTCTTCTCTTTTAGAAAAATCATCTGCCTTAGCATTTTCTGGCAAATATTCTTCAATATATTGGTTAATTTGAATTTCTATATCATCAAAATCATTCGAATAAATATTATAATCTAAAATAGCTGCTTCATTTTTTTCAGGATACAAGAACAATTCAAATCCCATAAAGTTCTTATTTTTTTCAAAACTTATTTCTTCATTTCCTGTATTAAAATATATTTTCTTGTATCCCCTTTTTACACTTGAAGAAAGGTAAGAGAAAAATAAATTTTGTAACTTTGCCATATCTGCACTTATTAAATAAGGTTGTTTTACCTTTCTAGATAAATTTTCCAAATAAGGTTTTTTATCATTTATTCCTAAATTATCATCAGAAACTCCGTAAGTTTTGCCATTTACTTCTATATTATATTTATTCTTATTAAATAAATTGGTAAGCAAATACCTATCTTGCTCTCTTTGGTAAGCTTTTTTTGTTTTTTCTTCATCTTCATAGACAAAAAATATTTTAAAATAATCTTTTGAACTTATATCAATATCAAATAATTCCTTCTTGTCAATATTTTCAATAAGCCATTTTTCTATTTTTTCGGCTTCTTCTACATTTACAGGTCCTAATTTTTCCTCATTTTCCAAATAAAGGCTTTTTGCTCTTTTATCCTTATATTTTTTGAGTGGATTTTTTAAAACCGAAAAATATCTTTCAATAGCCTCCTTATTAACCTTATCTTCATAAGAATTTTCCTTGAAGAAAAAACTATAATAAGTAGAACTATGGATTGTTTTTTTATTATCAATACTTTTATTCATGTTTAAGAGATTGGAATTAAAATCCAAATCTCTAATAAAAGAAAAATTTAATGGTTGATTTTCAATTTTCTTTTCTTTTTTGTCATATTTAATTTTAAAACTTGGGCTAAGCTCCCAAGGACTTTCTTCTTTCATAGTAACAAGATAATATTTACCGTCTTTGGGAATATATCCTCTAAAAACCATAGCAGGATCCTCATCCAAATTTTTCTTAAAAATCTCCAAACATTCTTCTAGCACATTATCACCTCCTAAATTAAATATTTATAGCCCAAAAATCCTGCCCCATAAGCTGCATTTTCGCTAAAGGTCACACCAAGTGCAAAATAGGCTAGGTCTTGACTTCTCTTATCCATATTAATTTCAAGTTCAAGCTTATCGCCCAAAAGTTTTATGTTTTTAAATTTAAAAGCGATTGGCTCTTCATTTAAAAATTTAAGGCTAGTATAAAATTTCCCCTCTTCTACTTTCTCATCAACAAAATATTTGTATTTTTTTATTAAATTATCTGTGAATCTCTTTTCAAATTCTTCTAAGGTCAAATTTTCCTTCCAATATCCGAAGTCATTTTTGATAACTACAGGATTTAAGGTAAATAATTTTGAAATAGGTGATTTTGGAATTATCCTAACATCAACAGTTAAGTTTTTGAAAACCTTATCCTTATAATCAGAAAAACCATTCAAAATATAATTTACAAATTCTTCATCAACCGACCTAATTCTGTACTGGTAAACCATATTTTTTTTGTAGAACTTTTTTATTGGATATAGATTGTCGTGGCAATAGGACTTATAATTTTTCGCTTTATGCATATTAAGAAATTTTTCATCTTCTGATAAATAAGAAATTATTGACTTAGAAATAAATTCCAAAGAATCACAACTATCAATATCTTCTAATAAAAATGTTCTAATTTTTAGTTCATATACTTTCATTTTTTCATCTCCTTTCATAAGAAATCATAGTATTTGTTAACTTATTGTATATTTGTAATATCATCAGTTTAAATCTATTATTTTTACATTACATGTTATTAATTAATCTTATATTATGATTTTTAATACCCAATAATCATTAAATTATAATCAATTTTAAATTATATTTTTTAAAAAAATCTCCCACCTTAAATTAAGGTAAGGAGATTTTTTCTTACAACTTAGGCCTAGCCTTGTAGCTTGTGTGTAGTAATTCTTTTGCTTTTTCGTTTCCTACTTCTCCCAAGTATTCTTGATAAAGTTTTTTAATGTATGGGTTTTGGTAGGATTTTCTTAGTTTTTTGTTTTCATCTATTTGGTATAGGCCTTTTGATCTTTCTTTTAGTATGGATATTTTTCCATTGTGGTAAGGTTGGCCTCCTCCTCCTATACATCCTCCTGGGCATGCCATTACTTCTATGGCGTCTAATTCTATTTCTTCATTCCTTAATTTTTCTAATAATTTTCTTGTGTTTCCAAGTCCGTTTGCTACTGCTATTTTTATTTCCCTGCCATTTATATCTACTTTTGCTTGTTTTATTCCCTTTAGTCCTCTTAAGTCTTCGAATTCTACTTTTTCTAATTCTTCTCCTGTTATGGTATCATAGGCTGTTCTTATGGTTGCTTCTATTACTCCACCACTTGTTCCAAATATATCTCCAGCTCCGGTTGACTCTCCCATTGGATTATCAAAGTCAGATTTTTCTAGCTTGTTAAAGTCTATTCCTGCTTCTTTTATCATAGCCCCAAGTTCTCTTGTTGTAAGTACTATGTCTACGTCTGAATAGCCTTCGTTTTCTAGTTCATCTCTTTTTGCTTCATATTTTTTGGATATACATGGCATAACTGATACTACTTTTATGTCTTCTGGTTTTTTGCCGATTTTTTCTGCATAGTAAGTTTTTGCTATTGCCCCAAACATTTCGTGTGGGCTTTTGCATGATGATGGTATGTCTATTAGGTCTGAGAATTGTTGTTCCATAAAGTTTACCCAACCCGGACAACAGGATGTAAGGATTGGTAGTTTTCCTTTTCCCTCAAGTCTTTTAACAAATTCGTTTGCCTCTTCCATTATGGTTAAGTCTGCTGCAAAGTTTGTATCAAATACTTTGTCAAATCCCAAGTTTTTTAAAGCTGTTACCATCTCTCCTTCTACAGATTCACCTGGTTTTCTTCCAAACATTTCTCCAAGGGCAACCCTTACTGCAGGAGCTACTTGGACTATTAGGTGCTTATCGGATTCTAATAGTTTCCAAACTTCTTTTATATTTGATTTTTCTGTCAAAGCTCCTGTTGGGCAAACTGACAAACATTGACCACAAAATGTGCAGGTTGTTTCAAACATGGACCTATTAAAGGTTGATCCAACATGGGTGTTAAATCCTCTTCCAACTTCTGCTAAGGCCCCTACTGTTTGGACAGTATTACACATGGTTTCACATCTTCTACAAAGTATACATTTGTTTGGATCTCTTACTAGAGAATAGGAGTTGTCATCTATTGGGAGATTTCTCATTTCTCCTGTATATTTTATTTCCCTAATATTTAAATCGTGGGCTAATTTTTGCAGTTGGCAATTTAAATTTTTGGCACATTTTAAACAATCGTTTGGGTGGTCTGATAAAAGTAGTTCTACTATTGTTCTTCTTGCTTTTATTACTTCTTGGCTATCTGTTCTTATATTCATTCCTTCTTTTACAAAGGTTGCACATGAAGGGATAAATTTTCCCTTATCCAAATCTTCTACTAAACAAACCCTACAAGATGCCAATTTGTTTACGAATTTTATATCGTGAAGGTCCATATGGCAAAGGGTTGGTGTATTTATATTTAAACTTCTTGCTGCATCAAGGACAGTTGTAGCTTCAGAAACTTCTACATTTTTTCCATTTATTGTTAAGTTAATCATGAAAACCTCCTAAACTAAGGCTATTGCCTCAATTGGGCAATTTTCCATACATTGACCACATTTTATACACTTGTCATGGTCAATTTCATGCCTGTTTCTTTTTTCACCACTTATGGCTCCCACTGGACAAAGCATTTTACATTTACCACATCCTATACATTTTTCTCCGATTAAATATGATAAAAGTGACCTACATCTTTTTGCAGGGCAAGTTTTATTTTCTCCGACGTGGGCTTGGTATTCATCTTTAAAATAGTACATGGTAGAAATTATTGGGTTTGGGCTTGATTGGCCTAGTCCACAAAGGGATGTTTCTGAAACTATTTTTGATAATTCTTCTAATTTTTCCAAAGTTTCTTCATTTGCCTTTCCCTTGGTCAAATCATCAAGCATTTCAAATAATCTTTTGTTTCCAATCCTGCATGGGGTACATTTTCCACAAGATTCATCTACGGAAAATTCTAGGAAAAATCTTGCAACGTCGACCATACAATCATCTTCATCCATTACAACCATTCCACCAGATCCCATTATGGATCCAATTTCTTTTAAGGATTCAAAGTCGCAGGCTGTATCAAATAATTTTGTTGGGATACATCCTCCGGAAGGTCCTCCTGTTTGAACTGCCTTTGCCTTTTTGTCGTTTTGAATTCCAAGACCTATGTCATAGACAATCTTATTTATGCTTGTTCCCATTTCAACTTCTACAAGTCCAGATTCTTTTACTTTTCCAACTAGGGCAAATACTTTTGTTCCAGGAGATTTTTCTGTTCCAAATGACCTAAACCAAGAAGAACCCTTGTTGATAATTTGAGCAATATTAGCAAAGGTTTCTACGTTATTTATTACTGTAGGTTTTCCCCAAAGTCCCTTGACTGTTGTCCTAAATTCTTTATTTCTAGGCATTCCTCTTTTGCCTTCTATTGATTCCATTAAGGCTGTTCCTTCTCCACAAACAAAGGCCCCTGCCCCAAGTCTTAAATCTATGTCAAAAGAAAAATCTGATCCCATTATATTTTCTCCCAAAAGATTATATTCTCTTGCTTGTTTGATTGCATTTTGCAAAGATTTTACAGCTTTTGGGTATTCTGCCCTTACATAAATATATCCTTGTTTTGATCCAATAGCCCTGGCACAAATTGCCATAGCTTCCAAAACTGAATGGGGATCAAATTCTAAAACAGACCTATCCATAAAAGCACCCGGATCTCCCTCGTCTGCATTACAAATTATGTATTTTATGTCTGTATCTTGCTTAAAAGCAGCCTCCCATTTTCTTCCTGTTGGAAATCCTGCTCCCCCTCTTCCTCTTAGGCCAGAATCTTTTATTATGTCAATTATTTCTTTTCTATCAAGATCGAAGATCGCCTTGTTTAGGGCAAAATATCCATCTTGGCTTATGTATTCATCTATATTGTTTGGGTCAATTATTCCACAATTTTTCAAAACTAATCTCGTTTGATTTTGGTAAAATTTTCCTTTTAATTTTAAATTTCCCTCATCATCTTCATATACTTTTTCGTAATCTAGGCGATTTTTTAATTCTTTTAGAGATTTTTCCTTAATAGCTAATAATTTATCCTTGTTCATGGTCTATCTCCTTAGCTTTTAAAATAATTTTGTGAACATCAGCACTTGATAAATTTCCAATATCAAGATTTCCATCGATGCTTACTACAGGAGCAATTCCACATTGGCCAATACACCTTGCCTCGGCTAGGGAAATTTTCCCATCTTCTGTCGTATCTCCAACTTCAATTCCAAGTTCATCTGACAATGATTTTAAAATTTTATCGCTTCCTTTTACATAACAAGCTGTACCTAGGCAAACGCAAATTTCATGCTCTCCTTTTGGTTTTAGGGAAAATTGCGAATAAAAAGTTGCAACCCCGTAAATCTCACTAGATGAAACCCCAAGCTTCAAAGCCATCAAGTCTACTATAGGTTCTGGAATATAGGAAAATAAATTTTGACACTTTTGTAAAACGGGCATTACTGCACCTTTTTTGCCAATATTTTCATCCAAAAATTCACAAAATTCATCAAACTTGTCCTTGTCCAAATTGTAACAAAAACTCATAGTCCCTCCTTTATATTTTATTTTAAGATAAGATTTTATTTTATGAAAACGTAATCATAACTTATAAAAAATTTTTTCTTTTTTAATAAATTTATTTCTCTTATCTAATATCTTTATTAAATTATAACAAATTTTTACCAATTCTTAAATTAAAATAATTTATTAACTAAGTAAGCTTTCTTATAAAACGTTTTATTTAGCTTATATGATTTTTTAAAAATTGTTAAATTTATAATTATACCTTATAATACTTGTAGAGATAGTATTTAAGTTTTTAAAACTATACTCTTTTACACCATTATAATTTTTTTAAAAAATGAGCTTATATATCTAATGAGACTCAAAATAATTTGTTACTTATGCAAGGATTTTGGTTTTTTTATATAAACTTTTTTCCTTGCTTATTTTTTTAGGAGATTTTATGAATATAGAAATGTTAGAAGGAAAAATTCATAGGGCAACTGTAACTCAAGCTGAACTTAACTATGTAGGATCAATCACAGTCGATGAAGCTTTGCTTGAAGCTTCTGGAATTAGAGAGTATCAGAAAGTACAAGTTGTAAATATTAATAACGGTCAAAGACTTGAAACTTATACCATAGCCGGAGAAAAAGATAGCGGGATTATTTGTTTAAATGGAGCTGCTGCTAGACTTTGTTCTAAGGGTGATATGGTAATTATTATGGCTTATGCCTCATATAATGAGAAAGATTTGGAAAATTATAGGCCAAAGGTTGTTTTTGTAGACGATAAAAATAAGATTAGTAAAATTTCATCTTACGAAAAACACGGAAGATTGGCATAAATAATTTTTAGTGGTGTAATAGGCTATCTCTAAATATTTTTTTAGAGGAGAAGAAAATGAAAGTTATCAAAAAAATTGATGAATTGAGAGAAATTTTAAAAGATTTCAAAAAAGAGGGCAAATCCATAGGCCTTGTTCCAACCATGGGATTTTTGCACAAGGGCCATGCAAGCCTAATTAAAAAAGCAGTTTCAGAAAATGACATAGTTGTTGTTTCTGATTTTGTAAATCCTATTCAATTTGGACCAAATGAAGATTTGGAGGCTTATCCTAGGGATATTGATGCTGATAGCAAGTTGTGCGAAGATTTGGGAGCAGATTTTATTTTTAATCCAGAACCAAGCGAAATGTATCATGACAAAAAAGCCTTTGTAGATATAAAGAGACTTTCTGATAATTTGTGTGGTGCAAGAAGAGAGGGACATTTTAGGGGAGTTTGTACAGTTTGTACAAAATTATTTAATATTGTAGGGCCAAACAGGGCATATTTCGGACAAAAAGACGCCCAACAACTTGCAATAATCAAAAAATTGGTTTTCGATTTAAATATCCCAGTTGAAATTGTTGCCTGCCCAATCGTAAGAGAAGAAGACGGACTTGCCATGTCATCAAGAAATACTTACCTTTCAAATGATGAGAGAAAAGCTGCACTTTGTCTTTCAAAAGCAATTTTTGAGGGAGAAAAAATGGCAAATAATGGAGCAAGCGTAAAAGAAGTTTTGAGAAAAATGGAAGAGATAATTTCATCAGAAAAACTTGCAAAAATCGACTACATCAGTGCCGTAGACCTTGAAACAATAGAAGATGTAGAAAATTTTGACAAAGACACCTTGGTAGCCATAGCAGTTTACATTGGAAAAACAAGGTTAATAGATAATTTTATCTATGAGGTATAAACATGGAAAAATTTTCAAGAATTTCAGATAAAATAACTCAAAATATCGGTTTAATTATTGTAATATTTTCTGTCGTAGCCTATTTTGTCCCAGATTATTTTTCTTGGATGACAAATTACACCACTATTTTTCTTGCCCTTGCCATGTTTGGAATGGGAACATCCATCGAATCCGATGCCTTTAAGAAAATTTTAAAAAATCCTAGGGATATTTTTATAGGATCTTTGGCACAATTTACAATTATGCCACTAATAGCTTGGATTTTGGCAGTTGGTTTCAATGTAAATAGAGATATTGCTTTAGGAATTATCCTTGTTGGTTCATGCCCTGGAGGAACTGCATCAAATGTAATAACCCACATAGCTGGAGGAAATGTTTCATTGTCAGTTTCAATGACAATTTTATCAACCCTCCTTGCCCCACTTGTAACACCATTTTTGGTATATCTTTTGGCAGGAAGATGGGTAGAAGTATCAATTTTAGCCATGTTTAAATCAGTTGTTACAGTAGTTTTAATACCAGTTTTGATGGGAATTTTCGCAAAAAAATTAAGCCCCGAAAAAATGGAAAAATCAAAATCAATTTTCCCACTAATATCATCCCTTGCAATTATTTTAATAATTTCAGGAATAATCGGAGCAAACTCAGAAAAAATTGCAAAATCTGGACTAATAGTTTTATTAATAGTAATGATCCACAACGCCTTGGGACTTTTATTAGGTCTTGGCGTTTCAAAATTATTTAAAATGGATTACGACAAGCAAACTACCCTATCAATCGAAGTGGGTATGCAAAACTCAGGCCTTGCCATCCAACTTGCAACAGCAAATTTCGCCCTAAACCCACTAGCAACACTTCCTGGAGCAATATTTTCAATCTGGCACAATATATCAGGTTCAATATTTGCATCAATTAGAAGAAAAGACGTAAAAGAGATTGCCCTTGCTAGGGAAAAATAAATTAAAAGTCCTGTAGGAATTTATAATCCTACAGGACTTTTTTTAATTAATCAAAACAATAGATACATCATTAACATTTGTCCCACTAGGCCCTGTTTTTATTAATTGACCTATCTTATTTAAGGCATTATAAGAATCATTATTATCCAAAACCTCATCGCAATTAATATTTTTTTCCTTTAATTTATCCATAGTATAGCCATCGACAAAAGCCCCGGCTGCATCGGTTGGACCATCAGTCCCATCAGAGGAAAAGGAAATAATTTGTACATTTTTAAGCCCTCTTATATGTTTGGCACTTGCCAAGGCCAATTCTTGATTTCTTCCTCCCTTTCCATTGCCTTTAATTTTAACAATAGTTTCTCCACCAAAAATATAAGCAAGCCTTTCCTTATAAGCACTTTTACTTTTTGCAATAGATGATAAAATATATCCTGCTTCTTTTGCTTCACAATCCATAAATGTTGTTAAAATATCTGTCTTATAGCCTTCATCTTCCAATATTTCTTTTACTTTTAGGCACAATTGGTCTACACTGCCAGAAATTTTTGTAGTAATATTAGTTAAATTTTTTTCAGTTTCTTCATTCAAACACTTTCTAGCAGGCTCAGATAAAACAAGTCCATACTTATTAACAATATTTAAAGCATCCTCACAAGTTGAAAAATCTTCATAGGTCGGACCTGATGCTATCATGTCAGGTCTATTTCCTATAACATCAGATAAAATAATATTATAAACTTTGGCAGGATAACAATGCCTTGCAAATTTTCCACCCTTAATTTTTGATAGTCTCTTTCTAATTGTATTAATTTCAACAATGTCTGCACCTTTTTTCAAAAGTTGCTCGTTGATATTTTGTATTTCTTCAAAGCTAATAAGAGGTATTTCAAAAAGAGCAGACCCCCCTCCAGAAATAAGCATCACAACCAAATCATCCTCTGTCAAATTTCCAACTAAATCATAGGCATATTGGCTTGCCTTAATTGTATTTTCATCAGAAATTGGATGACCGGCTTCAAAACAAACTGCATTTTCCAAATTAGTTTTCAAATGATTATATTTAGTTATAACTACAGCTTGATCAAATTTAATATCAGATTCTAAGGCTGTTTTTGCCATTTGATAGGCTGCCTTTCCTATAGCAATCAAAATTTTTCTGCCCTTAACTTTTGGTAGGCTTTTTAACTCTCTAGTAACAGCCTTATCAGGCAAACAAGATTCAATAGATTCTTCCACAATTTTTCTAATTAAATTATCCATTCTATCACCCCAAATAATTTTCTAAACAAGTCTTTATTTAATAGTTTACCCAAATATAATAAATAAAGTCCCAAAAACTTGGGACTTTATTTACAAAATTTATTCAAGAATAGCACCCTTATTAGCTGAAGATACTGCTCTTGCATATCTTACTAGGTAACCTTCTTTAATTTTTGGTTCAGGTTTAACTAGTTTATCTAGCCTTTCTTTAATTTCATCATCAGTCAAATCTATATTTATAGACCTATTTTCTATATCAATTTCTATTACATCTCCATCTTCTATTATAGCAAATGGTCCACCGTCCATAGCTTCAGGAGAAACGTGGCCTATAGCTGCTCCCCTAGTAGCCCCAGAAAATCTTCCATCTGTTACTAAGGCAACATCATTATCTAAATGCATACCTACAATAGCAGAAGTTGGAGTAAGCATCTCTCTCATACCAGGACCACCCTTTGGACCCTCGTATTTAATAACAACTACATTACCTTTTTAACCTTACCATCAAAAATTCCTTCAGTTGCCGCTTCCATGCTGTTAAATACAACAGCTTCTCCCTTATGTTTCATCATCTCTGGCCTAACTGCTGCTGACTTCACAACACATCCGCCTGGTGCAATATTTCCCTTTAATACTGCTATACCACCTTGGTCATTGAATGGATTTTCAATAGGTCTAATAACATCATGGTCTCTTGTCTCTTTACCCTCTATATTTTCCTTTATTGTTTTTCCGTTTATATTTTTTAAACTAGTATTTAATAAAGATTTTTTGTCTAATTCATGCATTACAGCTGGAATTCCGCCTGCCATATGAAGATCAAACATGAACTTATCTCCTGAAGGACTTATGTGACATAAGTTTGGAGTATTTTTAGAAATTTCATCGAATTTTTCAAGTGATAATTCTAAACCACATTCATGAGCTATAGCTGGTAGATGTAGGGTTGTATTTGTTGAGCCTGCTATTGCCATATCAACAACTATAGCATTTTTAAAGGCTTCTTCTGTTACTATATCTCTTGGTTTAATATCTTCTTTAACCAAAGCCACTGATCTTTCTCCAGCAATTTTTGCAAGAGCTATACGGTCTCCGTAGTATGATGGGATTGTTCCGTTATATGGAAGTGCCAGTCCCAAAACTTCTGAAAGACAGTTCATACTATTAGCTGTAAACATTCCAGCACATGACCCACATGATGGGCAAGCTGCATGAGCGTATTCTTCCATTTCTTCTTCACTTTTTTCACCTAATTTATAGGCTGCAACCTGTTCTATACATGTAGAATAATCAGCAACTTCATCCTTATAATGACCTGTTGCCATAGGACCACCACTTACAATAATTGAAGGAATATTTAACCTTAATGCAGCCATGGTCATTCCAGGAACTATCTTATCGCAGTTAGGGATCAAAACTAATCCATCTAAACCATGAGCCTTAGCCATAGCCTCTATACTATCTGCTATTAGCTCTCTTGATGCTAGAGGATAATGCATTCCAGCATGGCTCATTGCTATACCATCACACATTGCTATTGAAGGAAATTCTACAGGAATTCCACCACCAGCAGCAACTCCTAATTTGGCTGCATCTGCTAAACTTCTTAGATGAAAATGTCCAGGAACAATTTCATTAAATGAGTTTACAACTCCTATCAAAGGTTTTTTTCCTATATCTTTTTCTAATTTTCCTGTTGCATATAACAAAGATCTAGCTTCTATTCTTTCTGGTCCTTGGTATACTTTTTGACTGTTCATTTTTTTACTCATTATTTCCTCCTAAAAATTTAATCCTATTAAACCATATACAATAGTAGAAACTATTGTCATAACCAATCCTACACAAAATTCAAATGGTAACAATCTCAACTTTTCTTTAATATTCATCCTTACACTACCAGCGCTTGTATGGAAAAAACTACCATGTGGTAATCCATCAAGGGTATTGCTTCCTGCGTGTATCATTACTGCAGCTTGAAGAGGTTTTACTCCAAAAGATAATATTGTCTCTCCAAAAACTTGTGATCCAACTGTACTTCCTGCTGTGGCTGATGCTGTAGCAGCTCCCATGGTTAAGCCTGTAATTGGAGCCAATAAAAATCCTGACAAGCCTAAAATGTCAACTATATGTATTAGAGATTCTTTAAGGCCAGAGTTTGCTATTATTCCTGATAAGGCACCTGTTCCTAAAAGTAACAAAATTACTCCTGACATCATATTTAATCCTTTTGTAGAGAAATTCACAAAATTTTTAACTTCTTTTGTCAAAATACAAGTAATAAATCCTCCTAAAGGTAGGGCTATTAATGGGTCTATCTCAATTCCCATAATAGGTCTAAGGGCTAGAAGTATTATAGAAATAAGAGGTCCTGTGATTGCTGCAAGCAGACTAGGTTTAGAAAAATTTACATTTCCTTTTTCTTCTACTAACAAAACTTCACTTCCTATGCCCTTTTTATGTACTAATTTTGTTATAAAAACTGTCGCTACAAAACCAAATATTGCAGGAATTATTCCCCCTATCATTACACTTGTTAGAGGAATTTGAAAATAATCTGATAAGGCTATAGCTTGTGGATTAGGTGACATGACATTTCCAGCGTGAGTTCCTCCACACATAGCCATCATTATTACTGATTTTGAATAATTAGTTTTCTTAGCTATAACCATAGCAATTGGTGCTACTGTTAAACATGCTACATCTGCAAAAACTCCTATAGCAGTCAAAATAAATATAGATGCCACTATAGCTATTAAAGAATTAGCTTCTCCTAATTTCTCAACTATATTTTCTGCAATAACATCTGCTGATCCAGAATTGATTAAGGCACCAGCTAAAACTCCTGCAGCTATAATTCTAAGTAAGGTCGGAGACATTCCTCCAGCTCCATCGAACATTAATGTTACAACTTCTTTAGCATTAGCACCGCCAGCTATTCCGCCTATTAAAGCCCCAAGAATCATTCCATAAGCAGGTGGAGCTCCCATTACAATTACGGAAATCGCTATCACTAAAGCTATCAAAGCTCCTATTGTTGATACACTTGCCATAATTTCCTCCATTTTTTTATTATTAATCATTGTGTAAACGATTTACTTAAACTTTACCATGTTTGATTCTATTTTGCAACATATTAATTTAATATAAAAAAATCGTTTCATTTTGAAACGATTCATATCTTATATTTTTTCATTTTTCTCCACAGGGTGGACCTACTTATTCCCAAAATTTCACTGACCTTACTTTGATTGTATTCTTCTTTTTTTAAGTGGTAGAGGATAAGCTCTTTTTCAATTTCTTCTAAATTTTTAGAATCAAAGATCTCTTTTTTACTGCCTTCTTCTATTTTTTTAGTAAAGACATCCTTTCCTACTATTAATTCATTTCTGGTAAATATATAATTTTTTAATTTTTTCAATAAATAGTCTAAATTCTTATTTAGTAAGAGATTTTCACCATCAAATATATAATCCTCAACCCCCAAGGCCATTGTTGCAAATTTTTCGTGATAATAGGCTATATAGTTATTAAATATCAGATTTAGGTCATCTTTTCTTTGTCTGGTATTAGGTATTAGAAGGGTCTGTTTTTCATCAATATAATCTATAATTTTAGAATCTTTTTCAAGCAAAATTATAAATCTTTCTTCTATATTTTTTTTACTAATATTGCTAATTATTTCATAATCTTTAATATTTTTTATAAGTATGTTTTTTTCTTGTATTTTAAAATTTCATCGTAACTTTCAATATTTACCTTGTCTAAGTCTATTAACAAAGTACTATTTTTATTGATACCTATCGTAAAATTTAAAAGTTCATTTAGGGTGTATTCATTATCTTTAATTATGAATATGGGATTTTTTTCTTTTATAAGTCTTTTTGCCTTGGCAAATAATTTTTGCATAGACTCGGACTTAGTTATAGGCAAAAAATTATTTTTTATATCAAGATCATATATACCTATTGGTTTTTCATAATCACTTTCTACTTTTTTAAAATTATATAGGTAAAATTTATCTGAAGATATTTCTATAGATGATACTTCAAGGTTAACTTCCCCAACCCTAGCTTGAATATAGGGGGTGTTAAATTCCTTGTTTTCAAATTCGTATTTTAGGCTTATGCATTTTTCGTAAGATATGGGCATTTTTTTGAAATTTATAAATTGTGAAAATATTATTTTATTGTTTTGCATTATACAATAGTCTTTATTAAATTTAGTCAAAAATTTAGACCTAATTGTATCTATTCGTTTAATTTTTTGGGTTTGATTTAAAATCATAATTGCATATTCCAAAGAATTTTCTAAACTTTCATAGCCTGTTTGGAATAATACGGTATTGAAATTTAAGTCTTTTGCGACTTTTATAGCCAAGGAATCTCCAAGTATTTGCTGGTATCCTTCTTCTTTTAATTTTATTAGAAGATTAGTTAAATCTAAGTCATTTTTTATATAGTGTATTTTAAAATCCAAATTTAATAGTCTAATTATCTCTATTGCCCCATCTGTAATATTTGAATAAGCAATTATAGATGTTTTTGTCTGGTTGTTTTTTGCTATTAATATACTTTTTAGCAAATCATTGCCTGATGGTTTTGCATCTATTACTGGAATATCAAGATGTTTTTTTATTAATCTTGCAGTTCCGCCTCTAGAAATTATTGCATCATAACCATTGTTTTTTGCATCTATGGCAAGCTTAAGACCATCTTCTAGCATAGCTATACCATAGTCTATTTGGCAATTTTTGTATTTGTTTTTTAAGTCTTCTATGGGCCTTACCATAGCTTCATATGTTCCAACAATAAAAATCTTCATTAATTCCACCTATTTATATTTTCCAATGCCTAGTCTATATACCCCAAAATATAAGAACAGACCTAAATTTAATAATCCCTAGAAAAATATTAAGAAATTTTAATCTAGGGATTAATTTATTTTCTATTTCTTCTTAGCCTTATCCCAAATTTCAAGATAAGATTTGTAGAAAGAAAGATCTTGGACAGTTTCCAAAACTCCTAAATAATTTTCGTTTTTATCCCTAACTGCATAATAGGTCACTGCGTGGTCGTTGCCCTTTATGTTTTTTATAATTTGAAATTTATCCTTACTTCCTTCTTTAAATTCACCAATAAGCCTTCTTACAATTGGTTCAACTTGGGGTGGATGGCATGAATAAACTTCCCTTCCCAAGGATGTCTTCGCCCTTTTAAAAATTTTTTCACCCTTTATGTCATTATAATAAGCATTTATATCATTTTTATCTACAAAAGTTATCTCAATCTCTAAAGTATCAAGAAGGGCCTCAAGCTCATTAACTTTCACCTTTCCTTTAGAAAAATTAATATATCCATCCTTAGAATTTGTTTCATCTTTAAAATTTTCTCCCTCATCCCAAATCTCTTTTTCAATAATATCATCAGGATAAGCCTTCAAATCCTCATAAAGACCCAAAAAATCTTCATTAGAAATCACATCTTCCATCAAAGGATACAAGATGTTTTCTTCCTTATAAGTCATCTCCCTTGCTCTTTCAAATACCTTTTTAATCTCATCAAAATCAGATTTTTTAAAAGCTTTTTTGAAATTTTTAGAAATTTCTATATCCACTCCCCACATAATATCAGATGGACCTGGCTTATTATAATTTTCCTTTAATAAAGGATAAATCAAGTCTCCCTTTTTCCTATAATGAGAAGTAATTTTATTGGAAATTTCCTTAATTTCTTCCAAATCTTTCCTATCTTCTCCTAAATCTATTAACTTTTTAATTTCTTCATTTTCCAAAAAGAAAAACCTAAGGGGATGTCCAGAAATATTAATTAGTTTCAAATCCTTTCCTCCTTCACTTTCAGTTTTTCCATGAAAAAGTGAAGAATGAACATCACAAAGCCTTTGAACATCAGCCCTATCAACTCCTCCTTCAAGAAGAGCCTCTTCAGCATCCATAATTTCAGAAGATGAAACATTTTCGAAATTTTTTACAAAATCTTTTCTAACACTTTCAAGATCCTCACCCTCTGACAATCTTTTTACATAAGATTTAATGAGTTCTCTTCTATTTTTAACCTCTAAATCATCATAAGAGTTAACAATTTCATAACCCAAATCTTCTAATTTTTTCTCAACATTATCAATCCCAACCATCTTTGCTCCTCGCCTAATAGACATTTTTTTGCCTATAGTTTTAAGCATAAGAGGATTGGAAAGATTTTTAAAACCAAGACCTATAAGGTCTTTTTTTAATTTATCATCATGATTAACTAAATCATAAATAGCCTTATTAATATCAATTTTTTTAGTCATAATATCCTCCACTATTATTATACTCGGCAATTGATAATGTCTATTATTTAAATAAAAAAAGCAAGAATTCTCTTGCTTTTTAATCTTTTATCTTACTATATTTTTCAAAACACCAATTTTTTCAATTTCCATTTCAATTTTATCTTCTTTTTTCAAAAATTTAGGAGGATCAAAGGCCATTCCAACCCCTGAAGGAGTTCCAGTAGCTATTATTGTTCCTTTTTTTAAGGTCATAGCTTCTGATAAATTTGCTATAATTTTATCTATTGGCAAAATCATATTTTTTGTAGAATTTTCTTGCCTTATTTCCCCATTTATTTTTGTGCTTAGCCTTAAATCATTATAATTAATATTTTCATCATTAAGTAAAATACAAGGCCCCATTACAGATGAACCATCAAAACTTTTTCCATAATACCATTGTTTGTATTTTGTTTGAAGGTCTCTAGCTGAAAGGTCATTAAAAATAGTAAAACCAAATATATAATTTTTAGCCTCAACTGCTTTTACATTTTTACAATCTTTTCCAATAATTATCCCTAACTCAATTTCATAATCAAGGCGTGAAGTAATTTTTTTATTTAAGACAATTATATCATCATTTCCTAAAACCTTATTAGCCCTTTTTGAAAAATAAATTATATCAACATCCTTGGAAAAAGCTTTTTTAGAAACAAGTTCAAGCTCATCTTTATGATCTAGATAATTCATCCCTATACAAATTATATCTTGTTTTGGATATTCTATTGGACTTAAAATTTTATAAGACCCTATCATCTCATCCAAATTTTATAAATCAAGTTTAAAAAGATTTATTTCTGAGTCTATTAAATCATTTAGGTCTAAGAATTGATATTTCGGATTATCCAAAATATATCTTTTTTTATTTTTTCTATTAAAATCTTTTTCTTATTTTCTATTTCAACATATAAAATTTTCACACCTTGCTCCTTATTTAAAATGGTTTATCAAATATTTTTAAAATTAAAGCTCTAGAACAAGTAAAAAATACTTATAAATATAATCACACTTGTATCCTTGTTCTATAAAGCCTATCTTCGAATTTACTAATTCCAATATTATTTAACCACTTTTAAAATTATATGAAATGATTTAGGATTGTTTTAAATTTGTCATTTGCATAAATATTGTTAATAATATGCCAGAAAAATATATATTATTATACATCTATGGTATAATAATATTTAGTAAAACAAATCTAAAAGAAAAAGGTGATCAAATGGATAAGCTTGGTAAAAATATTAAAAACTCTAGAATTTCACAAAATTTATCCCTCAAAAAATTAGCAGAAAAAGTAGATGTTTCTCCTTCAATGTTAAGCCAAATTGAAAGCGGAAAAGCAAACCCATCCCTAAATACCTTAAAATTAATTTCACAACATTTGAAAGTTCCTATGTTTACCTTGTTTATAGAAGAAGATATAGATCGCCCTATACTAGTTAAAAAAAATAATAGGATTCGTATAACTAATAAGGGTGAAGATTCCAAATATGAATTAAGTTATGACTTATTAAGCCCAGACACCAAAGGTGACCTTCAACTTTGCGAGATGAAGCTTTCAGCTTACCAATACAATTCTGATAATTTCAATTTTCACAATGGTGAAGAAGTTGCAGTTTGCACTTTAGGAAAAATAGAATTAATTTTAGAGAATAAGACCATAACACTTGAAACAGGAGATTCTGTTAGAATTCCAAGAAAAACTAAGCATAGGTGGAAAAACCCCAGCAAGGCTACTTGTGCAATTATATTTTCAATAAGCCCACCAATTTTTTAAATAAAATCTAAAAAACAGTAAAGCAATTATAGATTTATCCACATTTTCTTTAGTTAATACATTTATTTTTACTTATAAAAATATTATTCTTACAAATTAAAATATAAATAAAGGTGATGTAATAGAATATTTTTTAAATCTCATACATCACCTTTAATAGCTAACTTTCCATAAATATAATCTTTAATTATTCTTCTTTCAAAGCATAAATATAATCATCTACAATAGATCTTATTTTTGTTATTCTACCACCATAAACAATTTGAATATTTTTTTCAGCCGGTCTAATTATTCCCATAGGATCTGTTTTATATATTAAATCTTCATTAATTAATTCTGGATTTTTCACAACTACTCTTAATCTTGAAATACAGTTGTCAACATCTGAAATATTATCAACTCCACCTAGTCCATCTACTATTGTTTTTGCAACTTCTTCATCTTCTGCTTTTAGGCTACTAGACTTATCATTTTTTGTTGCTTTCATTTCCTCGTTTCTTCCAATTGTATTAACATTGAATTTTTTTATTATGAAGCTATATACAAAGAAATATAATGCAAAGAATATTGGTCCTGCAACTAAGTAAATGTACCATTTTGTTTGCAATCCTTGTAAAACTCCAAATACTAACCAATCTATAACTCCACCTTGGATATTACCAATTGTTACTCCTAATAGATAAGGTATTAAGAATGAAAGACCTGTAAGAATTGAGTTTGCTATCCATAATATTGGTGAAAGGAATATAAAGGTAAATTCAATTGGTTCTGTAATTCCTGTTAAAATAACTGCTGTTAAACCTGCTGTATAATAAGCTAAAACTTTTTTTCTGTTTTCTGGCTTGGCACATTTTATAATTGCATATACTGCACCAGGCATTCCAAATACCATGTGAAGAATTTTTCCTTGTGCTAAATATTTTGTTGCTTCTGTTGAAAATGGCAAATTATGTTCTAACTGGTATAAGAAAATTTGTAAACAGCCTACTAAATTATTTCCATCTATAGTTTCAACTCCACCGAGGGCTGTAAATCTAAATGTTTGATTTAAGATATGATGCATTCCTGTTGGGTTTAATAATTTTTCTAACATACCATATAGGAAAACTCCAAATACTTTTGCATTTGATATCACTGTTCCTAAATTCATTATTACATTATTTATAAACGGCCAAATAAAGGTTAAAATCGCTCCAACTATTGCCATGAATAAAGTATTTATTATAGGTACAAATCTTCTACCAGAATAAAATGTCATTGACTCATGTAATACTGTATCCCTATAATTATTGTGAACTATCACCGTTAAAATTCCAACTATAACACCTCCTATTACATTTGTATTATATACATACAAACCTAATACATTTGTAAATTGTGAATTTTTTAAGATAGCATTTGTTTCATTCATTCCTCCTTCTACTAAGGCTTTAGTATCCATTGTTGTTGGATTAATTCCTTGTAATTCAAGAATGAAATTCATAGATAATAGTAGGGCTAAATATCCAACTGCTGCAGAATATACTGCAACTTCTTTATCTCTTTTTACCATTCCTAAAGGAATTGCTAAGGCAAATAAAAATGGTAAAAAAGTAAATGGTAAACTTGCCATTTTTTTAATTAGTCCTATTACATTTTGTATTGTACCATTTTCTAAAAATGGAATATATTTAATTATATTAGGGTTTTGTAGGGCAGATGATAGCCCTAAAAACAAAGCCATAAATGATAGCAAGGATATTGGAAAAAGTAATGACTTCCCAAAATCTTGTATTGATAATTTTGATTTTTTCATATTATCTCCTTTAATATGTTAATTATTTCATTTTGCTTAATATTTAATTTATAAATAAGTTCGCTATTTTTATTTTCATATACATCTGATAAATAGAATCCTTCTTTATCGTAAAATTCTATCTTATCTTCACTTGAGTTGAATCCTCTTATAAAAATATATTTTTTATCTTCACTTAACTTTGTACATGATACAGTCAATCTTTCATCTAAATTTATATTCAAACTTTTATCCATAGGATAAGATTTTTGATTTAAGTTAAATGTATTATATTTTTGAGCTTGGTATGCTTGTATCGGTGACAAAATCTTCTTAGCTTTACTTGAATCATTAGTTTTTTCATCAGATTTATAAATATAAAAGTGATGACTTAATTTTTTTCCAATAAGTTCACCATAAGGACTTTCAACGCTCATTCCTGATGCCCTACCCGGCCTATTTTCTAAATCACTTTTGCCGAGAAAATCATAAGACCTAAGTATTGGAATTGATAAGTGGTTTTTTTCATAATAAAAAGTTTTACATGAATTATTTACTATAGATATTCGCTTATTTACATTAACAAACGATTGATATTTATGGGCATTTACCGGTTTTTCAACCCATCCTTCCTCTTTCCAAATATCTAATAATTTATAATTATTTTCCCTTTTGACAAAGCCAAATTGCGTATCGCAGAAAACGTTTTTAATTATTGTATTAAATTTAAAGTTTATAAAAACTTGATGATTTATAGCTTTATTTTCTATATCTATATTCAAATCTAAAAATGAACCCTCATCCATTATTTGAACTTTTATTTTTTGATTGATAGATTTTTTCCTATTTTCTCTTTCCGATTTATTATAGGGTAAATTCGCCTTATAACTTAAAATTACTTTATTATCGACTACTTTCTTCTCGTCAATTTTAAAATAAATTTTTCCCAACTTGTCATTTTTTATTGGAGAAGAATCATAAGAATCTCCATCATCTCCCAGGCTATAAAAAGATATAAATTCTTTTGTAATAATCTTATCAATGACTTCATCAAATAGTTCACTATTTCTAACCCTTTTAATTTCAGCTTTTTCTTCTAATATGTCAATTGATTTTATTTCTAGTCCATCAATTTCATCTAAGTAAAATTCAATATCTGTTTTATAGTGGAAAACCTTTTTTCTTTTAGCTAAAATTTGCCTATTAACTTTTGCCATGTCTGCCAAAACTTGACTATTTATTTTGTAATTATATTCTTTGCCTTCTTTATCAACCAACTTAAAATTTGGGCTTTGGGTTAAAATTTCAGCTTTTACTTTTTCATTTTTTCTTTTATAGGCTAAGGTATTAATAAGATTTAGCTTATCATAATCATTTTTTGAAATTAATCTTTTTGTTAATTCAATTTGGCACAAGACTCTTCTTTGAATCTTCTCTAGGCTATCTTTAATATCTTTATTTGTTGAATCACTGTTGCAAGATCCCATACTATCATGTGAGTGGGCTTCAAATAATTTCAATAAATTATTTTCAATAAATTTGGAAGGATAGTATAGGTTATTTTTATAGGCTATTAATTCTAAAGGTTCAAGTATATTATAAATTAGCCTTTCAATTTCAAATACTAAAGATTTTATATCTGGTCTTGTAGTATCAATCGTTCTGTGAACTCTTGTAAATTCGCAATGATTTAAATCATCTTTGACTAGGCTAGCTTTTTTAAAATCAAGTTTTTTGCAATATTCTTCTAAATTAGAAATATTTACTTTTGAATTTTTTCTAATTTTTTCAATATTTTTTTTAACCTCTTTTATATCTTTTTGAATCGGCATTTGGTCGTGACCGTTCATTATCAAATAATCTTCAATCTTATAGTTATCGTATTTATTTTCTATATCTTCCAGTCTTTTATTCAATGAAGCTAAATCTTTGGGAAGGTACTTGCCACCTTGATAACCTGCCGGTAGCAAAACAGCTTTCGTTTCACTACCGTCTAGGCCTTCCCATTTAAATAACCCACAATTTGTTAATTGTTTTGAAACTCCTCTCCAAAAAACTGTATAATCAATTCCAAACATCTTATATATTTGTGGCATTTGTATGTTATGACCAAATGTATCAGGGCAATATGCAATCATTAGAGGATTATTCGCTATCTTTTTGCTCTTTTTGATTCCGTAATATAAATTTCTAACTATTGATTCTTGGTTAGGCAAAATTAAATCTGTTTGCGTGTACCATGGGCCTATTAAAATTTGTCTATCTTCAATTAATTTATAAAGCCTATCTTTGTATTCTAAAGCTTCATTCAAAAAATCTTCAACTAATATATATTGTCCATCAAGCATATAAGTTATGTCCTTATTTTTCTCTAAGAATTCTATAACTTCTATCATGTGGTTAATCAAAAATACATCAGAATCGTCTACAGTAAAGTACCATTCCCTATCCCAGTGGGTATGCATTACTATATGATAATTTTTTGTCATTTTAATTCGGTCCAGTAATCTTTGTTTGCCTCTTTTAATGCATCTAATACTTCTCTCGCCTTATCAACATCAACAATCATTCTATTTAGCGTTAAGGCCATAAGTGCTTTTGAGTATGATTTTTCATAATAAGCTTCTGTTGTTAATTTTTCATAAGCGTATTGGCTTTCAATCATTCCTTTGTAAAATGTTGGAATTTCTCCTACAGCAAATGGTCTTGGTCCATTTTTTCCTAGTGTTGCAGTTACTTCTACCATTGCATCGTCTGATAAATTCTTTATAATTCCATTATTTTCAACTATAACTATAAAATAATTATTCAAATTATATTCAATAGACATTGCTATTTCCACAATTGTATCTCCATGAGCATCGTTATAAACAACATTAGCTCCTTCTAGTGAATTGTTTTCAATAACTTTTTTACATTCACCAAAAACTTTTTTCTCTCTACCGTCTATAACTTCATTTGCTCTTGTATAGTTTTTATCTAATTTTGATAATTTATAATTAGGATATAAATAATATTGTAGGTAAGTGTTTGGTAAATAATCTCCAAAATCATTAACCATTTTTTCAACCATACCGTAGGTATCTAACCATGATTGGTCCCTTTGCTCTGCATCTGCTGGCAAAAATCCATTTTCAGTAATAATTTCTTTAAGTTTTGGCAATAGGTCTTTTCCATTTTTATCAAGAATCTTTGTAAACCATCCATAATGGTTTAGTCCAAAATAATATGGCTCAAATTCATGATAATCCATATCTAAAATTTTTCCGTAAGACTTTAAAAGATTTACTGGTTGATCGCAAATATTTAAAATTCTTTGATCATCTGGAAATTCTTTTTTTAGTGCAACAGCAACTATGGCTGCTGGATTTGTATAATTTAAAATCCAAGCTTTTTTAGAATATTTTCTAATTTTATTAATTAAGTCAATCATATCTGGTATTGATCTAAAACCATATGCAAATCCACCTGGTCCACATGTTTCTTGACCAATCAAATCTAAACTTAGAGGAATTTTTTCATCTTTTTCTCTCATTTCGTATCCGCCAGTTCTAATTTGGCAAAAAACATAATCAACATCTTCAAAAGCTTTTTTGGGATCTGTTGTATAATCAAAATTCAATTCTTCGTATTTTTCCCTAAATAGAATTTTTCCAAATTCACCAACATTTTTTTGTCTTTCAGGATTATTATCATATAAAATCAATTCATCAATTGGAAATTTTTCCTTATGCCTTGCTATACTATTGAGAAGACCTGGTGTCCAAGTACTTCCTCCACCTGCTATTGCTACTTTCATATTTCCTCCTTAAAAGCATTGTAACTTTATCTACTTACATGCTATCACTTGGGAAATATTAATTTTATCTTATTAAGAAAATATTTTTATAAACTGAAAATATTTTCTTAGTTTCTATTTTTCAATATTAAATCTATAATTTTATGTACAAATAATAGCATAGGAGCACGAGAAGCATTATCAAAATCTACCCTATCATCTTTAGAAAGAATTACGCTGTAGGAAAGATCACTTAGCCTCGTTAAATCATTTATATTAGATCCTGTTAACGTAATTACTTTTATACCCTTTTTCTTTGCTTTCAAGGCAAGCTTTATACATTGGCTAGTATTGCCTGAATTTGAGATTATAAAAAGAGCATCATTTGATGTCATATGATCAACATAAGCAAGAGCAGTATGAGAGTCAGCAAGGTGAGTAACTGGAAGTCCCAATATTAACAGTTGAGTTACAGCATAATCACAAATTAAGGAACTCAATCCTTTTCCAAAAAAACAAACTCTCTTGTTATAGAATAAATTTATAAGTTTATTTAAATCTTGCCTATTTAACAAATCTATAGAATTATTTATATCATTAAGTCTGATAGTAGAATAATCAATATAATTTTTAGTTTTGTTGGAATTTACCTTATTAACTAAAGAATATTTTAGTTCAATAAATCCCTTATATCCCATTTTTTTTCGCTGTCCTGGTTATTGTCGCATTTGAAACAAAACATTTTTGAGAAACTTCATCAATTGTCATATCAAGCAGTCTATCAGAATTTTTATTTAAAAATGTAAAAACATATAACTCAGATTTTGTTAAATTTTTTATTATATTATTATTCTTACTATCCAAAATTTTCACCCACTTTTATATTTTTTATTTACTTTTTATTTTATCATAAGTTTATTATACCAAGTACTTTTCCTGTTATAATTATTAATATTAGAAATTAAAAACCCCTCAATCCGTATTCCAGATTTTGGGGTTAAGTCAAAAATAACTTGATACATTTTCAATTATTTTCTATAAAATATCCTACTAGATCAAATTCCTATCTTTTAATTTTTCTTCTAACCTATCTAAATTTTCTTTTAGCTTTTCTTTAGGTAGGCCTAGGTTTATTCTTATATAATATTCTGATTCTTTTCCATAATCAAGTCCGTCTGCTGCCAAAAATTTTGCTTGGTGGATTAATTTTATGAAATCATCATGGCTTATTCCTAGATCTTTATAACTTAGCCAAGCCAAAAATGATGATTCTAAATCAGCTAATTTAAATCCTTTTTTGTCTTTGAAGAAATCTTTTAATAGGTCATAATTTCCCATTACAACTTTTTTCATTTCTTCTTTCCAAAGTTCTCCCTTTTCATAGGCTGCCTTTGTAGCCACCATGCCTAGGATATTTGCTCTTTCTATTCCTCTTGATAGGTTTGTTTGGACAAATTTATTGTATAAGTCTTTATTTTCTATTATTATATTTGAACATTGAAGACCTGCTATGTTGTAAGTTTTTGATGCTGCATGGCAAATAATAGAATTATCCTTGGCATCTGAAAGATTTCCATAGCAAGTATGCTTATATCCATCATAAATTACATCAGAGTGAATTTCATCACTTACAACTATAAGATTGTTTTCTTTTGCTATTTTTGCAATTTTTTCTAATTCTTCCTTTGTCCAAACTCTTGATCCTGGGTTATGAGGATTCGATAGTAAAATTAATTTGGCCTTTTTATCTTTTGCTAATTCTTCCAATTCTTTGAAATTTATTTTATAGTTTCCACCCTCATCAATAAGCTTACATTTTGGTAGTTCTCTATTTTGCATCTCAACAACTTCATAAAATGGTGGGTATACTGGTGTAAATATTATTACCTTATCATTTTCTTTTGTATACGCTCCAACAGCTGTTGATAGGGCTGTTACGATTCCAGGAACGGTTACTATGGCATCTCTTTTTGGTTCATAATTATAATTTTTCTTATAATAAGCTAGGCAAACATCTAGATATTCTTGAGTCATTCTAGAATATCCAAGTACATGACTATCTACATATTTTTTAATTTCTTTTCCAATTTCATCAGCAAGCTTAAAGTCCATATCAGCTGTTGTCATAGGAACAATATCCGATTTTTCATCTAAACCAACACTTCTTAAACATTGGTATTTGCTTGCTTCTTCTATAAGTCTATTGTAAGTGTCTTTGAAATTATACATTTATTTTTCCTTTACTATTTCTCTAATCTCTTTTGTCTATCCAAATACTACATTGTAATATTTTTTTATTATTAGTCTAACAATAATTAATTTTTTTGTAAAATATCCTAGTAAAGAATATTTTATTGTAAAAAATCTTGAAATTTTTTTATTAAAATGCTTTATAAGTTATCTTATTATTGTTATAATTTATATTGAGATAGTATTTGAAAGCAAAACTATACTCGTACACCATTTTATTTTTTTAAAAAATTGAGCTTATATATTTAATGAGACTCAAAATACACTGTTTATTAGCACGCTATTTTGTTTGTATATTTGTTAAATTATAAACTAAATTTGGCATGCTTTTTTTTGTTAGGAGATGATAATAGATTATAGAAAAAATTGAGCTTTACTTTTTATTAGAGAGCATCAAAATGTTTACTTAAATTTAGAGAAATACTACCAAAATTTGTGGTGTTGAGTACTATCTCAATTCGTTTACTTTTATCGAATTTTTCGATAAAGTCTGGAGGTAATTTTGAAAATTGCTGTTATTGGTGCAGGCGCTATGGGGTCTTTGTTTGCTTCTTATTTGTCAAAAAATAATGAAGTTTTTCTTATCGATCATAGATTAGAAAAGATTGATAAGATTAATAAATACGGGATAGAAGTTGTTGAAAATGATAATTCTAGTCATTTTTATAAGGTTGCTTCCTATATGTATAATGAAAATTTGCCTGTTGCTGATATGATTTTTTTGTTTGTAAAATCTATCAAAAATTTAGAAGTTTTAGAAAATATTTCCCACATAATTTCTGATAAGACTATTCTTGTAAGCCTTCAAAATGGTTATGGAAATGATAAGGATTTAGAGAAATTTCAAGATAAGAAAAATCTTGTTATTGGTTCTACCACTCATGGTTCAACACTTCTTTCTTATGGGAAAATTTTTCACGCAGGTAGTGGTCTTACATTTTTGGGTGAAAATGATTTTAATAAAAAAAGTCTTGACCTTGTAAAGAGTATTCTTTTTGCTTGTGGCTTTGACCTTGAAATCAGTCAAAATATAGAAAAGTTAATGATTGAAAAGTTGTTTATCAATATCGGTATAAATGCCATAACTGCCTTGGCTGATAAGGAAAATTCTTGTATTTACAAAAATTCTTATGCAAAAAAAATCTCCAAGCTTCTTGTTTTTGAGGCTTGTCAAGTTTTTAATTTGTATGGATATGGTTTTAATAAAGAAGAAATTTTTGATAGGGTTATTGAAACTTCAAGAAAAACTGGGAAAAATACTTCTTCAATGAGGGCTGACCTTTTGAAGAAAAAAGAGAGTGAAATTGATAAGATCAATAAGGTTATAATTGATAAGGCTAGGGAAAAAAATGTAAGCTGTCCTTATAATGAGGCTATAACTTTGTTGATAAAAGCTAAAGAGGGAGAAATATGAAAAAGAAAATGTCCGTACTTGATTTTAAAAAGTACAAGGAAGAAAAAGAAAATTTGCTTATGTAACTGCATACGATTATACAATGGCATCAATCGTTGATGAAAGTGATGTTGAAGTTATTTTGGTTGGAGATTCTTTGGGAATGACCATGTTAGGATACGATTCTACAGTCCCTGTTACAATTGAAAATATGATCCATCATGGAAGGGCTGTTGTAAAAGGGGCGAAAAATACTTTTATTACAGTTGATATGCCTTTTGGATCTTATGAAGTTTCTAAGGAGAAAGCTGTAGAAAATGCTGTAAGAATTTTTAAAGAAACCGGCTGTGATTGTGTGAAACTTGAAGGTGGTCTTGAATATGTTGATACAATTAAGGCAATAATTAATGCAGGAGTTCCTGTAATGGGGCATATTGGTCTTACTCCTCAATCTTCAACCATGCTTGGTGGATTTAAGGTCCAAGGAACTACAAGAGATTCTGCAAAAAAAATTAATTGAAGATGCCAGGGCCTTGGAAGAAGCTGGTTGTTTTTCTATAGTTTTGGAATGCGTTCCAAGCATTGTTGGAAAGAAAATTTCTCAAAGCGTATCCGTTCCAATTTTAGGAATTGGTGCCGGAAAAGATGTTGATTGCCAAGTTATAGTTTTACAAGATGTACTTGGAATGTATCCAAATTTCAAACCAAAATTTGTAAAAATATTTGCAAATGTTAGAGAAGTAATGCTAAAAGGCTTAAACGCTTATCACGATGAATCTGTAAGTGGACAATTCCCAAGTGAAGAACATTCATTTAATAGAGATATTGATTTAAGCGATTTATAATAAAAAATAAAATTAGGCACTTTGGCCTGAATCCCTAAATATAAAATAATCTAATAATATTTTAAGCGGAATGTAATCTCTAAAAAGATCAACATTCCGCTTATATTTTTCTTGTTTTAAAATAGCTAAGAAATTTTCCATATGTGAATTACGCAAGCAATTACCCTTTTACATTTATTATTTAAATATATACTTCTAACAATCAATCACACTTACAAGTAAAGATTTGGGTCCTAGGTGGACTCCAAATACTGGTGGGACTGGCATTTCTTTGAATAGTTTTGCATTTTTTATTTCATCTTTTAATAATTCTTTCATTATTTTTATTTCTTCAAAGCTTGACCCGCCGCCTATTGCTAGCATATATTCTTTTTTGTCTTTAATTTTTTCTTTACAATTTTTGCCATTTCTTTGAAGGATTTTTTCTTACCTATTACTTTTTTGGCAATTTTAATTTCCCCGTCTTTCATTGTAAAAATCGGGGTGAAATTTATTAGGTTTGCTACTTTCCCAATTGATTTTGGTAGTCTACCACCCTTTACAAGGTAGTCAAGACTATCTGCCCTTACAAATACATTTGCTTTTTCTACATCTGCTAGGGCCTGTTTATAGATTTGATCATAATTTTTTCCATCTATTGCATCTTGGGCTGCTTTTTTTGTTATAAAATAAAGGGGAAGGGAGGCTATTTTAGTATCTATTACATCTATTGTCACATTTTTTTCTATATGGTCTTTTGCCAAATTCATCATGTTATTCATGCCAGAAAGTGACGATCCTATTGAAAAACAAAGAATTTTATTATAGCCTTCTTTTATATATTTTTCCAACATTTCTGTAAATTCTCCAATTCCTGGAATTGAAGTAGTCACTTTTTCTTCACTTTTTCCAAGTTTTTCAAAAAATTCTTCACTTTCTATATCAACTTGGTCTGTGTATGTCTTATCCCCAAAGTGAATTTTGAAGGAAATTACACCAATATTATATTTTTTAGCTTCTTCAAGGCTAATAGAGCTTCCTGAGTCAACTATTATTTTTATTTTTTCCATTTTATTCCTCAATGATAATATTTAAAAAAAGAGCCTCAAAACAAAAAGTTTCAAGGCCCTTGTCTTTTTTTATTTTTTTATAAATAGTATTTATCTAATACATTTAGCTCATCATCTAATTCGTAAACTAGTGGTTTTCCTGTTGGAATTTCTAAGTCCATTATATCGTCATCAGAAATTTTTTCTAAGTGTTTTGCCATAGCTCTTAAAGAGTTTCCGTGTGCTGCAACTAAAACTGTTTTTCCATCTAATAAGTCTTTTGCAATATTGTCTGTGTAGAATGGAAGACATCTTTCAAGTGTTACTTTTAAGTTTTCAGCTACTGGGATTATTTCTTTTGGAAATTCTTTAAACCTATCTTGGCTTGCTTGTGCCTTTGCATCTTCGTCTGATAATGCTGGTGGAAGTGTATCGTATGATCTTCTCCAAATATGAACTTGTTCATCACCATATTTTTCTGCTGTTTCTTTTTGTTTAAGCCTTGAAGTGCACCATAGTGACGTTCATTTAATCTCCATGATTTTACTTGTGGAACAAATAATTGATCAGAATATTCTAGGGCAAAGTTACAAGTTTTGATAGCTCTTTTTAAAATTGATGTATAAGCAACATCAAATTTAATTCCAGCTTCTTTTATTTTTCTTCCTGCTTCTTTTGCTTCTTCTACTCCTTTTTCTGATAAATCAACATCTACCCAACCAGTAAATTTGTTGGCAAGGTTCCATTCACTTTGTCCGTGTCTTACGAAAACTAATTTTTTTGTCATTATCTTCTCCTCATTTTTTCCTTTTTTTCAAGTTGTTTTTGCTTGGCTTTCATTGACTCATTCTTTTCTTCATCAATGTTATCAATCCATGTGAGGGCATTTGCAGTTCCCTTTATTACACACTCTCTAGGTTCTTCTGCAATTTTTACACCAATTTGCAATCTTTCCTTTATTCTTTTTGAAAGACCTAGTGTAAGCGCTCCGCCACCTGTTAAGAATATACCTCTTTCGTACAAATCTGCAGCAAGCTCTGGCGGTGTTTGTTCCAAAACATTTTTAATTCCATTTATAATTTTATCAATTGAAGGAAGAAGGCAGGCATAAATTTCTCCTACTGGGATGTAAATTCTTGATGGAAGTCCATCTTCTATCAATCTTCCAACAACTTCAATTGAATCTGTAAAGTCTACTTCTTGGGCCTTGATTTTTATCATTTCAGCACTAGATTCACCAATTAGCATCCTGTATCTTTTTCTAATATGATCTTTTATATCATTATCAAAAGTATCTCCAGAAATTTCTATTGAATCGCTTGTTACAATTTGTCCCATAGAAACTACAGCAATATCGGAAGTTCCCCCTCCGATATCTATAACCATATTTCCCTTTTCATCTGTAATATCTATATCCGCACCAATTGCTGCTGCAAGAGGCTCATCAATCAAATAAACTCTGTGGGCCCCAGCATTTTCTGCCGCTTGAAGGACAGCTCTTTTTTCAATTTGAGTCGCCTTACTTGGAACACAAATCAAAAGATCTGGTTTGAAAAAGGACTTATCCATAGATTTTTTTAAAAAATATTTTAACATCTCTTCTGTTGCTTTAAAGTCAGCGATAACTCCATCTTTTAACGGCTTTAAAGCTACTACATTCCCAGGAGTTCTGCCCAATATTTTTTTGGCATCCTTTCCAACTGAAAGTATTTTTCCAGTAAGAGTGTCTTTTGCTATAACTGAAGGTTCTTCTAAACAAATTCCCTTATCTTCGACGAAAACTAGGACTGAGGCTGTTCCTAAATCTATTGCAACACTTTTTCTAAACCTTGACATGGCCTCTCCTATTTATTTTTTAATTTATCAACTTGGTCTAATTTTTCCCAAGTAAAGTCTTGGTCATTTCTTCCAAAATGTCCATAAGCTGCTGTTTTTTTGAAAATTGGTCTTTGTAAATCTAATTTGTCAATTATTGCTTGAGGTCTAAAATCAAAAACTTCTTTTACGATTTCTGATAATTTTTCATCTTCATATTTACCAGTTCCAAAACTATCTACATAAATTGAAAGTGGTCTTGCAACTCCAATTGCGTAAGCTACCCCTATTTCACATTTTTTACAAAGTCCTGCTGCTACCATATTTTTTGCTGCATATCTTGCCATATAAGCTGCTGACCTATCTACTTTTGTAGCATCTTTTCCAGAAAATGCTCCTCCACCAGATTTTGAATATCCACCGTAAGAATCTACAATTATTTTTCTTCCTGTAAGACCTGAGTCACCTTTTGGTCCGCCAACTACAAATTTTCCTGTTGGATTTATATAATATTTTGTATCATCGTCGATGTATTTTGGATCTATTACTTCTTTGATTACTTTTTCAATTACATCTTTTTTAATTTGTTCAAGACTTACATCTTCTGAGTGTTGGGTTGAAATAACTATAGAGTCTACTCTTTTCAAAACTCCATCTTCATATTCAACTGTAACTTGGCTTTTGCCATCCGGTCTTAAGTAATCAAGAATTTTTTCTTTTCTAACATAAGTTAATCTTTGGGCAAGTTTTTGAGCATAAACAACTGATAGTGGAAGGTATTCCTCTGTTTCATCATCTGCATAACCAAAAACCATTCCTTGGTCACCTGCTCCAATTTTGTCATATTTATCATTTGTTGATTTATAATCCATAGAATCGTCAACACCTTGGGCAATATCAGGTGATTGTTCTATAAGAGATGTTAATACTGCAACATTTTGATAGTCAAATCCTAATTTTGGATCATCATAACCTATTTCTCTTATTGTCTCTCTTGCTATATTTTCTATTGGGGCATAGGCCTTTGTTGAAATTTCTCCAACAACCATTACAAGCCCTGTTGTTGTTACACATTCACAAGCTACCCTTGAGTTTTTATCTTGTTTTAAACATTCATCCAAGATGGCATCAGATATTTGATCGCATACCTTATCTGGATGTCCTTCTGTTACTGATTCTGATGTAAATAATTTTTTCATCTTAACTCCCTTCTTTTAAGGATAATTATACCTTAAACTGTTTCTTTTTTATTTTATTTTTCTAATAAAACCACAGCTCTTGCCTCAATTCCTTCTCCACGTCCTGTGAAAGATAATTTTTCTGAGGTTGATGCTTTTATTGATACATTTTCTATATCTGTTTTTAAATGTTTGGCTAATTTTTTTTGAATCTCTTCTCTTTTTGGTGAAATTTTTGGCATCTCACAAATTATAACTGTATCCAAATTTCCAATTTTATAGGATTTTTCCTCCATTAATTTTACCACCCTATCGAGAAGTTTTATGGAATATATATCCTTATATTCATCATCTGTATCTGGAAATAAATTTCCTATATCAGGAAGGTTTAAGGCTCCAAGTATTGCATCCATTATGGCATGAACCAAAACATCTGCATCCGAATGGCCCAAAAGTCCCTTTTCATATTGAAATTCTACTCCCCCAAGGATTAATTTTCTATTTTCTACTAATTTGTGAACATCATATCCTAATCCAATTCTCATCTAATCCTCCAAAAATCCTCTAGCAAATATCAAATCTTCCGGTGTTGTAATTTTTATATTAGAATATTCCCCTTCAACTACCTTGATTTTATCCTTGCTAAAAATTTCAAAAAGCTGGCTATCGTCTGTTATAGTAAGATCACTTTTTGTGTATTTTTCGTAATAAGATAGGATCATCTCCTTATCAAAAGCCTGGGGTGTTTGAACGTTGTAGACTTCTTTTCTAAGTGGCGTATTTTTTACCAATAAATCTTCTCCTACAATTTTTACCGTATCTTTTGACTTTACTGCACTTATTACAGCCTTATATTCTCTTAGCTCATCCATTATATTTTTAAATAATTTTTTGCTCGCAAAAGGCCTTACCCCATCGTGGGTTAAGACCAATTTTGAATCTTTATCTACAGCTTTTAGGCCCTCATATGTCGAAAGTTCTCTTGTTTCTTTGCCAAATACATAGGATATTTTTTTCTTGTATTTTTTTATAATATCTTTTAGGTAGTCTTCATCATCTTTTCTAATTACCACAATTAACTGGTCAATTTCTTCTAAAGATACTACTGTATCCAAACATATTTCTAGGATTTTTCTTCCCTTTAATTCTATGTAAGGCTTGGCCTTATCTGATTTCATCCTAAGTCCATTGCCTGCTGCTGTAATTACTGCTGATATTTTTTTATCGTCTATCATATTATTCCTTTGCCTTTACAAAAATCATCTTCCCTGCTGATGTTTGTAAAACACTTGTTACTGTCGAATTTATTTTTTTTCCTATTAAATCTTTTCCATCTTCAACTACAACCATAGTTCCATCTTCAAGATAACCAACTCCTTGGTTTCTAGATTTTCCTTCTTTGATAACCTCAATTTCCATCAGCTCTCCTGGTAAAACTTTGGTTTTCATGGCATTTGCCAAGTCATTTATATTTAAAACTGTAATTCCTTGTACATCTGCAACCTTATTTAAATTGTAGTCGTTGGTAAATATTTTTGCTCCCGTATCTTGGGCATATTTTAATAATTTTGAATCAACTTCTTTTATTTCCGGATAATCTTTTGAGCTTATTTCAAGATTTATATCCTTATTTTTTTTAATCTCTTTTACAACATCAAGCCCACGTCTGCCCCTTTCTCTTTTTAAGTCATCGGGGCTATCTGCTATGTGTTGGAGCTCTTCTAGGACAAATTCTGGTATTATAAGCTTTCCTTCTATGAAGTTTATTCTTATAATATCTAAAATCCTTCCATCAATTAATACCGATGTATCGATTAATTTTAAGGAAGTGTCCTTTGAAATTTCCTTTTTATTTTCTTTCCTGTTTGGTTTTTTAACTTCTTTTACTTTTTGAAATATTTGTGGGTACTTGTCTGGATATTTTGAAGCGATTCTCCATCCCAAAAGTCCAAAGCCCAAATAAATAATAATAGATAATAGCACAAAAATTGAATTACCAACTACTGGTAATGATAAAGAGCTTAGGGGTTTGGTTGCAAGAAAGGCTAAAATCAATCCTACAATAACTCCACTTATTCCAACTGCCACACTAAGTGGGGGTAGATCTTCTAAGTATTTTTCTAAATTCATAAAAATATTTTCCATCATCTTGTAAATAAAGCCTGATAGAAAATAAAATATGCCTGCAAATATTAAAGCTATTAGCACATTAGCTGTTATAAAAAAAACAGAACTATCTATTGTAAAATCCACAACAGATAGTATCAATTTTACTACAGATATGCCTAGAATAGCTCCAATTACAGAAAACATAATTCGAAATATTCTATTAAACATATTTTTCTCCCAATATTAAATTATAAGCCTATTGATTCATCAATCATCTTTTCGGCTTGGTCTTTTTCTAGAGAACCAGACATAACTAATTCGCTTGCCATAATTCTTCTAGCCCTGTTTAAAAGTTTCTTTTCAGTTGTTGAAAGTCCCTTGTCATCGTCCAAGGCAACAAGGTCTCTTACCATATTTGCAATTTTGAAAATATCTCCAGTTTTTAAAATTTCTTGGTTTTCCCTATATCTTAGGTTCCAATTACCATTTAAATCTTCTGGTTTTTCATCTAAGATTGCAAGTATTTTTTCTCCTTCTTCTTTTGATATTACATCCCTTATATTCATTTTGTTAATATTTGATTTAGGAATTGAAATATCCATATTACCTATAGGCATCTTTAGAATAAAATATTCTTTCTCCTCGCCTAAAAATTCTTTGGTTTCTACAGAATCTATTATCCCAGCACCATGCATAGGATAAACTATTTTATCACCGATTTTAAACATTTTGACCTCCTAGGTTCTCTATATATATTATAACCTTTTTTGGTCAAATAGTAAACGAAATAATTTTACAGTATACTCCCCCTATAATCTTTTGTCAATCATTTTTTTATTTGATAAAAGCTCCTTAGAATTTTTCGCAAATCCACACCTCATTTTTACAGCCCTGTTTAAAACTTTTATTTCACTTTTTTTATAAGATCCCCCAAAATCTCCATCCAAGGTCCAATCAATTTTTTCATCACTTTCTACCTTAAATACAGATCCTGACCTAAAGACTACATTGTCATTTTCTTTTTTGCTCCTAAGCCCATCTATAATTTGGTTTAATTCTATAAGGCCTTTTGGTTTTTTATCAAAACAGCTTCAAAAACTCCATCATCAAGACCAATATTTTTATTATAAAAATTATTAAAGCCCCCAACTGATACAGAATTTGTTGCCATAAAATGAATAAATTCTCCTTCAAAAACTTCATCATCTACACTTATTTTTGCCTTGTAGGCTTTTAAGTTTGAAACAGTTTTTACCCCCTCAAGTATGTAGGCAAATCTTCCAAAAATATTTTTCATTGATTGGTCTGTTTCGTAAGAAACTTGGGCAATTGAGCCAAAAGCTGCAACATAGGTGAAAAATTTTGAATTAAATTGTCCAACATCTATATCCATCGTCTCGCCTTTTACGGCAAGTTTTGTTGCTTTTTTTATATCTGTAGGAATTTTTAATGACCTTGAAAAATCATTGGTAGATCCTGTTGGAATATATCCTATTATAGATTTTTCTTGTGATTTTAATAGGCCAGATACAACCTCATCCAGGGTCCCATCTCCCCCACTTACCAAAATCTCTTGGTAATCTTTGGCAAATTCTTTGACCTTTTCTCTGGCATCATTTGCCTTTTGAGTAGCGTAAACTGTTGGAAAATAAGAATTTTTGCTAAAATATTCAACTATTTCGCTAAGGTGGTTTCCTATAGTTTTTTGTCCACTCATTGGATTGTATATATACAATAATTTTTTCATCTTATCCCTCAAATTCATTAATAAATATATTTATATTTTACTTATATTCCAATATTTTTAAAGTATTTTCTTATCAAAATATTTTTATTTTACTTATTTAAGTGATATACTTAAAATTGATAACATATAAAATATAACATACAAAAAGGAGATAAATATGGAGAAAAATAATACAAGGTTTATAGTTGAAGGAGGAGTGTCAGTAGCTCTTTCATTTATACTTTCCTTTGTGGTTTTATTTAGGATGCCACTTGGCGGATCTGTTACCCTTGCTTCTAGACTTCCCCTAGTAATTTTTGCAGTAAGATGGGGATTTAAAAAAGGCTTATGGGCAGCTTTAATTTTTGGAGTTTTGAATTTACTTACTGCAACAACAATACTACATCCAGCCCAAGCTATCTTGGATTATATCCTATCTTTTTCAGCAATTGCCCTTTCTGGAATTTCTTTTGGAAAAAGCAAAACAAAATTTTCTTATATTCCATCAATTATTATTTCTTATTTAGTAAGTGGTTTATTTAATGTAATCAGTGCCTTCATATTCTTTAATGACATGGCAACAGCAAAAGCTGCAGGATTTAATAATTTTACCCTATATGCCTTTGCTTACAATTATTCCTTCTTGGCAGTAGATGCCTTGATTTTAATTGTTGTCTTCTTGTTAATATATGATAGGCTAAAAATATTTTTAAATAAGCAAAAATAAAAAATAAGAATTTAAAAAGACCATCCTTGGATGGTCTTTTATTTTGATACGGATTCTACTATTTCTAAGTCTCCTTGGAAAGTATAATTTTTTACAAAATTTGTTAAAATGAAAAAATCTCCTTTTTTTATTGGATATTTTTCATTATCTATTATAAGTTGGCCCTCACCTTTTATTACACTTTCTAAAATATAAGGAGCCTTCCTTTCAAAAGATTCTTCTTCCGATACATTTATTTTTTTAACTGTAAAATACTCATTATCATATAAAAGATCTGTTTTCTCTTTTAAATTTTCGTGGGTTTTTTCTGTATCAAGACACTTTATAGCCTCTTTTGATTTTTCCAAATGCAAATCTCTTTTGTTTCCATTTTTATCTACCCTATCATAGTCATAAAGTCTGTAGGTTAAATCTGATGCTTGTTGGATTTCTAAAATCAAACTTCCTTTTTTTATGGCGTGAACCATACCAGAAGGAACTTTGAAAAAATCTCCCTTGATAGACTTTTCTACATTTAATAAGTCTTCCCACTTTTTATTATCAATCATTTTTAAAGCCTTATTTTTATCATCAGTTTTTAAACCATAAATAATTGAAGCCTCATCTTCATTTAAAATATACCAACACTCACTTTTACCATATGAGTTTTCTTTTTTTGCCATGTCATCATCAGGATGAACTTGAATTGATAAGTCATCACCCGCATCTATTAGCTTTATTAAAAGAGGAAATTTATCCTTATTTTCATTTCCAAAAATCTCTTTGTGATTTTTATATAAAAATCCTAAATTTTCTCCCTTATATTTTCCATTTAAAATTTTTGAAGGAAAATCTTCCATGGCAGAAATAGCCCAATATTCTCCTATATTTTCTGATTCAAATTGGTAGGGAAAGTCATTTTTGAGTCTTTTTCCTCCCCAAATTTTTTCTACAAATTCTCCTTTTAAAAATAATACTTTTTCCATAATCCACCTCATTTTTACTATACTAAGAAAAAAATAAAGCCCAAGGATAAAGCTTGGGCTTAGATTATGCTACTGTCAATTTATTTTTGTGGAAGAAGTTTGTAAGATAGATTTGAACTGCTGATACTACTATGTTTAAAATAGTGCCTAGCCCCATTATCCTCGTCAATTCTTCTACACTTTCTACATTGCTTAAATATAAACCATTTTGTATTTGACTTGAACTTTTTGATACATTTACTGAGAATGTTTCTAAAAATTTAACACCAAACGTTAGTCCTAAAATCGAAATTATTATTGTCATCAAAATAAAGACTAAAACCGGTCCAAATTTTCCCAAATCTTTAAAAGTTTTGCTTGAGCCTATGCTGATTGAGGCTAAAATTCTTGTAAAAGTTGCAAGTAAGGAAATTAAAACTGTAATTATAAAGATAATTATGGTTTTTGTTGGAAATTGGCCTAAGACATTTTTTATTTGCCTAAATATCAGACTTATATCTTCTCCCCTTGCTCCAGTTGTAATGAAAAAGAATCCAAAAAATTCTAGCAAAAATACAAGGCCTGCAAGTAAGGCAAGGATCATTATGTTTAAAATCCTTGATGTAGTTACATCTTTATCTTTTACAGGAAGGACATCATAAAAAGCAGCCTGATCTCCATAAAATTTCTTGTAGTCATTTAATATTACAATTATCATAGAAATTGCAAAGGATGAATACATAAGAAGCATTGAAAGAACTGTAAAAAAATCCAAAAATGCTGAGTCCAGATATGAATTTATATAATTTAATACGACTGATAAAATTAAAGGAACTATAATCCAAGGGAGGATGTCCCTAATATTTTCTTTTAATTGGTGTTTTAATAACTTAGACATTGAAAACCTCCTCAAAATATTCTTCAACTCCCATCTTGTGCTTTTGTCTTAAATCATCAATATTTTCTTCCAAAATAATTTTTCCATCTGATATAAATACAACCTCATCCAATAATCTTTCGATTTGACTAATCAAATGGGTTGAAATAATCATTAGCCCTTCTGAATCAAAATTATCAATTATAACATCCATAATTTTTTTCCTGCTTGCAGGATCAATTCCACTCATAGGCTCATCCAAAAGATATAAATCGGACTTTCTAGAAAGAGAAAGGGCGATTTGAACCTTGTCTTTCATTCCTTTTGACATATTTTTTATTTTCATATTCATATCAAGTTTGAAATCTCTAATTATTTTTTCAAATTTTTCCTTGGAAAAATCTTCAAAAAATTCGTCATATAAATCTGAAATTTTCACTAAATTATATGATTTGTCCAAGGGAAGATGGTCAGGTTGGTAGGATACAAAAGATTTTGTAAGATGATTTGGATCTTCTCCTCCAATTTTAACCTCCCCAGCATAATTTTTTTCAAGACCTGCAAGAATCCTAAGTAGAGTAGTTTTCCCAGATCCATTAGGTCCCAAAAGTCCAAGGACTTTTCCCTTTTCAAAAGATAAATTTATTTTATCCAAAACAAGTTTATTTTTATATGACATAGTCAAATTTTTAATCTCTAACATTAGTCCACCTCCCAAAATTTATCAAGACCATCAAGAGCATCTTCTTTCGAAATTTTTAAACTTTTTGCATTTGCTATAAAATCTTCGCAAATTACTTCAAAAGCATTTTTTGATAAAGATTTTATCAAGTCTTTATCATCAGTTACAAACCTTCCCGCCGTCCTTTGGCTTTTACAAAGTCCATCTCGCTCAAGCTCAGCCAAAGCCCTTTGAACAGTATTTGGATTGACCTCATAAAATTTTGCCAAATTTCTTACAGAGGCAATTTTTTCACCAGGACTCCAAATACCACTTGAAATTTTCGACTTAAAATCTTCTAAAATTTGAAGATAAATAGGCCTATCATTATCAAATTCCATTTAAGCCTCCTTTTTTTCAATTGCTTGGCCAATAGTTAAACCTAAAAGCATGCCAATAGAAATCCAATACCCCATATCATTGAAAAGACTTCCAAAAGCTGCTCCAAAAACTATCCCAAGTCCTATTCCTTCAGCCAAATAATTTCCATCATTTTCTAGATTTTTTTCATTTTTATAATTTTTATCCAATTTTTTTATCAAAAATATTAAAGAAATCCCCAATAAAAATATTGGCAAAATTATTTTTAAAATTCCCATCTCTCTCCTTTGTACCTTTGTATTATTGTATCACTTTCTTAATACAATTATATACTATTTTTTATTTTTGTAAAGCCCTTTTTAAAATATTACTCAATCTTTACAAATTTTTTTAAATTTCAAAACAAAGCTATCTTATTATTTATGTGAAAAGAAAAGGATAAAATAAATAATTTAAGCCACAAGCTTATCTCTTCCTTAATAAATATTTTATTTTTTTCTTTGAAAATATTTGTTGAAATCCCTCAAAACAAATAGAAAAAATTTAGCCTTATCTTATTACAAAATAGTAATTTTCCGAAAGATTAGGCTAAATTGAAGTTTTAAACTTACATTAAAAATATATGTCTTTGGCATATCTCAGGCTGTTGACAAAGTATATTTTCACCCATTTCGAGCGAACGTAGTGAGTCGAGAAATCTCAAGAGATCTCTCCATGCGTTCGTTTCACTCACTTAGTCGAGATGGTACTTAACTTAATTTTTATTTCAAAATAAAATATTATCTAAATTCATACTTTGTTTACGCTATGAGATATGTCTTTGCTATATATTTTTTTCCACAAAAAATAGCCTTAGGAAAAATCCTAAGGCTATAATTTTTTTCTTATCTAATGCTTACCCTACCAAAACCTGATTTTACATCTATGTTTAGGTCGTTTTCTTCTGGATTTGTAGAAACTTGGTAGCCATTTTCTTTTTGTAATTTATTTTTAAATTTGTCAGCTATTGAATAGGAAGAAGCTTTGATTAGGGCTTTGATATTTTTTCCAAATTCGTTTGTATCAACAACAACTGAACCAAATTTTGTATCAATATTTATTTCTTTACTATCGATAATTTTGTAAATTCTAATTGAACCTGATTTTGATGAAAGATTTATATCTTCTATATTTAAACCATCTACCCTGATAGATCCATTAACTAATTGATATCAGCCTTTGATCCGCTTACATTTGTAAGATAAACTGAACCATTTACA